>VGZC01000018.1 GCA_016872725.1 Planctomycetota bacterium
TGGCCGGCGCAAGCCGCCCGCGAATCTGGAGCAGGTGGATATCATCCATGATCTGCCCGACGAGCTCAAACAAGATCTGGGTCCGGAAAACCTGATTCCTCTGCCCGACGTCATCACGTTTCAATACGACTATCAAGCGGCCGTGGTGCGCTTGCTGCGTCACGTGCAGAAGAAATACGTGCATCGAAGCCCGGGCGACGCCGCCGAGAGCGGCGAGCCGAATGCCGAACCGGCAAGCGAGGAGTCGACCCCGGAAGAGGGTCTTTCCCGGACCATCGAGCCGCAAGCCGCGGCGACGACGGCGGGTGGGCCCGTCGCGTCCACGACGACCGTACCGACGGAAGCAATCGCCGATGGAACGAACGGCGCGGTCGACGGCGGATCGCCCGCCATCGATCGTGCCCGCCCCATGATCGTGATCGCGCCGAAGCCCTGGGCCATGCCAAGCTGCGAAGCGGCACCTGGGCTTCTGGCGTATGTCTGGCTGAGCAAGTACGGCGACCATCTGCCGCTGTATCGCCAGGAGGAGATTTGCCGGCGTTACGGAGTCAACTTTTCGCGATCGACCACCTGCGGTTGGATGATGGAGCTTGGGGAGGTGCTCCAACCCCTATGGCGGCGCATCGTGGAGGAAGTGCTTGCGTCCCGAGTGATTCACACCGATGATACGCGCGTGCAGTTGCAGGATCCGGCGACGGGCCATCGTTCCACGGCCCGGTTCTGGAACTACCTGGGCGATGAGGAACATGCGCTGACGGTGGTGGAATTCACGCGCACGCATGAGCGCGTGGGTCCGGCCACCTTCCTTGCGGGCTATCGCGGGTATCTGCAGGCGGATGCCTACAACGGCTACGACGGTCTGTATCTGCCCTCGGGCGGCGCCATCATCGAGGTCGGCTGCTGGCAGCACGCGCGGAAGCGTTACAAGGAGGCGGCCAAGAGCGACGTCCGCGCGCTGTGCGCCCTGGCGTTCATCAAGAGCATGTACGCCGTGGAGGAGAGGATCCGCAAACTGCGCAGGACGGAATGGAGTACGTTGACGCTTGACGAGCGCGCGGCGCGGATCGTCGAGATCCGCCAACGCGAGACGGCGCCGATTCTGAAGTCGTTCCGCGAGTGGATCGACAAGACGGTCGGCAACACGCTTCCCAAGAGCGACCTGGGTGAGGCGTTTCGCTATACGCTCAATCAATGGGAGGCGTTGAACCAATTCACGCAGTGCGGACTGCTCGCGATCGACAACAACGTGTCCGAGCGTGCGCATCGGGGAATCGCGATCGGCCGCAATAACTGGAAATTCGTCGGCAGCGAACGGGGGGGACGGGCGGCGGCGATCCACTTCAGCCTGATCGCCTCGTGCAAGAGAAACGCCGTGGAACCGCACGCCTACTTGGTGGACATCCTGAAGCGGCTTCCGTCGACGGCCGAATCGGAATTGGCGGACCTGATGCCCAATCGGTGGAAGCCTCGGACCAGCACGTGACCCAACGACCGGCACGCTCGGTATCCGCGGCTCCAGCCGCATCATCCAGCCGCCGCCGATTCGTAGGCCTTCTTATCGCGCGACTCTCCGAGCCGCGTCTTTCCGAATCGGAGCGACGGGCGACGACGGGCGTCGCCTGACCGGACCACCCATCGCCCCGATTCAACGGCACCGCCCCTGCCCCCCGGCACCGTGCCGTTCGCCGACATCCGCAAGGCCGCCGCTCCCGCCCCGCCCGACACCCCCACCAACGCAATCCGCCGGACGTTTACGGGCACGAGCAGGTCGAATCGATTCAGGCGGAAGCGATGTACCGGATCGAGGGCTCCCGTCATCAGACCATGGACGGCGAGCGCCGAGACGGCGCACGGCTTCCGCTCATGGGCAGCCTTCGCGATGCGGTCGACGGCGGCCGCGTAATCCACGGCGTCGATCCGGATTCCCAGGATGTTGAATCGTCCCAGATCGATCATGAGACTCCCGCCTCTTCAAGTACCTGATCCGAATCGGACATCCCGGCGACCGGGTCCGACGCTCGGTCGCGGACCGGCTTGCCCGCCATTTCCATAGCGCGACGATAGATGCCCATCAACCGCGCCGCATAGGGACCTTCGCCGAATTCCCGTTCGGCCGACTCCCGCGCCGCGGCGCCCAGCCGCCGACAGAGTGCCGTATCCCGCCACAATTGACGGATCTTTTTCGCGAGATCAAGGGGGTTGCCCGGCTCGAACAAGAGACCGGTGCCTTGATCCCGAACCAATTCCGGCAAGCCGCCGATGCGCGACGCGATGACCGGCAGCGAATGGCTCATCGCTTCGCCGATCACCAGCGGCCCCATTTCGTAGGTGAGGCTGGGGATGACGAGCATGCGGGCTCGGTCATAGAACGCGTTCAGGTCGTTGCGCGACAATTGTCCCAGCAAACGGACATTGGCGGGAGTCTGTTTCCAGTAGGACTCGAACAACGGACCTCCGCCCGCGATCTCGAACGGCAATTCGCGGAGTTCATCCGCCGCCGCGATCAGCGTATCGACGCCTTTTTCCGAGCTCAATCGTCCGGCGAATCCCACGAACGTCCCGGAGCTCGGATCGCGCCGATCGCGCGGCGCGGGCGCCATGTTGCGAAGCACGACGATCCGCTCCCCATCGTATCCGGCCTGGATCAACCGCTGCCTTGCGAATTCCGTCAAGGCGATGAAGAGCGTGATGTGGTTGCGAAACCAACCGAACCGCCTCGCGACGGCGCTTCGGGCGGCGTACGCGACGCTTTCGAGCCAATTTCCGCGGCAGTTGCGGAACACACAGTGATATTCCCGGCCGCCGAGGCACCGATCGCACAAGGCGCCTCGGCAGAGATGGTCCGCGCGCGGGCAGGTCAGGCTTTGATTGTGGAGCGTCATGACGACCGGGATTCCGGCCTTTCGGCACGCGACGACGACCGAGGGCGAGAAGAGCGGGTAGAGGTTGTGCACATGGACGACGTCGGGTCGAAATTCCTTGACGACGTCGAGTACGCGTCGCGCCGCGAACGGATTGTAGATGCCGCCCGCGAAGGCCGCCCACTTCGCGCGCCAGCCGCGGATTTCCTGGCTCGACCGCAAGACGTTGCGGCATTGTCCCCCATGCCGCTCGATCAGGTCGGCCGTCCGGAAGACGACGTGCTGCTCGCCGTTGAATGCGCTCCGGTACTGATTGAAGATCTGCAGGACGCGAACCGTCATGACGCCACCTCTTGGATCTCCGGCCGACTCGAATCGGTCGCCGTGCAACGGCCGCCGTCCACCGGAACGCGCGGGGCGTGACACGGTTCGGCGGATTCCGATCGATCGATCTCGGGCCGCGCCGCGACAACCCGCCCGTTTCGAAACTCGATCGAACGGAAATAGGTGGATTGGGGGAACCATCGCGGTGCGAGGATGCGGAGCGTGGCGCGCGCATATCCCTCAATGCGCCAAAGTCGGATGCGGGTGCCCAGCATACGCCCCGCGTCGCCGCGCCATCGCGCGAGCAGATGCGCCGGACCGACGGCCGCGACGGCGAACAGAAGGCGGAGCGCACAGCGGCGGGCCACGCCGAGTCGGCCGGATTCCTTGAGGTCCACGTCCCGGGCTTGTCCCGATCCGCCGGACCTCGCGTCCCACCGCAGAAAATCCTCTTGAAGCCGCTCGGGCGGAATGCGATGACGGATCACAGCCTCGGGCGCATACCAAAGCTCGTAGCCGGACGCCCGCACGCGATGGAAGAAGTCGGTGTCCGATCCGCCCGTCACCATCGACTCATCAAACAGGCCGACCTGTTCGAATAGTCGGCGCGCAACGAGCGCGTTGCCGGTGCCCGGCATGTCGCGTCCGGCGTAGGGCTGAGTCCGTTCGTAGAAAGCGGCTTCCCTCAGCGCGCGCCGGCACGTTCGGTCGAGTCGCCGGAGTGTCGCATCGGGAAGATCGAGCAGTACGGGGCCGCCCACGACCAGGGCGCCTGTGGTTCGCGACGCGTCGAACAGCGAAACGAGCCAACGGGAGTCGGCAAGTTGGTCGTCGTCGAAGAAGGCGAGATACTCGCCTCGCGCGTCGCGAATTCCAGCGTTGCGGGTCGGGGCGTCTCCCGCCTTCGCCTGGTATCGATAGTGAACGGGCACCGGCGTTCCGGCGGCGATCCGTTCGACGACGTCGCGCGTGTTGTCGGACGACGCATTGTCGACGACGACGATCTCGAACGTGAATCGCCCGCGCGTTTCCTGGCGCGTGAGGGACTCCAAGGCCTCGCGCAGCCAGGCCGCTCGATTGAACGTCGGCACGACGACGCGGATCATCGGCCGAACACCCGGCGCCGCTCGTTCGCCCGATGCGCCGCGGTCCGCGCATTCCCCGTTGGACTCGACGCGACCTTCTCCCGGATCCCGCGTCCGCCCCGGTTCGAATTCGATGTCGACGCCGAACGCGGGGGAGGCGCCGCCCCGAGTCGCGCGGGACGTGTTTATCGAGTCGGCCTGTCGAGCCAACCTCCGCGCGGCGTGAATCAACCGATGCTGCAATCGCGGCGCCCAGGTGTACCATCCGTTCAACTTGGCGGTGAGCGTTCGTCCGGAGTCCCAAGGAAACACGTTGATCCGACCCCACCGAAACGGATCTTCGCCCGGAAAGACCAGGCCGCTTTCCGTCGTCAGCCCGCACGCGACGTCCGTTCGCTTGGCGGCGGCGATCAGCTCGCCGTCGACAAAGCCCAGATGGAACGATCCGTAGGGAAACGCGAATGTGGGATTCTCGATCCCGAACCGGTTCTTCAGGAACGCGAGACAAACGCGCAGATCGTATTCGAACGCGTCCGGTCGACCTCGAAAGTCCTGGTGCGTGTGCGTATGGGCGGCCAGCTCGATCAAGGGGTCGTCGTTGAGCTCCAGGCACTGCGGAAGACGCATCGGGCGGTACGATTCGGGTGGAACACGATGTCGATGCGCGAGTCCCCAATGGTCGAACGGGTAAGGCTCGTCGCTGTCAAGGAACGCGGTCGCGACGAAGATCGTCGCGGGAATCGCGAGTTCCCTCAGAACGGGCACCGCGTCGCGATAGACGTTTTCAAAGCCGTCATCGAACGTGACGACAACGTCGCGCGGCGGAATGATCCGGCCGTTTCGCGCGTCGTCAAGAACGCTCCGCAGCGGACGGAACCGGAACCCGCGGTCGAGCAGTCCGCGAAGCTGGGCCCGAAACCGCTCCGGGGTCACGTTGATGGTCGGACGGGGCGCGCGGGCCGGCTCGCGCGCGATCCGGTGGTACATCAGGATGCCGAACGCGTTTCCCGCGATCGAACCGAAACAACCGTTCAACCCGACGGCCGCATGGGCCATGAGTCGTGTCTGAAGGCAGCGAATGGCCGCCTGGGGCGCTGCCGGGGGCGGCGCCCACCGCATGGCTTCCGTCGGCGCGGGACGAGGATGCAACATATCGGAATGCTCGCTCTCGAAACTCGGATTGGACGGAAATCCACGGAAATCAACGGACATTCATCGCGCGGCTCATGTCGTTACTCGAAACGATGGAGGCTCGGAACGACCCGCCAACGATGCGCGGCACGCCTGCCACAGATTCCAGACGGGCCGCGTTCGTTCCGAGCGGCTGAGCCAGTCCCTCGTCCGCAGGATGCCCTGGCGAACGGACGTCGCGAAACGGCCCGTCGCGACGATACCCTCCGAAACGCGCTTCGACGCCGAGCCGAGACGCCGCTTGTAAGGCTCGTCGCCGCACCCCAGTTCAATCCGTTCGATTCCCAGGGATTGGGCGGCCTGCGCGAGTGCCACGGTGACTTGGAAACCGGGCGACAGCCGCCGGAATTCGGGATCGTACGCGAGCAGCCAGGCGGTCGCGACGCGGCCGGAGCGGATGAGCATGGCGCCGCCGATCATCCGATCGCTCCAGAAGACGCCGGCGACGATTCCCTCAAGATCGGGGTGACGGCATCGTGCCAGGCTTTCGAGGAGATCGAAATGCCAAGGCGACCTCATCGGGTTCAATTGGCGGCGTTCGCGGAGTTGATCGAATTTCCATTCGAGGATGCGGCGCAGCATGCCCGTGTCGCCGGAGCGAACCTCGAACCGCAGCGGATCACCTTCCCGCTCCAACTTGCGGGCTTTGCGCCGCGTCTCTTGGACATCATCGACGCCGGCCGCTCGCCGCGATTGCTGATACGCGTCGAAGCCGGACGAAAGGTCGAGGTAATGGTCGACGTGCTCGACGACCGCGAACGGCGCGAACTGAGGCTGGGCGGTCCGCCATCGCCGCAGCCACAACCGGTGAAGACCGCAGGCCTGGAGCAGGGCGTTGAAGTCGACCGGAAGTTCGGACGAACCGACAAGGCCGTCTTCCTCGGCGAACGGACCGGCGACCGATTCACCGACCTTCGCCGAGGTTCGCTGATAGGGCAAGTAGCCGACGATCCGCCCCCCCTCCTCGAACCGCGCCGCCTCCACGCCGCGACAGACGCGCGCGACTTGCCGAAAGAACTCGGGGCACGAATGCGGCCCTTCGATCGCGTGCGAGGCTCGCAATGCGTCCCACGCCGCCCAGTCATCCGCGGTCAATTCGTCGATCGGAATCGGGTGGATTTCCATGTTCGGCGAGGCATCTCCAGTCGAAGAGCGGAACGCGATGCGCGACGCGCGCTCGGCGCGGGGCTCGCGGGGAGCCCACGCGGCGGGGGCATTCAAATATGGGGCGCCGATTCCCTCCGGTTCATCCGGTTGCCCTCGGGTGAGACTCGGCGGCCCGCCTCCTCGACCGAATATGCCGGAAGCGCCCTTTGCACCGACGGAGCGGACCGAGACGTCGGACCCGTCGACGCGGCCAGGACGACGGTCGCGAACTGAACGAGCGACGCGAAACCGGGCTGCGCGAAGACCGCGTCGGTCGTGGAATACAACGCCGCGAACGCCGTGAACCCGCTGATGAACCGGAATCCCGGGTCGCCCGATCGAACATGCGCCCGCGTCGCGGTCACGAAGGTCAAGAGGATCGCCCCGAACAGGACGACGGCGCCGATGACGCCGACGTTGAGCACGGTTTCGAGATAGGCCGAGTGCGAATGGGCGATTTGCCATCCTTGGTTTTCGGAGATCCTGCGCATGCGGGGCACATTCCAGAACCCGCCGTATCCGTAGCCCAACCAGGGCCGCTCCTCGATGTATGTGAGGACCTCACGCCATAGCGGAACGCGGCCGGTCAGGGTCTCCGCTTCCTCGCCTCGCCCCATGAGGGCGACCGAAGCGATGCGGTCGGCCGCGTTCCAGTTCAAGAGATACGCGAGCAACAACAGGGCGACGGCCGCCGTCGGCGCGAACACGAATGCGACCGCTTTCCATGCTTGGGACGCGGACGGGAGCCAGATGATCAGGACGCCGAGCGCGAGTCCGGCGCACGACGTTCGGGATTTGGTGAGCCAAAGGAACAGCGCCGCGACCGCCGCGATCGCGATCAATGCGAGCCGGCCGCGTCGAACCGATTTCGCGAGGCAACACGCGGCGAGCGCGACGCCCGCGAGTTGTACGCCCTGGTTGTTCGGGTGAATCGTTCCCGCGAAACGGTATTCGGCTCCCCACGGACGAAACGTGCCCAACGCGCACTCGGCGAAAAGACCGATCGCCCAATGCGCCAGGCCGACTCCCATCACAAGCCAACAGACCTCGCGCGCGGAAAGTCGGCGCGCGATGCCGACCGCGGCGAGCACCAGGAATGTGAGCACGCCGAATCGGCGGATCGTGAGCGGCCGGTCATCGGCCCAAACGACGCTCGCATAACACCACCCGACGTGGAACGCGAATAGGACGGCGATCGCGGGTGTCCAACGGAACGCGCGGCGAGCCGGAAAGACGCAGCCGGCCGTGCCGAGCGTTGCGAGCATCAGGAACCCGATACGGCGTCCCGCGTTGCCCTCGGCGACCAGGTCGTCGAGCTCCACGGTCTGTTCCTGCGGGGTTTCCAGATACGACGATACCGCGAAACCGTGGTCGATCAGGTAATACGCAATCGCGCAGACGGCGACGCCGATCGCCACCGCGGGCCAGTCCGGACGTTCCGGCGGTTCATCGCGACGGCCTTCGATCATGCGATGCCCCACCGGTTCCAGCGAGCCACTTCTCCGGGACGGTTGTTGCCGTTCATCCGCGGGACTCTCCCGCCGAGGTCGGACGGCGAACCGTCGTTCCGATCGGCATTCCATCGACGGCTCGTCGTCGATCAATGCGACGCGCGGTGCAGGATGACCGCGAGAAACGTCTTCCAAAGGAGTCTAGCGTCGGCCAGGCGGGTTCGGCCGCGGACGTACCGCAGGTCCATGCGCATCCAATCGGCGAACGCGACACGCGAACGACCGCTATTGACCTGCCAGATACATGTCAGACCGGGGGTGACGTCGAGCCTCCGTTTCTGCCAGACCGCGCACCCGTCGGATTCGTCGCACGGCAGCGGTCGGGGGCCGACGAGCGTCATATCGCCCCGCAGGACGTTCCATAATTGGGGAAGTTCGTCGATGCACGTTTTTCTCAAGTACTTCCCGACCGCCGTCACACGGGGATCGTTCTTGAGCTTGAACGCGGGGCCGTCCTGTTCGCTGATCGAACGCAGGCCGGCCTTCAGCCGTTCCGCGTCGTTGCGCATCGTCCGAAGCTTGTAGATCGTGAACGGTCGGCCGCCGAGCCCCGTGCGGCGTTGCAGGAAGAGGATCGGGCCCGGCGAGGTCGCTTTGATCGCCGTCGCGGCGAAGGCGAGCGCGGGGCCCGCGAGCACCAGGCCGATCGACGCGACGGCGATGTCGATCGCCCGTTTCCAGAGCGGAAGCGGCTTCACAAACAACATGCCGGTCGCGACCGGTTCCCCCGCCTCCTGCACGACTCCCCGCGCGCCCGCGCCGGTCCGGACCGACCCTCGATCGCTCGACGTTCCGTTGGAGGAAACATCGGGATACGCGAAGACGCGCCACGATACGGGCGGATCGGCGGGACACCCGCGCGCGATCCCCTCGGCGACATTCCGCGCCGCGTCCTCGCTCGTTTCCGGCAGGATTGCGCCCAATCCGAGCCCGTGGACCCCGAACTCGTCGGTGAGGCGGAGTCGCTGTTCGAGGGTCATGACCAGCGTCTCGGTCCATACGGCGGGACGGGAACGCGTATCGAATTCAATGAAACTGAACGACGTTCCCATCCGGTCGGCGCGAAGGCGTTCGCGTTCGAGCGCGCTCCGGAACTGGCGCGCGTCCAGCATGCGTTCGCTGCCCAGGCGGTTCCCGATCAGGCGCTGAACCAGCGCCGGCACGAAACTCCAAACAGCCATCGTCTCGGTAGCTCCCATTTCAAGGAATCATCTCAGAGTCGGCGGTAAAGCCACTCGGGGACATGATTCCGTCGCTTGTTCAACACCACTCCGATCAATCGGGCTCCGGCCTGGAACAGGTGGTCCCTCGAATGCGCTACGACTTGGCTGCGGACACGTTCCGCCTCGACCACAAGCAACACGCCGTCCAGCAGGCCGGCGATGCGCAAACAACTCGTCAATTCGTTGCACGGCGGCAGATCGACCAGCACGAACGCGAATTCCTTCTTGAGGAACGCGAGCAACTCGATGAACGACTCGGCCGGAAAGTGACATCCGTTTCCGGCCCGCGGCGTCCCGGCGGAAAGGACGAAAACGTCGCGCGCCGTTCCGGGGCGCACACAGTCGGCGGGCTGCGCCGTCCCGGCCAGAATGTCGAAGAGTCCCGCGGCCTGGGCGGTCGCTCCGACCGGTGCGCGCGACGATTCCTTGGCGTCGAGAAGCAGAACCGGCCTGCGCAGTTGGTTCGCGGCCGCGATCGCGACGCTCTGGCACACGGTACTCACGCCTTCACCCGAAACGCAACTGGTGACGCCAACCGTCGCACTGTCCGGCTCCGCGATCCGCAGCGCGTTGCGGACCTGGGAATAGAGGGCTCGGTAGTAGTCGCCAAGCCCGAGCGAGGCGGTGTCGAACGAAGCCGCGCCGGGTTGCCCGAACAGGGTGGAAGCTGAATCGATCATCGCGTCGGTCCCGCGGCTTGGGTTTCGAGGTGGTTTTCGGAGACGGTCAATTCAGCGACACGCCGCGCTGTTTCCAATACGGGATCGCCATCAGAACGGGGACTCGGAGCTGGGATTCGATCTGCTCGGGTGTCTGGAACGAGTGATCGAAGAACTCAAACAGCAGGGCGACGGCGAGTCCGCCGAACGCCGCGACGAACACACCCAGCGGAAGCACGATGGCGACCTTCGGACTCACCGCCTTCGCCACGTACGTCGCGGGCTGCACGACCTTCAGATTCGTCAGTTGTTCCTCGTCGAGCGCTCGGGCCACCCGGGACTGCTCGGCCTTCTCCGAGTAGCTCTGGAAGCTCGTTCGAAGCAACTCGACCCGCCGCTCCAATTGCATGATCGATACCTCGTTTTGGTTGAGTCGTTTCAGGCGATCGGCGTTCGCGGTGATACTCGTTTCGATCGCCGTGCGTCGTGCTTCGAGCGACGCGGCGTTCGCGAGCTCGATCGAAAGCTCCTGCTTCGCCAGGATCTTCTCCACCTCGCGCACCTGTTGGTGGATGGCGATCAAGGCCGGATGCGAATCGTGGTATTTCGAGCCCATTTCCCGCTCTTGGATCTGCAGCTTGTAGAGCGTATCCCGCATCTGGTCGATCGACGACTGCGTCAGCCCTGTTCCGCTCGGAATGAAGTCCCCGTCCGCCGGGTCGAGCTTCGATCGCAGCGCGGTGAGTTTCGCGTTCGATGCCGAGATCGACGACGCGTTGTCGCTTTGTTCCTTCGTCAGATTCGTGATCTGGGACTCGAACAGTTCGCGTTGCCCGGCGATGGTGGTCAGGCCGAGCTCGTTCTTGGCCTCGCCGAGTTCCCGGGTCGCCTCGTCCAACTCTTCGCGCAGCTTTCCCGCCTGTTTTTGGAAGAACGCGTACGACTCGTTCGCGTTGACCGCCCGATGCTCGTTTCGATACGCGTCGACGAACACTTCGACGATCCGTTGCGAAAGACGGGGAGCGCCCGCCTTGCAGCGGATCGTGACCACGTTGGATTTCTTGCCCGCCTCGACGTCGACCGAGTCCTCGAGCACGCGGATCGCGCGTTCGTCGTCCGAAACCTCGTCGGTCGGCATGAATGTCCCCAGGGCGGCCTTGACCCAGGCCCGAACCTTGAACCCGGCCTCGTTCACTTCCGACGCCGGCTTGTCCTCCGACTGATGCAAGATGGGACCGGCGCCCAACGCGGCGACGACGCGCTCGCGAATCACCCGGCTGTCGAGCACGTCGATCACCGATCGGATCTCGCTTTCGCGCGAGTCCTGGATAGCGATCGTGGCGCCGACCGTCGCCGACGGGTCGAGACCGACGCTCTCGCGCCCCATCCGCACGAATAGCTTGGACTCCGAGACATACGTGCGCGGGCAAACGACCAGCCCGACGACGACGAGGACCATAATGGCCGTGAAGACGAACGTGAACTTCCATTTGTGGCGGAAAAGGATTCGAAAGACGTCGCGCGGGGCGAGTGTGCCGCGGTTCGTTTCCATGGTCGTTTCCATCGGTGCGGAGGGCTCGGCGTGAATCGAACCCGGTCAAACGGGGTCCCTGACGCGCGGCCCGTGCCGCGACGCAAACCGGGTGTTTGTGACGGAGTTCCTTGGAAATCGTAGGTCTCGATTCGGCGCGCGGCGGAAGGAGCCGGGCAAGAAAGGGACGCCCTTTCGCCGGCTCCCGCCGCATTCCGGACGAATCACCGTCACGCGACGGCGGCACGCCTCGATTCCAGGCCGACCCATCCGACGAACCGGGGCAAGACGGAATCGGCCCACCGACGCATCAACGGGTCCGCACCGGTCGATCCGATCGCGAGGGCTGTGACGGACGGGACGACCATGCCGGGCCGAGGAGGTGTTCGCGTTCCAAAACGCGAACGCCGCGCCATCGCGAAAAGGCGGAAAAAAGTCGCGCGAATCGCGTTGCACGGCGTTCCCGGAAGGAATACGATGGCGGCACAACGGCCGGCGGGTTGTCTGCCCCAACCGCCGGACGCGAGGCCATCGATCCCTGCCCCATCGATGGCCTTCTTTTTTTTAGCGGTCGGCGGAAGGCGAGCTCAGGATGTTCCGCCAGCGGCGCGCCGCGTCCACGACGATGACCGCCGAAAGGGCGAGCATGACGACCACCAGGACGCACGCGAGCTTGGTGAGGAACGCGTCGATCGGCCGGGATTCGGGTTTCACCCACCACATGCCGATACTCCGCACGCCCGCCGTGAACACGGTGAGCACGGTGAAGGCCAGAGGGATCGCCGTGCAAAACGCGTAACGCCGTTTCGGTGCGTATACGAGCAAATAGGTCGTGCCGACGGCGAGCGCGATCGTGGCCAGCAACTGGTTGGCGATGCCGAGCATGCGCCAGAGCGTTTCCAGGTTGCCGATGTAGAGGAGGCCGCCCCAAAGGAAGCAGACCAAGAGGCTCATGCCGACATTCAGGCCCCATTTGGGTCGATGGCCGATCGCGGCGTCGGGACGAAACTGGGCGACCGACTCCTGAAAGACAAATCGCGCGACGCGCGTTCCCGTTTCGAGGAGCGTGAGGATGAAGAGCGCCTCGAACATGATCACGAAGTGGTACCAATACGCCATCAAGTGATCCATGCCCGGAAGGCTCGAAAACACCTTCGCCATGCCGACCGCCAGCGTCACGGCGCCGCCCGTGCGTCCGCCGAGTTTTTCGCGCACGCCCGTTTCGAGCGGTCCAAGCAAGGGCGGTTCCTTCGCCGAGCCCCAACCGGACGCGAGGTCCTGTTCGAGCGTGGGCAGCTCTTGGGGAGTGAGGTCCCATTGGTGATCGGCGCGCGACGACGCGAGGATGGACGAGTACCGCGCCTGTTCGGCCGTCGTCCGCTGAGGCGTATTGATGCGGAAATAGTCGCCCGGTTCGAGCGCGCAGGCCGCCACCAGCGCGGTCAGCGCGACGAAGCCTTCGAGAACCATCGCGCCGTATCCGATCGACGGCATGTCGGATTCCCGATTGATCATCTTCGGAGTCGTGCCCGACGCGATGAGCGCGTGGAAGCCGGAGAGGGCGCCGCACATGATCACGATGCAGACAAACGGCCAAACCGCTCCCGAAACCACCGGTCCGCCTCCCGCCGTGAAATGGGTCGTCGCGGGCATCGCCAGATGCGGTTGAGCAACAAGCATCCCGGCCGCGAGGACGATGATGACGCCGATCTTCATGTAGGAACTCAGGTAGTCGCGGGGACACATGAGCACCCAGACCGGCAGGATCGACGCCACGGCCGCATAGGCGGGCAAGAGGATCGACAACGTCGATTCGCTCAAGACGAGATGGGAGCCGAACGTCGAATCGGCGAACGGCTTTCCGAAGACGACACCCAAGAGGACGATGGTGACGCCAAGGATCGAAGCTTCGCCCACGCGCCCGGGACGCAGTCGGTACATCCAAAACCCGGTGACGAGCGCGGCGGGGATCGTCGTGAGGATCGTGAACAT
The DNA here is from genome assembly GCA_016872725.1 of Planctomycetota bacterium. Lineage (GTDB taxonomy): Bacteria > Planctomycetota > Planctomycetia > Pirellulales > Pirellulaceae > VGZC01. The sequence goes on from VGZC01000018.1 coordinate 13,524, forward strand.
GCCCCACGAACTGTGGCTGAGCGCCTTGACCACGACAATGGCCACGCTCGCCAAGACGGCGATCACAATGAACAGCGTCGCGATGGCCGTCGTGATGCCCCCGATCGGACCGATCAGATTGCGGGCCAGTTTGGGAAGCGTCAATCCGTCATGTCGCACGGATGCGACGAGGATGACGAAATCGTGGACGCCGCCGGCGAGGCAGGCGCCGACCACGATCCAGGAAAAGCCCGGCAAATAGCCCCACTGCGCCGCAAGAACGGGCCCGATCAGCGGGCCGGGCCCCGCGATCGCCGCGAAATGATGGCCGAACAACACAAGCCGTTTGGTGGGGTGGTAGTCGACGCCGTCCTTCAACCGATGGGCGGGCGTCGGACGGCTGTCGTCGATCACGGCGACCTTGGCGGCCAAAAAAGCTCCGTAGAGACGATAGGCCACGGCGAACGCCGCGAGCGCCGTGAGAATCAACCAAATCGAGTTCATTGCGAACCTCGGCCCGGTGGTCGTTACGTCCCGACATGCGGGATTTTCGTATTTGTAGGGAACGCGCTCCATTGACGCAACGACCATCGCGGCGCCAAGCGAAACGGCGAGTCGTGCACGAGCACGAGTACCACCGCGCTGCGTGGGGTAGTATATTGCCGAACGAACGATCGACATGCGTGTCAAGGAGATCGACCGATGGCGGAATCGCAGACCACGGCGCCGAAGTCCCGTTCCGGCGCGGTGTCACGGCGCGATTGGTTGGGTCGAGTATCGGCGGGCATCGGCGCGCCCCTGTTTCTTCCGCGTTCGGTCCTGGGCGGCCGAGGGTTCGTCGGACCCAACGACCGAATTGGAATCGGCTCGATTGCATTCGCACTCGGGAACGGCCGGTCGCCGACGTCGAGATCGGACATCGGTCGATCACGGTCTGCCATTTGGCGAACATCGTGCGAAGGCTGGAGAGGAAGCTGACGTGGGATCCGGCGACCGAGACGTTTCCCTCGGATCCGCAGGCCAATGCGCTCGTCGACCGGTCTCGCCGTCCGGGTTATGAACTCCCCTCATGACGGGCCCATCGGCCCGCTCCTACTCGGGTAGCGGTTTCCCCTTCGTTTCCGGCAGGAACGGCAGGACGACGAGTCCGACCAGGAACACGACGCACATCGTGACGCCCGCGAGCCGCATCGGCTCGGCGTATTCGTCGAATACCTTGCTCGTCAACAGCCCCAGCGCGGCCGGACCGACCGCGGCGACGATTCGACCCACGTTGTAGCAGAACGACGTGCCCGTACTGCGCAAATGCGTCGGAAAGAGCTCGGGGAAATAGATCGCGTATCCGCCGAAAAGGGCGAGCTGGCAGAAGCCCATGAGCGGAATCATCCAGAAGATCTCGTGGAATTCGGACAGTTTCCAAAACACCACGACCGTGCTCGCCAGTGCGGCGACGAGCGAGACGGCGAAGGCCGGTTTCCGGCCGGTGAACTGAGTCACTTGCGCGAAGCCATAGATTCCGAAGAACGCGCCGGCGTTCAGCATGACCGACGTGATTCCGGCCCAGTACGTCAGCTTGCCCGCGAGGGCCGTTCCTTCCAGTCCCTGCTCCTCGAACGTTTTACGAAGCACGAGCCGAACGAGGTCATAGCTGAAGAAACCGATGCCCCACAACCCGACCACACCGGAGAACGCGAGCAGCATTCCGAGAATCGCGTGCCGTCGCCAGACGGGATGCCGGAAGAGTTCGGCGTAGGACCCCGCCTTCTTCGCCACATCGCTCCGTTCCTTGACGTGCCTCCATTGCTCGGGTTCCTTCAAGCGGCCCCGGATCACGAGCGCCAGCAGCGCGGGGATCGCGCCGATGACGAACATGACGCGCCACGCGTCGTCAACCGCCCCGGTTTCCTCCAGATAGCCCAGACTGATGCTGATGAACGCGGCCGTGATATTGCCGACCGCCGACAGCGCTTGGAGGAGGCCGAGCGCGAATGGGCGCGCGCTGTGGGGCATCACTTCGGCGACCAGCGAAACGCCGACCGCGAATTCGCCTCCCACGCCAAGGCCCGTGATGAAACGATAGAAGGCGAAGTCGAAAAAGCCGACCGACAATGCGCTCAGGCCGGTGCAGATCGAATAGACGAGGATGGTGAGCATCATCGTGCGGGCTCGGCCGATCCTGTCGCCGAGGATCCCGAAGATGATTCCGCCGCTCGCCCACCCGATCAGGAAGATCGACGTCACGTATCCGCTGTAACGGGCGACCATGCCGTCGTCGGGAGCGACTCCACTCGCGTCGACAAGAAGGTCCTTCATCGCCGGCACTCGGGCGAGTGCGAAAAGCTGTTGATCCATCGTGTCAAAGAGCCAGCCGAGCGCCGCGACGGCCAGCACGAACCAGTGGTATCGCGTGAGCTGGGTGTGCCACGGCCCGGATGCGGAGTCCGAGAGATTTTTTGAAGTGGGAATGTCGTCGAACGAATGCATGGCCACCGTCCCCTGGGCGCGATCGCGGGCCTTTGGACGGGCCGAATCCCGGAGGCGCGATTCGGCCACCCAAAACGGCCCTGGTCGCCGCGCTGGGGTACCGTACCCGTTGCGCGAGGCGCGCGAAGTGCCCAGCAGTATGGTGGCCCGGGCGGCGTCACGCAATTCCCCTCGACGAACCCCACGACCCGCGCGATCGACCCGCCCGCGCCGCGCGTCAGAGAAGGACCTTGATCGCGGCGAAGCCAAGCACGGCGAGCGCGAACAGGACGAGCGTGGCGACCTCGAAGTACTTTTCGAGCAGGTCTTTCGCGGCCCGCCCGAAAAAGAACAGCACGGTGGCCACAAGGAAGAACCGCGCGGAACGGCCGATCACCGACGCGCCGATCAGGGTGCCGAGCGGCACGAACTCGGAAAAGACGCCGGCCGTGACGGTGAAGACCTTGAACGGAATGGGAGTGAACGCCGCGCCCAGGATGGCGATAAACGCGTTCGACTCGTAGAGCCTTCCGACATGCTCGAAGTTCCCGCGCGAGAAACCCGGGATGGCCGCGAGGAAGAAATCACCGACTACCGACCAGGCCGCCCAACCGATCCAATATCCAACCAGCGCGCCAAGCACGGACGCGACCGCGGAGACCGCCGCGTAATAGTAGGAACGCCTCGGCTTCGAGACGGATAGCGCGATCTGCAGGACGTCCGGCGGAATCGGAAAAAACGAGCTTTCCGCGAACGAAAGGACAACAAGCGCCGGTGTCCCGTACGGGGTTTCCGCCCAATGGAGGACCCAATGATACAGTCGTCTCAGCGCGTTGGGGCGCCGCGACGTCGAGCCGCCGGAGGCGGCGCTTGCCGGGACGCTCGATGGGCCTTTTTCAGAGTCCATAGGGAAAGATAGTCCAAAACGGATGCGGCGGATCCCGACGAGCGGACATTTTATTCCGGATCGCGCATTCAGGGCCCGATCGCCCGATTCAGGAGATTCGCCGTGATCCGCTGGACCCGCCGGTCCGGACCGTGCGGCCGGCTCCAGTGCGACCAGGGCAGCATATGCCCAGGCGGGGCCCCCAAGTCCTGGCACCAGAAAATGGTCGACGCGTTGAAAACAAAATTCCCCTTGGGCCCCGGATAGATCGTCGCGGTCCACTGTTGCCGTCGTACGCCGCCTTGCCACGCCGTGCCCGCCGCGACCACTTCGAGGCCGGGCAGGTCGGCTGGCGGATCACCGTGGTACTCCCAGCCGATCAAGCCGGGAATGCGATCCCCTCGTTTCATGCCCGTGCCCTCGAACATCCAGTGCTCGGGCTTGGTGACGATCCAATCGCCGCCGCCGTTGACGGGATCGATGTTCCGAGCCCCCATCAGATAGCCTTCGTCCGGACCGCGGTGGGGAAACGGACCGTGGTCTTTTTCGCGCAGGGTCGCCCACGTGTGCTGTCCGCCGTACGGTCCGCCTCGGAAGATGATCCGGTTTTCACGACCGTTCGCGCCGGCCCGGAACGGGCTCACCCAACAGACCGAATTTCCCGAAAAGAAGAGCAAACTGACGCCGGCGTCGCGCATCGCGATCGCGCTCTCGTACTGGCGGATATCCCAGTATTCGTCGTGCCCCACGCTCAGGAAGGTCCTGCATTTCAGGCCGCGATCGGGCGAGATCATGTCCAGATTCGAGCAATACGCGACGTCGTACCCTTGGGATTCGAGCCAGTAGGCGAATGGGAACTCGAAGCAAAGCCATTCCCCCGATCCGATCGACAGGGGGTTCTCGTAGATCTGGGAATACGAGGCGTAGGGTCGATCAAAGCTGACATCGGACCACGGGCCCTGGTTTCCCTTGGGATCCGTATAGACGGAGTAGCCGTCGGGCCATTGATTGTAGGCTTGCCACGTATTGTCCGAGCACTGCAGGAGTATGTCGGCGGGTCGACTGTCGCGCACGATGAAGACGACGTACGACTGCCAGTACGGGGCGTTCTCGTCGGCGGGAAGGGTCGTGAGCCGCCCAAGATAAACGCCGCTCAGCCAATCCTCGGGGATTCGAACGCTCACCGAAGGTTCCCACCGGCATTCGCGGATCCGTTTCGGTCCGACTTCGGGAATCGGTTGCGGCTCGCCGTCGAAAGGGCCAAGCGTCGCCATCCGCCGCGCGCCGCGGCCTCCGTAGTAGCCGGTCCGAAAAATCTCGATCTTGAATTTCTCGGCCGGATCGGTGGAGACCATGATGTCGAGCGAATCCCCCGCCGCGACGCTCTGCCGCGAACAGTAACCCTCGATCCACTGGCACCGCAGCCCGCCGTCCCGTTCGGTTCGCACGCGCGTGAGCTGCCAATCGTCGCTTCCTTCGAGCGCGTTCTCGATCACGATCGGATTGGACTTGGGCTGATGCGCGCGGACCGTTCGCGGGAACGCGCCGTGGGATCCGGCGGCGAGTCCTCCAATACCCGCGGTCGCCGTCCTCAACAGATGGCGACGGTCGATGCGCCACTCCCCGGATTCCGCGCGGTGCTTCCTGTCGCCCATCGTCGTCTCCTCGTGAACAAGCGAACGGGTTTGGATCTCGCACCGACTAGCATGCCGAGCCTCATGACCGCCCGTCAATAGACCGTGCCCCGCGAGTTCCTTGGCTATTGGCGGAGCCGGGAGAACCGATCGTTCCCATAGGGCCTTGTACGCGGAAGGGATGACGGCCGACGAACGCGACGGCCGGCATCCGCCGGCATATCGGATTGACACGGCGCGAGGGCGCGGACAAGATCGCGCGAGTCGCATGGCTGGGGCCCTTGCCGACGCACGCCACGAAACGGGAATCGGCGCATGTCCATGGCGGACCCTTCCGGCTCGCGAACGTTCGGATTGTTCGCGTCATGCATGTTCGCCATGTTCGCCATGTTCGGCATGTTCGCCGACTCGGCCGCGATCGCCGATGAAGGGCTCCGGCCGCGTGTGCCGAACATCCTGGTCGCGATCGCCGACGACTGGTCGTTCGGGCACGCGGGCGCGTACGGTTGTCCATGGGTGCGCACGCCGGCGTTCGACCGCGTCGCGCGCGAAGGCATCCTGTTCCAAAACGCCTACACACCGAATGCGAAGTGCGCGCCGTCGCGCGCCTGCCTGCTCACCGGGCGCAATTCCTGGCAGCTCGACGCCGCCTGCAACCACATCTGTTTCTTTCCCGAACGATTCGCGACGTATGTGGACTCGCTCCGCTCACACGGCTATTTCGCCGGCGCGACGGCGAAAGGCTGGGGACCAGGAGTCGCGAACGACGCATCGGGCGCGCCGCGCGCGATGACCGGTTCGATGCACAACGCGCGCAAGGCCAAGCCGCCCTCCTCGGGCATCGCGAACAACGACTACGCCGCCAATTTCCGCGAGTTCCTCGACGCCGCGCCCACCGATCGACCCTGGTGTTTCTGGTACGGCGCGCTCGAACCCCATCGCGGCTACGAGTACCAGTCGGGCATTCGAAAGGGCGGCAAGAAACCGCAAGACATTCCGCGCGTTCCCGCCTATTGGCCCGATAACGAGACCGTTCGCACGGACATGCTGGACTACGCGTTTGAGGTCGAGCATTTTGACGAACATCTCGGCCGCATGCTCGCGATACTCGAAGAACGCGGGCAACTCGCGAATACGCTCGTTGTTGTGACGTCCGATCACGGCATGCCGTTTCCCCGCGTCAAAGGCCAGGCGTACGACGCGTCCAACCATGTGCCCCTCGCCGTCCGATGGCCCGAGGGAATCCGGGAACCCGGCCGCCGGGTCGTGGAGTTCGTGAGCTTGATCGATCTCGCGCCCACGTTTCTCGACGTCGCGGGAATCTCCTCGTCCGAATCCGGCATGCAACCGATCACGGGCCGAAGTCTTCGCGACCTGTTCGCCGAACCGATCGGCTCGGATAGTCCGCCCGATCCCGCCCGCGATCATGTACTGATCGGAAAGGAACGCCATGATGTCGGACGCCCGGCCGATCAGGGATATCCGATTCGGGGCATCGTCCAAGGGGATTGGCTTTATCTGCGCAATTACGAACCCGATCGCTGGCCCGCCTGCAATCCGGAGACGGGTTATCTCAATTGCGACGGAGGCCCTACCAAGACCGAAGTCCTCACGCTTCGGAGAACCGGAACGGACGTCGAATCGTGGCGTCGATGTTTCGGCAAACGGGTCGCGGAAGAATTGTATCACTTGAAACAGGATCCCGACTGTCTGGTCGATTTGTCGACCGACCCCCGGTTCGCCTCGCGGAAAGTGGAACTGGCGTCGCGGATGATCGGGGAGTTGACCGAGCAGCTTGACCCGCGCATGGACGGGCGAGGCGGGGTCTTTGAGGCGTTCCCGTACGCGAACGAGGAAACCCGCGGATTCTACGAGCGATACCTGCGCGGAGAAAAAGTCCGGGCCGGGTGGGTATCGCCGACCGATTTCGAGCCCGGTCCGATCGTCCCGTGACTCGCGCGGGCCGGACCCCGTGTCGTGCGCCGCCCAATCGGGACGCGGGATCGTCTCGCGCGGGAACGACGAAGGCGGCGGGCCAAACGGGAGCTCCGCAACGCGCCTACCAGGCCCATTCCAAACCGGTGAAGGCGCCGTGGTAGGACGCGTCGCCGTTGTCGGCGAGGCCCGCGCCGAGTGCGAAGTCGTTCGCGAGGAATCGGTCGGTCCGCGCGCCGAAGCCACAAGGCGTCGGCGGTGAGGATCCACGACCGGCGATCTCCGCTATTCCTCGAGTTCGACGTTCCAATAGGCCTCGCTGAGGAACCGCGACCAGCTCGCGATGCGAACATTGTGCCATACGTACATCGGCTTCCACGCGGGCCGTTCGGGCTTGCGCAGGAGCGGCATTCCGGCCCGCTCGGGCGTGCGGTTCGCCTTGCGCGCATTGCAGTCCAGGCACGCGAGCACGCAATTCTCCCACGTCGACGTTCCTCCCTGCGATCTGGGGATCACATGATCGATGGTCAGTTCGTCGGAACGCGGGCGCGCATGGCAATACTGGCAGGTGTACTTGTCGCGCTTGTAGATGTTGCGGCGGCTGAACGTCACCGTCTTCGCCGGGATGCGATCATAGTGGTTGAGCGTGATCACTTCGGGAACGCGCAGTCGAAAGGTGACGGCTCGAATGCACGGTTCGCCTTCCTGGGGAGTAAGTCGCGACCAGTCCGCCCAGTTGTAGAGGCGAAAGTCGTCGGGATCGACGATCATCGCGGCGCCATTGAAGACGAGCGTCAACGATCGGGCGACGGCCGCGACGCCGACCGGCTGCCAATTCCGATTGAGGACAAGCGTCGGGCGGCTCAACACGGCGGTCGTCATGCGGCACCTCGAACAACGAAAAGGGCCCGCGGCGCATCGCGGCCCTCGACGGCCCATCCTGGCCTCGATCGCCTCCACGGCCTCTAGTCTCGCACGGCGCGCGTGCGAAAAACAATACCCGTCGCGCGGACCGTGAGGATTCCGCGAGGATGGTGGGCTAGGGAGAAGGCCACGCGGGGCGCCCGGGCGTCGTCACGCGCAGGCTCCACAAGGTTCCGCCGGCCGTGACGTGGAGCGTCCGAAGGTCGTTGCCGCCGAAAGCGCAATTCGTCGTTTCGTCGCGTGGAATCCCGACGAAGGTCAGCAGTTGGCCGTCCGGAGCGAACACATAGACGCCGGCCGTTGGTTGCTCTTGTGTTTCCGCGGGCGCGTTTTGTCCGTTCCGTCCCGCCGCGACGAATAAACGGCCCTCGGCGTCGACCTTGATTCCGTCGGGGCCCCGCGTCGTCTTCCAATCGTGAAGCAGGGATTGTGTCGCCGGATCGACCGTGCCGTCCGGACGCAGCGCGAATCGCCAGAGTTTGCGCGCGCCTCCGACCGTGTCGTTGTTGTTGTCGGCGACATACATCCACTTGTCGTCGGCGCTGATCGCGATGCCGTTCGGACGTTCCACCTCGCGATCGAGGATGCGGACCACGCGCCCGTCCGGGTCGATCCGGTAGACGCCCTCGATCTTGCGTCCCTGTCCATCGACCATTTCCATCCGCGAGCGATCCCCGTAGCAGGGGTCCGTGAAGTAGATCCGGTCGCGCGAGTCGATCGCCAGGTCGTTCGGCTGGTTGAACGGCTTTCCGTCGAATCGATCGGCGAGCACCGTGCGTGTTCCGTCGTCGTTCCATCGGCTGACGCTCCGCGCGACGGGTTCGCATGCGATCAGGCGCCCGGCGCGATCGTAAAGCAGTCCGTTCGTGCCCGCGTTTTCACGGTAGATGGTCACGTTGCCGTCAAGATCGCGTCGATAGATGTGCCCGTTGCCGCTTGTCATGAGCCCCAGGCTTGGATGCCACGCGGGGCCTTCCCCGGCTCCCGTCTCTTGGAGCAGGACGGGTGTCGCATCCGGACCCAGCACGGGATCGGTTCGCGTTTCGGCGGCGCCGGGCTCATGCGTTCTTCCGATCGGTCCGAACCAAGATCCGAACCCGGAAACGCCGCCGGCCATGGCGCACGCGGCCAGTCCGGCCAGACGTCGCCAACCTCCAACCGCGCGCAACGAACCGGTTGCCGGCGCCGGAGAACGGTTTAATCCGAGAGGTACCACAGATTGTCGACCCGCGCGAAGACCACGACCTTCTTCTTACCCAAGGACTTGACCGATTCCGGTATCTTGTAGACGGCCTCGGCGCCTTCCTTCCTCATCTCGGGTTCTTGGTCCTGAATGGACTTGAGCACATTGAGCAGGATGCCCGCTTTCGACTCGCCCCACTCCATCGCGAACGACTCGAATCCGCCATTCTCCATGATGAACTTGCGGTCGTCCTTGCCTGCGAAGGTCTTCAAGAAGAGCACGTAGTCCTTGTTCTCAAGCACCTTGATCGCGGCGGGGATCGCCGTTTCGAGTTTCGCCTGCGGATGGGCCTTCGCCTCGCCGGCTTCCTGAGCCAACGCGGCGCCATGGATGAACAACCACGATAGGAAGGGAAGCAGCGCGTGGCGGGAATGGGCCATGGCGATTCTCCGTGCGTTGGACCCGGCGCGAATTCCCGTCAGTTTAGCGTCGCCGAGTCCCTTGGACAAATGGCCCCACGGAAAGACCGTAACCGCGCGCGGCGCGGGTTCCGGCCCGTCATTCCGCAAGAAAACGGCCGGTCGCGGTTGGACGTTGCCGCCGAAGAGTTTGCGGGACCCGTTCGCGTCGAACCCACGAGACCCAGGCGCCTTGAACGGCGACCCATCGTCGCGCCCCCGTCGATCCGTACCTCGATCGGCTCAAGGAATCGACCGGCGGAGTTCGTCGATGCCGTGCCGCAGGGCCGTTTGATAGAGCCACAGGTCGCCGCCGTAGGCCAGCATCCGGAACCCCTGGGCGAATCGCCGTTTCCCGGCATCGACGTCGGAGGCCATAAACCCCGCCGTCTTGCCGTGCCGCCGGCACGCGTCGAGGATTTTCTCGACCGACTCCACGAAACGGGGATGGTCGAATTGGCCCGGGATGCCCATCGAACAGGTCAGATCAAAATGGCCGAGCCAAAGGACATCAAGGCCTTCGGTGGCCGCGATCGCATCGACGTTCGCAATTCCCGCGACCGATTCGATCAGCGCGATCATCAGCGTCTCGTCGTTCGCCGATCGCATCTTGTCGACGATATCGCCGCCGGAATAGTCGTCGTGCGAGATGCCGAAGGCTGCTCCGCGGCGTCCGACGGGCGGATATTTGGCGCAGGCGACCGCCGAAGCGGCCTGACCGGCCGACTCCATCATCGGCACCATGATTCCGGCCGCGCCGACATCGAGCGCCCGCGCGATGAAGTGGTATTCGGTCGCCGGGACGCGGACGAGCGGAACCAGTTCGGTTCCGCGCGCCGTCGCGATCCACCGCCGGATCGACTCGACGCTCCAGCCCGTATGCTCCATGTCGACCAACGCAAACTCGGCGCCGCAGCCCGCCGCGATCCTCGCCGTCCCCGACGTGTTGAACTCGAAGATGAACGTCCCGAGCGACGCGCCGCCCGACGCCAGTTTCCGCTTGACCGGGTTGATTCGCATGGAGCCCTCAATCGCGGGATGACGAACGACGGACCGGCCATTCCCGTCACGTCGCCGTGTTCGCCGGTACGCGAATCACCTCGGCCGACTCGACGGGAAGATACAGGCAATCCGGTTCCTCGCCGAGCGGATCGCCGGTGGCGGCGTACGCGCGGGCCCGGCTTCCGCCGCATACATGGCGGTACTCGCAGACGCCGCACTTCGGTTGAAAACGATCGGGGTCCCGAAGGGCGCGGAACGTGGGATGGTCTTGATAGACGTCGATAACCGAGTCGGTCGGAAAGCGTCCGCATTCGAGCGGAAGGAACCCCGAGGGATAGATCTCGCCCGTGTGACCGACGAACACGATGCCCTTTCCGTCCCCGATTCCCAAAGGCGCTCGATGCCGAGCGTCCGCGCCGCGAGGCCGATCGAGGAGGCCGCCGCGGGGGCCGTCGAGCGGGTTCGCGCCGTGTTCCATGACGAATCGGCGATAATGGGGCGCCTCGGTCGTCTTCACCGCGTACGGCTGGGTTCCCGCATGGTGGAAAAGGCGTTCGAACGCGATCTCATATTCAAGCGGCTGGAGTCGTTCCTCAAGAACGCCCCGGCCGACGGGAATCAGGAAGAACGCCGCCCACATGGCAATCCCCTGGGTGGAAAGGAGGTCCGCCATCGCATCGAGTTGTGGAAAATTGCGCCGCGAAATGGTGGTGTTCACCTGGACGGGGAGTCCGAGCGAGCGGGCATCCGCCATCATCAGGAGCGTGCGATCGAAGCTGCCTTGCCACCCTCGGAACGCGTCGTGCGTCGGCGCGTCGGCGCCGTCCAGGCTCACACCGATCCTCCGAACTCCGGCCGCTTGGGCCCGTTCGAGCGCGTCGCGGGTCGCGAGAGGCGTCGCGGACGGCGTCAACGCAACGTGCAGTCCGCACTCGGCCGCATGCGCGATCAGTTCGAAGAGGTCGCGGCGCTTCAGCGGATCGCCGCCCGTCAGGACGAGCGAGGGCGGTTTCGGAAACGCGGCGATCTGATCGATGAGCGCGCGGGCCTGGTCCGTGGTGAGTTGTCCGGGATGCGCGATCTCCTGGGCCGACGCGCGGCAATGCCGACAGACCAGGTCGCACGCCTGCGTGACCTCAAAGTAGAACATCAACGGGCTGTGCCCGAAATCGTCGGCCGTATAGTCGCCGAACCCCATACCGCTCCCTCCCCCGCCCCGCGACCCGATGCGCCCCGCCAACGGCGCGAACCCGGTTGTTCATCGATCGGAGCCGGCGGTCGGTTCCATAGCCGACCGCCCGCGCGACTCCATCTTAGCATCGCCCGCGGGCTTCGCCGAGCGGACGTTTTCAAGGGGCGGGGGGGCTAGGAGTCGTCGTGGAGCGATCGGCGATGCGTCTCGGAGGCCAGGGCCACGGAAACCAGCGTGATGGCGGCCATCACGATCAAATAGACGGCGATCGGCGCGGGATCCCCGCCGCTTTTTCGAAGCAGGGCGGTCGCGATGAGCGGCGCGAGGCCGCCGGCGAGCGGCGAGGCGAGTTGGTAGCCGATCGACGCGCCCGAGTACCGGACACGTGTTCCAAAAAGCTCGGAGAAGAAGGCGGCCTGCGGCGCGTACATCATCGCATGGATGAGCAATCCGATGACGATCGCCGTTTGGATGAGTCGAGGTTCGTCGGTGGCGACGAGCCGGAAGAACGGAAACGCAAAAAGGCCAAGACACGCGGCGCCGGCAAGATAAACGGGTCGACGCCCGACCCGGTCCGAAAGGGCGCCGAGCAGGGGAATCGCGACGAACTGCGCGCTCGCGCCCATGAGCACGCCCGCGAGGACTTCGGACTCTTGGACCTTCCTCGCCTGCGTCGCGAAGGTCAAGACGAATACGCTGAAGATATAGAACGACGCGTTCTCCGCGAAACGAGCGCCCATCGCCAGCAGCACATTGCGGGGGTGGCGCCGCAACGCGCCGAGGACCGGGATCGCCTCGGCCTTCCCCGCGTTCCGCGCCGCCGCGAAAACCGGGCTCTCGAATACTCTCACCCGAATGAACATGCCGACTCCGAGCAGGACGATGCCAAGGAGGAAAGGAATGCGCCATCCGCCGTCGAGGAATTGTTCGGGTGTGAACAACCGCGAACAGACGGCGAACGCGCCGGTCGCGAGCAAGAGGCCGGCCGGAACCCCGGCCTGCACCCAACTCGCGTAAAGTCCCCGCCGACCTCCGTCGCCGTGCTCGACGGCCATCAATACGGCGCCGCCCCATTCGCCTCCGACACCGATTCCCTGCGCGAACCGGAGCAGTACGAGCAAGGCGGGGGCCGCGATGCCGATCGCGCCGTAGGTCGGTAGCAGGCCGATCAGAAACGTCGCGATTCCCATCATCATGAGCGTCGTGACCAACATCGACTTGCGCCCGATCCGGTCGCCGAAATGGCCGAAAAGGACTCCGCCGAAAGGCCTCGCGAAGAATCCGATCGCATAGGTGCCGTAGGCGGCCATCGTTCCGGCCCAGGGTTCGATGTTCGGGAAAAACAGCTTGTTGAACACGAGCGCGGCGGCCGTTCCGTAGAGAAAGAAGTCGTACCATTCGATCGTGGTTCCGATAAAGCTCGCCAGCACAACGTGGAACACCGACGACGTTCGATCGTTTGGGGCGCGCGTCATTCGGGAAAACCTCCTCGTTGGCGGCGGGCATGCTCTAGGAATCGGGTTCGGCGTGGCGCATGATATCGACTGGAAGCTCCCGCTTGAATTCCCACCGGATCCGCCGCATGCCGCTCGCCGTTCGTCCACACCGACGCCGTCATGATCGTTCGACCGCCCGGATCGCGCTCGGGGCGGTCCTCGTCGGATCGATGATCGGATGCGGACCGCGTGAGCAATCGGGCTCGGCGCCGAACGCGGCCGCGTCGGCCGCCGCGCCACGGAAGGAAACCGTCGCCGTATCGGCGTTTCTCGACGTCGCGCCCGTTCCCTGGCCGACGGTGATCCGAGCACAAGGCAACATGGCGGCCTACGAAACGACCGTGCTCGGCGCCAAGGTGGCCGGACGCGTCGAATCGGTGCTGTTCGATCTGGGTGACGCCGTTTCGGCCAATGAACGGCTCGTCGCACTCGACGAACGCGATCTCGAACTGCAACTCGCGCAGGCGACGGCCCAACTCGAAGAGGCCCGGGCCGCAATCGGTCTTGAACCCGGGCGTTCCGACGCGTCGCTCGATCCCGAGGCGTCGCCTCCGGTTCGGGAGGCGAAAGCCGTTTGGGAGGAATCCGTGCTCCGGAAGGAACGCATCCGGCAACTGCGCGATCGCGATGCGGCGAGCGAGGAGGAACTGCAACAGGCGGAGGTTTCCGTGAAAGTGGCCGAATCGCGCCACGCGGCGGCGTTGAATGCGGCGAGGGAACGCATCGCGCAAATCGCCGTGCGGGCGGCCGACCGCGATCTCGCCGAACAACGACTCAAGGACGCTAAGACACTCGCTCCGTTCGACGGATTCGTGCGGGAACGCCACATCGCGCCGGGCACCTATGTTCAGGTCGGCCAGCCGCTCTTCACGCTCGTGCGAACCGATTCGCTGCGATTCCAAGGCGCCGTGCCCGAACGGCTCGCCGGACGCCTTCGCGTCGGGCAACACGTCCTTCTTTGGATCGAAGGCCACAACGAACCGCGCCGGTGCGCCATCGATCGCATCAGCCCGGCAGTCGAGGAATCCAGCCGCGCGCTGCTCTTCGAAGCGCGGGTCGAGAATCGAAACCAGGACGTTCGAGCGGGGTTATTCGCCGAAGCGCATGTCGAGATCGATCCCGACGCGACGGCGATCGTCGTGCCGAACTCGGCGATCGCCGAGTTCGCGGGCGTCGAGAAGGTCTGGATCGTGCGCGAGGGAGTCGCGCGCGAGCACGTCGTGCGAACCGGCGATCGACGCGAGGAACGGACCGAAATCGTCGCTGGCCTTCGCGAGGGCGACCGGATCATCGCGGTCGCGTCCGAAGGCCGCGCGGGACCCGTCCACCCTCGGACATCGGATGGCGGTCCGCGCATCGCGGGCGGATCGGACGGCAACGCGGCCGCTCCACCGGCATCCGGCGCCCCCAAACGGACGTCGGACGCGGGCTCGTGACGCGGCCCGCCCCCCCCAATCCACGGAGTATCGGTTCGTGTACTGGCTCGCGGAAATCTGCGTGCGGCGCCCCGTCTTCGCGCTGATGCTCGTGATGGCGCTCGTCGTCGCCGGGATCGCCGCGTTCCCGAACCTGGGCGTCGATCGATTTCCGAGCATGGACCTGCCGTCGATCTACGTCCGCACGATCTATCCCGGCGCCGCGTCGACCGAGGTCGAATCCGAAGTCACGCAGGTACTCGAGGACGCGATCGCCACGGTGGCGGGAATCGATGAACTCCGCTCGATCTCCTCGGACGGCAGTTCGTTCGTCATCGTGACGTTCCACCTGAGCCGTAACCTCGACGCGGCCGTACAGGACGTGCGCGACGCGGTCGCGAGCGTCCTGAACCGACTGCCTCCCGGAGTCGATCCTCCCGTCGTTCAGAAACAGGATACCGATTCCTCGCCGATCCTCACCTTGGCCCTTTCGGGGGAACGGACGTCGAGCGAGTTGTATCTGTTGGCGGATCGGTTCGTGAAGAACGTCATCGAATCGGCGCCGGGCGTGGGGCGGGTCTCGATCGCCGGAGCGGCGGATCGCGCCGTGCAGGTCAACGTCGACGCGCATCGGCTCGCCGCGCACCGCATCTCCGTGCTGCAGGTGCGGGAAGCGCTCGCGCGGCAAAACGCCGAAGTCCCCGGCGGCCGGGTCGACGAGGGAATTCGGGAGCGGGCGCTCCGGACGCTCGGACGCGTGCCCCACGCGCGCGACTTCGCCAACCTCGTCGTCGCCACGGTCGACGGCACGGCCGTGCGGCTCAGCGATCTCGGCGAAGTCGTCGACGGCACCAAAGAAGTCCGCACCATCGGCCGGCTCAACGGCGAACCGGCGGTCGTCCTCCAGGTGCAGCGCCAGTCCGGCGAAAACACGGTCGAGGTGATCGAGGGCGTGAAGAGCCGACTGCCGCGATGCGAGGCGCTCCTTCCTTCGGATGTCCGGGTCGCCGTCCTGCAGGACCAGTCGCGCTACATCCTCGCCGCCCTGCACGAAATCGAAGGGCACCTTGTGTCGGGCAGCATCCTGGCGTGCCTGACCGTGCTCGTGTTCATGCGATCCTGGAAATCGACCTGGATCGCGGCCGTCGCCATCCCCGCCTCGATCATCTCCACATTCGCGTTCATGCGCTGGTTCGGCTTCACGCTCAACAACGTCACGATGCTCGCCCTCGTTCTGATGGTCGGCGTCGTGATCGATGACGCGATCGTCGTGCTCGAAAACATCTACCATTGCATTGAAGAGAAGGGAGTGGATCCGGTCCGCGCTGCGATCGAGGGAACGCGTGAGATCGGATTGGCCGTATTGGCGACGACGTTGTCGCTCGCGATCGTCTTCCTTCCCGTGTCGTTCCTTTCGAGCGTGACGGGGCGCATGTTGTTCGAGTTCGGCATCACGGCGACCGTCGCGATCCTCGTGTCGATGTTGGTCAGCTTCACGTTGACGCCCATGATGTGCAGCCGCATGCTTCGGCCGGTCACGGCGTCCGGCGCGGCCCCCGCGTCGCGCCGAGGCCTTTACGGCGCGATCGAGTGGGCCTACATGCTGTGCCTGCGGTTCTCCATGCGGTTCCGCTGGGTCGTGCTCGCCCTGTCGATCGGCGTGATTCTCGCGAACGCGCATTTGTATCGGATCGTCAAACAGGACTATATCCCGACGAACGTCGATGAATCGGAGTTCGAAGTCGGCGTGTTGGCCGGAGAGGGCGCGAGTCTTCTCGCGATGAATGAGGCGTTGCGGCGCGTCGAGGCCGAGGTGCGGGCGATCGAGGGCGTCGAGCTCATTCTCACGTCGGTCGGGACGCGGGGTTTCGGCGGCGTCAATCGGGGCGAGCTGTTCGTTCGGCTGCGGGATATCGAGCTGCGCACGTTTTCCCTCAAGCGATTCTGGAACGGGATCCGCGCCGGCGACTACGCGGCCGCCTGGCGGGATAACTTTTCCCAAGGGCAGAAGATGGCCGAAGTGCGCGGGCGGCTCGGACAATTCGCCGACTTGCGGATATCGGTGCGCAATCTGACGTCCTTGCGCCAAGGCGCGCCCGTCGACATCGACTTCTCGATCACCGGGCCCGACATGCGCGGGCTCGCCGAGTTCAGCGAGAAACTCCGTACCCGCGCGCTCGGAATCCCCTCGATCGTCGATGTCGACACGACGTTGCGGCTGGATAAGCCCGAACTGCTGGTCGACATCGACCGCGAGCGGGCGGCGGCGCTCGGCATCGAGGTCCGCGAGATCGCCGATACGCTCCGGGTCGCCGTGGGCGGAGACGACCGCGTGTCGCGGTACCGCGACGAGCGCGCCGATGACGCGTACGATGTCGAACTGAGGCTCGTGGGGATCGACCGGCGCGACATCGAGTCGATCTCGCGGTTGTTTGTCCGCACCAACCCCGCCGCGATCAAGCGGGTGAACCGGCTCGCCGCGGCCGGCGACCCAAGTCCGTCGCTCGCCCGGATCGACAACGTCGTGTCGTTTCGGTTCGGTTTCGCCTCCGCGCGCATCGACCGGCTTGACCGCGAACGGATGGTGGCCGTCCGCGCCAACGTCGCGCCCGGGCACGCGCTGGCCGACGGGATCCAGGCGCTCCGGGACGCGTCGGCCGAACTGGGCGTTCCGCCCGGCTATGAAATCCACGTCTTGGGAAGGGGCCGCGAACTCGAACGGACGCTCGAGGATTTCGTCTGGACCTTCGTGCTTTCGTTCATCTTCATGTACATCGTGCTCGCCGCGCAGTACGAGCATCTGGTCCATCCGTTCACGATCCTGTTGTCGCTTCCGTTGGCCGTTCCATTCGGACTGATCAGCCTGCATTGGGGCGGGGAAACACTGAACCTCTATTCCGCGCTGGGCATCCTTGTGCTCTTCGGCGTGGTGAAGAAGGCGGCCATCCTGCAGATCGATCATACGAACGCGCTGCGCGCCCGGGGACTTGGCCGCACCGAAGCGATCCTGCGGGCCAACCGCGACCGCCTTCGCCCGATCCTGATGACGACCATTTCGTTCGTCGCCGGCCTGTTGCCGCTGCTCGTCGCGACCGGACCGGGCGCGGAGGAGCGGCGTTCGATCGCCGTGCTCGCCGTCGGCGGCCAGACCCTCTCCCTCTTGCTCACGCTGCTCGCGGTCCCCGTCATCTATTCGTATCTCGATGACCTCGGCGCGTTGCTGGCACGGTTGGCGCGGATCGGGGCGTACCGCGCCGATCGTTCGCCGACGGCGCGTTCGGGACGACCGGCCGGCGAACCGGCCCGGCCGGCGGCGGTCGGCGGCGAGCTCGCGTCGAGCGGGGAGGCCTCGCGATGAACGCGCCGCGCTCCCGGAGCGATGCCTTGGACTCGATCGATACATGGCTCATCGAAGCGGCGCGCGCCGGGGCGTCCGACCTGCATCTCGTCGTGGCCCATCCGCCGACGCTGCGCGTTCATGGCCGCCTTGAACCGCTCCGACCCGCACCGCTCGACGCCGACGAGGCCCGGGCGGCGCTCGAATCGGTCTGTCCCCGCGGCGCGTTCGCGACGTTTCTCGAAGCCAGGAACCTCGATTTCGCTTTGCAACGCGAGATCGACGGTAGGTCGAGGCGGTTCCGAGCGAACTTCTTTTGCGGCG
This sequence comes from Planctomycetota bacterium, assembly GCA_016872725.1. Classification (GTDB taxonomy): domain Bacteria; phylum Planctomycetota; class Planctomycetia; order Pirellulales; family Pirellulaceae; genus VGZC01. Next base: position 31,752 of record VGZC01000018.1, read on the forward strand.
GCGACGCGGTCGGCGCGTGCTTTCGGGTCATTCCGGACGGAATCCCCGAATTCGCGTGGGCCGGATTTCCCCGGGACATCGCCGAGCGGTTGGCGTCGTTCCGCAACGGACTCGTGCTGTTCTCCGGCGTCGCCGGCGCGGGCAAGTCGACGTCGCTCGCCATGATCATCAACCTCTTCAACGCGCGGGGCGGCGTCCGGATCGTGACGATCGAGGAACCGATCGAATACGTATTCCCCGTGTCGAGCAGCTCGATGATCTCGCAGCGCGAGGTCGGGCGGGACGTCGCGACGTTCGCCGACGGATTGAAGTACGGCCTTCGCCAGAATCCCGACGTGTTCCTCGTTGGAGAAATCCGTGACCGCGAAACGGCCCAATTGGCGCTCAGCGCCGCCGAGACGGGACATCTGGTCTTCTCCACGCTCCATACGCGGGACGCGAAAGGGGCCGTCTCGCGGTTCGCCGACCTGTTCCCGCAGGCGGCCCAATCCGACATCCGGTCGCAACTCGCCCTCAGCCTCCGCGCCGTGGTCAGCCAACACCTGCTGCCGAGCTCCGATCCGACGGGCAAACGCGAGCTGGCGCTCGAAATCCTGTTCGCCAGCTCGGCGGTCGCCGCCGCCGTGCGGCTCGGGAAACTCGAATCGATCGACACGGCCATCCAAACGGGCCGGTCGCAAGGGATGCTCCCGTTGGACGAATCGGTCAAACGGCTCTTTCTCGACGGCCGGATCACCGAGGAAACGGCGCGCTACTTCATGACCGATATCGGTCAGCTTTGGAAGTAGTCCGCGATAGGGGCGCTCTCGCCCAACGGTCGAACGGTTCGCTTACGTCGGCCTCACGCAACCGTTGGCGAAACCCGGTTGCGGTAGAGCGTCGGATCGATCGCGGTCAGCATGCCGGCCGGGTCGGGGCGGCCGTCGAGGAACGCGACGACCCGCTCGATTTCCGGTCGCGGATCGGCGATCAGCCGATTGTAGTTCACCACAAGCACCGACAGGCGGGGTTGGGTCGGAAGCCAGCGGAATAGGCGTTCCAGATGGATTGCGAACGAACGGCGCATCGCGTCGGCGGGAGCCGACGGCCGCCCGAGTCGCCGCAACATCTTCTCCTGCGACTCGAGCACCTCGTCGATCTCCCGCCGCATGAATACCACGCGGCACCGCTCGGAGTCGGGCAGGTCGTAAAGCAGCGACGAGACCATCTTCACGACCTTGCCTCGCGATTCCGGAATCCACGAAGGATCCTCCTTCGTCTTCTTCACCCGTTCGTATTCCAGATACCCGCGCGGATTGTCGGAGTCCGCGGCGCGGATCGCGTCGGTCACGACGTCCATGCCTCCACTCGCGAGCATCTGCATCATCAGCGATGTGCCCGATCGCGGAAGGCCCGACACGATCGTCAGCTCGGTTTCAATTCCCATTCGCCGCACTCCGATTCACATGTGCACGCCGAAGACCGGGCGCGCGGCGAACGCCGCCGCCAGCGAAATGACAAACCAATAGACCAGCCATGTACGGCTTCCCGCCGTCCAGGACGATCGCTCCGGATACTCGATCTCGATCGAACGGACCGGCGATGCCTCGGTGAACGGCCGCTCGCGCGGATGCAACAGCAATTCGAACAGGCCGCGATCGGGCCGCTTCATGCTCGTCGGCATCCACGCGCCGCCGACCGCCACCGAAAGCTCCTTCGAAAAAACGGCGCCGTCGAGATCGAATGCCAGTCGATGGAGGCCCGGCTCGCGGGCCTCGACGCTCCAGCACACAATCCCCTGCGCCGGAACGCGGATCGGTCCGACTCGGGACAGCGCGGACGACGACGGACCCATCTGGACCGCGGAAAGCCGATCCAACCGATCCTCGGCGAGCCGCACGGTGACCACGGCCTGTTCACCGACGGCGAGCGGGCGGACCTGGTACCAGAGGGCGAGCTGCGCGAGCAGCAGGCACATCGGCGGGAACATCACGAGCATCGGGACGATCGAGAGGATCAACAGGTTCGCGGCGCCGAGCAGCAACGCGCCTTGGCAACGCAGGCCAACGCGGATGTCGTCGCGAAACAGGGCGAGCGCCAGCAGGTTCGCCTTGATCCGGTCGCGCGTCGCGCGGATCGCCGACTGGTTCGACGTGTACTTGAACGCGACGAGCATGGCGATGCCGGTCACCGCGCCGATCGCCGTGATCGACAGCCAGCCGGGACACCACGCGACGGGCATCAGGAGCGGTTTCGCGACCGCGCTCGCAAGTCCGTTCAACGCGATGAGAAGTTGAGTGAGCATTCGACGATCCGATGGGCGAGCCGCCCTCGCGCTATTCGATATACCCAAGCCCGCGGAGCTGCTCGGCGACCTGCCGTTCCGCATCCGCCTCGCCAAGCCGCTTCAACTCATTCTCGATCGCCGTGGCGATCAGTTCGTCGACGCTGCTGTAGCCCGCCAACGCCGCGGCCTGCTTCGCACGCTCGTACAGATTCGCGTCAATCTGGACCTTGCTCATTCCAAAAACCTCTCGTGCCATTGATCACTCGTGCCAACGACTCGCCGCGCCCACGAATCGGCGTCTCGAAGCGTCTCCACCAATTCACAATCGGGATGATTCAAGAACTACGACTCAAAGACGCCGTGCCCGGTCATCGAATCGGGCACGGAAACTCCGAACTCGCCCAGGATCGTCGGCGCGATGTCGATCAAGGACGGCTGCTTCGCGCGAATGGAACGATTGCAGAACAGCACGCCGGGGACCTCGAGCGCATCCGCGCAGTGGTCCGCGCTCCACGCGGACGGGTTGTCCAAGAGCACGTCGGGCGTGAGCTCGCCGAGACACGTTTCCCAGGACGCCCGATAGCCCCGCGCGTATCCGATAATCAGATCGGGGGCGAGCGCGGTCGCGTCGCCCGAGTAGATCTCGCTCGACCGATACACTTTCCGGATCACTTTCGCGCCGTTGAAATCGCGCACGGATTGAAGCCGCGCGATGAGCTGCCTGGTGAGCTTCTCCTGTTCCTCACCCGGTTCGACGATGCCGTCGCGTTCGCGGCCCTTCCGGTTCAGATAGAGTCCGTTGATGCCGAGTCCGTAGGCTCGGGTTCGGGACCAATCCACGTCGGTCAGGATCGACGTGCATTCGCGAGGATTCAAATATCCAAAATCCCTCAGCCACGCATTGACGTTGAACTGCCGGCCGAAGTTCGCGAATCCATGGTCGCTCATCACGAGAATCGTCGCCTTTCCGCCGTAGCGGTCGTGGATGTCGCCGATGACGCCGTCGAGCCGTTGATAGAGGGCCTTGACGTGCTCGAACCGGGCCGCCGCCTCTCCGGTCGCCCGGGTCGGATGCGTCGGATTCTCGTCGCCGTTCCACCAGAACATGTGCGACTGCAGGTCGCTGCTCGAGAAATAGAAGAACAGCAGGCCGTCGTCGTAGTTGTCGACGGCGTATTCGAATTGGGCGAGCCGATCCTCGAGCACGATCGTCGCCTGCGCTCGGAATTCGTCGTCGTTGAAGACGCCGTTGGAGCGCGCCTTGTGGTCCTCCTGAAACCCCGTGGTATAGAACAGGCCGAGTTCCTTCGCCATGGCCTGGATCATCGACGGAGGTTCGGAGAGCGGAACGGCCGGATGCGAAGGGTCGACGTTGATCGGCGTGACATAGAGCCGGAAATTCGGAGCGACTTCTTGGAGCAGGAACCGGCAAATACCGCCCGCGTGTTGGGTCGGGAACGGTCGCGGCGTCGAGAGCGCGAAGTCGACTTGCACCCAGCGGCTCCATTGCCCCCGGTTCAACAGGATACGGTTTCCCTGGATTTCGATCATCGCGGCGTCCGACTCGCGGTCGCGATGGATGTCGAATGCGACGCGGATCGGGTGGGGCGTCTCGAGCAGGCTGTCCTCGGGCCCGACGAGCGAGGCGCGCGCGGATTCCCCGTCGAACACGAGCCGCGCGCGGCGTCCGCCGCCCTCGTCGATCGCGTCCGCCGGAGCGTCCTCGGCGTAGTACTGGTACGTCCCGTAGGTTCCGAGCATGTCGGGCGTGCCCATCCCCGAGATGCATCGATGGTGGCCGTACTGCGACGGGCTCGGCGGATAGTTGGAAGGCAAATCGTAGAAGACCGACGTGATCCGGCGGGCGTCGAGGTAATCCCAGAACGGAACGCCCTGCCGGCGCAGCACGGTGCGAGGCGGCTTGTGGTTGAACGGCCAGAAATCGAGTTGGAGTCGGTGGTCGTCCCATTCGAGGAACCCGTCGCCCGGCAGCGTTTCCGCCGCCGAGAAGAACGGCGCGCACTGCTCGTGCGGGTGCCGGTGGATGAAGTCGAAGATCCCGTGCGAGCCGGGCCCCGCGCCGTTGATGAAATTCGCCCAGGCGACCGGACTTTGCGGCGGAATGCTCGTCGCCAGATCCGAAAACCCGCCCTCGGCCGCCAGTTTCGCGAGATTCGGCAATCGGCCGGCCTCGATCAAGGCCCGGCAAAGCCGCGGGTCCATGCCGTCGATTCCGATCACGATCACTTTCTTGCCGAGCCCGCGCGACACGCGGTTGATCCCGCCCGAGAAGTACCCGGCCGCGCCGACGCCGCCCGCTCCGATCGCGGCCGCGGCGCCCCACAGGACGCGGCGCCGCGAAAGGACGTGACGCGAACCCGTCACTCGACCCGCATCGGGAACCGAACCGGACGCGGATTCCGACGCCGAACCTGACGCGCCATGTTGGGTCATGCGACCTGCGACTCCGTTTCGACACGGGAGGCCTCGGCCGCAACACGCTCGCCGATCACCACCGGCTTCCCGTCCATGTGTTCGGGAATCGGGCAGCCGAACTGTTCGAGCACGGTCGGAGCCAGATCGAGCAATCGCACCGAATCGGAGCGGATCGCGTGATTGCTGAAAAGGACGCCGGGCACAACCGACGGATCCACGCAATGGTCTCCGCTCCACGCCTTTCGATTGTCGTGAAAGACCTGTCGGCTCGCCCGACCGACGGCGGCGTCCCACGAGACGCGATATCCGCCCGCGTAGCCCACGATCAGATCGGGCGCGTTTTCCTTGTACGGTCCCCGGTACGTCTTCACCGCCTGGTACACCTTGTGGATCGCCCGTGTTCCATTGAGCGGATCGGTCAACGTGCCGAGCCGGCCCGCGATCTCATCGCGAACCGCCCGCGCCTCGTCGCCCGGCTCGACGATTCCCCGCTCGAATCGGCCCCGCTGATTGATGAAGATCCCAGTAAGGCCGATCGCGAACGCGCGCGTCTTGGACCAATCGACTCCCGCCAGATATTCCTCGCCGCGGCGCGCGTCGTCGATGACCAGATAGCCCTGCTCCTCGAGCCATCGGTTCAAGTCGACGCCCCGGCGAAACGTGTTGAACCCGTGGTCCGATAGGACCATCAGGAGCGTGTCGTCCCGATCGCACTTCACCATCGTGCGTCCCACAAGCCCGTCCATCCGGACATACAGATCCTCGATCGCCGATCGATACGCGGCGGGGATCTTGGCGGGGCGCGCCGGATGCGAGGGATCGTGGTATCTCCAAAACATGTGCTGCATGCGATCCGTGCTGTCGACGACGCAGACGATAAAACCCCGGGGGACCTTCGCCAATCCGTCCATGAACATCGACTCGCGCTCCACGTCGATGTCCATGCACTGCCGCGCGAAATGCTCGTCCTCCAGAACCTGCTCGCTCAGCCCCCACGTATCCTCGGCGAGTCCAAGCGTCGCGTAGGGACCCTGGCGCTTGGCCAGATACATCGAATAGACGGCTGGATAGCCGATCGCCATCGCCGGTTTCTCCGGATCGATATGGATCGGCGTCACGTAAAGACTGAATTCGGGATTCGCGTCGAGCAATAGGAATCGGCACACGCCCTGGACGGAGACCGACCAGCCGACTCGGAATCGGACTCGGATCCAGTCGGTGTACGTGCCGCGTTTCAGTCGATGGCGGCTGCCGCCGATCGTCAGCGTCGCCGCATCGTCGCCGTCGATCCGGACCGTGAACGGAACGCGGAGCGGCCCTTTTTCCGGGTCGGTCGGATGCGGCGGGCCGAGCAACTCGCACGCGATGTCGCGCCCCGCGCGCCGCACGACGTGCACTTCGCCGCCCGTCTTCTCCGACTCGTCGCGCGCCCGCGTCGTGTAGTGCGAAAAGGTGCCCTGCGTTCCTCGAAGATCGGGCACGCACATCGCCGATAACTGAACGCCGCGCAGTTTCTCGGGTGGAAACGTGATCGGAACGCGCAAGACGCAGTTCACGATGCCGTAGTCGCTCAGCACGCTCCAAAACGGTTTGCTCTTTCGGAGCATGCGGATGTCCGGTCGGCTCGCCGTGAACGGCCACAAGCCCGCGAACGGCCGGTAACGCGCCGACCGGATCTCCACCGAACTCAGTTTCGGCGCGTACGTCTTTTCGTCAGGCGTCAGGAAGTCGAAGATGTTATGCTTCCCGGGATTCACGCCCGTCTGGAAAGTCGACCATGCGACGGGAGAAATCGGAGGAAGCGTGCTGCCGAGCGGTTGAAAGCCGCCCCGCCTCGCGAGCTCGGCCATGTTGGGGAGCTTGCCCTCCGCCAACAATCGCGTCGTCAGGCCGTGATCCAGGCCATCGAGACCGAGCATGACGATCCGCCGAAAACGGGCCTTCTTGGGCGGCCGTTTTCGAAAGAGGACTCGGACCAACCTGCGGATCGGCCAAAACAGGATCATCGACGCGGCCGACAGGATGGCCCCAATCACGGCGATGAACGAACCGGCGAGCGCGAATCCGGCGCCCGGCCCGATGTAGGCCCACAGGCAGGGCATCGGGAATTCCATCGCAAACGGCGACGCGAAAAACATCGATCGAAACCCCGCCTCCCTAATTCCGAGGCCCAGCCGGCGGACCGGGAGGAACCGGCCGGGAAGGGCCGACTTCGGCCAAGAGCTTGCCGGGCTTCAACTCTTTGCCCGATAGGCCCGCGTAGTCCACGTCATACCGGTAGACGCGGAAGATGCCGCCCGGACCGCCACCGGGTCCGCCACGACCGGGCCGAGGTCCGCCTGGAGGTCCGCCCGCGACGTTCGGAGGACCTTGAGGACGCGGACCACCCGGAGGTCCGCCGGGGCCCCGCCCCAAGGCGTTCCGCATGTCGTCGATCCGCCCTTTTTGGTCGTCGGTCCAGATCCTGCCAAGCTCTTCCGCGATGAACGCGTGGAGAGCCTTCAACGCGACCTGCTGCGCGTCGGTCAGTTCGAGCGGGCCGACCGCGAACTCGGGGATGATCTCACCGACCTGCGGCGGTCGAAAACCGCGGAAGCCGGGCCCGCCCGGTCCACCCGCTCCCGAGCCATTCGGCGCATCGGGCGGCGGCGGCCCGTCGGGTCGCGGCCCACCGGGCCCGAATCCCGGTGGCCCGAACGGCGGTGGGTTGCGGAATTTCTTGAGCTGTTCCTCGTTGAGCAATTGGGCGACGCGCGCGTCGACGTCCGATTGAAGCCCGTCGATCGCCTTCTTCTGCAATTCACTAAGTCCCAACATGCCTCGCAGGAATTCGGGGACGATCTCGCCCGGTCGACCGAACGCCATGTTCATCGATGCGCCGGGCAGCTTGAATTGCCATACGATCTTCTTGTCCGGAGTCACCTCGAAGACGACCGCCGAATTGCCCGAGCAAATCAGCGTGTTGCCGTTGGCAAGGCGCTGCGCGCCGGAAATCAGCATCGAATAGAACGATGCCTTGTCGGGAGCCGCATACGACCAGGTCGCCTGTTCGGGACCGAACGCGACGTATTCGTCCTTGTCGTAGAGTCCCTTGTCGTTGAGGGGCAGTTCGATTTCGTCGACCGTCGAATAGGTGCCGTCGGGTCGTTGATTCCCGTTGTTGAAGACCAACATGTGGCCTTCGCCCGGAACGCCCTCGGCGATCCAATGCGCGCAGTGTTGGGCGAACAGGCGTTGATCGGCGTTGGAACCGCTGCGATAGACACGGGGATTCCCCCACCGATACAAGAGATCGCCGCCGCGCCCCGATTGACCTCCCTTGCTCGTCGCCGCCTCCTCCGAAGTCGTACTGTGGTCGATGACCCAAACCTCGCTCAATTCGTGGACGCTGACCATGATCTGATCGAGCTTGGGATTGTAGGTGATTGAATTGAAATGAAGCCAATCGCCGGTCATCGGACTCGCGCCGACTCGACCGTTCGGTCCACCGGGACCATTCGGTCCACCGGGACCATTCGGTCCACCGGGCCCATTCGGTCCACCAGGCCCATTCGGTCCACCGGGCCCATTGGGTCCACCGGGCCCCGGACGGGCGGCGTCGTTTCGGTTTCCGCCCGGACCCCGACGCGCGTTGCCCGTGTCGCCCCGAGGTCGATCGCCGGGCCGAGCGTTGGGATCGGCATTCCCGGCGTTTCTCGGGCGGGGCGCGTTGGGGTCGGGTTTGACGTCGCCGTCGGCCGCCGGTGTTCCGCCGCCGACATAGCCGAGCGACCGCAATTGGGCCAATTGTTTGGGATCGGCCATCATGCGGTCCATCCTGTGCGTGCTGAAGTTGACGTCGATCCGCTCGGGGCGTTCCGATACGTCTCCGTAATTGGGTTTGTTCTTGTCGACATCCTGAACCAGATGATCCCATGCGGACCATTGCCAAACGACTTCGCCCGTCGTGGGCCCCGTCGGTTTGATTTCGAAAATGCACTCGGACACGATTTGCCCTGGAACCGTATCGGGGCGTCGGCCGGCGGCGACGGCGTCCTCGACGGTGCGAGGGTCCCACACGATCGCCAGGACGTTTCCGTTGGGGAGCGGGCAAACATCATGGTGGGGACGGCGTTTCGCTGTGCCGAACGAGTAGTCCCACACCAATTCGCCTTCCCAGTTGAATTCCTGAATGCGTCCGCCCGCTCCCGGGCCGTCCATGCCCATGCCTCGTTCGGCGCCGGGCCGAAGCAAATGACCGTTCTTGAGCAGGTAGGCGCAGAGCGCCGGAGTGTAGTCGCTCTTCCATTCGTGAACGATGCGGCTGTCCATGTCGATCAGGTAGGTCGATGTCGAGTTCATCGGCGTGATCAGCGTATATCCCGCATGGGCGCCCGGCTCATGAATCGATAGGCCATCCTTGACTTGAGGCGGCGCGCCTTGGGACGGCGGCCCCGGCGGGAGGGGCTGCGCATGCACGGCGATCCAGCCGACGAGACCGGCCAATGCGGCGGCCGCCGCGATTCGTACACGACCGTTCATGAGGAGACTCCATGAGTGAAAAAGGGGGCCGAGCGGAAGCGGGGCCATCGGCCCGTCGCGGGAAAAGCCACGGTCAATCGAGGGCTCCCCGGCGCTGAAAGAGCCGGTCCCACATCCCTTCATGCGTCAATCGCGCGAAACAGGGGCCAAATGACAGGGCCAGCGCATATCGAAGTCATGATCCCAGCAGAACTTGCTCCGAATAGTCCGTACTCCAGCTTGCCATTCGCATCCATGGTTGCCACCAGGATTTCGTACCACGAACCGATCCGGGGCGAGAGCGACATGCGGGCATCGATCGAGCGCAGCTCAATTCTCCGGTTGGTTCCCGGCGAGTACACGAACTGTCGGAACGCGTGCCGACCAAAGATCGTCCGAAGCGGTCGCTCGTGTGGAGCATCGGACCGATGTAGCGTCTTCCCTTCGTCCGGTCGTGGTCGATTCGCCCGAATCGCCCTCGCCCTGCAAGAGAAGGAAACCGTCGACGCAAGCCTTGCCCATTTTCAGTATGGACTGCAGTACTTCCGATTCGAGGTCGCGCAGCGACTCTCCTTTCCGGGCGGCGTTCTCCACCCGATCGCAGAGCGATTCCGCCATCGCCCGAATGTCCGAAAAGCGCTTGCCGGCAGCCGAATCTTCCGCGATGCTCACCGTTACGGCCTCCATGTCAGGTTCTTGGGGGGGAAACGTCCCAAAGCATGGCAGAGATGCCGATTTTTGTTTACCCCAGTTTGCGGCCCCCCCAGCCTACCGCCGCCGGGCCCGCGGAACGCCGGTTACACCCCTCGCGAAACGCCGGTCCGCCTCGTCCAAGGCGCATCCCGAGCGTCGGCCGCCACCCTTCGGTCAACCTCGCCGGAAAGGAAGAAAGGCCCGCGTAGGCGGCTCCTTCGATCCGGCATATTCGGCACATCGCCCGCGTCCACCGCAGGCCCTACGACTGATCTTTTCGGCAAATCCGGTCGATATTGCCCATAGGGATGCTATGTGGCGGTGAGCCATCGACGCGGGGAATCATGCGACGCGATGCCGTTCCAATCCGAGCGCATAGCGCCGGTCCGAGCGTTTACGTTCGGATCGGCGTCGCCCTGGTTCTGCTTGGTTTCAAGGGACCTACGGTCGCTTCGGGCCAGGAAGGGTCGTATCGCACGGTCCTTGCGCGGGTACAACCGCCCGACCCGGCGGGCGAACGGGAGCAAGGGCTGCCTCCGCCGATGCGGGAGCCGATTGACCCGACGTTGCCGCCCGGCCAGCCGTCGTCGGCGGTGGCCGGGAAGTCGGATATGGACCTTGCGATCGGCGAATCGGTGCGTATCCGGATTCCGCCGGAGATCGGCGCGTTTCGACGATATGTCGTCAGTCACGACGAAAGTCTGCTCATTCTCGGCGCGCCCGTTGGCGGACCCGAGGCCGGCGACGCGCGGTTCCTTGTCGTTACCGGTCGACGATTCGGCGTCTTCGATCTCACCCTCCTGGGCGATCAGGGCGTTCACTCCTACAGGCTTCGTGTCGTTCCCGGATTGAAACACGTGGAAGCGATCCTACTGACCCAGTTCCCCAATTCGAACGTGCGGATTCGCCAGGTCGCCGACAAGATTCTGCTCGTCGAGGGAGAACTCGACTCGGTGACGGAGGTCGAACCGATCCTGACGCTCCTGAGGAACCTGGTGAGCGCCGACGGAGGAACGGTGATCAACGGCCTGCGAATCGCGGGTGTCATGCAGGTTCAGTTGGATGTCGTCATTGCCAGTATCGCGCGGTCGAAGGCCCGTCAGCTCGGATTCAATTTCCAGCAGGGAAACCCGCCATGGTACGCGGGCAGTCAGGTCGGCGGGATGATCCAACCGCCCGCGATCGCGCCGACGGGCGGCGCGGGCGCGTTGCTTCCGACCGCGGGCGGCCCCAATTCGCCGGTCATGTCCGGGGCGTCGACGTTGTTCTTCGGCGTCGCGCACGACAAGGAGTCGTTCTACGGGTACCTCGAAGCCCTGCAACGCGAAGGATGTTTCAAAGTCCTCGCGAATCCCTCGCTTGTGACGCTCAATGGCCAGCAAGCCCAATTCCTGGTGGGAGGCGAGCAGCCGTATCCCGTCCCCGCGTCGTTGGGACAACCGCCGGGTATCGAGTTCAAGAATTTCGGAACGGAGTTGACGTTCATGCCCGTCGTGCTCGGGCAGGGCAAGCTCCGATTGGACGTGAGCCCGAAGGTCAGCCGTCTTGATGAAACGAACGCCGTGCTCTTTGCCACGACGTCGGTGCCGCGCATCGTGAAGCAGGAGATGCGGGTCACGGTGGAAATGGAGAGCGGGCAGACGCTGATCCTGGGAGGCTTGCTCGAGAACCAGATCACGGCGACCGTACAGCGCGTGCCGCTGATGGGGAGCCTGCCGGTGATCGGCTCCCTTTTCCGGCGCATCAAGCACGAAGAGACGGAACAAGAGTTGTTGATCATGGCGACGCCGCGCCTCGTCAGCCCATACGAATCGCACCAGCGACCGGCGCGGTGGCCGGGCGACGAATCACGCGTGCCGGGGGATTGGGAGGTGTACGGTCGCGGGCAGATCGAAGTTCCCATGACGCCATGCGATATTCCGCGCGGCATTCGATCGATGATCGACGCGCCGCCCCAAGCGGAAACACACACCGAACCGATGTGGGCGCCCCAGCCAACGCCGGCACCGCCCACCAACGAGTCACCCTGAAATGAACGGACTCCCGGACAGGAAGCCGCAAATGACGGCGCGGACACAACCGATGCCGCATTCCCCGCGGGGAATCGCGGGGCGCGCGGGGCGCCTCCTGGCGATGGCCGTCCTCGCGCTCTCGGGGTGCCCCGCCGCGCGGGACGGCCGGACGTCGATCTCCGACGGGGCCTACGGTACGCACCCGCATCGCGTGCCGTTCGCGATGCGGAGCGTTCCGGATATCCATGGCCTTGGAGACTGCGCGGCCGAGGCGACCGTGACCGCCAAGGGTGTGCAGCAGGAGAACGGCCGCGTCTTGTCGCTGACGCTTTGGAACTACCACTTCGAGACGAAGTCCTCGCAATTGCATCCGAGCGGAATTTCCTTGCTGAATCAGATCCTGCGCAACCAGACGCCCGGCGAACCGATCGTGATCTATCTCGCCACGGCCCACGATCAGGATCTGAACTACAATCAGGACCAGCCGAGCGAATTGGTCGAGACGCGAAACCAACTCGACTCGGCGCGCGCCAAAGCCGTTACCGACTACGTGACGGCGATGCGGCCGGGCGAACCGATTCAACTGCGCGTCCATGACCCCAAGGTCGTCGGCATGAGTGCCGACGAGGCGCTCGTGGGCTACCAGCGCATGCTCGAGTCCGTCGGCCGGGAACGCCTCACCAATCCCGCGGCGAACGCATCGGGCGGGGAATTCGGTTCGGGTGGTTCGTCACCCGGTGCATTCGAGGGCGGAGGCGTGCCTCCCGTCACGGCGACGAACCAAGGCTCAAGCAACGCGGGCCCCGAATCCGGTTCGGACTCGGGCGGGCTCTTGATGCCGTCTCCGTTCGAATCCGGCGAGATGGAGTCTCCGGCTCCTGAAATGCCGTCGGACTCCGGATCGTTCCCGCCGTAGCGCGGCGATACGAACCGAGCCGCGTCGGGCGTTCCCCGACAAGCATCCGGACATTCGTCGATCGGTTTCGGGCCCGCTCCGATCAGAAGAGGGGAGCACGGCCGAGCTTGCGGCGGATGACGGCCCATTGGCCGCCGTGCATCAGCCAGTGCGTCGGCTGGAGCATGAGCAACGCCGCCCACGTCGGAGCATAATGAGCGAACGGTTCCGGAGAAGGCTGGTCCAAACTCGACTCGGTCTGTGACGCGATCACCCGCGACGTGGCCTCCCGCTGCTCGTGATGGATCCGCATCAGGTCGGCCTTGGAATCGAAGTCGGCCGGGTTGTCGCTCGCGCACGTGTCCTTCGTGTACCGTTCTCCGAATCCCGCCGGAAGCGCGGGCATCGATCCCGGAACGATCGCGCTGACCATTCCGTGCTCGGCCGCGATCAAATGGCCCAACTGCCACTTGATGTGGTTACACCCCTTCGCGGGGCGGACCATCATCTCCTCATCCGTCAGATCGCTCAAATACCCGTCGCACACCATGGCCGCCATCCGCATGGCGCATTGGAATCCGTCGACGACGTTCATGCACGTTCCCTCACGATTGTGAAACCACCGCCGAGAATCGGCGGTACCGGTTGGTGACGATACTGTTGGTGACGATACTGTAGGTGACGATACTGTAGGTGACGACACGGTAGGTGACTAGATCCGATTGGTCAACATTCCGCATCGGTCCGAGGCACGGCCCCCCGGAGTCGCTCGGTTCGCCGGAGAATACCAATCTACCAATAGCGAGGTCGCGCGCCATGACGATGTCCACGGTCTTCACCATTCTCGCCGTGATCGTGGGATTCGGTCTTTCGATGGCGGCCATGTCCCTTCTCGCCGTATCCCTGTTTCCGCACTGGATGGACCGGGCCTCCGGGCGATTGTCGACCATGCCGCGCCGCACGTTCCTGACCGGGCTCGTCATCGGTGGCGTCTTCCTTGCCGTCAGCGTGGGGACGCTGCGAGGCGGCGGACCTTGGGGCCTGGTCGGCGGCGTGCTCGCCGCGCTGACGGCCGGGTTCGCGCTGTTCGGTTCGTCCGCCGTCGCCCGATCGATCGGGGTCGGTCTGCCGTCACCGGCGGACGAGAGCCGTCCCTGGAGACGGATCGTGAGGGGGTGGATCGTCCTTGCCCTGGCGTGCCTGTTCCCCGTTCTCGGCTGGTTCGTCATCTTGCCCGCCGCGCTTCTCATGGGTTTTGGCGCCGCGTGGCTCGCCCTCTTCCGGCGGCCTGTGTCCGAGTCGGACGACTTGGGTCCGTCGAGCGACGCGTTTGCGGCCAAGATCCGTTTGGGCCAAGCGAACAGCATGCGTGAACCCGCGAGCGGACCGATCGTCGCGGACGGGCGCCGATTGAACGGCGACTCGACCGCCGAGCCGTCCGGCGCGAAGGAGCTCGCGTGATGCCGCTCGACCGACGTCAACTCGTCACGCTCGGCGCGGCCGCCGGCACGGCGCTCGCGTCGGGGTGTTCCGACGCGCCCGCCTGGAATCTCCTGGCTCGGCGACTCGAGTCGCGGCCCGCGGACGTGCGCCTGCCGCGCGGCGACGCGGTGGAACCCGCCGCGCGTCTTCTCAACCGGCTCGGATGCGGTTGGCGGCCCGGTGAGCTCGACGAAGTCCGCGCGAAGGGGATCGACGCCCACATCGAGGAACAACTCGCGTACGAGGCGATCGATGATGCGCCGTGCTCGATTCGCGCGGCGCGGTTCGAGACCATCGAGTCGTCACCGGGCGACATTTTTGAATATCGCAAACAGGTTGTCGAACGCGAACTGTTCCAACATACGATGCTCCGCGCGGTGTACAGTCGGCGCCAGCTCTACGAGACGATGGTCCGGTTTTGGACCGACCACTTCAACATCAGCCTTGGCAAGGGCGACTGTGCCTGGTTCAAGACGGTCGACGATCGGGCGGTCATCCGCCCGCACGCGATGGGGAACTTCGGGGACTTGTTGCGAGCCTCGGCGCTCAGTCCCGCCATGCTCGTTTATCTCGACGGCAAGGACAACCAAGAGGCGTCGGGCGCCGATGGCCCGAACGAGAACTACGCGCGCGAATTGCTCGAACTGCATGCGCTCGGCGTGCATGGCGGCTACACGCAGCGGGACGTCATGGAGGCCGCGCGCTGCCTGACCGGTTGGACGATCGACGCGTCGTGGTTTCGCGGACGTGTGGCGTTTCGCGGCGATCGGCACGACGGGGGAGAGAAGCGCGTGCTCGGCCAGGTGATCCCCGCCGGGCTCGGTGACGCGGACCTCGATCGACTGCTCGACATCGTCATCCGGCATCCCGCGACGCCGCGGTACATCGCCGCGAAACTCTGCCGCAAATTCGTCGGCGACGCGCCGCCCCCGGAACTGATCGAGCGGGCGGCCGAATCGTTCCGCGCGTCCGACTACGCGATCCGACCGATGGTGCGGACGATCCTCGCGTCCGACGCCTTCCGCGATCCCCGCGCTTCGCCGTCGCACCAACGCCTCAAACGGCCCTTCCGGTTCGTCGCCTCCGCGCTCCGCGCGCTCGACGCCGATACGGACGGCGGCGATCGGCTCCGCGAATGGCTGCAGCGGATGGGCCATGCGCCGTTCAACTATCCGACGCCCGACGGATATCCCGACGAACCCGGACCCTGGCTCGGTTCGCTCCTGTGGCGATGGAATTTCGCCATTGAGTTGGCGTCGAACGGGATACCCGGCACGCGCGTGGATCTTGCCGGAGTGGCCCGGCTGTGGCGAGCGGACGCGTCGAGCGATCCGAGCGGAGATTGGGCCGCGCACGTGCTGGGCCGCCGCATGGCGCCCGACGAGGCCGAGGCGATGCGGCTGCTTGCGGCGAATCCGTCGCAATCCGCGGATCGCGGCGCGACGCACGACCATGATGCGCCGCTCGCCGCCGCCCTCGCACTCGCATCGCCCGCATTCCAGAAGTATTGAACGTGTACCAGGCCACTCCTGTTGGCGGACCGCAAGGTGGATCGGAAGTCGCGAATGGCGAATCGTCCCGGAAAAGAAACGCTTCGCGGGATCGGAGCGCGACGATGGGCATGACGCGTCGAAGGGCCTTGCGTTTGTGGATGGCGGGTTCCGAACGTCCCGAGCCGCGCGGCGTCCTGGTCAACCTCTTCCTGCGCGGCGGCGCGGACGGGCTGAACCTGGTGCCGCCCCACGCCGAGGACGCGTACTATTCGGCCAGGCCGAGCCTCGCGATCGCGAGGCCCGATGGGCGGTCGGACGATCGTTCCAAGACGGCCATCGACCTCGACGGTTTCTTCGGCCTTCATCCGGCGCTGCGTCCTCTGAAGCCGCTCTATGACGGCGGGCAACTCGCCATCGTCCACGCCGTCGGCTCGGACGATCGGACGCGTTCGCATTTCGAAGCCCAGGACTTGATGGAACGCGGGGGCGCCGCCGGTCGGAACCCCGGGTCGGGATGGCTCGCGCGGCACTTGCGGACGCGTGCCGAGTCGGGAACGCCGCTCGCGGCGGTCGCGATCGGCGAGACGATCCCCGAATCGCTGCGCGGCGCGCCGGGCGCGAGCGCGGTGCGGCGCGTCGACGCCTTCTCGATTCAATTGCCGCCGGACCGCCGCGCGACGTTCGACCGGGCGCTCCATCGACTTTATGAAGCGGAGGGCGGCCAGCTCGGCGCGGCCGGACTGCAGGTGCTCGAATCGGTCGCCGCCATGAATCGGCTCGACGCGTCCGAAGGCGAGTCCCATTCGGGAGCGGCGTATCCCGAAGGCGAACTCGGCGACGCTCTGCGGCAAGTGGCCCGGTTGATCCGCGCGCGGGTCGGCCTCGAGATCGCGTGCGTCGAACTCGGAGGATGGGATACCCATTTCGTGCAGGCCACGTTGTTTGGTTCGCTCGCCGGCGCGTTGGCCCAGGGTCTCGCGGCGTTCGCGGCGGATCTCGCGTCGGATTGGAATCGGACCACGATCGCGGCGATGACCGAGTTCGGGCGTCGGGTGCGCGAGAACGTGAGTTTAGGGACCGATCACGGCCGAGCCGGCGTGATGTTTGTTCTGGGCGGAGGCGTCCGCGGCGGCCGCGTGATCGCCGATTGGCCCGGTGTCGCCGCCGATCGGCTCGAAGGTCCCGGCGACGTGCGCGTCACGACCGACTACCGCGACGTGCTCGGCGAAATCGTCGCGGTCCGGCTCGGCAACGAGCGGGTCGCCGAGGTCTTTCCGGGCCACACGGTCCGTCCGATCGGCATCGTCTGACGGCGAGGCGACCGCCGGGACTCGGCGCGTGCCGCTCCGCGCGTTGGCGGAGAACACCGCCCGGAAGGGAGCGTCGCCGCCGGATCTCGAATCGGGCGTAAGGCAATCGTAGCGGACGATGGGCCGTGCCGATCGGCGGGATCGATCGCCGGCGCCGGCCGAGCGGCGCGAGGACATGGCGTCGGGCGCGGGGAAACATGGAGCGTGCCGCCGCGATCGGCTAGCCGAAGACGCATTCGAGGAACCGATCGCAGGTGAACGATCGTTCGTCGCGTCCGGCGAGTTCGGCCATGAGTTGCCGGAACCGGTCGCGGCGCACCGAGTAGAAAACGTGTTTGCCGGAGCGCCGCGTCGCGAGAACGCCCGCCTCGCGCAGTCGGGCCAGGTGGTGGCTGACCAGCGGCTGCGGAAGACCGACGAACTGACATAAATCCGTCACGTTCTGCTCGCCCTGCCCGCTGATCCGAAGGACGATCCGCAACCGGTTCCCATCGCTCAGCAGCTTGAACAGGGCAGCGAACTCGGCGATGCGTTCCGCGTCCATCGGCGCATGCGGTTTGGCGGGCGTCTGGCGTGACGCGATCATCGGTGGTTCTCCGGGGCGTCAGGGCCCGTCGCGGCCCGGAACGCCCGTTCGCGGGCCGGCGGGAAGGGAATGGCGGGTTATCGGGCGGAATAGGACACGACGCCGCGCCGCGACCAGGACCGCGGCGCGCCCCGCGTCATACGGGCAGTTCGTAGCCGGCTCGGCGTTCGCGCGCGAGGAGCGAATTGCCTTCCTCGCTGTTTGTGAACCGCTCGGCCTTCGGATCCCATCGAAGCGTCTTGCCGACCTCGCCGACAAGCCGCGCGATGTTCACGAGATAGCAGAGCGACGAGCTGCGCTGGCCGTACTCGATGTCCGCGTTGCACCGCGCCCGGGACTTGACGCACTCGATCCAGTTCCGCAGGTGCGGTTCATTCTCGGGGATCGATAGAGCCTTGGGCCGGTCGGGTGTGTTGATCAGCTCCTTCGGGTTGGCCGCGATCTTGTCGCGGTTGATTTCGATCTTCCCATTCTCGCCGACGAAAATGCACCCGAGGCCCGGCCCCCAATCGCCGTCGAGATCGAGCCGCAATTCGGTTCCGTTGGCGTACCGCATGCGGATCTTCGCGCGGGGGCCGATCACTTCCTTGCACATGCCGTAGTAGCCGGCGCCCGTTTCGTCGTCGGTCGGCTTGCGCGGATCGAACTTGCCGCACGACATGTCCACGGGGGATTCCTCGAGCACGATCTCGACGGGGCCCGTTTCGTCGGTCCCCAGGCCGCGTTGGATCTGATCGTAACTATGGGCGCCCCAGCCCGTGACGCCGAAGCAACGGCCGCCTCCGTCGTAGCCGTCCCAACTCGCCCATCCGTAATGCAGGTCCGCGTGATACGGACGCATCGGCGCCTGATTCGTCCAAACATCCCACCACGTGTCGCTGCCGCCCGCGGGGAGCGGCTGACCCGGTTGGTCTTTCCAGGCGACCGGTCCGACGAAATTCGGCGCGAGGACCGTCTTGATCTTGCCGAGCGCTCCGCTCTTGACAAGGTCGCTGGCCCAATTGTTGAGCGGAATCGACCGCTGTTGCGTACCGACCTGCGTGACGCGTCCGTGCTTCCGCGCGACGCGCACCATGTCGCGGCCCTCGGCGATCGTGAGCGCCATCGGTTTCTCGATGTACGCGTCCATGCCGGCCGCCATCGCGTGGCAGGCGACCCAGGCCCGCGCGTGCGTCGTCGTCTCGACCATGACCGCGTCCAGCTTCTCCGACTCGATCATCTTGCGGAAATCGCTGTAACCCTTCCAATCCTGTCCCGTTCCCGCCGCTTTTTGGAACGCGTCGATGCGGGGCTCGAAACAATCGCAGATCGCGACGATCCGCATTTCGGGAACGCCAAGGCAATCCTGGACCAGTCCGCGGCACCGGCCTCCCAATCCGATCAGGCCCACGTTCACCCGCTCGTTCGCCGAAGGACCTTGCCGTCCGAGCACCTTCGAGGAAACGAACAAGGGCGCGGAAGCCGCCGCGGCCTTGAGCACCGTTCGCCTCGTGATCGGTCGATTCGCCATGGTTTCGTTCTCCTCGTCGTTTTGATGGTCCCCGCGCACAGCCTTCGTCAAGACCGCCGTCCTCGAAACCGCCGTCCTCGAAACCGCCGTCCTCGAAACCGCCGTTCTCGAAACCGCCGTTCTCGAAACCGCCGTTCTCGAAACCGCCGTCCTCGAAACCGGAGCGTCGTTTCGCCGGACGAAAAAAAACGCCGCGTACGACGGACCGGCTCCCCGCGCGGATCTTGACAAGGCAAGTCCAGTCTATCAACTTGGCCGATCAATGGATAGTCTGAGGCCGACGCCGAAGGATCCCCAAGCGGGGTCCGGACAGGGGAAGGAGAGTCCGCATGCCCAAGTTCGTCATCGAGCGCGTGATACCGGGAGCGGGATCGTTGTCGGCCGACGACTTGCGCGCCGTATCGCAAAAATCGTGCGGCGTCCTCCGACGGCTCGGCCCGCAGGTGCAGTGGGTCCAGAGCTATGTGACCGACAACAAGGTCTACTGCGTCTACATCGCGCCCGACGAGGCGGCGGTGCGCGAACACGCCGCGCTCGGCGGTTTCCCCGCGGACAGCGTGGCCGAGGTTCGCCGCGTGATCGACCCGACCACGGCCGAATAACGGATGCACTCGATGGCCAACTTCACGAACCTTCGCAAAGCCCTCCTGTGCCAAGGTGAGCCCGACTACGTTCCCCTTTTCGAAGGCTCGATCCACGACGACATCAAGAGCCGGTACCTCGGCAAACCCTCCGGAACGCTCGAAGCCGAGGTCGAATTCGCCGAGGCGGCCGGATACGACTATGTCCACATCACGATGGGCATGCGCCAGACGATGCGCGGCGAGAAGCTCGGCCTGATGGGCGCCAAGACGGTCGAGAGCGGCGTGCTGAAGGCCGTGTCGGCGCGCTACAATCCCCGCGAGGAACGCGAAAACACGCGCCTTTGGGCCGAGGAGGGCCAAGGGTTGATCCGCGACGACGCGTCGTTCGACGACTACGCGTGGCCCGATCCGTCGAGCTTCGAGTATTCGGCCCTCGAACGGCTCGGCCGTCTGCTCCCACCCGATATGAAGGTCGTCGTCAACGTCGGCTACATCTTCACCGCGCCCTGGATGCTCATGGGCATGGAGCCATTCTGTATTGGACTTGCCGCCGGCGAACCGCTGCCGCTTCGCGTCATCGACCGTGTCACCGGCATTCAGCGCCGCGTCGTCGAGAACGTGTTGCAGTTCGAATGCGTCGGCGCGATACGCATGCCCGACGATCTCGGCTACACGACGGGGCTCATCGTGAGCCCTCGCTTGCTCCGGAAACACGTCTTTCCGGCCATCAAGGGCATCGGCGATCTGACGAGGGCGAAGGGACTGCCCTATTTGTGTCACTCCGACGGAAAGCTCTACGACGTCCTCGACGACCTCGTCGACTGCGGGTTCCACGCGCTCCATCCGTGCGAGCCCGCTTCGATGGACATCGTCGAAGTCAAACGGCGCTACCGGGGCCGTCTTTGCCTCTGCGGCAACATCAACCTCGACTCGACCCTCACGCTCGGAACGCCGAGCGACGTCGAGGAGGAAGTCAAGCTCCGCCTGAGGACCGTCGCGCCGGGCGGCGGCTACTGCTGCGGAGCGTCGAACTCGGTGCCCGAGTACGTGCCGTTCGAAAACTACGTCGCGATGATCAACACGGTCAAGAAGTACGGCAACTATCCGATTCACGCGGATTGATAATACGCGGATGGCTCGATGCGCCGCGGCGTCCCGCGCGATACGGCGGGACGGTCCCCGGATGGCCCTCCACAGTCCTTCATCACGGAGCACGACGAATGCCGATCGCGAAACACGCCCCAGGCCCCGCACCCGTTCGACGGCTTCCCCGCCGCCCGTTCGCCGCGCTCGGAGCCGCCGCCGCGCTCGGAGCCGCCGCCGCGCTCGGAGCCGCCGCCGCGATGGCGGCCATCGCCCTCACGCATGGTCCATCCGCCCGCGCCGAACAACCGGCGTATGTCGCCATGTTCAACGGAGTCGACCTGACCGGCTGGGAAGGACAGCCCGGCTGGTGGTCGGTTCGGGACGGAGTCCTGTTCGCGGAGAGCACGGCGGAGAAGCCGTGCGCGAGGTCGCACTATTTGTATTGGAAGGGCGGGGAACCGGCCGACTTCGACCTCCGCTATTCGTTCCGCATCTCCGCCGAGGGAAACTCGGGGATCCAATTCCGCAGTGAGCGGCGGCCCGAGTGGGACACGTGGGGTTATCAGGCCGACATGGACGGCGCCGGGGTGTACATGGGTTGCCTTTACCAGCACGAGAGGGGCCTGGTCGCGGAACGGGGCCAAAAGGTCCGGATCAACGAATCGGGTGAGAAGGCGATCGAGACGTTCGCGGACAAGGCCGAGCTGCTGCGTTCGGTGCGCCCGCTCGAATGGAACACGGCGCGGATCGTCGCGTCCGGACCCCGCGTTTCCATCTGGATCAACGGCGTCCTGATGTGCGAGGTCGAGGACCATCAACCGCGGCTGGGGCTGCGCAAAGGCATCATCGCCCTGCAAATGCACCAGGGCCCGCCGATGAAAGTCGAATACCGCGACATGAAGATCCGAGTGGACCGATCCTAGGATTTTGGGTTTTGGACTTTGGATTTTCGATTTTGGATTTTGGATTTTGGACACGACCGAACGATCCCGAGCGAGGAGTTTGTGATGAACGTTCCTTCATCCCGCGTCGCCCGCCGAACGTTTCTCAAGCGGATCGCCGCGGCCGGCCTGTTTCCCACGATTATCCCCGCATCGGCGCTCGGCCGCTCGGGGACCGTCGCGCCCAGCAATCGCATCCGGATGGGGCTCATCGGATGCGGCGGTCACGGTACCAGCTGGAATCTGGATCGGATGTTCGAGAATCCCGACCAGCAGGTGGTCGCCGTGTGCGACGTGGACGGGCGGCACGCGGCGGAGGCGGAGCGGCGGGTCAACGAGCATTATTCCAAGGCGCTGGGCATGCCGTACCGGTGCGATGTCTTCCGCGACTTCCGCGATCTGATCAACCGCAAGGACATCGACGCGGTCGACGTCGCGACGCCCGATCATTGGCACGTGCTCCCCGCGCTCATGGCGACTCGGGCCAAGAAACACGTCATTTGCGAAAAGCCCCTCTCGCTCACGCTCGCCGAAGGCCGGCAACTCGCCGACGAATCGGCCCGGTCGGGACTCGTCTTCCAGACCGCGTCCGAGAACCGGTCGATCGACTCCTATATCCAGATCGTCGAATTGGTGCGGGGCGGCTACATCGGTGAATTGCGTCACGTCAAGGTCATGCTGCCCAAGGACAACGAGGCGCGCGGCAACGAGGACTTCACCGTCCAACCTCCCCCCAAGGAACTCGACTACGATTTCTGGCAGGGGCAGGCTCCCATCGCGCCTTATTGCCCCGCGCGGGTGCACAACACGTTCCGGTGGAACCTGGCCTATTCGGGAGGCCGCATCACCGATTGGGGCGCGCATCTGTTCGATCTGGCGCAGTGGGCGAGCGGCCACGAGCGGACGGGGCCGGTCGAAGTCGAGGGAACGGGGACGTTTCCGCCGGGCGATTCGGTCTGGAACACGGCGGGCATCTTTGACGTGCGGTATCGCTACTCGAGCGGCCTCACGATGCACGCGTGGAGCGAAGGGACGCCGGGCGTCAAGTTCGAAGGCACCGAGGGCTGGGTGATGTTCCGCGGCTGGCGCGCGCCGCTCACCGCGAGCGATCCCAAGGTCCTCGACGTCGTCATCCCCGAGTCGAAACGCGCCCACCGGCCGACGGTCATCTGTCGGCGGGATGCGGCGAGCGGCCCGGCGGGGGGCGAGCATCTCGACTTCACCGACGCGATCAAGAACAACAAGCCGACGTACGCCCCGGCGGAAATCGGCCATCGCACGATCTCTATCGCGCATATCGCGAATATCGCCATGCGCCTCGGACGGAAGCTCGGCTGGGATCCCGACAAGGAGGAGTTCGTCGGCGACGCCGAGGCGAACGCGATGCGCGCCCGCGAACAACGCGAGCCGTGGACGCCGAAGAACGTCGACGCGTGGCTCAACGTGAGCTGATCCGCGGTGAGCGGATCCGTTCGGGCCTCAGTTCGATCCGGTCGCCAATTCGCGGCAGCGGGGCGTGACCGCGTCGAGATTCGCGGGCAGATCCGCGTCGACATCGCCGACGATCCAAGCGAGCGCGCCGAGCACGATCTGTTGGAACGGGTCCTCGACCCAGACGTTCTCGCGATGCGCCATGGTCGTGACGTAGACGCGGCCCTCTCCGTGGCGGCGCGCCCAGGTGGACGGATAAGGCGGCCGCTGGTAGCAGGCGCCGCGCATGCCGGCCGTCTCTTGAACCAGGATGACGTGCAGGTCGTCGGCGAAATTCTTGACCGCGTACCATTCCTCGGTGAGCCGAAATGACGGGGCGAGGCCTCGCATGCCCGGAAATTCGGGCGACGCGACGCGCATGACCGCCTCCTGCTGCGGGCCGTGCTCGATGAACTCGCCCCCGATCATCGCAATGTACGGGTCGACGTCCTTGCGGTTCTCTTTCGCGGGCCCGGGTGTGCGCCAGCACGCGCACGCGGAATGGAATGCGAGGAACCCTTTGCCCCGCGCGACGGCGTCCAGGAACCGGCGTTTGCCCTCGCCCGTCATCGGCGGATCGCCCCGGTCGTTCGGCGCGGTCGGATCGTTGTTCGTGTAGAACGCGAACGCGTCGAACCGGTCGAGATCGCCGTCGAACACGCGGCCATCCTTGGTGCACTCGACCTCGATCCCCGCGCGCCGCCCCAGCTCCGTCAACGCCCGTTCGGAATGACTCGGCGCGTCCCCCGTGCGCCGGACGACCGAATGGTAATAACCGACATTGCGGGTGAAGTAGAGTATGCGCTTGGGGCGTCTCGGCTGTCCGAACGATGCGAACGATGGAGAGGCGAGCGGAAGGGCGAGCGGTACGGCCGCCGCGCCGACCATTTTGAGCAGATCCCGGCGTCGCATGGTCGTCCCTCGACAGTCGCTTTTGGTCCCCGACTCCACCCAAGCCGCCCCATGCCGTCCCTGTTTACCGGATCGGTGGCGGCGAATCCAGTGACCACTCCCGATCCGGTAACCGGCCTTTCGGAATTCCGCTAGCAGTCGACGCGCCGCCGACCGTCGCATGGTTGACATTTGAATCGCGCGGGTGTATACGTAAACACAATAAACAAAGTCGACTTTGTGCGACGATTGCCGAGCCGCAGGGAAACGGCGGGCACGTTCGCCGACCGACACTCCCGCCTGGTTCGACACACCCATCGGGCACCCGCCCGTTTTCGCGCGAACAGGAATGTTCCGCCGCCAAACACAACGGCACCCGCCACCTTATCGAGGCCCGCATGGTTGCGAATGTTCACGAGATGGGGTCGGTGAGGGGGCGGATCCGCGTTCCCCGGCATCGGCGCATCACGTTCGCCGGGCGCTCGGCGCGTTTCGAGAAGATGACGGTGTTGGAGCCCCTGTTTGGAAACATGTCGGTGGAGGCAGGCGTTCGATGAGAGCGATCGAGCAAGAATCGAGCGTGGCGCGAATGGCGGCCCGAATGGCGGCCCGAATGGCGGCCCGAATGGCGGCCCGGATCGACGGCAGGGACCGATGGAAGGGCGACGCGGGCGTCGGTCGGTCGAGTTTGTCCGCGATGGCGGGAGGTGACAACGGGCCGTCGCGCTCGGCGATCGCGATGGTGTTGTCGGCGTCGGTGTTCGCCTCGTTCGCGGCACCGGCGGGCGAAGCGCGGGGTTGGCAGCCGAGCGGGGCGGCGGCCGAGGATCCGGTGAAGCGTGCCGAGGCGGCCGCGGCGAAAGCGGCGGCCGACAAGGCAGCCGCCGAAAAGGCGCTCGCCGCCGCGGTCGCGGCCGAAAAAGCCGCCGCCGAACAGATGGCGGCCGCGCAAGAGTCGGCGAAGATCTCGGCCGTCAAAGCCGCCGCGCTGAAGGAAGCGACCGCCCGCGTGGCCGCTCGCCGAACCGCGCTCGAAAGGGCGATCGCCGACGTCGCCGCGAACGACGCGGCGCGCAAGGGCGAATTCACCGATCGGGCCGTACGGGAGAAGGTGGCCCGCGATGAGGGGGCGATCGAGAAGGCCAAGGCCGATTTGGCCGACGCTCAGAAGGTACTCGAGGACAAGAAATCGGCGACCGAATCGGCGCGCGGCGCGACGCAGGCCGCGCTCGACGCCTCCAAAACGGCGCCCGACGATACGGCGAAAGGACGCGCCGCCGAAACGGCGCGGACGGCCCAGGATCGCGCCGAACGCGATCAGGCCAACGCCGTGACGGCCGCCCGGTCGATCGACGTGTCGTTGCGGGCCCTCACGACCGAACTGGCGGCCGGCAAGGATGTCCTCGCGCTCATCGACAAGGTCGAGGCCGCGAAAAACGGCGGTCCCGCGCTCGACGCCGACGCGGCCCGCAGAGCCAATCAAACGATCGACGCGTTCAAGACCGCCGCGCTCACCCAGGCGATCGACCTCGAGCGGGCGGCGCACGAAAAGGCCGTCGCCGACCGGACGGCCGCCGAACGCCTCTTGCCCCAACGCGCCGCCGCGGTCGAAACGGCGCGGGGAAAACTCGGTGCCGCGAAGGCCGCCGCCGAAATACTCGCCGCCGACGCGCCCGCCGACAAGCGGTCGGCCGCCGAACAGGCGGTCGCCGCCGCGACCGCGGCCGTCGAATCGGCCGCCGCCGAGGAGCGTGCGACCCGCGAGGAATTGGAGAAGATCGGGCCCCGAATCCGCGAGTCCCTCGCGCGCTACCACGAAACACTCGCGCTCGTCCAAAGCGGGTTGCCCCTCCTTCCCGCCGACCAGTGGGATTACGCCAAGGCCCGCCATCTGCTCGTGCGCGCGGGTTTCGGCGGATCGTCCGACGAAATCGAACGGCTGCATGCGATGGGCCTTCACGCGGCCGTCGAGTACCTCGTCGACTACGATCGGATCGAAGCGCTCGATCTCCCGTTCCACGCCGTGCTCCCCGAACCGGCGATCCCCAACGAAAACCGGTTGGCGTCCATGCGGCAGCGGGAAATGACCGATCGGCGGCGCAACGCCGATACGCGGCAGCAGGCCGCGCTCCGCGATTGGTGGATCGAACGCATGGTGCGCACCCCGCGTCCGCTCGAGGAAAAGCTCGTCCTGTTCTGGCACGGACATTTCGCGACCGAATACCAGACGGTGCGCGACAGCTACGCGCTCGCCATGCAAAACGACCTGCTTCGCGAACATGCGGTGACGAGCTTCGCCGCGCTGCTCCACGGCATCGTTCAGGATCCCGCCATGCTGCGGTATCTCGACAACAACAGCAATGTGAAGGGCCGCCCCAACGAAAACCTCGCCCGCGAGATCATGGAGTTGTTCGCGATGGGGGAGGGTAATTACACCGAAAACGACATCATGGAAGGAGCGCGGGCGTTGACCGGATATACGTATGATCCGGCGACGCGGCAGTTCCGGTTCGTCGTTTCCCGGCACGACACCGAAAACAAAACGATCTTCGGGCGCACGGGCGATTTCGCGGGCGACGATTTCGTCGACTTGATCCTCCAGCAGCCGTTCACCGCGCCGTTCATCGCGGGCAAGGTTTTTGGGTTCTTCGCGCACGATGCGCCGAGCGAGGAAACGGTGACGCGTTTGGCCGGCGTACTCCGGACGCATCAATACGACTTGCGGCCGATGCTCAAGAATCTGTTCATGTCGCGGGAGTTCTACAGCGAGTCGGCCGTCGCGACGCAGATCAAGAGCCCCGTGCAACTCGTCGTCGGAACGCTCCGGGACCTCGGCATCCGGGATGTTGCCTACGGACCGCTCAGCGCGGGAATGACGGCCATGGGCCAGGAACTTTATGGGCCTCCCAACGTCAAGGGATGGGAAGGCGGCGAGTATTGGGTGAATGCGAACCGCGTGTTCGTCCGTTACAACGGCATCGCCGATCTGATCGACAATATCGCCGTTCCGAACCAACCGCGGGGCCTGGATCTGGTCGGCGCGCTCGAGGGCCGCGTGTTGAATTCGCCCGAGGAAGTGGTCGACTATCTCGCGCGAAGCTGCCTCGCCGTGCCGCTGCCGGACGAAAAACGCAAGATCCTGATCGATCGGTTGGGCGGCCTTCCGCCGAGCGCCGACTGGAGCGGCCAGCGCGCCCAGGTGAACGCGAGATTGCGGACGATTCTGGTTCTGATGATGAGTATGCCCGAGTTCCAGTGCACGTGACCCGTGGCGCGAGAAACGCATGGCGCGCACACCGCGTGTTGTGCGAGACGAGTGGAGGATAGCGTATGACGTCCCGAATCGACATTGCGACGCGGCGTTCGTTTCTGACCCGGGGGCTCGGCGTCGTGGGAATCGCGGCCGGCGCGCGGGCTGTCGTGCCGGACTTTCTCGTGCGCACCGCGCTCGCGGGGGACCGTTCGGTCTCCGATCAGAAGATCCTGGTCGTGCTCCAGCTCAGCGGCGGCCATGACGGCCTGAGCGCCATCGTGCCGTACGGCGACGACGCCTACGCCAAGAACCGGCAGGCGTCGCGCATTCCGGAGAGCGACGTGCTCAAGATCGACGACTATTCCGGTCTGCATCCAAACCTCACGGCCTTCAAAAACCTGCTCGACGCGGGCCATTTCGCGGCCGTGCAGGC
Organism: Planctomycetota bacterium; assembly: GCA_016872725.1. GTDB lineage: Bacteria > Planctomycetota > Planctomycetia > Pirellulales > Pirellulaceae > VGZC01. The sequence goes on from VGZC01000018.1 coordinate 59,593, forward strand.
GGTCGGTTATCCGACGCCCAATCAGAGCCACTTCACGTCGATGGACATCTGGCATCTCGCCGACAACGAAGCGCGCAGCAACAGCACGGCCAAGGAGAGCCGGTTTGGTTGGATCGGCCGATACTGCGATCTGGCGTGCAAAGACGCGCCGAATCCTCCGATGGCCATTTCGCTCGGAACGGGTCAGACTCCCCGCGCGCTCAACGGACGGCTCAGCCCGGGCATCAGCTTCAGCCAGCCGCAATCGTTCCGATATCTCGGCGATCGCGGCAACAAGGAACGAGCGGAGGCGTACGGGAAGATGCACGAGACGACGCCGACGGGCCGTTCCCACGCGCTGGACTTCGTGACGCGGACGGCGATCGACGCGAACGCGGCGAGCTCGGCGATCCGCGACCTCGCCGGCAAATACAAGACGGCCGTGACCTATCCCAACGGCTCGCTCGCCGCGTCGCTCAAGACGGTCGCCGCGCTCGTCGCCGGCGGATTGAGCACGCGGGTCTACTACGTGTTCCAGGGCGGCTACGACACGCACTTCATTCAGAAGAGCCGCCACGACGCGCTCATGGCCGAGCTGGGTGCGTCGGTCGGCGCGTTCCAGCAGGATCTGGCCTCGCAAGGCGACGCGCCGCGCGTGCTCACGATGACGTTCAGCGAGTTCGGTCGGCGCGTCACCGAGAACGGGAGCCAGGGCACCGACCACGGCATCGCCGGACCGATGTTCCTGGTCGGTCCCGGCGTGAAGCCGGGCCTGCACGGCGAACCTCCGAGCCTCGAGCCGGATCGATTGGTCGCCGGGCGCGATTTGCAACACAAGATCGATTTCCGCGGCGTCTACGCCGCCGTGCTCGAGAAGTGGCTCGGCTGTCCGAGCGAGCCTGTGCTCGGCGGCACCTTCGAGCCGGTCGACTGCATCGCGTAGGTTCCTTACACGAGGGTTCGGGTCATGAAACGACGAGTATCGATGTGGCTGGGGATCGCCGGCGCGGTGGCGCTTTGGGCGGTCGGCGGCTTGCGGGCTGACGAGCCCACGCCCCTGCAAACGGCCGAGGAAGCCGCCAAGAAGGCGGTGGCTTCCGAGGAAGTGATGCAAAACGAGTGGAATTCGCGCGAGATGGCCCGATCCGCGACGCGTGAAATCGCGCGGGTCGAGCGGTCCCGTTCCGAAAGCGCGGTCGCCGATTATCGGCGGGCCATCGAAGGTGTGACGGCGGCGGAAGCGGCGGCGAAGGCTGCGCGGGCGGCGGCCGACGGCGAACCAGACGCGGCCAAGAAGACGCCGCTCGTCGAAACGGCGAACCAGGCCGACGCGGCCGTGGCGGCCGCGAAGGCGAATCTCGAACAGCGGCTCGCCGCCATGCACGCGGCGCTCGATCGGTTGATCGAGGATTCGGTGGCGGGCGAGCGGGCCGCCAACGAACTGCTCGTGTCGGAGAACGGGCTGCGGGACAAGATGGCCGAATCGCGCGCGGTCGAATTGAAAGTCCTGGAGATGAAGGCGGCCTCCGCCGATGCGGCGTCCGTCGACGCGGCGAAGCGGGCCATCTTCGAAATGCAGGCCGTGCAGTTGTGGGAACGCCAGCTTTGGGCCGGTGTGCAGCAGGGTACGCTCGGCCAGATCATCGAAATGACCGACCATGCCGGGCGGATCGCCGCCGATGCCGCGACGATCGAACCCGACGCGGCGCGCAAGAAGACGCTCGAGGAATTCGCGCAGCGCGAAACGAAGGGCAAGACCGACGCCGAGAAAACGAACGGCGAATGCGCGGCGATCGTGGCGAAAGCCATTTCCGAGATCTATCCGCTGCGCGCGGCCGCCATGGGCGGATTGACTCCCCTCGCGCCCGAGAAATGGGACCTTGCGAAGGCCCGCCATCTGCTGGTCCGCGCCGGATTCGGAGGCACGCCGCAGGAAGTCAAGAACCTGCATGCGATGGGACTTTACGCCGCCGTCGATCACCTCGTCGATTTCCATCGGCAGGCCCCCGCGCCCGCTTCGCTCGATGTCATCCCCGTGCCCCTCCCCGATCCGCTCGAAGGCAAGCTCCGCAACGCGTTCGTTCGCGGCCAGGCGGCGGGCGCCCGGAACTCGATCGACGGCGGTCAGTTCGGAGCTCTTCGCCAATGGTGGATCAAACGCATGGTCGCCTCGCCGCGACCCCTGCAGGAGAAACTGACCCTGTTCTGGCACGGGCACTTCGCCACCCAGCAAAGCGTCGTCCAGAACACGTATATCCTCTATCACCAGAACCAGCTCTTCCGCGAACACGCGGCCGGCAATTTCGGCGGTCTGCTCTACGGCATCGTCCACGATCCGGTGATGATCCGGTACCTCGACAACAACCTGAACGTGGTCGGTCATCCGAACGAGAATCTCGCCCGCGAAATCATGGAACTGTTCGCGATGGGCGTCGACCAAGGCTACACCGAGCACGACATCCGCGAGGCGGCTCGGGCACTCACCGGCTATACCTATGACAACGCGACCGGCCAGTTCCGCTACGTGCTCAAGAGCCACGACCCCGGCGACAAGACGATTTTCGGAAAGACGGGTCCATGGACGGGTGACGATCTGGTCAACCTGCTGCTCGAACAGCCGTCGACGGCCCGTTTCATCAGTTTCAAGTTGTACGAGTACTTCGTGAAGAAGGATCCCGCGCCGGAAGTCGTCGACAAGATGGCGACCGTGTTGCGGACCAACCAATACGAACTGAATCCAATGCTGAAGAATCTCTTCCTTTCCGAGGAATTCTACAGCGACGCCGCGATGGGGACCCAGATCAAGAGCCCCGTGCAGTTGGTGGTCGGCATGCTCCGCGACCTGGGCGCGAAGGAGGCGACCAACTTCGGCCAGATCGACGGCATGATTCAGGAGATGGGGCAGCAGTTGTTTGAGCCGCCCGATGTGAAGGGATGGCGGTACGGCCGGTCCTGGATCAGTTCGAACCGCGTCTTCTCGCGATACAACGCGGCGGCGACGCTCGCGAACTCGGTGCCCCTGGCGAGCGGCGCTTCGGGTGTGGACCTTGTCGGCTTGCTGGCGACCGAGGAGTGCAAGACGGCGGAGGACGTGATCCAATGCCTCGCGAAGGTCTGCCTCGCCAAGCCGCTCAACGACGAGCAGCGCGCCAAGCTTGTCGCGTACCTGGGACAACTGCCGCCGCAAGCCGAATGGGCGGGGCAGAAGGACGCCATCAATGCGAAACTGAGGAACGTGCTCGTGCTCCTGTTGTGCACACCCGAATACCAGGTGACCTGATACCAGGTGAACGGTTCCAGGCGCCCGAATGGACAAACGCGCTCGGCGGGGCACCCGCCTCGGGCCGGGACGAAAACGGTTGGACCCTCTCGATGTCAGGCTTAACTTTGTGAACGAGGATGGTATATGTCGAATCCACGTATCGTGACGCGGCGCGAGGCTTTGACGCGCGGCATGGGGATGGTCGGCGTCGGCGCCGCACTTCCGAATTTCCTGCTCAAGACGTCGCTTGCCGGACCGGAGACCTCGCCCGATCACAAGATCGTGGTCGCGCTCGCCCTGATCGGCGGCCATGACGGGCTCAGCACGGTCGTACCGTACGGACACAAGGAATACTACGACCTCCGGAAGGTGACGCGGATCGAGGAAAAGGACGTTTTGAAGCTCAACGAGGAGGTCGGCCTGCATCCGAATCTCGCCGGCTTCAAGAACCTGCACGACGAGGGCAAGCTCTTGACGGTGCTCGGAACGGCCTTTCCGAACTACAACCTCAGCCATTTCACGTCGCGGGACTTCTGGGAATCGGCGACGGCCAAGGACACGACGGGGAAGGAGGGTTCGACCGGCTGGCTCGGCCGGTACGTCGATTACGCCTGCAAAGGCATCGACGACCCGAAGCTCGCCGTCGCCGTCGGGCCGGGCCGGCACCCGCTCATCATCACGGGCAAGGACCACCCCGGCATCGCGTTCAACACGCCCGACACGTTTTCGTTCCGCGGAGAGGGCTCTCCGGCGGGGAAGGCCGTCTACCGCGAACTGAACGAACTTTCGAAGAACTGCCCGAGGAACGGCGATGATCTGTTCATCACGCAGACGGCGATCAACGCGAACGCCGCGAGCGAGACGATCCGCGAACTCGTCAGCGGATACTCGACGAATGTCGAGTATCCCGACACGCAGTTCGGCAATTCGCTGAAGACGATCGCCGGATTGATCGGGCGCGGCCTGAGCGCCCGCGTCTATTACGCGGCGCAGGGCATTGCCGTCTTTGGCGGTTATGACACGCACGTCGACCAGCCTCGCCGTCACGGGCAGTTGATGGACGAGCTTTGCCAATCGGTGTGCGCGTTCCAAAAGGATTTGGCGGCGCAAGGAAACGCCGACCGGGTCCTGACGTTTACGTTCAGCGAGTTCGGACGCCGAGCGAAGGAGAATTTCAGCGGCGGCACCGACCACGGACTCGCCCAACCGATGTTCGTGATCGGGTCGGGGCTGAAAGGGGGCGTGCATGGGAAGCAGTCCAGCCTGACGGACCTGGACGACGACAACCTGAAGATGACGACCGATTTCCGTTGCGTTTACGCCGCCATTCTGGAAAAATGGCTTGGCGTTCCCGCGGAACCGATCCTGGGCGAGAAGTTCTCGCTCCTCGATTGCGTGGCCTGACAGGACCGTGTCGCGCGGGCGGCGCGCGGCGGGATTCGTTTCTTACTTGGTTCGTGACCGACGGCACTTCATAGCGACCGGGAGAATGGCATGCCGATGAACATCATGAAATGGATCGACCAGCGCAAAAACTGGTGGAAGGTGTTCCTAGTGATCTTTGCGATCAGCGTTTTCGTCGTGGGGAGGATCGGGTACCAAACCTACTCCTACGCGCCGCCGATCGCCAACTTCGTGGCGGAAGACGGCTCGATGGTCTTCTCCGCGCAACACATCGACGGAGGCAAGAAGGTCTTCCTCGACAAGGTCCTCATGGACTACGGCAGCTTCCTCGGCGACGGCGGCATGCGCGGGCCGGACTTCACGGCCGAGGCGCTCAACCTGACCGCCCGCTTCATGAACGATTATTACATGAAGCAGGACGAGAAGATGAAGCAGATTCCCGATGACCTTCGGGAGTCGTTCGTCAAGGACCATGTCCGCAACGAACTCAAGAAGAACCGGTACGACAAGGAGTATTACTCGACGCAGCGGTCGACGACGGAAGGCGATCAGGCGAAAGGCGCGATCGTGCTGAGTCCGGCGCAGGTGTACGCGTTCGCGCAGGTTACCGAGTTCTACCGGCAGAAATTCGGTAAAGGCGGCGATCTGGTCGGCGAGGAAGCGTTCAAACCGGAAAACTACATCACCAAGGACGAGAACATTCGCGATCTTTCGGCGTTCTTTTATTGGGGCGGCTGGCTGTGCGCGGCGAAGCGGCCCGATCCCAAACAGGCCGGCTCGTTTTACGCGTACAGCTACACGCATAACTGGCCGTATGATCCGCTCGCCGGAAACATCCCCCACGGCGGACTCGTCTTGTGGAGCGTCATCGGCACGATCGTCGTGATCTTCACGATCGGGCTCATTTTCTATTACTACGGCAAGATGGACCGCGAGGCGGTGCTCGAACAGGAGCAGGACCGGCTTCCCCCGTTCGCCACGACCGACGTCGTCGACCAGTTCAAGCCGACTCCGACGCAGCGCGCGATGTACAAGTTCTTCGCCGTCGCGGCCGTCCTGTTTTTCATCCAGGTCGTCGCCGGGTTCCTCACGATCGGCGACTTCATCGGCTTCTTCAACACGTACGCGGGCTTCGAGCTGAACGAGATCATTCCTTCGACCGTCAGCCGAGCCTGGCACACGCAGATTTCGGTGCTCTGGATCGCCGTCTGCTGGTTCGCGGCGACGATCTGGGTGCTTCCGCTGATCTGCCGTCCGGAGCCGACGAATCAGCTCAAGTGGATCAACACGCTGTTCTGGATGCTCGTCGTCGTCGCCGTCGGCGGCGCCGCAGGCATCCAGCTCAACGTCAAGGGCGTTCTGGGTGACGGCATGGCGGCGGCGTGGATCGGCAGCGCGGGGTGGGAATTCATGCAGCTCGCGTTCCTCTACCACATCATCCTGTACGCGTCGTTCCTGGTCTGGTTGATCATCATCGTCCGCGGTCTGTGGCCGGCGCTCGTGCAGAAGCAGTCGTGGTCGCTTCCGAACTGGATGGTCTACGCGATCGTCGGGATCATCTTCATGTTCACGGCGTCGTTCATGACGGCCGGAAGCAAGAACTTCGCCGTCGCCGACTTCTGGCGTTGGTGCACGGTCCACATGTGGGTCGAGGCGTTCTTCGAGCTGTTCACGACGATCATCGTCGCGTACTTTCTCTACCTGATGGGATTCGTGAGCCATCGCGTGGCGGCCCGCGTCGTGTACCTCGGCGCGGTCCTCTTCCTCGGCTCGGGCCTGATCGGCATCAGCCACAATTTCTACTGGAACGGCAAGTCGATGGAGACGATCGCCCTCGGGGCGGCCTTCTCCAGCCTCCAGATCGCTCCGCTCGTGCTCTTGACGATCGAGGCGTGGCGGTTCCGCCACATGCCGCAAAGCACGCTCGCCCAGTTGCAGAAACAGGGCGGCAGCCAGGCCACGTTCGGGCTCGGCGCGGCGTTCCTCTTCCTCGTCGGCGTCAATTTCTGGAACTTCATGGGCGCCGGCGTGATGGGCTTCTCGCTCAACCTGCCGATCATCAACTACTACCAGCACGGCACGTACCTGACCGTCAACCACGCGCACGCGGCGTTGTTCGGCGTGTACGGCAACCTGGCGATCGCCGCCATGTTGTTCTGCGGACGATGGAACATCGGCGCGGATCGTTGGAGCCCGCGGTTGCTGTCGTGCTCGTTCTGGGCCATGAACATCGGCATCGTCCTGATGGTCGTCATGGACTTGTTCCCGGTCGGCGTGCATCAGTTGATCGTGGCGATGAGCGAGCAAGGCTACGCGTACTCGCGTTCGAACGCGTACTTGCACGGTGATGTGTTCCAGGCCTACACGTGGCTCCGCGCTCCCGGCGCGTTGTTGTTCTTCTTCTTCGGCTGCCTGCCGCTGACCTATTTCATGGTGAGCCGTTGGTTCATGCTGAAGCCCGCTCAGACGCGTGAGGAGCAGTTCGTCGTTCCGCCGTCCGTCCTGGCGCTTGCGGGCGAATCGTCGCTCCGCGCGAGCCTCGGCGCCGCGGCGAATCCCGCGCCCGACCTGGGCGATGAGGACTGCTAGTGGTTCGTGCCGTTCGGAGGAGCGGGCCCCGAAATCGGGGCCCGCTCCGTTTTCGGCGGCGGGCGGCTCGTGCGGCCCCGCCCAAAGCCGCCTAATCCGGTTTGGGCGAATCGAGTGTCGGCGGTTTGAGTATCGGCCGGAACAAGGGCCCAATGATGACGATGCGGGGCGCCGAACCGCGCGAATGTACCTCGCCGAGTGCGGGGGATTCGGGTTTGGAGACAGCGCATTGCGGCGATCGGTATCGAGACCTCAAGCCGCTCATTCAGGAAATGCTGTCCGGTGTCCGGCGTCACCGCGAAACAACGCTGCTCGCCGGATTCGATGCCCGGGGCCTCGTGTCCGCCGCGCTCGACGGCGTCGCCGCCTGGATTCCCCAACGGGCACTCGCGGCCCTGCCCGACCTGGAATCGGTCGAAACCGCGTGTTACTCGGTCGTCGAGACCGCCGTGCGGAGCGATGAAGACGGAGAAGACGGAGACGATCGCGCGTCGCGCGACGGTTCGCGCGAAACCGCCGATCGCGGCCCGGCACTCGCGCTGAACCCGCTCGTTCCAAGAACTCCCGACGCGATTCCTCCGCGTGTCGCCGATTGGCTCGCCATCTGGCTCGAGGAATTCTCGATTGCCATGAATGAATTGCATCCGCGGGCGATCGAGGTGGTCATGTTGCGCGTCGAGGCGTGTGACGAGCGGCGCATCGCCGAGAAGCTGGAGTTGCCGCTGAGGCTGGTCCTACGAGTCTTACACGACATCTTGGGATCCTGCGCTCGCCGCGGGAAACCGGCAAGCACTACGGGGTGACCGCGTGCTGCTCGCGATCGTCAAACATTTCGAATGCGCCCAAAGACGGCTCAGCGTCGACCCGTACGCGGGTTGGGCGACCGTTGTGCGGAAGTTCCGCGGCGAATGCGAGGGCGGAGCGTCGCTCGCTTGGGAGCGGATCGACGCGATTCTCGAGGACGTACCGATCCCGCAGCGGTCCGAAGCCGTGCAGGACCTGATCGCCGAACATCTCGCCGCTTCCTGGCGCCGGGGTAGGGGCTTCCTGCTCGAACAATACGTCGAACGATTCCGTGACCGACACGCGTGCGTCGCGTCGTTGGACAACGTTCCGCGCGATCTGATCGAGGACGAGTTCCTCGCGCGATTCGCATATCCCCATGGCGACGCTCCGTCATTCGAAGAGTATCGGTCGAGGTTTCCGGGTCGTCTCGATGGTTTGCGACGTATCGAACGACGGTTGCTGCGGGATGGCCGCTATGTCAAGATTGGCCAGTGCGGTCAGGGCGCGATGGGAATCGTGCACGAGGCGTTCGATCGCAAACTGGGTCGCCGCGTCGCCATCAAGGAACCCCGCGAGGATGTCGTGCGCAACCCGGCGCTGCTCGCCCAGTTCCTTGACGAGGCGCGCATCACGGCCGAACTCGAACATCCCGTCATCGTGGCCGTTCATGAATGCGACGAGGAACGCGGCAGGCCGTACTACGTGATGCGATTGGCCTCCGGCCAGTCGTTTTGCGATCGAATCCGCGACTATCATTCTCCGTCCGTAACTCGGTCGGCCCGCGAAACGCGCCTGCTCTGGAACCGGCTGATCGAGACATTCGCGTCGATTTGCGAGGCCATCGCGTTCGCGCATGGCCGAGGCGTCCTGCACCGCGACCTCAAGCCGGCCAACTGCATCGTCGGCGATCTGGGTGAAATCGCTCTGCTCGACTGGGGCATGGCCGCGCGGGCGAACGGGCCCTCCGGGACGGCCGCGGCCGACCCCGGCGATGCGCGGGGCGGCGAGTCGAGCGGCATGGTCGTGGGCACGCCTCAATATATGCCGCCCGAACAGGCCGACGGACGATCCGATGTCCGCAGCGACGTGTTCGGACTCGGAGCCATTCTCTACGAGATCCTCACCGGAAGCTCGCCGCATGCGTGGCCTCCCGGTTTCCGCCCCGCCGATTGGCTGCAAAAAGTGCGGGACGCCCAGTTTCCGAAACCTCGAAGCCTCAAGCCCGAAATCCCCAAGGCGATCGAAGCCGTCTGCATGAAGGCCATCGCGCGGAAGCCCGACGACCGGTACGCCGGTGTGCTCGCGTTGGCCCAGGATGTGCGGCGCTATCTCGCCGGCGAGCCGATCGCGGAAGCCGGCGCCGGATCGCCATGGAGCCGCTGGGTCCCCCGCCGTTCGACCTCGCCCCTGCCCACCCGCCCTTGAGACCAAGTATAATCAAAACCGTCCCTCGCCGATCCGCGACGCGCGGCACCCCGCCCGCGACGCGATTCGGGCCCTGTTGTAGGAAGGTATCCCGTAGGCGCGCGGGGAGCCGTGCTCCCGGGTGCGAGTTGTGTGGTTACCACGAGAAGGAGTGATGCCCGTGTCATCGGAAGCGAGCCTGTACACGCGATTGGGCGGCTACGACGCGGTCGCGGCCGTCTGTGACGATCTGCTGATTCGGTTGCGCGCCGACGCGCTGCTCGGACGGTTCTGGCGGAATCGCGGCGAGGACGGCATCCGCCGCGAGAAACAACTGTTGGTCGATTTCCTGTGCGCGAGCGCCGGCGGACCGATGTACTACACCGGCCGCGATATGGCCCTGTCGCACAAGGGAATGCGCGTTTCCGAAGCCGATTGGATGGCCTTCCTCGGCCACCTGAACGCCACACTCGCCAAGTTCCAGGTTCCCGCGCGGGAAACGGCGGATGTCTTGGGTTTCATCGACAGCACGAAGCGCGACATCGTCGAGATCACGAACTGAATTTCGGAATGGACTACGAATGATTGACAACTGGCCCGAGATAGCCCGATTTCTCCGCACTATCCCCGCGCTCGCCTCGTTGACCGACGACGAACTCGATCGCCTTCGCCCCCACCTGCGTTACCGAACGCTCGAAAAGGGAGAACATGTCTATCAGCAAGGCCAAGGCACCGAATTCCTCTACTTCATCCGCCAGGGCCGCATCAAGGTGAGCCAGACGGCGAACGGCAAGAACGTGATCGTCGGCTTTTATGGTCCGAGCGAACTCCTGGGATGCTGCGGACTCGTCGGCGACACCTGTTATCCCTGTTGCGCCCAGGCGATCGAAACCGCGATGCTCGTCTTCGTCTCGCGCGAGGTCTTCCACCGACTGCTCAGCTCGGTGCCCACCGTCGCCGCGACCTTGTTGAGCCAGATGGTGAGTCGACTTCGCGAGGCGCACTGCAAGATGAAGAGCCTCGCGCTCGAACCGGTCGAGGAACGCGTCATCGGCGTGCTGCTGGAACTCGGCGAGAAAATCGGCGAACGACGCGACGGCAAGGTCACGCTCCCCGCAAAGGTCACCCGCGAGCAAATCTCGGAAATGGCGGGCACCACGATCGAGACCACGAGCCGAGTCATCGGCAAACTCCGGCAAGCCGGACTCGTTCATTGCGTGAGCCGTTCCACCACGTTCGATACCGAATTGCTGGGTAACATTATTGAGAGGCAGTAGGCATGGAAGGGGGGGGCCACGGAAGGACTTCGAAAGGCACGGAAGGCAAGGGAAAAGAAGAAGGGAAAAAGAGAAGGCAAGAAGGAACGAAGCTCAACGAGCGGGACGCGGAGGGGTTCGGGAAGCGGAAGACGCGATGCGTGGAATGGGAGTCGACGACATGGGCCAGAAGGGACGAACGGCGTCGTGGAGGATCGGTTCGACTTTCCTGGCGGTAACCGCCCTTGCCTCATTGGCGATCGGAGGCGATCCGGTCGATCCGGGGATCGGCGATCCCTACCCGTTCGCCTACTGCGTCCTGGTGCCCGATGTGGAACTCGATGACGACATCAAGATCCTGGATTTCGACGGTCGCGAAGTGCGGGTTTGTTGCGGCGACTGCGCCGACCGCGCGCGAAGGGATACGTACAACGTTCTGCGCCAAATCGACGAACTCGTCGTCAAGGAGCAGAAGGCCCTGTATCCGTTGACGACATGCCTCGTCGATGACAAGCCGCTCGGCGACAACCCGATTGATTTTCCCTTTCGCAACCGGCTCTTCCGTGTCTGTTCGGGCGAGTGCCAGTCGCAAATCGAAAAGAAGCCGGCGGTCCATTTCGGAAAACTCGATTTCGCCGTGATCGAGAAACAGAAGGCCAAGTACCCGCTCGACCACTGCGTGGTGAGCGGCAAGCCGCTGGGCGGCGGCGGCGTCGATCATGTCGCGGCGAACCGTTTGGTTCGTCTCTCCGGCTACGATCAGCTGGGCGCATTCTCCAAGTCGCCCGGCAAATACCTGAAGATGGTGCAAGAAGCGGCCGAAAAGGCGCCGGCGAAATGACCCGGCGCGCGGGCCGATGCAGGAAGAAGCGGATCGCGGAGCGATCCGCGACTTTGGCACTGTCTTGGAATTCTTTCCGAATTTCTCTCCCCGTTTGATCTGGCTCAAAGACACGGGACCGGCGTTCCGGCTAGCATAAGGTCGTTGATTCGAGTCATGATCGGCTCGGATCGTGCTGTGGCATGCCGTATCGTCTCTCCATACCTGGTTTGATTCCCACCTTGTGACTCGATGCGGACCGCGGTCCGGATTCGGGTCGAACTCGACCGATTCCACGCGACGCCCGTGCAACCGGGGATGTCGCCACGTTTCCTGCCTCGCCTCGAGCAGGATCGGTTTCGTTTCGTATCAAGACCGATTCAACACGCCGTTTGCGCGCGACGCGACCACGATCGGTGCGTTTGCGACCTCGCGCTCGTCGTGGCCGGTCGGCGTATCGACACGTGTCGTGCCGCCGCGCGGTGATCGGCGGAAAGGAGCTTTTTAGCCATGCGATCCATACCTCCGCGCTCGGCGCGGTTTCTGACAATCCTGGGCTTCGCCGCGATCGGTTCGTTCGGTTTGATCTTCGTCACGGAGCGATCGCCGCGCGGAGTGGGAGTCACACACGCGGCCGAAGACACCGAAGACGGCGCGGACCTCGAAACGGCGAACGCCGAAGTCGCGCGGATCGCGGCGATCCGGGAAGGCTCGCCCCAGGAGACGTACCGCCGCCACAACGAGTTGTTGAACGCGGCTTTCGATCGGTTCCTCGCGTCGACGGACGGCCGGATCACGGCCGAATCGATCGGCCGATTCAACGCGATCGTGCGCCGGCACGGCATGACGTCGTTCGATGATTTTCGTTCCGTCATGTTGTCACCCATACGACAGGTGACCGATCCGGCGACCGGTGAGTCCATCCCGATCTTCGGGCCGCTCGGTTCGGACATGATCAATCCGTGGCTCGCGGCGATGGGAGTCGCGGAGGGAAAACCGCTCGGAGAACAGCCGATGTATCGGCTTGCGGGCGACGTGCTGCGCGAGCATTTCGACTTCGCGATCATCGGCAAAGCGGACCCCGGATTGACGATGGATATCGTGCCCGAGGGCCTGCGCGAGAGCGTCGCGTGGGCGTATGCCCGATTGAATCCGACGAACCAATTCGACGGCGGATTCGATCAGCCGCTCTTCTACGCGACGATCCGGGAGGCGGTGACCAAGGTGTTCCGCAAGGACCACCCTCGCGCCAAGTTGAACATGGCCGACGTGATCCTGCCCGAGGAGCACGGTGGGCTCGGCATCCGTTCCTGCCTGCTTTGCCACGAGCGCAACCACACGGACGTTTACGCGAGGCTGCTCGGGCAGAGTTACTTCCATCGCGGCAAGGCGGAAGATATGAAGGCGTTGCTCGAGTCGGGATCGAACGCGGCGCTGTCGGAGGAAGCCCGCCATTCCGAAAAACTCGCCGACACGTTCCAATTGGCGGCCGAACGCATGATCCAATACCACGGCGACAAGATCGACGTCGAAGGGGCGCGGAAAGGCCTTGAAGTAGCCTCGGCGACCAGCCTGAACCGATTGCTGCCGGGGTTCGACGAGTTCTACCGCGCGCTCGACGATATCGGCTGCACGATGTGCCACTCGACCGACTCCGAACCGGAAACGGAGCACAACCCGGCGAAGTTCAACGCGTTCGTCCTGACGCCGAACGACTACTACAAATCCAATAACGTCCGCGCGCTCGCGGAGTTGATCGACATGCAAGACATAGGCCGCAGCAAGCTGCTTGCCAAGGCGTCGGGAAAGGAAAAACATCGCGGCGCCGATGAACTGCGGCTCGACGACAATCAGATGATCGAACTGAAGGCCGCGATCGACCGATGGGTGCATTCGGTCGGGCCCCGCTGATCCGCTCGTTGGGCCCGCGGATTCAAGTCGGCGCGCTTTCGCCATCGGTTGGCGAAGGCGCGCCCTTTTTTCTTGTCATCATCTCATCGTCCGGATGACCGACGGTTCTTGACGGGATCGACTCGAGGCTCCCCCGCGTCCGCCGCATCGCGAAACGGTGGAGCGCGCGGCGACCGGGCCAGGGCGGAGGCGCATGGACAACGAGATCACGCGCGTGCTCGACGCGATCGAACGCGGAGAACCATTGGCGTCCGAACAGCTCCTGCCGCTGGTCTACGAGGAACTGCGGCGCATCGCCTCCCGGAAGATGGCCGATGAGCGGGACTCGCACACCCTTCAGCCGACGGCCCTTGTCCACGAAGCCTACCTGCGCCTGCTCGGCCCCGACGCGGAGGCGCGGTCCGAGCCGCCGATCGCGGACGGCCAACCGATCGCGCCGGCGGCCGACGGCGTGGGGCGTCGAGGCCCCGTGTGGCGCAGCCGGGCTCAATTCTTCGCGGCCGCCGCGGAGGCCATGCGGAGGATCTTGATCGAAGCGGCGCGGCGCAAGGCGACCCGAAAACGCGGCGGGAAGGCCGTCCGCGTCGATCTCGATGACGCCATGCTCGCCGAACACGCGTCGCCCGGCGAAGACCCCGACCGGCTCCTCACGCTCGACGAGGCGCTCGGCCGACTCGAATCGTCCGATCCCGATTCCTTTCAGGTCGTCATGCTGCGATACTTTGCGGGAATGACGGTCGAAGAGACCGCCGAGGCGATGGGGATTTCGCCCCGGACCGTCAAACGCCACTGGAGCTTCGCGCGCGCGTGGCTCGGGCGCGAAATGGGAAGCGACTGATGTCGATCGGACGCGAAAAGGACATTTTTCTTTCCGCGATCGACCTGGAAACCGGCCAGCGCCGCGAAGCCTACCTGGTCGCGGCGTGCGGCGCGGATCCCGCGCTGCGCCGCGCGGTCGACGCGCTCCTCGCGGCGCACGATCGGACGCTCGGTGTCCTCGATGCGCCGCCCGAGGCCTGCGAACGGGCGCTCGTTCCCCTTCGATCGGCCGCCGAGCGGATGGGCGATTCGCTCGCCCTCGATCCGCGCGCGGATCGCACCGGGGAAGTGATTGGTCATTACCGCCTGATGGAGAAGCTCGGCGAAGGCGGATTCGGCGAGGTCTATGTCGCCGAGCAATCGCAACCGATCCGGCGCCGCGTCGCGCTCAAGCTGCTCAAGCCTGGAATGGACTCGCGCGAAGTCTGCGCTCGATTCGACGCGGAACGTCAGGCGCTCGCCCTGATGGACCATCCCAACATCGCGACCGTATTCGATGCGGGAACGACGCCGACGGGCCAACCGTACTTCGTGATGGAGCTTGTTCGCGGCGTGCCGATCACCGAGTTCTGCGATCAATCGCGCATGACGATCCGCGCGCGAATCGAACTTTTCGTCGACGTGTGCCTCGCCGTCCAGCACGCGCACCAAAAGGGAGTCATCCACCGCGATCTCAAGCCGTCGAACGTGATGGTCACGCTCCACGACGCGTCGCCGGTCGTCAAGGTCATCGACTTCGGCGTGGCCAAGGCGATCGGCGAGCCGCTCACGCAGATGACGATCTACACGCGGTTCGCGCAGATGATCGGCACCCCGATGTACATGAGCCCCGAGCAAGCGGAGATGAATTCGCTCGACGTCGACACGCGGAGCGACGTCTACGCGCTCGGCGTGCTCCTTTACGAATTGCTGACCGGAACGACTCCCTTTGATCAGCAGCGTCTTCGGACCGCGTCGTTCGACGAATTGCGGCGGATGATCCGCGAGGAGGAACCGCCCCGGCCAAGCGTACGGCTCTCGACGCTTTCGCTCCGCGCGGGCGCGCGTTCCAACCGCGCGGCGGCCTCCGGGCCGAGTTTGGCGCCGCTGCGCCGCGAGCTCGACTGGATCGTCATGAAGGCCCTCGAGAAGGACCGGCGACGTCGATACGACACGGCGGCCGACGTCGCGCGCGACGTGCGGCGGTACCTCGATCACCTGCCCGTGGCGGCCCGTCCTCCATCGCCCTGGTACCGGTTCCAAAAACTGGCCCAGCGAAACAAGGTCGTCTTCACGACCTCGGCACTCGTGCTGACGGCGCTGATTGTGGGAACCGTTGTGAGTGCCGATCAAGCGATTCGCGCGACGCGCGCGTTGGCCGAGACGGACCGGCTTCGCAACGAGGCGGTTGAATTCGCGGACCGGCTCAAGGAGGCCAATGTGCTCCTCGACAGCGCCCGCGCGAACGCCGACGAAGGCCGTTGGAGCCTCGCTTGGAGTCAGTATTCGCGGGCCACCGTCCTGCAGCCCGACCATTACCTGACTTGGTCGGGCCGCGCTTCGCTCCTCGCGCGCCTCGGAGCCTGGCGCGCGGCGGCCCCCGATTTCGCACGGGCCTTGGAGCTGGGAGCACCGGCCAACAACCCGGCTTGGTGGGGCGTTCCGCAAGTGCTGCTCTACGCCGACGACGCGCGGGGATACGCAAAGGTCTGCGATACGCTGCGGCGGCAGATCGAACAGACCGAGGACTCGGCCATGATCGCCATGGTGGCCCGCAGCCTCGCGCTGAGGCCGTCCCGCCCCGAGCCGTTCGCGGATCTGGCTCGAAGACTCGAACCAATCGTCCGTACCGGGCCTCCGTTCGAACCGCCCGGCGCCCAAGGACGGCCACCCATGGGATTCCCCGCGCCTCCGCTTCGGGACGGGCCTCGGGAACACGGTCGACCGCGGGGCGGCGAGCCGCCGCGCTCGGGATGGATTCCGGCCGAACTCTACGCCTACTCGGCCGGACTGGCCCATTTTCGAGCGGGAAATCCGCGACGCGCCGTCGAACACCTTCGGACCGTCGCCGCTTCGGGACCGCGATTTCCCGCCGCCGGGCTGGCGCTGCCCGTCCTCGCCCTTTGCCATCAGGCACTCGATCGATCCGACGACGCCGAGCGAACCTTGCGCGACGCCGGCGCGTGCCTTGACGGGTGGATCACCGCGTACCGCGAAGGCGGGCCAACCAGAATGCCCGTCCCTTGGTTCGACATGCTCGAGGGCATACTCCTTTACCACGAGGCGCACACTCGCATTCGCGGCGCGGGCCCGGTCCGCGACGATCGGCTCCGGCAACTCGAAGACGCCGCCCTCGAACAACTCTCCGGATTGTGACCGTCGGAACGCCCACGGCCCTTGCGACCCACGCCCGGCCCGGCGTTCCGTGCGGTCACTTCGCGCCCGATGCGCCCTCGGCCGGCGCGGCGGCCTGAGTGACGGTATGCAATCGATCGACGTCGAGCTCGGTGAGGACCTGTTCGCCGCCTTCCGGGCCGGGCCATCGGATGACGACGCGATCGACGCGGGTGCGCGTTCCGAGCCCGAACGTCGCGACGAGCTCCGACTGACTGAGGTATCCGCGCGCCGCCGCGAGTTCGCGACGCTGGATCGTCTTTCCCGATTCGACGACAATCGTCGCGCCGATGCCGCTCGCGTTCGATCTCCGGCCGTCGCCGCGGAGAGCGATGCGGATCCAATGGTGTCCCGTTCCGCCCTCGTTGCGGAGCAGTCGAGCCTCGCCTCCGTTCTCGGTGAAAACGAGATCCAAATCGCCGTCCGCGTCGATGTCCGCGTACGCGCACGCGCGGCCAACGGCCGGCGTGAACAGCGCGTCACCCGCGAGTTCGGACGTGACCGGAATGAAACACGATTTGCGGGCAGGTCCGCAATTCCAGAAAAGCTGCGCGGGTTGCTTGTAGCGCTGGCTCGCCTGAACCTTGTGGATCTCGGGTTCGAGATGCCCGTTGCATGTCAGCAGATCCTGGCGCGAGTCAAGATCGTAGTCGAGGAACACCGCGCCGAACTTGAGCAGCAGGCGGCTCGGGCCCGCCACGCCCTCGATCGCCGCGACGTCCGAAAAGAGCAACCCCTTCGGATCGTCGAGCCTCAGAAAGGTGTTGGGTTCGTCCGCGAAATTCCCCACGAGCAGCGCGGAGACGCCGGGCCGGTATTCGCCCCAATCCACGCCCATCGCGCCGCGCGCCTGGCCTTCGGCGTACGCGACGCCCGCGAGTTTCCCCACTTCGCGGAACGTACCCTTGCCCGAGTTCTGGAACAGGAAATTACCGACCGTGTCGTTCGCCACCATGATGTCCGGCCAACCATCCTGATTCGGATCAAAGACGACGACGCCGAGCGATTTGCCGACGGGCCGGTCCAATAGGCCGAGCACCTTGACGCCGGCGGCATCCGAAACATCCTCAAACCGACCTTCACCGAGGTTCCGGAAGAGCGCGCAGTGCACGCCCTCAAAAGCGGTCGGCGGACCGTAGCTCCGATCGAGGCTCGCGAACCGGAAGCTCTGGCTCAGGTCGAATTTCGGCGACCAGCGAATGTAGTTGCACACGAACAGGTCAAGTCGCCCATCGCCGTCGTAGTCGACGAACGTGGTGGAACTTGGGAAACCGATCGGCGCGTCGAAAGCGAGGAAGGCGTCGCCTTGCGCGTCGGTGAATGGGCCGTCGCCTCGCACTCCGGCCGTTTCCGTTCGATCGACGAATCGCCGAGCCCCCCCTTCACCATCCGTGTTCTGAAAGAGGCGATTGCCGCCGACTCCCGAAATGAAAATGTCGACCCATCCGTCATTGTCGTAGTCGCCGCACGTGACTCCCATGCCATACATGGTGACATTGAGCCCCGCGGCCGCCGTCACGTCTTCGAAACGGCCGTCTCCGTTGTTCCGGTAGAGCGATTGCGTGGGCGGTTGCCGCCCGTCAGGCTGAAACCCGGGCCAATAGCACGCATTCACCAACAGCAGATCCTGATGTCCGTCGTTGTCGTAGTCGAGGAACGCGGCGCCCGATCCCATGGTCTCGGGCAGGAGGCGGCGCCCGAACGCTCCGTTGGTGTGCCGGAATCGAATTCCCGCGGATTCCGTGACATCCGTGAATCGGACATTCGGCAGGGGAACGTCGGACTGCGTTTCCAATCCGAACGCGGGCCCCACCGAAACCGTTCTTGAACTTGGATTCGAATTCGCATTCGCCGCGGGATCCTCGTTCGCCGTCGGTCGGCAGCCGAAGGCGACGAGGGTCGCCAGGAGGGCGACGACCGATTTCCGTCCAGCTCGATTCATGGCACGTCCTTCACGTCATGGAGTCCGGACCGGGCCTGCTCCGCGTTCACCGCCTCGTTTCGGTTCAGATCGTAGATCACAATCGCCTCCGCCGCGTGGTCGGCCGCCGGGTTCTTCTCCCGATACAGGCGGACCGTTCGGTCCCTCGCGATCTCATCGGGCTTGAGGACTTCGTGGATGTGCCGATACACCAGGCTCAGCACGGCCGCCGCGGCCCGGCGATGGGTTTCCTTCGGAAGGGGCGCGTCGGCATCGCCGGTGTCAATGCCGCTCGCCGGTCGGCAGATTCGGACCAGTTCCTTCCATACCTCGAACTTGGGATGGTGCGGATCGGCGCGCGACGCGTTGAAGGGCTCGATGCCGCGGAAGAGGCGGGAAGCCGCGCCGAGCCGTTCCTCATCGGTCGCGCCGGGGTCGGCCAGCCGTCGCGCGAACGTCAGGAGATCCTCGGCGCCCACGCGTTCCTCCTTATCGGCATCCGGAAGATCTCCGACACCGCCGAGCCGAGCGAAGCACTGGGAAAGGCCGTAGTTGGCGAGCAGGTCCTCGGGATCCAAACGGAGCGTCGCGTCGTAACGCCGGATCGCCTGATGGAGATAGTCGTCGCGCGCGGCTTCGTCCGACTGCTGCTGAGCCAACTTGAACAAGGTGGCCGCGAGCTGGTTGATGATGACATAGTCCTTGGTGAAATCGAACCGCCGTTCACGGACCTGGTTGTCCGGGTCGATGATCTGTTCGAAGCACCGGACGGCTTCCTCGAAATGCCCAGTCTCCGCATTGACCGATCCGGTGAGCCAGGCGACCGTCCACCAAGGCGCGGGCGGGTCGAGTCGGCCCGCCTCATTCAGCACGGCCGCGGCGTCGCTCAGCCGACCTTCATCGAGATACACGCGCGCGAGGTTCGTCAACGCATGCGCATGCGCCTCCTTATCGGGATCGTTCCGGATCGTCTTGAATGCCTCTTCGGCTTGCCGCAATTCGCCCTGCTTCGCGCCGACGCCGCCTTCGAGATAGCAGCCGATTCCGTAGTCATTCCACCGTTCCCATGCGGGCCGAATCGGAGATGCCTGTTCGGGAACCGAATGCGCGATTCCGGCGACCGGCAAGATGACGCGATCCTCGCATAGGTCGACGATCGGCAATGTGCTGACGCGGTCGAGCCGCGTATCGAGGATCTTGGCGACCGCGTCGGGACGCCGGTTGAGCAGATCGGGAATGCTCTCGGCTTCCCGCAGCATGGGAAGGAACTCGGGATGGTCCTGGATCGCCACGTAACTCGTGTACTCGTGGTCGAATTTCCGATAGCGCAGTCGCACGTGGACTTCGATCGGTCCCGAGACGTCGGCGGGGACGTCGAGCGCGTAATGAACGACCTGCGCGGCGCCCGGCGGAATCTGATGGTTGTAAACGGCGACAAAAATATCCTGCGGATTGTGCCGGTTGATCCGGTTGCCGTTCCGGTCGAGAACGAGGGCCTTGACGAAATGGCCCCATCGATCGACTTCGCCGGAGTCGCCCGGGCCGCTCAGCCCGCCGCTTTGCCCGAGCACTCGGTCCCCCGACTTCGCGGTGAGCTCGACCCAAACCTCGTTCGAATCGGCCGTGCCGTCCGTAAAGAGATGCCCGATCGCCAATGTTCGGATGACAACCTCGATGAGGTACTCCTTGCCGGGCGCCAGAACGGGGAGATTGGGGCGCAAGGGAGCGATCAGGGGCGCATCGATCGATGCGCGTTCCTTGATGCCGAACAGGTCGATCCGAAGCGCCGGTTTCATGCTCCATTCGTTCTGCCCGCGCAGGAAATCGGTATGGGCCTGGACCGCGCCGCGCAGCGATTCGGCCGTTTCGGCGTCTTCCTTGGTTTCGCTGACGAGCCATGGCACGCCCGTATTCGCGCCCGGAGCGAGGTGGCTGTGGAGTTTCGCGATCCCCGATCCGTCGAAGTCGCGGCCTCCATGGTCGTTCCCGCTTCGCCGCAAGGGCATGTGGCAGTCGTTGCACGTCGTCCTCGCCACATCGGGATAGTAGAACCCGCGGGCGCCGTGCCCCGATGCTCCGCTGAGCAGGAACGTATCGTAGTGGTTCTGACCTCGCAGGAACTCCCGATAATGGTTGAGCGCCATCGGCAGACTGACCTTGTGACAGGTCGAGCAGAATTCAGGGCTCCTGTGAAGGTCCTTGAGCATCGACTTCTTGTGGAAGTCCGGACGCGCCTTGAGCACCTGGTCGCTCACCCATTGCAGGGCCGGATGCTCGCTCAATGCGAGCGGATAATGCTGGG
The DNA here is from genome assembly GCA_016872725.1 of Planctomycetota bacterium. Taxonomy (GTDB): domain Bacteria; phylum Planctomycetota; class Planctomycetia; order Pirellulales; family Pirellulaceae; genus VGZC01. The sequence continues at coordinate 80,419 of VGZC01000018.1, forward strand.
GCGATTCGATCGTGTACGCGCCGTTTCCGATCGTGCTGTTCACGTGCGTGATCGCGTGGCACGCGGTGCACGTGATGCCCGCCGAGGCCGTCGGATTCGTCCGATCATCGTAGTTCGGATCGTCCCACTGGCCGGCGAGGAACGGCACCGGATCATGGCAACCCGCGCACCAGCGCGAAGCCCGCACATCCCCGTCCCGAGCCAATCCGACCTCGCGCGTCTCACGGACGCTGAACCGGTACACCGGATTGTTGAACGAACTGAAATGGTGCACCGAGTGGAACCAGTCTTGATACGTGTCCTCGTGGCACCGGCGGCAATACTCGTCCGACATCAGCGATTCGGCCGGAATGGGCATGCCGTCCACCGTCCGTGTCTTGGACGGTTCAAAGGCGGTGCGGGTCAGCTCGCTGCCGGGCGTGTTCCACGGTTGAGGATGCCGAGCGTGAAGGGCCAGCGCGCCGGCGACGAGCACCGTCGTTCCCGCCAGCCACAACCCGCCCCAATGCCAGTGGACACCCGATACGCGCCGGCGCCACGCGGCATAGGCCACGGCCAGCGGAAGCGGCGCGATCACGTGAGCCAGATAGAACACGAGTCGTTCTCGAGTTCCTTCGGGAAGTCGCGGCAGCCCATGGAACTGGCACAGGGCGACTCCACTCGCCACAACCGCCAACGCCGATACGAAGAGCACACACTTCGCGACCGTCGAACGCGGTTCCGTTTCCGATCGCGCCGCGTCCGCGAAGAACCGGACGAGAGGCGGGAGAATCAGGAATCCGACCGCCAAATGGCCCAGAAAGACCCACATCGACTGCCGATTCGTATAGACCGTATCGCCGAATCGTTCGATGACGCGGAGCGATGCCAAATAGGCGCCGGTGGCGGCGAGCACTCCGGCAAGAACGAGGACGATTCCCCGAAACCAACGCGTCGAGACCGTATCCTCATAGGCGAACCCGGCCGGGTTCACCGACCGGACTCCACGCGAAACGGCCGCTCCCTTGCGGAAACGATCGGGACCTTGCGTCGACGATTCGCGGGAATTCATGGTCCGCGCACTCCAGCCGTTCGAGAAGGCGTACCGGCTCAACCCGATTCAACCGGGAACTCCCCGGAGGTCGACCCAAGGACGGCGCCGAGCCGAGCGTACGACGAGATAACGTGGATGTGCGTCGATACGAACGCGCACCGTCGTTGGTTCATCGGGCGCCTCAGAAAAATCCCGGCCGCCCCCCACCCCCCATGAAGGACCGATCGGCCCGATTCTCACACGGCGAGTCGCCAGATCGCTTCGAGTTCGCGCTGGTACGCGTCACCGAGTTCCAATTGAGACCAAACCAAAACCTCGAACTTCCCACAGGCCTCGACCGGCGACTCGACCGCCGACGCCGAAACGGGCTGACGGCCCGCGCGATGCGATTCGACCGATTCCCCCTCTGGGACGCGATTCTCCACGGTTCGTTCCCCCATTGCATCCGAATCCGTCGTTACAGCCATTTCGTTTCCCGCCATCGGCCCGGCGCGTGCACGCCCCCGATTCGATCGAGGCGCGGCCAGACTCGCCGGTTCCGCAGTCCGAACAACTCTAACCCACGGCGCGGGGCGAGCCTCCCGGCGGCACGGTCGATTGCCTATTCGATTCGCTCTTGGGTTTCTTACTGTTCTTGTTTTTTCGGTTTTGACAATGCCGTCGCTCGAACTTTCCCGTGTGGTATACTCCGACCACTCGGAAAAAGGAGCTCAATCGATGAACCGTCGCGATCTGCTGGCCGCCGGCGGCGCCCTCACCGCCCTTGCCTCGATCCCATCCGCGCGGGCCCAATGGGAGCCCAGCCAGAGGTATCCGGACCCGCGGATCCGGATATTGGATCCGAGTTTCGCGAAATACCGCGTTACGGCTTCAAAGGTCGAACGGCTGGCGGACGGCATGCGGTGGGCGGAGGGCCCCGTCTGGTTCGGGGATGGCCGGTATCTGGTCTGGAGCGACATCCCGAACAACCGGATGATGCGATGGGACGAGGAATCGGGCGCCGTCAGCGTCTTTCGAAGCCCCTCGAACTTCGCGAACGGCAATACGCGGGACCGCCAAGGCCGGTTGCTGACCTGCGAACACGATTCGCGGCGTGTCACGCGGACCGAATACGATGGTTCGATCACGGTCATCGCCGATCGGTTCGAGGAAAAACGGCTCAATTCGCCGAACGACCTCGTCTGCCGTTCGGACAACTCGATCTGGTTTACCGATCCTCCGTACGGGATCCTCGGGTATTACGAAGGGCATCCGGCGGAGCCCGAGCTGTCCACGAACGTCTATCGATGGGATGCCGCCACCGGGAAGCTCACCGTCGTGGCGGACGATATCGCAAGACCGAACGGGCTTGCTTTTTCCCCCGACGAATCGGTTCTATACATCGTCGAATCGGGCATCACGCCGCGCGTGATCCGAGCGTATGACGTGGTGGATCAGGGAACACGCCTGGCGAATCCGCGGGCCCTGATCACGGCCGAACCCAAAGGCACGCCCGACGGATTCCGCGTCGACGTGGACGGCAATCTCTGGGCAGGCTGGGGCATGGGCGAGGAAGGACTCGACGGAGTCTCGATCTTCAACCCGTCCGGTGGTTTGATCGGCCGCATCGACCTGCCCGAGCGGTGCGCGAACGTCTGCTTCGGCGGTCGGCATCGGAACCGACTGTTCATGTGCGCGAGCACGTCCCTCTATTCGCTGTTCGTCAACACGCAGGGTGTCGCGGGCGGTTGACCGTTGACAATGGGCTACGGGAGAACGCGGATGCAGGCGGGCCGAGCGAGGCTGATCGGTTCGCCGACGGGCGCGAGATGGCCGGTCATTCCGTCGATTCGAAAGACGGCGACGTTGTTGCCGGGCATGTTGGCGCAGAGCAGGAACGCGCCGTCGGCGGCGATCGCGAGGTTTTGAGGCCCGCTGCCGAGACTGGGCTCGATGGTGACGAGCGTCAATTGTCCGTCGTCCGCGATCGAAAACGCGGCGATGCTGTCATGGCCTCGATTGGTGCCGTAGAGGAATTCGCCGTTGGGTGTGATCTTCAGGTCGGCGCAGTGGCTGGTGCCTTCGAACCGAGCTGGCAACGTGGAGATCGTCCGACGCGCGGTCCAGACGCCCGTTTCGACGGCATAGTCGAACAGCGTGACCGAATTCTCGAGCTCATTGATCGCATAGGCATGCCGGCCGCCGGGATGGAACGCGAGATGGCGGGGACCGGCGCCGGGCGACGTCTTGGCGAACGGCGGGGAGTGCGGTTCCAGTTTCGCGGAGGCGCCGTCGAGGCGGTAGGCGAGAATCTGGTCCAGTCCAAGGTCGGCGGCGAAAACGAACCGATTGTCGGGACTGACGATGATCGAGTGCGCGTAGGGCCCTTTCTGCCGATCGGGATTGACGCTCGATCCCGCATGTTGATGGAACGACGCGGCCTCGCCAAGCGTTCCGTCTTCCAGAATGGGCAGCGACGCGACGCTGCCCGTGGAATAGTTCGCGACGAGCAATACCTTGCCGGTCGCGTCCACTTCGAGATAACAGCTCGCCGATCCACGGGTCGATCGGCGATTCTTGGGTTCGAGCTTGCCCGTTCGTTCCTCGATCGCGAACGCCGCCACCTGCTCCGGCTCACTCCCGCCGAACGTCGACGCGTGGATTGCGAAGAGGCTTTTTTGGTTTGGGGAAATCGCGAGGAAGAACGGGTGCTCGATCCCCGTCGTTCGGTGCAGGAGGCGCAGCGCGCCCGAGGCGGGGTCGAGTTGGAACGCATGGATGGCGCCTTCTTCCCCGGCGGCGAACGACGAAATGAACACGACCGGTTCCGCGGCGCGGGTCGGCGAGTCAGGAACCGTGAATGGGAACGTCGCCATGGCGATGAAAACGAATCGGATGGGGAAGAAGGCGAACGAACGGACCGAGAACGCGGGCATGGACGGCTCCCCGGACGAATGCGACTTCGGCGGCACCATCGCAGTTGACCATCGAAGGGCGGCCCGCGTCAAGTGCCGCGGGACCAACCGTCGCTCGCCTCTCCGAGGCGAGTACCCCGTCCCAAACCTGACTTCGGAGCAATACGCCTCGGAGATCGTCGCTCGCCTCTCCGAGGCGAGTACCCCGTCCCAAACCTGACTTCGGAGCAACACGCCTCGGAGATCGTCGCTCGCCTCTCCGAGGCGAGTACCCCAAATCCCGAACCTGACTCCCGCGCAACACGCCTCGGAGATCGTCGCTCGCCTCTCCGAGGCGAGTACCCCGTCCCAAACCGAACTTCGGCGCAACACGCCTCGGAGAGGCGTGCGACTTGGCGAGTTGACAGGCGCACGAAAGGCTCCCTATGCTGGCGCCGTCTTGTTTCGAGCCACAACGCGGCGCAAGCCGCTTGGAATCCCGCATCGGAGTCGTTGACATGCCATCCGATCCCGTGAGTTCGCGGCGCACTTTCTTGAGCGGGGCATCCGGGGCACTCGCGCTGACGGTGCTGCCGGTGCCGGCGGACGCGACCGATCGCGCCGCGGCCGCGACTCCGGTCGAATTGCCTATGGGTGGAGCGCCCGCGCCCCTGGATGCCGCCTGGTTTCCGAACCGTCTCCACGCGTACGTCTGGCGCAATTGGGCCCTCGTACCGCATGACCGGCTGGCGCGCGTGATCGGCGCGACGGAGGATCAGATCGGGCGCGTCGCCCTCCGCATGGGACTCGAACCGGCTCGAGGACTCACCGACGCCCAGCTCCGCCGCGCCCACCTCACGATCATCCGGCGGAACTGGCATCTGCTTCCGTACGATCAACTCCTCGCATTGCTCGATTGGGCCGCCGAACGGCTCGCCTACACGCTGCGCGAGGACGACTTCTTCTTCGTCAAGGTCGGCAATCTCAAGCCGAAATGCGAGCCTCTCCGCTGGTCGGAACCGACGGCCGAGGAATCGGCGCGCGCCGACGAGATTGCGGCGATCGTGCGGGCCCATTTTCCCGACGGGCGGCTCGAGGGAGACCAGCCGCTCTTTGCGTTCATCGATGCGCTCAGGGCGCCCGTCCCGCCCGGCGCGTCCGTTCGCGCCGAACCGCGAACCGACGCAATCCCGGCCTCCAAGGATCCACTGCGCATCGGCTATTCGTATTTCGCGCTCTGCGGCGATCCGCTCATCGATCGCGATCTCGATCCCTATCCCGACGGCCTTCTCCGTCGGCTCGCCTTGGTGGGCGCCACGGCCGTCTGGTTGCATATCGAGCTCGCGCACCTCGCAGCCTTGCCGTGGAATCCGGATGCGAGGATCGACCAACGGCGCGAAGCGCTCCGCGATTTGGTCGTGAGATCCGCGCGCCACGGCCTGCGGGTTTTTCTCTATTTGAACGAACCGCGCGCGCTCCCCGCGAAATCAACCGTCTTCGAACATAATCCCGCATGGCGCGGCATCGAGGAACAGGGATACCACGCGGTGTGCACGAGCGCGCCGGACGTGCGCGCGGCGATTCGAGACGGCATCGCCGATCTCTGCCGGGCCGTGCCCGAACTCGGCGGCTTCTTCTCGATCACCGCGTCGGAGAATCTCACGAGCTGCTGGTCGCATGGCCGAGGCGACACGTGCCCCCGGTGCGCTTCCCGGGGTCCGGCCGAAGTCATCGCGGAAGTCAGCCGGACGTTCGCCGAGGGCGTCGCGCTGGCTGGCGGGCGGCAACGGTACGTCGCGTGGGATTGGGGCTGGCACGACGATTGGGCGCTCGACGTTATCCGCCGATTGCCCGATTCAGCCCAACTGATGAGCGTAAGCGAATGGAGCCTCCCGATTGAACGTGGCGGCGTGAAGACCGAGGTGGGCGAGTACAGCATCAGCGCGATCGGACCGGGACCGCGCGCGAAGCGGCATTGGGAAGCGGCCCAAGCGCGGGGCCTGCGCGTCGCGGCAAAGGTCCAGTGCGGCAACACGTGGGAAATGTCGGCCGTGCCCTATCTTCCCGTCCTGGAGAACGTCACGCGCCACGCGGCGGCGCTGCGCGAGCTGGGAGTCCGCGATCTGTTGCTCGGCTGGACCACCGGCTCACACCCCTCGCCGAATATCGACGCCATGCGTGAGATCATCGAGGGCGGCTCGATCGAATCGCTCGCCGAGCGCCGCCACGGCCCGTCCGCCGCGCCGCACGTCGTTCGGTTCTGGCGCGCGTGCAGCGAAGCGTTCCGCGAGTTTCCCTACCATATCGGCTGCGTCTACAGCGCGCCGCTGCAAATGGGGCCCGCCAATCCCCTGTGGGAGCGTCCGACCGGCTATCGCGCGTGCATGGTCGGCATCCCGTACGACGACCTCGCCGCGTGGCGGGCCGTGTATCCGCCCGATGTTTTTGCGTCCCAACTCGAGAAAGTCGCGACCGGTTTCGAAACCGCGCTCGCCGCGTTCCGCGACGCGGTGACCGAACCGACCCACGCAATCGTCGAGGAACAGGCATTCGCGGAAGCGGCCGCGATCCACTTTGCGAGCGTCGCGAACCAGTCGCGCGCGGTCGTCGCGCGCGACGCGGGCGACTCCGCCGCCCTCGCCTCGCGCTGCGACGCCGAAGCGAAACTCGCCGTCCGGCTCCACGCGCTCCAAAGCCGCGAATCGCGGGTCGGCTTCGAGGCGTCGAACCAATACTACTACACGCCCCACGATCTCGTGGAAAAAGTCGTCAACTGCCGCCGGCTCGAAGCCCTCGCGAGAGGTTCGGGGACCTCGAAGTAGCCACACTCGCCAGTGCGTGGATGAGCTGCGCCACCGTCTGGCGACGGTGGCTACGGGAGGTGGTGGCTATGCCGTCATTCGCTCAAGGGCTTCTCGAAGACGACCATGTAGTTTTCCTTCAATACGCCCTCGATTTCGCAGGCCTTCTTGAACCCGCATTCGAGAATCTCCTTCTCGAAGACCTCCTGTCCCGCCCGGACGTGGCTCAGCGTCCATTCGGAACTCGTGCCGTCGATGCGGCGGAAGTCGATCAGGATCAAGCGACCACCCGGCTTGAGTGCGTCGTGGATCGAGCTCACGGTCTTGTACGGAAACTCGAAATGGTGGTACGTGTCGCAGAGGAAGACCAGGTCGACCGAACATTCGGACAGATTCACCGAATCGGGTGGACAAACCACGCCTTGAATGTTCGTGAGATTCGCCTCCTTGGCCGTTTTGGCGATGTGTTCGATGAACTCGTCGGAAATATCGACCGCGAAAACGCGTCCCTTCTCTCCGACCTGTTTCGCGAAGAGCCGACTGAAGAGGCCCGTGCCGGCCCCGACGTCGGCGACCGACATGCCCGCTTCGATCCCGCAGGCCGCGACGATCTTTTCCCGATGGTCGAACGGCTCGCGGCCGTCGCGTTCGAACTTCCCCTCGAATTCCTTGACGTTCGGCGACTCGAACGGCTTGTTGATCCCAGGCCGAACACTCTTCTCCTGGGCGAATGACGCGGCGGATGCGACCCACAGCACGGCGAGGAAGACGGGGGATCGAACGCATCGGCGCATCGGGCGCGGCATCGCGGACATGGGCGGATTCCTTGCAACAAGGAGGATGAGGAAAACGTCGGATTCCGGGCCTATCGCGTAATGGGACGATCCGAACCCATCGGTGCGGATCCGGCACGAGGTCGCCTGCCATCGAATCGATCCTCGATGCACTGCAGTATATTCCGCAGATGCGGTTCCGCGACACGGTAGAAAACCTTGCGGCCCGCTTTCGTACTGGTCAGGAAACCGCAGCGCTGCATGAGCCTGAGGTGGTCCGACGCCATGGCGCTCGGCAGGCCGCACGCTTCGGCCAACTCGCCCACCGAGAAGTCCTGTTGGAGGAGCATTTGGACCATGCGAAGCCGATGCGGGTGGGCCAGCGTCCGCAAACACTCGGCCGCGTGTCCCAGCGATTCCAGATCGGTCATGCGGATCTTCGCGTTCGCCACGTTCCTTCCCCCCCTCCCCGACGGGGCAATATAGTTCGGAATATCCCGAGCTGTCAACATATCTAGCCGACGATCCTTCGTGCTTCGTGCTCGAAACGGCGATCGTCGTCGCGCCTATCATGGAAGTCGTGATCGAACTGGGCGCCGCGCCCGCGGGTCCGGCAAGGCGGTCGGACGCGCGATCGGATTCGGCCGCGCGATCGGAATGGTGTCCCCTGGCCGGAACGGAATCCGGCCGTCACAATGGCCCGTTTTGGCGGTCGGGCGGATTCGCTCCCATGTCGACGCGTGTTTCCCATTCGCCATGGCCTTACGTCTGGATGCTGTTCGGGGCGATGGCGTTCGCGTGCATGGCCGTGTTGACGGCCGAGCTTCGGGATAGTGCGGCGTGGCAGTGGATCGCGGCGGCGCGCAGCGGACTGGCGATGCTGTTCGCCGCGGGCCTCGTGCTGGCTGCCGGCGTTCGGTTTCTTATATTTCGACCCCGGACGCTATGGATGCGGAGCCTCGCGGGGAGCGTGAGCCTGCTGTGCGGGTTCTTCGCGATGACGCATTACGACGTCGCCGTCGTGCTCACGCTCACGAACATGTATCCACTCTGGGTGGCCGTCCTTTCCTGGCCGCTGCTCGGCGTCCTTCCGCGACGCGACACGTGGTTCGCAGCCCTGTTTGGCGTAATCGGCGTCGCCGTGCTCGCCACGTCGTTCGAGCCGCCGTCCGCCATCGACGGTGCGTCCTCGCCTTCGGTGAACGGCGGGATGGACGCCGGCTCGCGGGCGATGAGCGGAACCGAGCTGGCGGCGCTCGGCGCGGCGGTCGTCAGCGCGTTTACCAGCGCCGTGGCGCTCATCGGTCTGCACCGGCTCCGCGAACTGGACGCTCGAGCGGTCGTCGTCCATTTCTCGGGCGTGTCGTTCTGTGTGTGCCTGATCGCGCTCGGAACCTTGCCTCGCGTTCCGGAGCGGCTGGTCTGGACGGCGGACGCCGGCTGGATGTTCCTTGGCATCGGGTGCTCGGCGACGGTCGGCCAGCTCCTGTTGACCCGCGCTTTCGCACTCGGCGATCCCTCGCGCGTTTCCGTCGTCGGGCTCACCCAAACCGGATTCGCCATGGCGTTGACCAGCTTCTTCCACGCCCGGACCTACTCGATTTCCACGCTGACGGGCATGGGGCTGGTGCTCGTGCCGACCGCGTGGGTTCTGCTTCGGGGCGGCGCCGAGGACCGGGCGATCCGACGGGCGCCGACCAATGCGGGTTCGGCCGGCCACCTCCATTAGGCCCGATTCAAAACCCCCGCATCGGCCAACATCCCGGCGCGCCGTTCGAATACGGAAGCTGGGATTGCGAAGTCCGTCGACCAAGAGGACAATAGCGGCCGATTCACACTTTTTTTTCGGATGGGACCGCCATGAGCACGACACCGACTCCCAGTACATCGCCGAGCTCGCCATCGGGTTCCGCCGCGTCGGTCGCCGCGAAACCGCGCGCGGACCGCAAGCCGGAAAAACCGCACCGCGTATACCTGGTTCCTTATCCCAAGATCGTGTTCCTCTATCCCACGTTCATCGCGGCGCTCGTCGCGACCGTCTGGATGGCGATCGTCGGCAAGTCCATGATCGGACCAGAGGACACATCGGTTGTGATTATCACCTGGCTGTTCCTTGGCGTCTTTGCAACCAATCTCGCCGTGATGACGTTTGATTTTCCGCGAGCCACGTCGCTGACGATGTTTTTCCTTTTCGCCGCGATCGTCCTTGGAGCGATCCTCCTCTTCACCATGAACCCGGGGCTGCTGCCGCAAATCACTAAGATCGTGACATCAATCCGCCCCGTCGCGAATACGACGTTTTTCGCGATCATCGTCGTCCTGCTCGGCGGGATGTTCGCATCGGTGTTGGTGAGTGTCCGGTTCGATTACTGGGAGGTCCGCCACAACGAGCTGTTGCACCATCACGGCGTGCTGAGTGATCTGAAACGATTCTCCTCACCGCACCTGCGCATCGACAAGGAAATCAACGACGTTTTCGAGTTCCTGCTCTTGGGTTCGGGACGCCTCATTCTGCAGCCGAGCAACGAGCGGCGCGCGATCATCCTCGACAACGTTCTGTTCATCAACAAGAAGGAAGCCGCCATCACGCAGATGCTCGGCGCCTTGCAGGTCGAAGTGCGGTCCGGCGAGCCGGCCGAGGACGAGAACGCGTAGCCGCGCATTCGGCTCGTTCGGGAAGATTCGACCGTTCGCTCGGCCGGGCGATTGCGTTCGGCCCATGTCGTCCGACGATGGGGTCGCGGGCTTATTGGTTTCACGCCGCCGGATGGACGCGGCCACCTTCTTCGCCGCCTCGCGGACGTTGGGATTCCTGCTGCGCTGGGCTTGCGCCAACAGCGGAAGCGATTTCGACGTACCGTGTTTGGAAAGCAACTGCAGGCCGGCCAGGCAGAGGTCCGCGTCGGGGGAATCCACGACGGCGCGCATCGCGTCCTCGGCGGCCGGTCCCATGCGGTCGAGGCAATTGTAGGCGCTGCGCTGCGTGAACGGCACGGTGAGCTTCCTCGCCACGCAAACCGCGATTTCCGGTGTGGGGTGCGCGGCGAGGAAGTCCCAGAGCAACTGGGGCGGGTCGAACGACTGTTTTTCAAGCAGCTCGGCCAACACGGGCGCGGCGTAGTCGCCGCCCCAGTGCACCAAGCCCTCAACCAACGGCTGCAATTCGAAACTCGATCGCTCATCCAAGGCCGCCGTGCGCAGCGCCTGGGCGACCAACTGGCGCTGCTCGGCCGTCACCTGCGTCACGTCGACTTGCAGGAGGGCCTGAACGGCCTTCCTGGAAGCCAACGAGTCCTCTTTCATCGTCGCGACCAGGGCTTCGATCGACCCCGGCGCATGCCGAAGTCCCGCGGCGCCCGGAGCATTGGAGGCCCCGGCGGAACCCGGATCGCCGGGGAGCCCGGAACCGTTCAAGTCCGAGCGCATTCGATCCGTGAGTCCCGATACGGCATCCTTAAACTGCTTGTCCATTTCCTCGATGCGCGTCTTAACCCCGGAGAAGTCGTGCGTAACCCGTAACTCCACCGAGTTTCGGGCGGGATCCGCCTTGACGATCATGCCGTATTTCTGCAACAGCGTCTTGAGTCCGTCGAAGTCGTCGATCGGTCCGATCGAAAGCCATTCGTTGGCGCGCACCGACGCGAGCTCGCCGTGGTAGTGGCCCAAAATGGTGTCGACCATCTCGTCCATCTCGAAATGAATATTCGTAAAGTAGATATCCACGACTTTGCGCGGCGAGTGGTCGGTGAGCAGTTGATGATAGGCTCGGGATGCGAGCGGCAGGGCGTCGGTGCCGACGGTGTTCCGGAATCGCACGAATTCCCCTTCGAAAAACGAGAGGCGATACGCATCCCAGAATTCGGCCGGCAGTCCCGAGATTGTGTCGAGACGCTTGCATTCCTCGATGAGTTTCGCGCCGAGGGCGATTAGCTCCTTGCCCAACTCGACCATCGCCGGGTCATCTTCGGCCAATTTCACATAAGGCGGCGCTCAACAATAAGTTACCGAATTATGATATCACACAGTTGGCAGTATGCGATAATTCCACTCACCGTGAAATGCATCTCGGCGAATATTCATCTGGGATAATTGTTCGTCCGTAATGG
>VGZC01000019.1 GCA_016872725.1 Planctomycetota bacterium
CCATTACGGACGAACAATTATCCCAGATGAATATTCGCCGAGATGCATTTCACGGTGAGTGGAATTATCGCATACTGCCAACTGTGTGATATCATAATTCGGTAACTTATTGTTGAGCGCCGCCTTAGCCAGGGTGCGGGCGTCGCGTTTTACGATGCCGGCTGGACCACGACCGCCGGAAACACGCTCCAAGGCAATTACATCGGCACCGATGTCACGGGAACACTGTCGCTGGGGAATGCGAAGAGCGGCGTCGTCGTGCTGCTTGGGGCCGCGGCGAGCGGCGACACGCGGATCGGCGGAGACGCGCCCGGCGAAGGCAACTTGATTTCCGGAAATGGTCATGGCATCGACTGGGGCTGGTCGGCCGGAATCATGATATGGTCGGGTGGCGCGAGTCCCCAGACGACGATCGAGGGCAATTTCATCGGGACAAACGCCGAGGGTACCGCGGCCATTCCCAATCGATATTCCGGCATCATGATTCACGGAGCCTTCAATACCAAGATCGGCGGCGAAAGCGCCTATGTCGACGGCCGACTCAGCGGCGCGGGGAACCTGATCTCGGGAAATCTGTGGAACGGCATTGGTTCCTATCGAGCCGGAAACAATGGAGACTCGAACTTCATTGTCCAGGGCAACTTCGTCGGGACGGATGTCTCCGGGACGACGACCATTCCGAATGGACACACCGGAATCGGCGTCGACATGAATGCGAGCCTTGTCGGGGGCTCCACGCCCGGGCTGCGCAACGTCGTATCCGGGAACGGCGGCGGAGTTGTCGTGAAAGGCCGTGGTTCTCGTGTAGTCGGCAACTACATCGGTACGGACGTCAGTGGGACGATTGCGATCGGCAACCGTGTGGGAATCAGTCTCCAAGATGGCGCGACGGGAAACGACATCGGCGGACCGCTGCCCGGTGAAGGCAACGTGATCAATGGCGGGCATGGCATTGACTGGAACAACTCCGCGTCCGGGATCTTTTTCGACGGGAGCGGTACAACCGACAACCGGGTGCGCGGCAATCTGATCGGCGTCGACGCGAGCGGTACCGTGGCGCTGGGCAATCTTGGACCCGGTATCGTGTTTCGGGCGTCCGGTCCCCATGCGGTGTCCGGAAACATCGTAGGTGGGCCGAATCCGGGCGACGCGAACGTTTTGGCGGGCAATCAGGGTGGAGGCATCCTCGTCGACGGCGCCTTTGTGACTGGCAATTCCATCCTTGGCAATTTCATTGGAACAGACCGGTCGGCCACGCGCGCCATTCCGAATACCGGGAACGGGGTGACGGTCACTTCAGGCACCGGCTCGAATACGATCGGAGATGGAAACCTCTTCTACTACAACACGGGTAGCGGCATCCGGTTCGAAGGTCCTTCCGCGAACGCCAACAGCGCGTTCCAGAACCGGTTCTGGGCCAATGGCGGTCCGGCGATCGATGCGGGAACTTCGGGGGCAACACTGAACGACTCCGGCGAGACGGACGGCGTGCTCGATTACGCCGTCATCACGCACGCCTCCGTCGATGGCTCGAACCTTGTGATCACCGGCTTTGTCGGCGCGGGACGCGCGATCGAGTTCTACGCATCGGCGCCGAGCGGATCGGGGTTCGGACAAGGATCGGTCTTCCTCGCGACGCGCGTCGAGGGCACCACCGAGGATCTCGATACGGGGACCGGCTCGTACGGCCCGGTCGTCAACGGACGGACCGTTTCAACGGCGAGTGTTTCGGCGGATCGGTTCCGATTCGAAATCCCGTTGCCCGCGGGTGTCGCCGACGGAACGTTGATCACAGCCACCGCGCTCGGCTCCACGTCCGAATTCGCGCCGCCTGTCGTCGTCGGCGAACAGGCCAGCCAATTGGCGCCCGAGGTCACACTCGACACGACGTCCGTCACGCTCGTCGCCGGCGGCCGGCTCGAGATCTCCGGTTCGTTCTACGATCCCGATTCGACGACATGGACCGCGACCGTCGACTACGGCGACGGCGGCGGATGGCACGCCCTCTCGCTCGGCGCGAACCATGCGTTCGAGCTCAGTTACGTCTACTCGACGGCCGGCAATCGCACGGTCCGTGTTCGTGTTATCGACAATAGCCTGACCACGGGCGAGGCGACCGCGACCGTCACGGTTGAGAATGAAGCGCCCGAGGTCACTTTCAACGAATTTACGCTCACCAGCCCCGTAAACGAGGGCCAGACCGTCGTGCTCACCGGTCAGTTCCTTGACTCGGGAGACACGCATACGGTCGACATCGCCTGGGGCGACGGGACGAGCGATCATTTCCCCGTTCCGGGCGGCGAACGGTCGTTCACGGCGTATCACGTCTACGGTGACGACTCGAACACGGCCGGTTCAGCGACCAGCTCCGACGTCTATCGCGTCGCCGTGACGGTGACGGACGATGCGGGCGCCGGAGCATCGACCCCCGCGGGGCTCTTTTTGGCCGAAGTGCGCAATGTAAGGCCTTCCGGTCTGGCGGTCGATTTCAGCGGGACAACCCTGGTGGAAGGCGATACGCTGACAATCTCGGGCGCGTTCATGGACCCGAGCGATGGCGATCTACATACCGTGCGGATCGATTGGGGCGACGGTTCCAATGAGACGTTCGGCATCACGCGGGGCTCGCGGACATTCGCCGGCCTAACCCACACCTATACTGACAATCCGACCGACGGTTCGGGCGACTTTTTCGTGACGGTCGAATTGTGGGATGACGACGAGCCTCTTCAACCCGAGCGGTTCATGCGGACCGTGCGCGTCGAGAACGCGGTTCCGGAACACGTTGTTGTCGAGGTCACCCCCGATCGTCTAACCGAAGGAAGCTCCGTATCCGTTTCTGGCGGCTTCGATGACGCGGGGGTTCACGATGCGCACACGGTTCGAATCGACTGGGGAGACGGATCGGCACTAACGATCCTCGCGTTGCCGGCCGGCGTCCACGAATTCCAAGACGTCCCGCATGAGTACGAGGACAATCCGGGAACCATCGGAGATCCGTATTTCGTGACGGTGGAGGTCTCGGACAGGGACGATCCAGGGGTCAGCGGGCGCGTCGCTCTCCCCGTGTACGTCGCCAACGCGATCCCGCGGATCATGGACCTGTTCGCATCGAGCGGGAGTGGACCTATTGACGAAGGCGGTACGCTGACGATCTCGGGACAATACGCCGATGCGTCGCCGACCGACACGCACGAGGTCCTGGTTGATTGGGGAGACGGCGAGACAACGTGGGCAACCATCGACTCGGCGACCCGCTCGTTCACCGCGTCGCATCGTTACATCGACAACGGCGACGGCCCCGACGAGTCGTACTCGATCGCGGCAAGGCTGTTCGACGACGACGGCGACACCCATGTGGTGATGGTGGGCCAGACGGTGCGCAACGTCGCGCCCGCCGTCGGCATGGTTCCCGGTCCGATCAACACCGACCCGAACTTCATCGCGCTGCAAGCCGACGTCACGGATGCGGGACGCGCCGATACCCACGGATTCTCATGGATTGCGTACCCGTTGGTGGACCCGCCCGTACCACCCCAATTCGGCAGCGCCCCGTCCTTTGTTGTGGACCGGTCGCTCCACCCGACGGCGTTGTGGCATGTTGAACTATCCGTAGCCGACAATGACGGCGGAGTGGCCGTAATCGCGACCACGATGCTCGCGGGAACGGCGGGTGACGACACGATTGTTGTCGACGACGCGACCGTTGCCGGCTCCGGAACGAGCACGTTTCTTATCCTCGGTCTCGACGGCGCGGATGTGATCGATGCAACGGCGGTGACCGATCCTTCGGTCTCGATCATCTTGGACGGCGGTGCGGGCCAGGACTACTTGTTCGGCGGCAGCGGAGACGACGTCTATTATCTGCGCCGCGGCGATGATGTCGCCAACGCGACGGGAGTGTCCGGTGGCGGTCCCAATCCGAGCACGATGCCGGCGACGCTCAATCTGCGAGGCGACGACCGCTATGTACTTGTCCCCAACAGCACGTTAACCGTCTTCGACACGGACGGCGCGAATATCCTGGATTTCACCTTCGCCGACTTCGGCGACGGATCGGGCATCACGTTGGACCTGAACGCCGTATCCAATACGTCGTTCTCGCTCCAAGACGTATCCGTAACGCAGCCGGGCGCGCACTACGTCCAATTGATGGGTGGTTTTAGCAAGCTGTACGGGAGCGCATATGGTGACCGATTCACGGCGGCGTCCGGCGCGACGCTCGAAGGCGGCGCGGGGGACGATCAGTTTGACGTCGGCTCGGACATTACCGGCGCAAGGGTCTTCGGAGGCGCGGATGACGATGTGCTGACCGTAACCGGAACGGGGATCGGCGATCTCGTATTCCAGGGTGACGACGGAGCGGACCACGTATTCAATGACGCGACGGTTTTCGGCTTCGTTTTCCGCGGCGGCGCCGATGATGACATCCTCATCAACACAGGTTGGGTGGACGGCACGCTGTCGTTCGGCGGCGACGACGGTATGGACCAGCTCATCAACGAAGGGACTTTTGCGAACCTCGTCTTCACGGGCGGCGCCGATGACGATTTCCTGGTCAACTCGGACGTCGGCACGGTCACTGGGACGCTCTCGTTCGGCGGCGACGACGGTATGGACCAGCTTATCAACGAAGGGACTTTTGCGAACCTCGTCTTCACGGGCGGCGCCGATGACGATTTCCTCGGGAACCTGGGCGGTATTGATACGATTGTGTTCAGCGGCGACGACGGCCTCGATCGATTCGAGAACTCGGGTTCGGTCGGCGAGATCATGTTCACGGGCGGCGCCGATGACGATTTCCTGGTCAACTCGGACGTCGGCACGGTCACAGGCACCCTTTCTTTCGGCGGTGACGACGGCACCGATCAACTCATCAATCAAGGAACGGCCCTCCACATTACGTTCAGTGGCGGAGCGGATGACGATTGGCTCCTGAATACGGGAGAAGTCATCGGAACGCTCGTGTTCGGCGGTGACGACGGTCTCGACCAACTCGTCAATCAGGGAACACTCGCCGATATCCGTTTCGGAGGCGGCGCCGACGATGATCTGCTGATGAACGCGGGAGAAGTCATCGGAACGCTCGTGTTCGGCGGCGATGACGGAGTCGATCGACTTACCAATCAGGGAACATCGTTCGACATCCAATTCCGCGGCGGCGCGGACGATGACCTGTTGCTCAATTTGGGCTCGATCACAGGCTCGTTGTCCTTTGGCGGCGACGATGGCGCCGACGTGCTGCGCAACGAAGGGTACATCGATAACCTGGCATTCTCGGGCGGCGCGGACGATGATCTGCTCGTCAATTCGAGCCGTTCGTCAATCGCAGGCCTGTCCTTCGGCGGCGATGACGGAGCCGACTCGGTCCACAACCTTGGGCTGATCGATGTCCTGACGTTCACGGGCGGCGCCGACGACGATTGGCTCATCAACGCCGGATCGGTCGCAACGACCTTGACCTTCTCCGGGGACGACGGCGCGGATCGAATGCTGAACGAGGGAACCGTTGCCGCCTTGACGTTCCAGGGGGGCGCGGATGACGACGTTCTCCAAAATGCGGGAACGGTCGGCGAGCTGGCGTTTCAGGGCGGCGCGGACGATGACGTGCTCGTGAATTCGGGAAACATCACGACCTCGCTCGGCTTCACCGGCGATGACGGAGCCGACCTGCTTCGAAACGAGGGAACGATCGGCGGATTGACGTACACGGGCGGCGCCGACGACGATCTGCTCGTGAACCTCGGAGGCGTCACGACCTCGCTCGATTTCACGGGCGATGACGGCGCCGACGAACTATGGAACCTGGGTTCCGCCGAGTCGATCGGATTCGCCGGCGGCGCGGATGACGATCTGCTCGTCAATCAGGCGCCGAACATCGCGGTCATCGTATTCGGCGGCGGTGCCGACGACGATATCCTCTGGAACGCGGGAGCCAACGTCGGCTCGATTGAATTCGGGGGAGGCGCGGACGACGACGTGCTCCAAAACACGGGGGCATCGATCGGCTCGATCACGTTCCGAGGCGACGACGGACTCGACGCGCTCATCAATCTGGGTGATTCCGTCGGTCAACTCGCCTTCGCCGGCGGCGGCGACGACGACGTCCTGGCCAACTATGGCCGTTCGATCGGCTCGATCGATTTCGGAGGCGACTCGGGCAATGACACGCTCATCGTGCGCGGATCGGGAAGTGCGACGGGCCTTGTCGATTCGTATATCCACTTCCGAGGCGACGACGGTATCGATGCGTTCCAGAACAACGCGTCCGGATTCGCCGGGATCGTCTTCGAAGGCGGCGCCGACGACGATGTGTTCCAGAACAACGTGTCGGGCATCGGCGAAATCCTCTTCGAGGGCGGTGCCGACGATGACCTGCTCGAAAACAACGGCGACGGCGTCACGAACCTGGTGTTCGTCGGCGACGAAGGATTCGATATCCTGATCAACGACGGCCGAGCCGTCGTCGGACTCGAATTCGAAGGCGGCGCGGATGACGACGTTCTCATCAACACGGGAACAGCCGTTGCCGGTGTTGTGTTCACGGGCGATGATGGAAGCGACGCACTGATCAACAGCGGCGCTCGGCTCTCGGGCGTCACGTTCATGGGCGGCGGAGACGATGACGCGCTCCTCAACAGCGGCCCGCTTTCGACCGATCTCCTGTTCCTGGGCGATGCGGGAGACGACCTGTTCCGCAACCGGCCGGAGGCCGTCGAATCGGGACGGCTCACGTTCTTCGGCGACGACGGATCGGACACGCTGGTCAATGAAGCCGGTGGCGTTTTCGGTGTCGAGTTCGACGGGGGCGCGGATGACGACGCGCTGTTCAATGCGGGCATCCAAGTCGTCGGCCTCACGTTCAACGGCGGCGCCGATGACGATACGCTCACGAACTCCGGCGCCAGAGCCGACGCGATCGACTTCACGGGCGACGACGGCGATGATCTGCTTGTGAACCGGGGACTCGACGTGTTGTGGATCGGATTCCAGGGCGACGACGGCGCCGACACGTTCTTGAATACGGGATCGGCACTCGAAATCGAGTTCCATGGCGGTTCGGACGACGACACGCTCCTGAACGAAGGGCCAAACGTCGGTGGCTTGGTGTTCAACGGCGATGACGGAAGCGATCTGCTTGTCAACAACGGGCCCGTCCTCGCAATCGCGTTTCAAGGAGGCGCGGATGACGACGTGCTTCAAAACAACGCGACCGCCGGTTCGATCACGTTCGGCGGCGGCGCGGATGACGACGCGCTGATCAATAACGGACAAGGCGTCGGTTCAATCGACTTCGGCGGTGACGATGGAAACGATACGCTGCTCCATAACGCCGACGCGCTCGGATTCCTGACCTTCACGGGCGGCGCCGATCACGATACGCTTCGTGTCCATGGCGAACAATTGGGCAACATGTCGTTTGAAGGCGGGTCCGGCGCCGATGCGTTCCATTTCAACGGAGTCGCCGTTCCGGGAACGGTCGTGACGTTCTTGGGCGGCGACGATGACGACCTGCTGGCATGGCGAGGCGCCGCTGATGAACTCGATTTCCAGGGCGATTCGGGGAACGATACGGCGATCGTCGTCGGCAGCGGTTCACTTCGGCTGGCGGGAGGCGACGGCGACGACACCACCTACTTCCAATCGCATCCCGCCGCCGACGTGACGATCGAGGAATGGTATGGCGGCGATGCAACGGATCTCAGCGGCGATACGCTCGACTTCAGCGGCTATTCCGGGGGACCGCTCCGACTGGACTTGCGAGTGACGACACGCCAGGTCCAGTCCGTACAGTTCGCGATCACGATCCTCGACGGAATGGGCGTCGAAAACGTGATCGGATCGATGTTCGGCGATACGCTCGACGGAAACCCCCGCAACAATCTGATTCACGGGGCCGAATACGCGGGCGGATTCACCGGCCCCGTGGCCGATCCGCGCGGCGCGACGCAGTGGGCGCTGTTGGATTTCGACACGCACACCGATCCCGGCGAACATGTCTATTCGCAGGAGGAACGCGTCGCGATCGCGGACCGGATCGAGAGCGTGTTCCGGGGGCCCGATGCGGGATCGCCTTGGTTCGACGTGCGCGTTGTGCTCGACGCCGCCGAAATCCCGTCGGGTACGGACCACGCCACGCTCCGGTTCAATGAGACGCCCGAGTCCGGGAGGCCCGGTGGACTGGCAAGCGAAGTGGATCCTGGAAACCGCAACCTCGGCGGTTGGGCCGCGATCCAGGTGAACGGCCTCCTGGGCGGCGTCATCGTGCAAGCCGATATCGCCGAGGAAGGCCATGTTGAAGGCAATGCGTACAAGGGCGACCGTTCCCCGGTCGGGGACGAACAAATCGGCGCGACCAAACCGGGGGCGACCAGAGAGAACTTCGTATTGCTTTCCGCGAAAATCGGGGCGCACGAATTGGCGCACCTCTTGGGATTGCGCCACAGTGATTCGTTCGGACCGATCGGGTTCGGATTGCACGATCCCCCGGGAGCCGGCGCGTACAAGCCGTTCTACACAGGCCCCGTCGGCGGCGTCGAAACGTTCGATCACCTCATCGGGTCCCCCGCATCGATCGGCTCGGACCGATTCAACGATCTGAACGACTTGTTCTTCGGAGAACGGGAAGCGGTCAAGTTGGCGTGGGCGAACAGCAACCCGGCTCAAACGACGTTCCCCGAAACGACCGATTCGCATCGCGGACCCGAAACGGCTCAGGCGATCGGGCTCGTGACGTTGTCGGTTCCCAATACGCTCCGCCGAGGCTTGAACGAATCCAAGAATTTCTTCGTTCAACTGGCGTCGATCGACGGACGAATCGACGGGGATGCGGTGAGCGGTGCGAGCGAAGAGGACTGGTACGCGTTTTCGGGCCGATCCGGAGAGCTTGTGAATATCGACGTGCTCTCGAATTCGATCGCCAGGTTCGGAACGAGTCCCGACGACTATGTGGATACGGTGGTCCGTCTTTGGTACGACACGGGTTCCGGAATCGAGTTGGTTCCGTATTACAGCAGTTTCGCGGAAAACGACGACATTTTCGAGCCGACCGACAGTGCGCTGATCGATCTGCGGCTTCCACTCGACGCGACATACTACATCGAGGTCGATACGTTTTCGCGCGACCCGTCCGATCCCCTATTTGATCCGGCGAATCCCCTGAGTCCCTTGAATCCCGACAATCCGTTCAACATCCTGAACCATCCCGACCTGTTGAAGCGATTCCTGGACACACGCGACGATACGGACACGGGAAACTACCAACTTGTCGTCTATCGATTCGATAAGGCGAACGCGGAGGACGGGGTCGATGTGATCAAGGGGAATGGCGGGACGGACGAGGTCGACGGAGGTCCCGGAGACGCCTACGCTCTTGAATACGAACTGGGAGCGCCCGCGACAACGCTGGAGGGCGCGTTGTTTTCCCGAACGATCGTGATCGACGACCGGGCGGCGAGCGATTGGATAGGCAGCGAGGTGGATTACGGCGATGGTTCGGGAACACGCGCGCTTGAAGTCGATCCGGGCGGCGTGTTCGAGCTCGCACATGCCTTTGGTGATGACGGCGTCTACACGATCACGGTGACAATCCGCGACGATATCGGCCAATCGCTGACGCGAGCGCTCGAGGTTGTGGTCGCGAACGTCGCTCCCGATGTTTCGTTGACGGGACCGGAAGACGCGGAAGTCGGCGAAATGGTCACCGTCTATTCGACCGTGAACGACCCCGCCGGTGCGGCGGATCCACTGACGTGGACCTGGGAGATTACGCGTGACGGAAGTCCGTTTGAATCCCGGACCGGAGGCGGGGAATACGCCTTGAGCCCGACGCTTGCCGGATCCTATGTTGTACGGCTGACCGTCGACGACGGTGACGGAGGTGTGACATCGGCGAGTCACACGGTTAGGGTCACCTCCGCGCAAACGAACCACCCGCCGGTCGTGACCGTCGGCGGGCCTTCCGACAGTATCCGCGGACTGGCTGCGACATTTGCGTTCGTGGCGACCGACCCGGATGCCGTCGATCAGGACGGTTCATTCACGTGGGTTGTGGACTGGGGAGATGGAACAGCTTCGGAGACGCGGGTCGGAAGCTCGACAATCGCATGGGACCACGCCTTTGACGGGGCGACGGCGGAGACCTTCGCCGTGACGGTTCGGGCGACCGATAGCCGGGGCCTGACGAGTGAGCCCGCGGTCCACTCGTTGGATATGCTCCTCTGGGACGTGCAGCCGGATCCGCTCCACCCGGGCGACGCCGTCCTGATCGTCGGCGGTTCGGCCCAGGCCGATCGAATCCGGCTGACACAACACGGTTCACAGCGGAACGGATACCATAAACTGCGGATCGATACGGACATCGATGGATCATGCGACGACGAAGCCGAAGACCGGTACACGGTGCGGATCTACGACGCGTTCCGGCGGATCGTCGTGTATGGCCGCGGTGGAGACGATCGGATTGACATTCAAGATCGGATTGAGTTGCCCTCGTTGCTGGACGGCGGCGACGGCAATGATCGAATCCGCGCGGGGAGCGGCGACAATATCGTGCTTGGCGGAGCGGGTGATGATCGCATTCTGGGTCAGCAGGGCCGCGATCTATTGATTGGCGGTTCGGGAAGCGATGAAATCCGCGGCGGTACGGGCGAGGATATCCTGATCGCGGGTTACACGGCGCTCGACACGAATCGCGAGGCGCTCGACGCCGTGATGCGGGAATGGACGGGACGCCGATCGTTTGAGCAACGTCGCGACCGCATTTCCGGCAGGACATCCGGAGGCCTGAATGGCTTCTGGAACCTGCGCGCGTCCGGGACCGGCCGCAACGTATTCGACGACGGAGTCGCGGACCGACTTTGGGGGAATTCGGGCCGGGATTGGTTCCTGCTCGACATGAACAACACGGATCGCGACCGGCGCGATCGGATCATGGATTGGCATAAGTCCGACGAGGACGACGATATCGATGGCTAGGCAAACCTCGATTCCCGACGACGAAGGGAAGCACGGCGGACGCGACGCGACGATCGATGGTCCCGGCGCGAAGGGAACGGAATCGAAAACCGATGGGCCGATGGATCCGACGGCGGTATGGATTCGTCAAGGCGAGGGAGCGGACGAACGAACCCAAACGCTTGAGCCCGGCAAGTCGAGCGGCGCGGATCCGCGCGCTCAGGACACGGCGAAGGGAGGGATCACGGCGGCCGACGCGCGCCGAGCGCCATCGGAGCGCCAGAGCGGGGCGGGCCCGCGTATCGGCGATTACGAAGTGATGGGCGAATTGGGCCGGGGCGGCATGGGGGTCGTGTATAAGGCTCGCCATGTCACGCTCAATCGCGTCGTCGCGCTCAAGATGATCCTGAGCGGACCGTATGCGACCGACGCGGCGCTGAAACGGTTCCTCGCGGAAGCGAGGGCCGTCGCCCGTCTCCAGCATTCGGGGATCGTCCAGATCTTCGACATCGGCGAACACCAGGGGCTCCCCTATTTTTCGCTCGAATTCGTCGAGGGCCGCGATCTCCAGCGGGACCTCCAGGGTCAACCCCGCGAGGCGCGCAGCGCGGCGGAACTCGTCGAGCGACTCGCGTCCGCCATGCAATACGCTCATGATCACGGCGTCCTGCATCGCGATCTAAAACCGTCCAACATCCTGCTCGCCGCGGACGGCAGCCCCAAGATCGCGGACTTCGGGCTTGCGAAAGAAGTCGACGCCGAGGGCTCGACGGCGACGAGCCAGGGTACGGTCATGGGCAGCCCAAGCTATATGCCGCCCGAGCAGGCGAGGGGCGAGGCGTCCTCCATCTCGCCACGCTCCGACCTCTATTCGCTCGGCGCGATCCTCTACCAGATCTTGACGGGGCGACCTCCCTTTCTTGCCGATCGTCCGGTGAACACCGTAATGCAGGTGATTCACAACGAGCCGGTGTCGCCCCGCGTGCTTCAGCCCGGGGTCCCGGTCGACGTGGAAACGATCTGCATGAAGTCCCTGCAAAAAGACCCGTCGGCGCGTTATGAGTCGTGCCGGGCGCTGGCCGACGACTTGCGGAGGTTCTTGAATGGGGAGCCGATCCTCGCGCGTCCGATCAGCCGCGTCGAGCGTGCGTGGCGATGGTGCGAACGGCATCCGGCGACGGCGGTTCCTTCCGGGCTTGCGGGGCTCTTCATCCTCGCGACGGCGCTCGTCGCCAGTTGGGCCTGGTGGACCACGGCGGCTCAGGCGACGATCATCAGCGAACAGCGCGATCAGGTTCAGGAGCAGCGCGACGAGGCGCGCAAGGAGCGCGACGAGGCGCGGCGGCAACGGACCATCGCCGATGAACAGCGGGTCATCGCGAATCAGCGGAAGGTCTTGGCCGAGGAGAAGGAAGAGTTGGCCAGACGCCAGGCCACACTGGCTCTGGAGAATATTCAGTTCGTCGTGACCGATATCGATGACGCCCTCAAGAAACAGCCGGGCTCCAACGACCTTCGAATCGCGATCCTCGAATCGGTTGCGAAAAAGTGGGATGAACTCGACGTTGAAATGACCGGCGGGATTCGCGGCGAGGCGATCCCGACGTTGATGGCCCTCCGCCAGAAGATCGCATCGGCCTTGTATGAACTTGACAGACTGAAGGAAGCGGACCGGGAATACGAGAAGCTCTATGCGCGAGCGAAGGAGCGGATCGAGATCAAGGGCCGCACCGATTCCGCCCGCGCGAATCTCGCAAAAGTCGGATTCGCCTGGGCGCCGATCAAACGTCGATTGACGGGCGACCCGACCGCCGCGCTGGGTTTGCTTGAACAATCGATCGCCGTCGTGCGGGAGACGATCCGCGATCCGCACCCCGAGCCGGGCAGCCCGACTCCCGTGGAGATCCGCGAGTTGCTTGCGGTCATGCTCCAAAACCTCGGCGTGGAGCATCTGACGCAAGGCAGGCTCGCCGAGGCGGCGGCCGTCTTTCGAGAAGGCCTGGATCTGCTCGCCAAAGTCCTCGACACGATTCGCTCGGAGCCCGGCTTTGCCGAATTGAACGACGATCAAAAGGACTCGAAGACGGCCGCGCGGCAAATCAGTCACGACAAAGCGGCCATCGCGCTGGCGTATGTCCTGATGCGGCTGGGGCGATCCGACGAGTCGTTCGTGATGTACGACAAAGCGATTGCCGGCCGCCGGGAAATCTTCGCCCGTCGCCCCACGATGCCGGTCATGAAGCTTGAACTTGCCGGACATCTCGGCAATTTCGGCCAGTCGCTGCTTTGGATCGGACAACTCGAAAAGGCGTCGCCCGTCATCACGGAATCCACTCGGCTCTTCGAGGAGGTATTTGCGGCGGACTCCGAGAAGGCCGACTACAAGCGCCAATTGACCACCGCCCTCTATCGTTTGGCGACGCTCCGGGACTTGGAAGGGAATTCGGGTGAGAGCCTGAGTCTCTTCGAGCGATGCCGCCAGTTGCGGTCCGAGCTTTGCGACGCGTCACCGGACGAAAAGAACAAAATCAACTTGATGTTGGCGGAAGCCCGCGTCGGCAACTCGGAGAAGGCGAGATCGCTGGCCGACGAATTGGCGGCGATGGAACAGGTGAACGGCGAACGCCACTTGGAGCGGGCGCGCGCGTTGTGCCAACTCGCGCGCAAAGCACCCGATGAACAGCGAGGCAAGATGCTCGACGAGGCGCAAACAGCGTTGGAGCGAGCGATCCAGGACGGCTACCGCGATCCTTTCCGGGTCGAACACGAACCCGACTTGACGCCCCTGCGGGGCTCGGAGCGGTTCACGCGGGCCGTAATCGAACTGAAGTCCGCGCGATCCGCGGAGCCTTCCAAGTAATACACGGTCGTTTTGTGTTGACTTCACTCGACGACATGGGGACGAAGATGCACTCGGCTCATGACGACATCGAGGAGTTCCAGCGATTGCTGAAACGCGGATTAGTCCAGCGGGCCTATCGAGCAATCCTGTCGTACATGAGGCGACTGCGATCCCATTTCGATAACAAATTGGCCGATTGCGCCGCGTCTGATCTCTATCAGGGGTGCATGGACATCACGCATTTTGCGGTCTTCCCGTCATTGCTCGTGCAACACAACTTGAAGATCGCTGTCGTCTTCAACTACGAGGTGTTTCGATTCGAAGCCTGGCTCGCCGCCCGTAACCAGAAGATTCAACGGCATTACTGGGAGTTGTTCAAGAGCCGCCCGTGGCCGAATTACCGGTTATCCACGCCGGCGACAGGCGTCTTCTCGATTCTCGAATGCGACCTCGCAACGGATTTCGAGCTCGACGAGCCCGACGTGTTGACCTCGACGATTACAACAGCCGTCGTAGCATTCATCAACGACATTGAGAGGTTCCTCTCCCAGGACCAGGGGAAACGAGCCGCATCGACACGAGCGAGATAATCGACGCGCCGCCCAACAGCATGGAACTCGGCCGAATAGGGCGGATAACTTCTCAATAACCGGGTGCGCGGGTCGGAGGGGCGTGTTGGGGGTTCCGACGGCGCCATCGCGGCGGACCGCCCACGATCGCGAGCGCCGCGCGATCTGGAAGTACGACCAGCGGCTCAAAGGCTACCGCAAGACCCCGACGCCCGCACGGCGAGCACGGCTGGAGCGGGACCTCAATACCCTGTTCCACGATCGGCATACGGGCTATCCGGACCTGAACGCGGCCCTCCAGAAGATCCACGACCGCAAGGATCAGCTCTTGTAGGTGTTGGAGCATCCGGAGTTCCCTTGCACAACAACGAGGGAGAAGGTGGTAAGAAAACCACGGATTGGGCGCGCGGGACCGGGTTCAGCCGAGCAGGCACTGGAGGGTCACGGCGGACAGGTCCGACCGTTCGCGCGCGGGGGTTGCGGCGAGCAGGTCCTCGATGAGGCATTGCATGCGGCTTCCGACGGCGACGAGCTGTTCGGGCGACGGTTCGCCGTCTTGCGCGCATTCGGCGAGCAGCGATTCGATCTGATCCTGAAGTTGCGCGAGCGATTCTCGCGTCGTGGCGGAGGACGCCGACGCGTCCCCGCGGGTCGATCTTGGCGTTCGCGCCGTGTGGTCGTTGCACAGTCGCCGTAGAATCTGCGTGCGACTTACCGTGCCGAGCGGCCGGTCGCCGTCGACGATGAAGACGCGGCGGAGCGCGACGCGGCGCAGGAAGTCGCCGATCACGCGCGCCGGCGTCGTCGGCGCGAAACAGGCGGGCCTCCGGTTCATGACATCGCCCAACGTCACGGCATCCGATTCGCAGGTGGTAAGCCGTCCGACGAGTTCTTCCTCACCGATGGCGCCGAGCAATCGGCCGTCGCGATCGACGACGGCCGCCGATTCGGCTCGAAGTTCCAGCAGATAGCGGGCCGCTCCGATCAGATCCTGATCGGTCGTCAGGACGGCGATAAGCGGCGCCATGACGTCGGTCGCGGTCCATTCGGCCAAGCGATCGGCGCTGGAGCCGAGCGGACCGCCCATCGTGCCGACCATTTCGCGGAATCCGACGACCCGGTTCCTACCCGACTGTTTGGCCATCAGGGGCGCTTGGTCGGCGTGATCGACAAGTTCACCCGGAAAGGTCGTCTGATCGGACCGTTCGGCGACCCCGAAACTCGCCGTGACGCAGAGCGTCGTGTCGTTCACGCGGACCACGCGCGATTCGATCGCTTGACGAGCCCGCTCGGCCCAAACGGCCGCGCCGTCCTCGCCCGTGTCGGTGAGGATCACGCAGAATTCCTCGCCGCCGTATCGCGCTCCCAGATCGGTTTGCCGGCACTGATCGCGAAGGCATTCGCCGATTCCGCGCAAGACGGCGTCGCCCGCCGCATGGCCGTGCACATCATTGATTTTCTTGAAGTAGTCGACGTCGAGCATGACGCACGCGAGCGGGGCGCGCGACCGCGCGCACCGTTGCCACTCGCGTTCGAACTCGGTCGTGAGCGCCTGGCGGTTCATGAGTTGGGTCAATCCGTCGACGCGCGCTTGCCGCTGCAGCTCCGCGAGCAGCCGCTGGTTCTCCTGGACAATCGCGTTGCGCTGCCTCGCGAAGTGCAGCGTTCGGATCAAGGTCTCCGCCGACCACTCGCCCTTGACCAGATAATCCTGCGCGCCCCGTTCCAGCGCCGCGAGCGCCGATTGGCTGTCGTTCAGCCCCGTCAGCACGACGACCGAGATATGCGGAAAGCCGGCGAGCACCCGGTCGACTCCCGCGAGTCCGAAGCTGTCCGGCAGCGAGAGGTCCATCAGAACCGCATCGACGGGCGACGACGAGAGGACGTCGAACGCGGCGCCAAGCGATTCGACATGGCGCACGGCGAACCGGTCCGGGCATTCCTCGAGCGCGCGGGTCGCGAGCACGGCGTCGCCGGGATCGTCCTCGATCAGCAGGATTTGGACCGGGTCGGTCGGCATGGAGGCGGACCAAGGATGCGGAACCGGTTACAGGGCCGGCACGGCGGCCGGCAACGTCACGACTTCAAACCAGTACTTGCCCAGTTGGCGAACGGCGTCGACGAACTGGTCGATGTCCACCGGTTTCTGGATGTAGGAATTGCAGCCCAGATCGTAGCTGCGAAGGATGTCGGCCTCCTGCTGCGACGTCGTCAGCACGACCACCGGGATTCGACTGAGTTCGGGATCGCGCTTCAGGTGCTGCAAGACCTCGCGTCCGTTGATCCGCGGCATGTTGAGGTCGAGCAGGATCAGATCGGGCGTCGGCGCCCGGCACTCCTCGGAGTATGGGCCTCGGCGATGCAGGTAGTCGAGCGCCTGTTCCCCGTCGTCGACGATCTGCAGATCGACGAGGAGCACATCGTCCTGAAGCGCGCGTCGGGTGAGTTCCTGGTCGCCCGGGTCATCCTCGGCTAACAGGATGACCACGCGGCGCGAGTTGCGTCGTTCTCGATCGAACATGGGCTCGTTCCTTTCTCGGCGGGCAATGTGAAATGGAACCGCGTTCCGGCGCCGTATTCGGACTCGACCCGGATTTTCCCGTTGTGACGCTCGACGTTCTTCTTGCAAATGGCGAGGCCGATGCCCGTGCCTTCGTACTCGCCGCGTCCGTGGAGCCTCTGGAACGGCGCGAAAATCCGTTCGAAGTACTCCGCCTTGATTCCGATTCCGTTGTCGGCGACCGTGATCGTCCATTCGGGTCCGTTGCGCGCCGCCGTCACGGCGACGCGCGGCTTGCGGTCGTTCGGAACGAATTTCAGCGCGTTGCCGATCAGATTCTGGAACAACTGGGTCAGCACGGTCGCGTCGCCCGAGACGTCGGGCAGCTCGCCGATCTCGACGGCCGCCTCCGATTCGCGGATCCGCAACTCGAGCGATTCGCAGGCGCGCCGGGCGCAGGTCGCCAGCGAAATGCGTTCGACCTTCATCGCCGAGCGGCCGGCGCGGGAGAGGGCAAGCAGGTCCTGGATCAGGTCGCGCATGCGCTGAGCCGCCTCGACGATGAACGTCAGGTCCTTCTCCGCTTGCGCGTTCAGGTTCGCTCCGACATCCTGGCGCAGGAGCTTGCTGAACGAAACCAGCTTGCGGACCGGCTCCTGCAGGTCGTGGCTCGCGACGTAGGTGAATTCGTCGAGGTCCCGGTTCTTGTTTTCGAGTTGATCGAGGTTCTCGCGCAGGAGTCGCTCGTTCGCTTGGAGCAGGGCCCGGCTTTGTTCGAGATCGGCCGTGCGGAGCGCGACTTCCCGCTCGATCCGCTCGTTCGTCGATTCCAGTTGGGCGCGCTGGACGGCGTCCTGCCGCATTTCCAATTCGATGTGGAACGCCGCGTTCGCCAGGAACGTCACTTCAATGATCACCCAGGACGCGTGCTCGAGCCACCGCCACGGGCCCGCGTCCGGCAACCCGAAGATCGACTCGGGCCACCAGACGCCTCGACCGAAGTGATCCGCGATGATGACGGCGGTCGCCGTCGCGAAGACGCGCCAATCGCGGTAGAACGACAGGAGGGCGAGCGAGCCGAAGATGTGGAAGTGCGTCTCGATGCGGCCGCCCGTCAGATGGATCAGGAGCGACGATACGAGCATCTGGGACATGGCGACGACATGCCGGGTCAGCGGAACGGACGGACGAAGCAGGGCCATGCCCGTCGGTATGCATGTCACTAGGAACCCCGCCGCCATCGCGCCGCGCGTGTGCCACAGCATGGAATGCCGCGCGATCCACGTGTGCGGCGCGATCCAAATCGCCGCTCCGCAAATCCCGATCAACTGAAGAACCATCAAGGCGACAAAGAGCTGATCGATGCGCCCGCACACCTCCGCGCGCCGCTCCGCGAACAATGTCCGAGCCCTTGGCGCGAGTCCATCGGGAATGGTACCGTCCGAATGTTGTCGGATCATGGTGGGAAGACCTCGGTGGCCGCCGCGCCGTTGGGTTGGTCGGAAAGGGAACGCGTTCGAGGCGCACCCGGAGCGGTTTCCCGACCGGGAGCGTCACTGCAACCGTAGGTCACTCCACCCGATCGGCAACGCGCCCGGAACGCGCGGAGACGTCGGCGGCGACGGCCGGTCGTCTCGGTCGAATCGGTTGGGACGGTTTTCGCGGCGCTTACCCGTTCGTGGGACGTCGCCGATTCGGCGACGGAATGAAGTTGGATGGACTCGGAAGGAACATGCCATGCGGCTGATCATCGTGGGAGGAGTGGCGGGAGGCGCGTCGGCGGCGACCCGCGCGCGGAGATTGAACGAACACGCCGAGATCGTCCTTTTCGAACGGGGCCCCGACGTCTCGTTCGCGAATTGCGGTATGCCCTACTTCATCGGCGGAAAGATCGGCCATCGCGCCAAGATGCTCGTCACGACCGCCGAACGGCTCGCCGAACGCTTCCGCCTCGATGTCCGGACCGGGTCGCTTGTTGAATCGATCGACCGGGCGGCCCGCGAAGTCGTCGTCCGAAAAGTCGATACGGGCGAGACGTACCGTGTCGCCTACGACAAGTTGATTCTCGCTCCCGGCGCGGCGCCGCT
Organism: Planctomycetota bacterium; assembly: GCA_016872725.1. Classification (GTDB taxonomy): domain Bacteria; phylum Planctomycetota; class Planctomycetia; order Pirellulales; family Pirellulaceae; genus VGZC01. The sequence goes on from VGZC01000019.1 coordinate 18,955, forward strand.
CCGCCCCCCCCTTCCCGGCATCGACCTGCCCGGAATCCTGACCCTTCGGAATCTGGGGGACATGGACCGCATTCACGCGGTCGTTCAATCGGGCATCCGGCGCGCGGTCGTCGTCGGCGCGGGTTTCATCGGCCTCGAGATGGTTGAGAATCTGGTCTTGCGGGGCATCGCGACGACGCTCGTCGAATTGCAGGACCAAATACTGCCTCCCCTCGATCGCGAGATGACGCCTCCGATCACCGAGCGGTTGCGGTCGGCCGGGATCGACGTTCGGCTCAGCGAATCCGTCACCGGTTTCGCAACGAAGGAGGGCGGCATCGAGGTTCAGCTCAAGTCGGGCGAGCGGCTCGATGCCCAATTGGTCGTGCTCGGGATCGGCGTCCGACCCGAGGATCAACTCGCCGTCGACGCGGGGCTCGACGTCGGCCCGCGCGGCGGCATCCGCGTCGATCGGTACCTGCGCACGAGCGATCCCGCCATCTTCGCGGTGGGTGACGCGATCGAGGTCGAGGACTATGTCCTGGGCGGCGCGACGCGAATCCCGCTCGCCGGCCCCGCGAATCGCCAAGGCCGGCTCGCCGCCGAAAACGCGCTCGGCGGGTCGGTGCCCTATCGCGGTTCGCAAGGAACGGCCGTCGTCGGCGTACTGGGGATGACCGCCGCGATGACGGGCGCGTCGGAGAAGACACTGCGGCGAGTCGGCCGCGCGTTCCGAAAGATCCATATCCATCCGGCCCATCACGCGGGGTACTACCCGGGGGCCGAGCCGATGTCGATCAAGGTCCTTTTCGACCCGGAATCGGGCGCGATCCTCGGCGCGCAGGCGGTCGGCGGCGCGGGGGTCGACAAGCGGATCGACGTGTTGGCGGTCGCCGTCCAGGCGCGGCTTACCGTATTCGACCTCGAACAGATGGAACTCGCCTACGCGCCGCAATTCGGCTCGGCGAAGGACCCCGTCAACATGGCGGGCTTTGTCGGAGCGGGCCTTCTGCGGGGCGAGCATCCACAGGTCGACGCCGAGTCGCTCGTGGACGGTCCGACGGCGGGCGGCCGACTCGTGCTCGACGTGCGCACCGATCGGGAATTCGCCGCCGGGCACATTCCGGGCGCGGTCCATATCCCGGTGGACGCATTGCGGAGCCGCATCGACGAGGTTCCCGTTGACCGCGAAGTGACCGTTTACTGTCAGGTCGGCATGCGGGGCTATCTCGCAACGCGCATCCTCCGCCAATATGGCCGAAACGCGTCCAATGTCGGTGGCGGATTCACCACCTACCAGCGTCTCCGCGGGATTGCGTAGAACGACCGCGCGTTTCGCGGGCGATTGAGGACAATCGCCCTACGTGGAACGACCGTCCTCGGGCGTTCGGGAACCAGCGATTTCGCGCTCGGTCTTGAGAGCGTTAGGGCGCGACAACGAGCGCCGCGTCTCCACACGGTTCCACGGCTCCGACGCAGACGGCCGGCGATTCCTCTTGCTCGCGGATCATGGCGAGCATCGCGTCGGCGTTGTGTTCCGGAACGCTGATCAAGAGTCCGCCCGATGTCTGCGCGTCGAAGAGCAGATCGCGGTCGACGTCATCGATCGCTTCGACGCCACCCATCCGCGCGGCGGTGAAGGCGCGGTTGGTCGCGGTCGCTCGTGTCTTGAACCCGGCGCGGATCAACGCGCGCGCGCCCGGCAGGACGGGCAGAAGGCTCGCCGTGATCCGCAACGTCACGCGGCTCGCCTCGGCCAACTCACACGCATGGCCCGCGAATCCGAATCCGGTGATGTCGGTCACCGCGTTGGCGCGGAATCGAACGGCCGCGATGCTCGCCGCCTTGTTCAGCGTCGTCATGCCGCGAATCGCGCATTGAAGCGACTCCGGAGGGCATCGGCCCGCCTTGAACGCGGTCGTAATCGCGCCCGTTCCGAGAGCCTTGGTGAGAACGAGCCGGTCTCCGGGCCGCGCGCCCCGGTTCGTCAGCAAGTCGGCCGGCGCGACGACTCCCGTCGCCGAAAGTCCGTACTTGATTTCCGAGTCGCGGACCGTGTGCCCTCCGACGACGACCGCGCCCGCCGCCCTCACCTGTTCCGAGCCGCCCCGGAGGATCTCCGCGAGCACATCGAGTCCAAGCCGATCGTCGGGAAATCCGACGATGTTCAGCGCCGTTACGGGCCGGGCGCCCATCGCGTAGATGTCGCTGAGCGAGTTCGCGGCGGCGATCCGGCCGAATTCGAACGGATCGTCCACGAGCGGCGGAAAGAAGTCGAGCGATTGAACGATCAGCAGATCGTCGCGCAAACGATAGACGCCCGCGTCACTGAACCCTTCGGTTCCGACAATCAGGTTCGGATCGGAAAAGACAGGCAAGCCGCGCACGACCTGCGCGGTCCCCGCTTGGGGAAGTTTGCCCGCTCACCCCGCGCAGCTCGCGTAGTCGATCAGCCGCTTTTTCCGGCCGAAGAGGCCAAGGATCCCCATGCTCGCCCGTCAACTTCCAATAAAGCCCACGCTTCGCGGGTTCCATTACGACCGCCGGCGGCCGGCCCGCCGATCCACTCGCCTGTTATAGAACGTCGGTTCATCGTGGCAATAGCCGGTGACCGTAGCTGTCCATTCCGCGGCGCCGGCAGGAAGGCTTGGCGCCTGATGGCCGCGATGGGATCCGAGTTCCAGGTCCATCCGACCCACGGCTCAATTCAGGAAGGGCATTGGAGGAGAATCCCCGGCATGACCTCCCAAGTTCCACTCCCCTTCTTCATTTCCCCTTTTTCATTCGCGTGATTCGTGCCATTCGTGGTTGGTTCCCATGCGCCTCGCCGGAAGCAAATCAACCACGAATGAATTGATGAACGGAAGGCTGACCACGAATCGGCCGAACCTCCGGTGAGAATCGATGTCCGGTGACACCCCGTTCTTGCCTGTTTCGTCACATAATGGACGGCTACGCGTCCGGCCGGTTGCGTGAAGATGGCGGGCGACGAGAACGCTTGGCGGATTCGAGTCGGCGGCTACCGCATCGTCTACGCAAGGCGAAACGTGCGATGAGCCCAAAAAGCCCTGATTTGCTGGGCTTTGCGGGCGGTTGCGATTCCGTGCAACCACCAAGTCTGGCCGCTCGGGGACTCGAACCCCGACGCCTTTCGGCACAAGATCCTAAGTCTTGCGTGTCTGCCAATTCCACCAAGCGGCCGCCCGTCGTCGATCGGTTACGGTATTCTACCGAATGCCCGCCCGCCTCGCGATCCTGGCTTGACGTGCACTCCTCCTTTCGGGTCAACTGGTGTCATTCATGGCCGCTCGTCCCGTGCCGTGCGTCTCGGAACCGTTGCAAAGCCGACCCTCTTCCCAGTTGAAAGTGATTCCATGCGTCAACATCCCTTGGCCGCCTGGTGTTGCGTTGCCGTTTGCCTCGCGTCGCTCATTGGCTGCGGCAAGGCCAATCCGCGCAAAGAAGTGACGGGAATGATCACGCTCAAAGGCGAGCCCCTCGACCAAGGCGTGATCGAATTCCACCCGCTCGGCGAAGGCACGAAGGAGTTGCCCGCCACCATGGAGGGTGCCGTGATCGCGAAGGGCGAGTACAAGGTGCCCGTCGAGCAGGGACTGGTTCCTGGAAAATACAAGGTCATCATCACGTCCGGCGACGGCATCAACCCGTCGAATCCCGATGGGATGCCCGAGCCGAGCGGCAATTTCGTATCGAAAGATCGGATACCACCCGCGTTCAACAGCGAATCCAAGGTCGAGGTCGAGGTCACCTCGTCCGGTCCGAATCGGTTCAATTTTGACGTGCCTTGATCGAATACTCGCGATGACGCCGCGCTGAAGGTCGATCCGGATGCGACGACGCACCGTACGGCGGCATCGTATTGATGGGATACGTGGTTCTCGGATTTCTTTCTCTGTTATTCCGTTTGTGGTTCGACTTCCGTGCGAATCAAGAGGGGACGTGGCATCATGGGTACGAAACGGCGCGCGTTCACGTTGGTCGAGTTATTGGTCGTCATTGCCATCATTGGCGTATTGGTCGCCCTTCTGTTGCCGGCCGTGCAGGCCGCGCGGGAAGCGGCTCGACGCATGCAGTGCCAGAACAACCTGAAACAGCTTGGGCTCGCGATGCACAACTACACAAGCTCCTTTAAGGAGTCGCTGCCCGGCGGTGTCGGACGGTACGGATGCTGCTGGGGAACGTGGCAGATGAGTATCCTGCCCTTCATCGAGGCTCAAAACCTCGCCGACATCTACGTGAATCTGGGTGGCGCCGACTGGGGGCCGCGCTATGGAACGGCCATCAATCGTCCCGTGGTGAGCAGCCGGTTGCCCACGTTGTCGTGTCCGAGCGACATCAAGAACGCGCCGATCGGCGCGACGGCGACCCTTCTCCCCGTGACCAGCCACAACTACGGCGTGAACTACGGCAACACGAGCTTCTTCCAAACGCCATTGAACGGGATTCCGTTCCTAGGGGCTCCGTTCCGCGCCTACACGCAATCGACGTCGGACGACGGTCCGATCGGCGCTGCCGCGGCACTGACGTTTCCGCGGGTATACGGACAACATGTAACGCTCGCCGAAATCGTGGATGGAACGAGCAACACGCTGATGGCGGCCGAAGTCCTCCAGGGGCGCGGGACCGACCTGCGCGGATTCAGTTGGTGGGGCGGCGCGTCGGGGTTTGTCACCTACCTCGCGCCCAACAGCAGCGCGCCCGACGTGATTACGGGCGGCTATTGCACGTCGCTCACGTCGCCCCGCATGCCGTGCGTCACGGCGACCACCGCGACGCGGCCCCGCATGATGGGCGCCCGGAGCGTGCACGCCGCCGGCGGCGTCAATGTCGCGTTTTGCGACGGGCATGTGAGGTTTCTCATGAACGGTATCGACTATAAGGTATGGAACTACCTCGGAACGTCGCAAGGCAGCGAGGCCGTCAATCCCGACGAGTAGTGCTATTCGTAGGCTCTCGGAACGGGCGGGAGGTCCGTACCCGGCGCACGGGGCGTGCGCCGCCCGGCGCGCGACGGATCGAACGGTTCGAAGCCGATTCGCAGTGCCGGTGAATCGGCCTTCAGCCGGAAATCGCCGGCGGCCGTGTTGATGAACCCGGGGTCCGCGACGACCGATTGTTCGTCCTGTTTCCTCTGTTCCCGCCATTGCTCGATCGACAGACCGCCCGGAAAGACGATCGGCTTCCCGCCGACGCGGAAGTACAGATTGCGGTCCATGCGGAAGTTGTTGTCGGCCCAGTTCGAACCGAGCAGGGGATTGTCGTTGTCCCAAAAAATGATGTTCCGTTCGAAGAAGAACGAAGTATGGGGCTCGGTCCGCGTACGCTGGATCTGCTGTTCCCCCGCGAAGGCGAGGATGTTGTTCTCGATGCGGTTCTCGCGCCCGTAATGCTGATGGAAACTGGCCCGCGAACACCGATAAACGAGGTTGTTCCGCATGACGATGCCCGTCGACCCCTCGTCGGTATACAGTCCCCATCCGCCGTAGCTGTACGACGTGATGTCGTGGAATACGTTGTCGTGGATGGTCGTCCCGGGCGAGATGCCGAGCGTGTAGATTCCTCCCATATCGCTCAGTACTCCCTGGCCGATGTCGTGGACATGATTGAACGCGATCTCGTTGTGGTGCGCCTGGCTCGCGCCGTAGCCCCAACTCCAGCCCACCGAGAACCCGCTGTAATAGAAATCGTGCACGTCGTTGTGTTCCACGATGTTGTGCGGCGAGTGTCCGATCCAGACGCCGATGCCGGCGGGATGCAGCCGCCCGCCGTGGGCGATCGTGCAATCGCGGACCGTTTGGTGCGAGACGAGTGCCTCTTCGTCCGACGGAATCGACAGCGTATTGCCCCAGTCCGTCGCGAGCGCGTGGCCGATCTTGATCCCGCCGGCGCCCAGATCGACCATCTCGCACGATTCGATCCGGTTCCAGCGGCATCCCGGTCCGATCCCGATCGCGTACTCGCCCGTATGCCGCACCACGCACCGTTCGAGGACGACATGCCGAGCGGCCTGGAGCGCGACGGCGGCGCCCAGGTTCATCTCGGCTTGGGGAAACGACTGGCCTTCGGGAGGCGTCGCCCAGTTCGCGTGCGCGAAGGTGAGGCCCTTGAGGTGAACATGCTCGACCCACCGGCGCTGCGCGACGTCGCCCAGCATCAAAACCAGTTGCGGAAGAAAAGGCGCGACGATCTCGGTTCGATCGGGGGACTCGCCTTGCTTGGGCACGTAGGTCAGTCGCCCGGTCGCATGATCGACATGGAACTCACCGGGTTCGCTCAGCGATTCAAAAACATTCTCGATCAGGAACCGGTGCCCGGCGACGAGTCGTGCCCAGGGACTGTCGCCCATCGTGTGGCCGTGGAGCGTCACGACCCGGTTCGCGGCGTCGATCTCGGCGATGCGAAGGCGCGACGTCGCCCATTCATGGAACGCGATGATTTCGACCGACGGCAGGTCGTGCCAATTCGGATCGAGCTGTCCTTCGGCGAATCGAAACCGGTCGTGGCCTTTGCCGGCGGCCTTGGGTGACGGGCTTTGCGCCTCGGCGATCGAATAGTAGCCCCGCTTGGGGAGCCGCGGCCGGTAGCGGCGCTGCTGATCGGCGAAGAGCTGTGTGAACCGCCATGATCCGGCCTTCACATCGGGCAGTTCGACCACCCAATGTCCCCGCTCGTTGACCGTCCAGCCATCGATGCGCCGTCCTCCGCTCAAGACGGGCCTTTCGTCTCGGTACGCCTGATAGACGACGGGCGCGTCGGCCGTGCCCGAGTCCTCGGGCGCGAACTCGATCGGTCGGTCGAGCCGATAGACGCCTCCGCGGACGAGAACCGTGATCGGACGAGCATCCCGCCCCGCCCGTGTCGCTCGCCCCGCGCGGATCGCGTTGCGGGCCTTCACGATCGTGGCGAACGGACCGTCGGTTCGTTCCGCATTCGGTTCGGCGAGTCGGCCCGACCACGCATCGTTCCCGTCGGGGGCCACAAAGTAGTCGGCTTCGACGGCATGAGCCCACGCGAGCGGCGCAATGAGCCACGCGAACGCGCACACCGCGGCCCGCGCCGCGATCAACGGGAACGATCCAAATCGCATGATGGAGTCCTTAGTGTTTCTGTTGGCACGTCACGAACGGTCAGCGGTTCGATTCGGGAAACCGGAACGCGTACAGATCGGCGTCGCGCAGGACGAACCGCAGCCGGACGGGCCGATCGCGCAGGGAACCGAGGTCTCCGCGCGTTTCCGGATTGTCGGAGCCCCATGTCACGGTGCGGTCGATCGAATCTCCGAAGAGGGGCTCGCAGGCGTCGAGCGTGAATCCGGGTATCGGCGTGCCGCCGGCGTCCTGGATCTCGACCCGGATATCGCCCGCCGCCGATGTCGCGAAATTGAGCGAAAGCCGAATACCGGAGAAAGTCAATGGCCGCGTGGTCAACTCGCCGCCGTCCCAAGGCGCGTTGACCGAAACGAAACCGTCCATGCGCAGCGAGTACCGCCGCAACCGGTTCGCCGGTTCATGCCAAGACCCTTCGGTGGCGTACAGCGACAATTCGCTCGGCGCGCCCGACAGCGCCGAGCGAGTTTCGATCAGGCCGCGGGCCATGTACTGATGTCCGTAGAGCCACGTATCGGGACGTTCGGGGCCGGGCCTGAGGAACGCTTCGTTCCAACGATCGAAATGCACTCCGTCGCGGCTGGCCATGATGAGCGTCTCGGTGATCGCCGTGCCGTATCGCAAATGGGCCGCGGCCCGCTCCTCGCGCTGTTCGCGCTGCGGAAGCGCCCGCATCGAATCGGACCAACCCCGCTCGACATACCGCGTGGGGAAACCGAGAAGCAGGTGGGGAGCGCGAGGGTAGGGCATGACCTGATTCGTATAGAGATGCTCGGCGGGTGAATCGCCGTACGTCAAATCGCTGGGGGGATCCCACTGCAGGAAATCCCGCGAGACGGCCGTGCGGATCGCCCGGAAGCCCGCCGGATTCCACTCGTCGCGCGTCGTGACGCCCTCCGTGAACGTCCGATAGTAGACGCGATAGACCGACGCGGACGCGTCCCAAAACGCCACATTCTGCGAATCGAAGGCGCCCTCCCGGATGATCGGCTCGTCGCGCGCGTGTGCCCAGTGGATGCCATCGGCCGATTGGAATGCGAAGAGGCCCCCGTCGGTGGGCAGTCCGCCGACCGCCTTGAATCGCGATTCGCGAGGACAGTCGGGCCGTGTGTCGACAAACGGCGAGAAGTTGTGCGTGCCCGCCGAGGCCCAGATGATGTTATTCGCGCGCGAATCGCCATGCGCGTGCAGGCCGAGTTCGGGCTTGGTGAACGTGAACCCGTCCTGGCTTTCCGCGACGCACGTCCGTTCGTCGCCGAGGATCAACCGGCCGTTCCGGACGCCGAGTTCCGATCCGCGGTAATACAACAGAATCCGTTCACCGTCGCGGAACACCGAGTGGTAACCGCTCCCCGCGCCTTCCCAAGGCGCGTCATGGACGATCACCGTATCGCGAGCGACCGGCGCGTGCAGCGTGCGCCGCGCTCCGGAGAGGGTGGCGATCAGGGCGCCGTCGACGAACAGTTCGCGCCGCGTTCCGATCGCGACCGGCGCATCGGCTTCGTCGCGCAGCGCGAGCCACTCCTTGGCGAATCGCCCGCCGATGGCGAGCTGGCCTTCGGCCGTGAAATGATGCGTATTGACGTTCGGCAAGTCGTCGACATCGATCCATCGCGTGAAGGGATACGTGCGGCCGATCCGAACCTGGGCCGCGCGGACACGGAACATGGGCGACGCGCCGGTCGGATCCTCTTCGGGCTGGGCGATCCGTGAGAAGACCGATCTGGCCAGTACGAATGGCGCCGTTCCGTCGGCGAACTCGCGCCGCAGCGAGGCGATGAGCCGTTTGAGGCGGGGTTCGTAGTCGTCCGCGAACGCGCCTTGGATCGCGTCGTCGATTCCCTGATGCCAGACGAACCCCACGACTCGCACACGATCACCGCCCGCCTGGAGCTCCTCGATGCGTGACGACGCGAATCGCCGCCACGCCTCGTACAGCGGTTCGCCCTCCGACCAAGGCCACCGCGTCGCGTCGCGGCCGAAGTTGGCGTACACCTTGATGATCGCGACATCGCGTCGGCCCGCCGCGTGCAAGGCTCGGGCGAAGCCCACCTCGGGCCCGTGAACGAGACGGTCCTTGACGGTGTGGCCGCGGATCGTTCCCCACGCAACGTATTGGCTCGACCGCTCGCCGCCGGGAAGGGGCGCCGCGGTGAATCGCGTCGCGCGATCCGCCTCGGTCTCTTGGAATCCGTTCGGATCGGTGACCTCCGAATCGGCGCCGGCCATGTTCGATTGGCCCGCGAAGAGAAACACGTTCCAGACGCGCGGCGCCGCCGCGTCGCTCGGCGCCCCGCCCCGCGCGCCGCCCGGGACCAGCGCGATGAGGAGCCCCACCATCGCGCGGCAAACCACCGTTCCCGCGGAGGAACCGGGGACCGCGGTATCCGGCGGCCGACCGTTCATGGGAATCGCCATGCTCTTGCGTTGACCTTCCTTCGCGATCAATGGCCTTCGCCCGTTGACTCGCAAATGACCCGGAACCCGACATTGTGGACCGGTTGCCACGCGGGGTAACCGATACGGAACGCCGATCGAGCGCGGATCGGCCGATCGTGCCAGGAGCCTCCTCGAACGACCATGCGTCCCGCGGATGGATCGTCGGGAACGCTTGCCGCGCCGGCCCCATCTGCGACGTCGTAGGGTGTTCGGGTCCACTCGGCCGCGTTGCCGTGCATGTCGAACAGTCCCCACGCGTTCGGCCGGTAGGCTCCCACCAGCGACGCGACGAGCGCCCGGTCGTCGAATCGCGAGTCGCGCGGAATCCACGCGTTCTTGGAATTGTGGCTGTAGTCCCTCAAATGCTCGACCTGCGCGTCGGCGAGATTGGCCCAGGCCGAGAAGTCCGCGTCCTGGGTTCCATACGAAAATGATGTCGCCGTTCCCGCTCGGCACGCATACTCCCACATCGACTCGGTCGGGAGCCGGAACGACTCGCCGGTCTTCGCGGACAGCCATCGGCAAAACGCGTCCGCGCGGTTCCATGGGACGCGCACGACCGGTTGTTTCGCGAGATTCAATGGATATCCGCGGTTCGACGTGATGCCGTGCGTGCGCACGTATCGACTGTCATGCTCGGCATCGAACAACGCGTACTGCTCGTTCGTGATCTCGAACCGGCCGATCCAAAACGGTTGATCGATCCTTTCGCGCCGAGGCCGTTCGTCGGGTCCGCCGTCCGCGTCCCCCATTACGAACTCGCCCGCGGGGATCCGCGCGAGTTCGAGCGAAACGCCATCGGCGAGTTCGATGGCGCGCGTGATCGGTCCACCGACGGCTTGTTGCCGCATCGCGGCTTGATCCGTATCGAACGGCCATTCCGGCGCGGTCGCGCGCGGCGCGGCCGATCGGTCGATCGGTCGAGGCGCGATTCGCCGGATCGACGTCCCATCGACGGCGATGATCTGCTCGGGATCATCATCGAGTCCGGCGTAGAGCATGCGAAGTTCACGGCGCCGCGCGTCCTGATCGGCGAGCAATTCGCGCCCCTGCGCCTCGTGCCATGTGCCGTGGAACGGGACGTTCAGATCGATCCAGGTGACGATCCGGTCCCACGCGTCGGCATCGAGGCGAACGCCGTAGTGTCCTTTTTCGAGCAACTGGACGAGTTCCGACGAGTTCGCATGGTATTCGGCTGCCGGGAGCATCTTGAAGTCGGTCTCCGCGCCGGGGCGCCGCACGAACTTCTGCAGCTCGATATAGGCCGGACTGAATCCGCGCGGATCGGTGACGGGACCGCCGGCGAGCGGGAAGGCGTGGGGCAACCCGTCGGCGTCGCTCGCCGCGCCGCTCGATTCCGATCCGTCGTGGCATGCGACGCAGTAGGCATCGAGCACGGGCTGGACTTCGCGCGCGAACGAGAAGCCGCGCGCGGGACCGTGCCAAGGATCGATGGCGGCCGGGCCCGCTCGCGACGCCAGCGTATGCCGGGTCGTCGGCGTCGTGCCCGCATCCGCATGGCAGCCGACGCACGACTGCGTCTCGCCCGGCATCGCGGTGAGCCAGCTTCGCATCAACTGAACGGCGCGGCCCTGGGCGTCGAGCGGCTGGAGTGTGATCGGCGTGTTCGCGGGAACGCGGAACATCGCGGAGCCGTCGTCGTGAACGGGAACCGTGCCGAGTACGATCTTCACGGTATCCCAGGACGAGTCGATGCCGATCGCCTGCGAATCCTCCGCCATGTTCTGGAACGCGTAGTGGTACGCGATCACACGCAGTTTCTTGATCGTTCCGCGCGGAACGCCCGCGAGTCCGGGGCCCGCGTACACGTCGGACAGATTGACGACCGCGTCGCGCCGGCTCGGATCGGTTCGGTCGGGGATCACGGGCGGCGTCGCGCGCGCCGTGATCGGCGTGGGTTCGAGCAAATCGTGGTGCTCGTCGACGCATACGGGCACCAGGTTGTCGAAAACGTCCGCGAGGTAGATGCCCCACCGGGAGTTCTCGTCGCGCTTGCACGCCACCAGAAAATACTTATCGCTCAGCGGATGCGGGTGCAGGAAGCGGGGCCACGATCCGACGACAAGCCGGTCGTTGATAACCGGTTCGACCGTCTCGCCCCGTCCGGGAATCCGCTGGACGACGCCGCCCGTTTCATGTTGGCCTTTGGCCGGATCGAGGAGCAGCAATTCGCCGAACCGCCGCGACGCGTGATGGCCGCTCACGATTCCCGTGATCCGCGTCGGATGGCCTGGAACGGGCTTCGCGTAGAACACGCCGTTCGGCCAGTACGAGTTGCTGCCGTAGAGCGCCTTCTGGTCGGTTCCGTCCGGATTCATCGTGAAGAGGATCCGGCTGAAGAAATGGGGAACGTCGGTGTATTCCCAGCGTGTGTAGAGCACGCGCCCGTCGCGCAGAACGGTCGGACAGAAGTCCTGGTCCTGTTCGAAACACAATTGCCGAACGTTCGTGCCGTCGCCGTCCATGGAATAGAGGACGCCGACGTGATCACGGCCTCGGACGCACGGCACGCCGGCCATCACGGCCGTGCTGCAAAAGACGATCTTGCCGCCGGGCACGTAGCACGCGTCAAAACTGTCGACGTCGTCATGGTCGCCCCGCGTCACCTGGCGCAGGCCGGTTCCATCCGCGTTCATCTCGAAGATCTGCCAGCGCCGGTGGCTGCCCGGCATCGAGAACAGCAGCCGGTCGGCGTCGAAATGCAAATCAAGATCGCCGACGAATGCCCCATCGGTCGGTTTGAAGACGGTCGAGAGCACGCCTGCCGAGGCGGGCATCGTCAGAGCCGCGATTTCATTGTCGAACGCGTGCGTGGAGAGACTCGAATTGTTGGCCCAGTTGAACGGGAGATCGGGAACGTGCGCGTTGGCGCGGCGCTTGACCACCAACATGCGGTCGAATTGAAGGAGCGGATTGGCGAGGAGCGATTCGCCGCGGAGCGCGTCGAGCTCCTCGAGCGCCGTCGCGAGACGCGCGGAGTCGTTGCGAGCCAGTCCATCGTCGACCGCCGCGCGAATGGCCGACCACCGCGCGAGGAACTCGTCGCCGCGCGGATACCGACCTCCGTGCTCGGCCGTCAGGTCCTCGATCGCCAGACGCAGCGATTCGAGTTCGTGTTCAAGCGTCTTGCGCGCGTCGGCGTTTGTCAGGCATTGAGCGGCGGAATCGGTCCACCGCGCGCGGTGGCGGAGCGCGCGCACGGTCTGGAGCGATGCCGGGTCGGCCACGGCGCCGGCGATCGGGATCGCTTCATCGGCGACCGCGCGGTCGCGAATGGACTGGGCGTAGCGCGCCGCGATCCGGCGCATGTCGCCGGCGGGCCAATCCCACGACCAGATCCCCGCTTTACGTTCGGCGTCCATCTCACGCCGCGACGCCGCGTCCCGGAAATCCCGGTGGAGCAGCCCCCAGAGTTGCTCGCGGCCGCGGACCGGCGCATCGGCGCTTGGGCCCGCCGATTCGACCGTCGAGCCGTAGAACGCGGAGACCTCGCGGTACACGAGCTTCTCATATTCGACGGCGGGACCCGTATGGGACGCGTGGCCGTTGAACACGGTTCCCCAAGGACGGCGTTCCTCGAGCGTCGCCTTGCGCCAGGGGTCGGGATCGTCGGCCTGCCGCGGTCGAGGTCGCAAGGCGATGCGGACGAGCACGTCATTGACGCCTTCGCCGAGCGGCAACGCGACGCCGACGGGATGCACGGCCGGATCGCCTCCCCAAATATCGAACGCGATCGTGCCCGCGTGCTTGGAAAGCACTTCCTTGCCGTTCACCCACACCGTCAACTCGCCGATCGCATCGACATGGAATGGGAGCGGCGCCGCGGAGCGGGCCTCGATGATCCGGCGCAGATAGACGTCCTGGTCGCCGTCGAACAGGCGATGGATCCAGGCATCGCTCCACTCGGGACGCGCGGTCCATGGCATGGCATGCCCATCGGGCGCGGCGATCGTCGGGAACGGGCTCGCGGCGCCGGCGTCCAAGGCCGCTCCGTTCGGGACGCTCGCGAGGATCGCCCGCTCGATCGCCTCGCGCCGGCCGGCGGGTTCTCCAGGCTTCGCGTCGGGGATCGGGCCGAGCACGTGCCAAGGGCCGAGCCGGGGCGCGGGCGCGGCGCCGGCGGCCGTCGCCGCGTCGCGTTCGCTTGCCGCGAGGGCTTCGCGCGATCGAATCATCGTCTCGTGCCACGTGGCGCACTTCGCGTACCATGCGGGATCGCCCGCCGATTCGACGGCCCCCGCGAGCAGCACGACCATCAGGCCGGTTCCGTGGATCAACATGCGCGGTCCTCCGACGCCATCGTCTGTTCGCCGTCTACGCCAGGTTCGGATCGATTTCGTCCGGTTCGTACAAGACACGGCCTTCCATTCCGCCGCTCGTCATGATCATTTGGCCGCTGACGTGCCCCGATAATCGGCTCGACGCCAGGAACAGCACGGCCGACGCGACATCGGTCGGCCGGCCGACCTTGCGCAGCGGAATCGTCTGGATCGCTCGGCGCACCACGTCCGTGTTCTTCATGAACCCGACCGTCATCGGCGTCACCGTCCACCCGGGGCAGACGGCGTTCACGCGCCCGCGCCGCGCGAGGCGCGTGATTTCGTTCTTCAGGCTGAGCAGGAACCCGTAGACGAGGCCCGCTTTGGCCGCCGCGTAGTCGACATGACCCGCCTCGCCGAACACGGCGGCGGTCGAGCCGATCAGGACGGCCGACGGTTCCGCGATGCGATAACGTTCGATTCCGCGGAAGAACTCGCGCATGCAAAGGAAGACCGAAGTCAGATTCGTGGTGATCGTGCGATTCCAATGGTCGAGCGGCATGCGATGGATGGGAATATCCTCGGGCGGCCAGATCGCGGCGTTGGCCACCACGATCTCGATCGGTCCCATCGCCGATTCGGCGTCCCGCCAAAGTCGAGCCACATCGTCCTCGCGCGTCAATTCGGCGGAGAAGATCCGGTGGTCCGTCCCTCCGATTTCGCTCAGCAACGCCTCGGCCGGTTCCCGCCTCGCATGGTAATGGACGGCCACGCGGGCCCCTTCCGCCGCGAACGCCTTCGCGACTTCCGATCCGAGACCGCCCGCGGCGCCCGTGACCAGGATGTTTTTTCCGCGGAGTCCTGTATCCATGCGTTGCTTGCCCGTTGATGGCGGGGTCGGATAGATTGAGGCGGCGTTCGGGTGTGCGGCTCTAGTCTAGTGGCAACGCGGAGTGCGAATCAACATGTCTGTTCTCCCACAACGCGCGGTGGTTTGGCTCGCGGCGTGGTCGTTGATCGTGTGCGTCGCGCCCGTTTCCCGGATCCACGCGGTGGAGGAAAACGGTTTTCGGGCGGGCGCGGCGGCGATCGACATCACGCCGACCTCGTTCCCCGTCATCGTCAACGGGTATTTCAACGAGCGAACGGCGGATGCCGCCCAGGACCGGATCATGGCGCGCGCTCTGGTGCTCGACGACGGCGCCACGCGGCTCGCGATCGTCGTCGTCGACAATCTGATGATTCCCCGCGACCTGCTCGACCAGGCCAAGGAACTCGCCGCGCGTGCCTCGGGCATTCGCGCGGACCGCATGCTCATCTCGGCGACCCACACCCATTCCGCGCCGTCGGCCATGGCGTGCCTCGGGAGTCGCGCGGACGAGGCTTACCGGAAATTCCTTCCCGACCAGTTGGCGAAGGCGATCGTCGCGGCCGAGTCGAATCTCGCGCCGGCCCGCATCGGATGGACCGTGGTTCGCGACTACGAGCACAATCATTGCCGCCGCTGGATCTTCCGGGCGGATCGGATGCCCGAGGACCCCTTCGGAGTCCGCAACGTGCGCGCGCACATGCACCCGGGACACTTGAGCCCGAACCACATCGGCCCGTCGGGACCGGCCGATCCCGATCTCTCGATGATCTCGGTCCGGTCGGTCGACGGCCGTCCGATCGCCGTGCTGGGCAACTACGCCATGCACTACTACGGAGCGACTCCGCTTTCCGCCGATTTCTGCGGCCGGTTCGGCGACGCGCTCGCGGAACGGATCGGAGCGACCGACGTGAAACCGGCGTTCGTCGGCATGATGTCGCAAGGAACCAGCGGGGACAGCATGTGGCCCGATTTCAGTCGGCCCGCCGGAAAGAACGATCTGAACGCGTACACCGAAGAAGTCGTGCGCGTCGCGAAGGACGCGTACGATCGCATCTCCTACCGCGACTCCGTGTCGCTCGCGATGGCCGAACGGACATTGCGGCTGCGACGACGCGTTCCCGACGCGAAACGCCTCGAGTGGGCCCGCGCGACGGTCGCGTCGTTCGAAGGCCGCGCTCCCAACGGATTGCCCGAGATCTACGCGCGCGAACAGGTCTGTTTGCACGAAGAGCCCGAAGTCGAGCTGAAGTTGCAGGCGGTTCGCATCGGCGAGCTCGGGATCACCGCCATCCCCGACGAGGTGTATGGAATCACGGGGCTCAAGTTGAAGGCGGCAAGCCCGCTCGAACCGACATTCAATATCGAACTCGCCAACGGCGCCGAAGGATATATCCCGCCTCCCGAGCAGCACGCGCTCGGCGGGTACACGACGTGGGCGGCCCGCACCGCGGCACTGGAAGTCGATGGCGAACCCAAGATCGTCGAAACGCTGCTCGAACTGCTCGAGGAAGTCGCCGGAAAGCCGAGGCGAAAGATCGATGAGCCCGAGGGAGCCTATGTGAAGGCGGTCCTCGATTCCAAGCCCGACGCCTATTGGCGGCTTGACGAAATGGCGGGCGCCATGGCCCGCGACCGCGCCGGGACGGTGTCCGGTTCCTTCGAGCCCGGCGTCGCGCTCTATCTTCCCGGTCCCACCGGCCAGGGTTTTCCCGACGCGCGGCGCGGAAATCGAACCGCGCACTTCGCGGGAGGCCGCATGCATGCGGTCGTACCCGATCTGGGCGATACCTACTCGGTCGAGTTCTGGTTCTGGAACGGATTGCCGCACGACGCGAGTGCCGTCACGGGCTATCTTTTTTCGCGTGGACGCGATGAGGCCGCGGACGCCGCCGGCGATCACTTGGGGATCGGCGGTACCTATCGCGAGGATCTCGCCGGCAAGCTGTTCCTTTTCAATGGGAACCAGAAGAACGACGTGCTTGTCGGAAAGACGGCCCTCGCGATCAAGCAGTGGTACCACGTCGCATTCGTCCGCTCGGGACGCCAAGTGCGCGTCCATCTCGACGGGAATCCCGAACCCGAGATCACCGGCGAGATCGAATCGGGCTGCGGCGCGGAAATCCACGGTTGTTTTCTGGGCGGCCGGAACGACCGGATGTTCGGCCTCGAAGGGAGAATCGACGAGGCCGCCGTTTACCGGCGAGCCCTTTCACCCGAGGAGATCCAGGCGCATGTCGCGGCCGCGGGCCGCGAGGGCGCCAAGCCGCATCCCGAGGAAGCCGGCGGCTTGGCGGGCCCCGATCCCCCTCCGCGTTCTCCGACGGAATCGATGGCCATGCACCATGTCCGCGACGGGTTTGTTTTGGAATTGGTGGCGGCTGAGCCGCTGGTCGTCGATCCGGTCGCCATCGCGTGGGGCGCCGACGGCCGGCTTTGGGTCGCCGAAATGGCCGACTACCCGAGCGGAATGGACGGGAACGGAAAGCCGGGCGGACGCATCCGCGTCGTGAGCGACTCCGATGGCGACGGGACGTACGATGCATCGACCGTGTTTCTGGAACAGGTCCCGTTCCCCAACGGCGTCCTGCCTTGGCGGCGCGGCGCGCTCGTCACGGCGGCACCCGAGATTTTCTATGCCGAGGATACGGACGGCGACGGCAGGGCCGATGTGCGGGAACCGATTCTGACGGGCTTCTTTGAAGGCAATCAGCAACTGCGGGTCAACGGCCTTCAATGGGGACTCGACAATTGGGTCCACTGCGCGCTCGGCAGCCATCACTTCGGATACGCCGCGGATTCCAAGATCCGATCGACGAAGACGGGAACGGATACGCGGGTGGGGGGCCGCGATTTCCGATTCCATCCCGACAGCGGTGCGATCGATCCGCTTTCCGGGCCATCGCAGTTCGGCCGCAATACGGACAATTGGGGCAATTGGTACGGCGAACAAAACAGCTATCCGCTCTGGCACTACGTGCTCGAGGACCGATACACGCGCCGCAACGCGCGGGTCGCGCCACCCGATCCGCGACGCCAGTTGCTGCTTCCCGCGAATCCGAAGGTCTATCCGTTCACGACCGAGAAACGGTTTCACAGTTTCGAGCAGTCGGGGCATTTCACTTCGGCTTGTTCGGCGATGGTCTATCGCGATGAACGGCTCTTCGGACCGGGCGACGCGCAGCACTCGTTCACATGCGAGCCGTTCCACAATCTCGTGCACCACGCGGTGATGACCGACGACGGCGTGAGTTTTCGGGCGGAACGCGCCGCGGAGGAACCGACGTCGGAGTTTTTCGCGTCGGCCGACCGCTGGTGCCGGCCCGTGATGACGCGGACGGGCCCCGACGGCGCGCTGTGGATCGTCGACATGTACCGATACATGATCGAACATCCCCAGTGGCTTCCCAAGGAAGGCCAGGACGAATTGCGGCCGTATTTCCGCTCGGGCGACACGATGGGGCGGATCTATCGGATCTACCCGAAGGGAAGCCCGCCGCGCGCGGTCCCGCGTCTGGACACGCTCGATGCCGAAGGGCTCGCGTCCCAATTGGAGAGTCCGAACGGTTGGTGTCGGGACGTCGCGCAGCAGTTGCTCGTGGAGCGGCGCGATCCGTCGAGTCTTCCGGCCGTGACGCGAGTCGCCGACTCGAGTCGCTCGGCGGCAGGCCGCATGCACGCGCTCGCGACGCTCGACGGGCTCCGCGCGCTCGACGCCGCGCGGCTCGAGCGGGCGATGCGCGATCCGCATCCGGCCGTGCGGCGTCTGGCCGTTCGTCTTTCGGAGCCGTTGGGATCGAGTTCGCCGTCGCTTGTGAAAGGGGCCGTCGCGCTCGCCGACGACGACAGCGCGAAGGTGCGGTTGCAGGTCGCCTGTTCGCTGGGTGAATGGCGCGACGCGCGGATCGGCGCGACGCTTGTCGCGATCGCCGCCCGTGATCCAGACGATCCGCATATCCTCGGCGCCGTGCTCAGCTCGATCCACGACGCGAATCTCGGCGACGCCTTGGCGGCCGCGCTCGACGCGACGCGCGCGCACTCCGGGGCGAACCGATTGCTCGGCCGGCTCCTCGGGCTTGCCGCCGACTCGGCCGACGGATCGACGATTCGAACGGCCCTCGCGCGCGTCGCCGCACCGCGCGGGGGGACGTACGAGCCATGGCAATTCGCGGGCGCGGCCGAAATACTCGACGTGCTGGAAAAACGCCAGGCGGCGGACGCGCCCGATTGGGTGGTCGCGGCCCGCCACACGCTCGCGCCGGTTGTCGCCCAGGCTCGCGAACGGGCGACCGATGCGGCATGCCCGGCCGAGATGCTGGCTCCGGCCGTCCGTCTGCTCGCGCGCGACGCGGACCACCGCGGCGAGGACCTCGCGCGGTTGGCCGACTTGCTCTCGGCGCGAACCGATGCGGTCGTCCAGGACGCGATCATCGACCACCTCGGAAAGCGGCGAGGACGCGAGATCGCCGAATCGATGCTCGCGAATTGGGACGGCCACGCACCCGCCCGGCGCGGAAGAATGCTCGCCGTCCTCTTGCAGCGCGCGGAGTGGATCGAGGCGTTTCTCGATGCCGTCGAATCGGGACGCGTCGCGGCCGCGGACCTGGATCTCGCGACGCGACAGCAGCTCGCGGCCCGGGAGGACGCCGAGCTCAAGCCGCGCATCGGGAAGATCCTCGCGCGCGCGGTGAGCGACGATCGTCAGGAAGTCGTGAGGCGATTCTCGGAGGCGCTCACCGTCGAAGGCGATTTCCGACGCGGCGCGGCCGCCTTCGAACAGAAGTGCGCGAAGTGCCACCGCATCGGAGACCGGGGCCACGAGGTCGGCCCCAATCTGGTTTCGCTCACCAACAAGTCGCCCCAGACCCTGCTCACCGCCATCCTCGACCCGAGCCAGGCGGTCGAGCCCAAGTACGCGAACTACGTCGTCGTCACGTCCGATGGGCTGACGCACACCGGAATCCTCGATTCGGAGACCGGCAACAGCGTCACGATCCTCGGCCAGGAGGGACGACGCGAGGTCTTATTGCGTTCCGAGATCGAGGCGATCCGGAGTACGGGGAAATCGATGATGCCCGACGGTTTTGAAAAGGAACTCACCGTGCCCGAATGCGCCGACATCATGGCCTACCTCGCGCGCGTCGGCCGCGAAGGATGACGATACGCGGTATTCGAACGCGCCGTGGGCTTCGGCCCACGCGCGGCAGTCGAACGCGCGATCACACGTCCTTGGGCACGACGTACGGCGAGCGGTACGCGGGGTCGTTCAGAAGGGCATTGGCTTCGGCGTCTCCGAGGACGGTCTCGGTGGCCGGATCGAACTTGAGCGGGCGGCCGAGTTCGTACGCGGTCCGGGCGAGCAGGCACGGGACCATCGACTTGTGGCCTTCCTCGATGTCCGCGCGCAGACGCTTGGCGTCGCCCGCGCGGATCGCATCGATCCAGTTCGCGAAGTGCGGCGTGTCCTCCATCGTCTGTACCTCGGCGACCCGGCTCGGTCCCGGCTCCCCCTTCGGCCCGAGGAACGTGCGGTAACTGCTGTAGTCGGGGATGATCAAATAGCCTTCCGAACCAAAGAAGATCGTGCCCACGGGGAAGTTCGGTTGGACGAACGGATACTGGTCCCGAAAACCCGCCTCGCTATTGGTGTACCAGCACCGGTGTTCGTAGGTGACAAGCGGTTTGGAACCGCCGAACCGAAACGTCGCGACGAAGTCGGTCGGAGACGTGCGGTCGTCGTCGTGCACGAACCTGCCTCCCACCGCCGCGACCTCCGTCGGATGCTGGTCGAGGCCGAGTCCCCATCGCAGGATGTCGATCTCGTGAACCGCCTGATTCGCGAAGCCGCCGCTGCACAGTTCGAGGATCCAATACCAGCGATGGTGCCAGAACTGGCTGTAGTCGCGCATCGGCTTGGGGCCGAGCCACCGGTCCCAATCCAGGCCGGCCGGCACGGCCGCCGGATTCACGCGTCCGAGATTGCCGACCAGTTTGTAGTCGAGTCCGCGGGCCATGTAGACGTCGCCGATGACGCCCTCGCGCAGTTTTTGGATGCCTTCGCGGATATTCGGGCTCGATCGGTTCTGCGTCCCGTGCTGCACCATGCAGGCGTACTTGCGCGCGGCCGCGACCATCTGCCGGCCCTCGAACAGATTGTGCGTCGCCGGCTTCTCGACATAGACATGCTTTCCCGCCTGGCAGGCCCAGATGGTGGAGAGCGCGTGCCATCGGTCGCCGAGCCCATTGCTGATCGCGTCGATCGAGCGATCGTCGAGCATCTTGCGCATGTCGGTGTAGGTCGCCAGTTTCTTGCCCGCGAGTTCGGGATAGCGCTGCGCGGCCGAGTCGAGCTTCCCCTGGTCGCAATCGCAGATCGCGACGATTTCGACATTTTGAGGCGCCAGCTCGGTGAGCGCCGCGACGTGCGACCGCATGCGGCCGCCGAGCCCGAGCAGGCCGACTCGAATCCGATCGTTCGCTCCAAGGCTCGCGCGGCCCGTCGCGGGCGTCGCCGCGATCGCCGAACCGACCGCGACGGTCGCCGTTTTCAGGAACGATCTTCGATCCGCGCCTGGAACTCCTTGCGTCCGCTCGTTCATCGGTCGATTCTCCGTGCACCGGGATTTGGCGGGGCGCGGCCGTTGCCGGATCGGTCCGCGGCCCGATCGTGGCGATTCGCGTACGTCCGCGGGCCGCTGTTCTCGCCGCGGCGATTCGAATACTACACAAAGTCCACCGCCATTTGCTAGTATTCGGGTTCCCAGTTCTTCACGTGGCCGAAGGGTCCGCCGCGCGGCGCGCGGACCGACGGCGGGAAATCGAGGTCGCTTGGCATGGGCATGAACGGCAGGGAGCGGGTCGAGGCGTTGTTCAGGCACGAGCCGGTGGACCGGCTGCCTTTGATGCCCGTCGTCATGATGTTCTGTGCCGATCAGATCGGCGTTCCCTATGGTGAATACGTCCGGGACCACCGGGTGCTCGCCGAGGCCCAGGTGCGGACGGCGGAACGGTTCGACCTGGACATCGTGTCGATCATGTCCGATCCGGCCCGCGAGGCGGCCGACTGCGGGGCGCGCGTCGAGTTCTTTCCGGATCAACCGGCGGCGATCGTCGAAAGCGACGCGCTGCTCGCCGACACGACCACGCTTGCCCGTCTGGCGATGCCCGATCCGCTCGGCGGCGGCCGTATGCACGCCGCCGTCCAGGCCCTCGATCGGATGCGGAGCGAAGTGGGGCGTGAAAAATGCCTCATGGGATGGGTCGAAGGCCCGTGCGCCGAGGCGGCCGACCTGCGAGGCATCAACACGTTGATGCTCGACTTCTACGACGATCCGGTTTTCGTCCGCGATCTGTTCGAGTTCGTCACCGAATTGGCCATGCGTTACGCGAAGGCCCAAGTCGACGTCGGCGCGCGGATCATCGGAATCGGCGACGCCGCCGCGTCGCTGATCGGGCCGCGGTTCTACAGTGAATTCGTCTGGCCGTACGAAAAGAAACTCGTCGACGCCATCCGCGCGATGGGCGCGGCCACGCGCCTGCACATCTGCGGGAATACGTCGGCGATCGTCGAGGGAATGGGAAAGCTCGGATGCGAGATCATCGACCTCGACTGGATGACCTCGCTCACCGCCGCCCGGGCCGCGATGGGAAGTGATCCGATCCTGCTCGGCAACATCGATCCGGTCCGCGCACTGCGGAACGCGGACCCCGATTCCGTGCGCGACGCGTTCGCGGAATGCCATCGTCAGGCCGGCGATCGTTACATCGTCGGCGCGGGATGCGAGGTCCCCCGCGATACGCCGCTCGAAAACGTCATGGCGATGATCGACTACGCGAAGTCCCATCGGGGCTCGTGAACCTCCAAGGAAAAGGCGACTGCCCGTGGCAAGCGGCCACTTCTTCTCGCAGCGGTTCAGTTACGGACTCCACGCGCTCGCGTACGTCGCGACGAAGCCCGCGGGCGAGCTGACGACGCTCCCGGAAGTCGCCGAGTGGATGACCACGATTTGGCCGAGCGCGTCGCAGACGTACCTGTCCAACGTGGTCCAACGCCTTGCGCGGGGACGCCTGCTCCGGAGTCACCGAGGCATCAGCGGCGGATATTCGCTGGGACGGCCCGCCGATCAGATCACGATCCGCGACGTCGTCGAAGTGCTCGAGGGCATCGAGACGACCCGGTGCGGCCTCTCGCTGACCGACGAGTGCCCCGCGCTCGGGCGGTGCTCGATCCATCGCCGCATGGCGGCGCTCGAGGAGCAGTTCCTGCAGTCACTCGCCGCCGTACGGCTCAGCGAACTCGCCCAGGAGATCCGCGCCACGCCGCCGAAGACGAAGCACGCGTGAATCGGCGGTCAGGTTTGGATTTGGTATTTCTCGACGAGCCGGTAGAGTTTGCGGCGGTCGATGCCGAGCACGCGGGCCGCCTTCGACTTATTGCCCCCTTCGCGCATCAGGATCTCGACGATCTTGGTCCGTTCGAGCGACGAGAGGTTGTCGCCGTCGACCACCGGCGAGTCGGACGGCGGTGAAAGCGGGGGGGGGACGGGAGCGTGGATCTCGCGCGGCAAGTCGCGCGCGTGGACGACATGATCGTCGGAGAGGATCTTGGCCCGTTCGAGCGCGTTGATCAACTGGCGGACGTTCCCCGGCCATTCGTAGGCGCGCATCGCGTCGAGCGCCGAGTCCTCGATCGTCCAGTCGGGATCGAGGAAATGGGAGACCAGCCGGGGAATGTCGTCGCGGCGCTCGCGGAGCGGAGGGAGTTCGAGCGACATGACGTTGATCCGGTAGTAAAGGTCCTCGCGGAACCGGCCCGCGTTCACCTCGTCGATCATCTTGCGATTCGTCGCCGCCAACAGCCTCACGTCGACGCGCCGCTCCTTCACCGATCCGATGCGGCGCAGCGAGCCGTCCTCGAGGACCCGCAGCAGCTTCGCCTGCAGCGATCCGGGAAGCTCGCCGATCTCGTCGATGAACAGCGTGCCCTCGTCGGCGACCTCGAACAGCCCCGGCTTCGCGGCGATCGCGCCGGTGAACGCGCCCTTCTCGTGGCCGAACAGTTCGCTTTCGAGCAGCGATTCGGGGAGCGCCGCGCAGTTGATCACGACAATCGGCTTGGCCGACCGCGCGCTGCACCGATGGAGGGCCCGCGCGACCAACTCCTTTCCCGTTCCGCTTTCGCCTTGGATCAGAATCGCCTTGTCGCTCGGGCCCGCCCGCTCGATCAACCGAAACAACTCCTGCATCGCGCGCGATTCCCCGATCATCGCCTGCGGTCGCTCCGCGCGCTGCAACATGGCCCGAAGCTGGCGGTTCTCCTTCTGCAACCGCTTCCGCTCATAGGCCTTTTCGATCAGCGATTCGAGCTCCTTCAGCGGGCACGGCTTGGTCACGTAGTCGTACGCGCCAAGCTTCATCGCCTTCACCGCCGACTCGACCGTCCCTTGCCCCGTCAACAGGATGACTTCGCAGTCGGGGTGATCGTGCTTGAGCCGTTCGAGCAATTCGAGGCCCGAACCGCGCGGCAACACCATGTCGCACAGGATGACGTCCACGTCCCGCTGCTCGGCGATCTCGATCGCCTTCTCGCCCGTCGCGGCGTCCGACACGCGGAACCCGCTCATCCGCATCCGCTGCGACAAAAGGCCGCGGAAATCGTCGTCGTCGTCGACGATCAAAAGGTCGATGTTCCGTGACACCGCCGCCATGCCCACCCGCCCTCGGCGAAAAAGACGCCGGACCCCGATTCCGGAGCCGTCATGCCCACGTGTGTGCGAATCCGCACGGTCGCCAGTGTATCAGGATCGTTTTTCGCGTACCATAGGTGGAAAGGCGGGGACCGGAAGCCTGGAACACGCGCCGCGCGACACGCCGCACCCGTTGGCGCGTGAATTGCAAGAGTCGATGATCGGACCAGGGCGAGCAACCGGCGCATGGAGAATTGCGGTATGGACCTTGCCATCGAACGCCTTCGAACACTGCGGGTCGCCGACGTGATGACGCGGCCCGTGATCCCCGTTTCCAGGGAGTGGACGCTGGAGCGGGCGGCCGCGGCGTTCGGCGAACACAAGATTTCGGCCGCGCCGGTCGTGGATGGAGAGGGAGCGTGCGTGGGCATCCTGAGCGCCACCGACCTGCTCCGGCGCGTGGCCGAGGCGGAAAGCGGCGTCGGCAAACGGCCCAGGGCGTCGGACTACATGAGTTCCGGCGTCCAGGCGGTCGCTCCCGACGCGCCCCTGCTCCTCGCGGCGCGCATGATGTGCCTGCAACACCTCCACCGGCTGCCCGTGCTGGACCACGAAAACCGTCCCGTCGGAATCATCAGTTGCATGGATGTCGTCGCCGCGCTCGTGAACGCGATGGATGAAATGAAGATGGCCGAACCGTGATCGGCGCGCGACACCGAACCGAACCGAACCGAACCCACCGAGCCCAGGCCAATGAATCGATCGCGGCGTCCGGCGACAACGGCGAGCCGTCCCGGCGAAGCATGAGCCGGGCTCCGGTCCGGCGCAAGGCCATCCGAAAGGGCGTGAGCAATGGCTTGGTTTCCCCGCAAACCGATTGTGGTTCCGGTCGATTTTTCCAGACCGTCGTTCGACGCCCTCGATGCGGCGCTCGAGATGGTCTCCGAGCCGCGCGACGTGTGGGTGCTTCACGTCATGCCGACGGACATCGTCGGCGATCGATGGAGCCCTCGGCGCGACGAGGCGAGGGCTGAACTCGAAGCCCGCTTGCGGGAACGCGGCGTGCATGGCGTTTCATGCGAGGTGCTCTACGGCGATCCGGGGTCGGAAGTCGCGCGATTCGCCGAGGAACGCGGCGCCGAGCTTGTGGTGATGGCGTCGCGCGGGCGCACCGGCATCCCGCGGCTGCTGCTCGGTTCCGTCGCCGAACGCGTGTTGCGACTCGCCCATTGCCCTGTCCTGATCGTGCGCGGTTCGACGCCATGAACCAACACAAGGAACGCGGTGAAAGGGAGGCGGACCCGGTTGTCGGCGAGCCCGAGTGGATGGCCGACTTGTCGGAACGGTCGGCATATCCGGAGCCGACGCGCCGGGTCGACCGGATCGAAACGCATATCTCTTGGGTTTTTCTGACCGATCGCCACGCGTACAAAATCAAGAAGCCCGTTCGGTTCCCGTTCCTCGACTTCCGCGAACTTGCGACGCGCCTCGATCTGTGCCGCGCCGAGGTGACATTGAATCAGCGTCTCGCGCCGCGCGTCTACCACGGCGTCGTGCCCGTCGCGCGGGCGCGCGGCGGGCGTTTTCAGGTCGAAGGCAAGGGGCCGGCGGTCGAATGGGCGGTCAAGATGACGCGATTGCCCGCCGACCGATGCCTTGACCGGGTTCTGCGGACGCGCGAGCCGTCCCGTCTCGAATGGATGGAACTCGGAAAGACGCTCGCCGATTTCTACAACCGGCTCCCGCCTGTTGCCATTCGGACGAGCGACTACGCCGAACGTGTCGAACGGCATGTCCGCGGGAATCGAGCCGAGTTGTTGCGCGAGGATCACCGGTTCGAACGCGATTCGGTCATGCGTTCCCAATACGCGCAGCTCGCCTTGCTCCGCATCCTGCCTCACCTGGTCGCCGATCGTGTGGGCGACGGCCGCATCGTCGAAGGCCACGGCGATCTGCGACCCGAGCATGTGTACCTGATGCAGCCGCCGGTCATCATCGATTGCCTCGAATTCAGCCGCGAGTTCCGTGAAATCGATGTGCTCGATGAATTGGGGTTTCTTGAAATGGAATGCGATCGGCTGGGCGCGGGTCGAGCCGGGCATCGTCTTGTCGAGACGTACGCGTCGGCGTCGGGCGACCGATACCCGCGGCGCATGCTTCGGTTCTATATGGCCTATCGCGCGAGCGTCCGGGCCAAAGTGCACGCGCTCCGCGCGGCGCAGCGCGGCGGTCGCGGAGCGATCGAGTCCCTTGCCGAGGCTCGCGACTACCTGCGGCTCGCCGATCGATACGCCGATGACGTCATGCCGCCGATCGCGCTGGCCGTCTCGGGCATCTCGGGGTCGGGCAAGTCCACGCTCGCTTCGCGGATCGCCGAAGACTTGGGGATCGACGTGCTGCGGAGCGACGCGATCCGCGGCCCATCGGCATCGGAGCGTACGGCAACGAACGAGGTCGACGGAGGGCGATACGCGCCCGAGCGTCGGGATGCGACCTATGTCGACCTGATCCGCCGAGCGGGCGAACGGATGGCGGCCGGCGTGTCGGTGATCGTGGACGCGACGTTCCTCAAACGGACGTGGCGCGCGGCCCTGCTAGCCGAAGCGCGCCGGCATCGGACGGCCGCGTGGTGCGTCACGTGCGATTGTCCGCTCCCCATCGCGCGCCGGCGCATCGCGCAGCGCGGCGATTCGTCGTCGGAGGCGTGGCCCGACCTGGCGACCGATCAGCTTGAACGATTCGAAACCGATTTTGCAGGGCAGTCGCGCATCGCCATCGATATGACCGATTGCCCCGACCGGCAGGCCCTCAACGTCTACCGGCATCTGGCAACCTCGACGCCATTCGCATGATCCGGTCCGGAATCCAGACCGGATCGGGCGTCGACGCGGCCGCCGTTTCCGGCCTGTTCGCCGACCGGCCCTCCATTTGCCGATCTTGTGGAACAGGGCGAGGCCGCTACAATGGATGCGATAAAAAGGATATTTAGATCCAAATAGCCGATCCGGCCGCGCGGCCCGTCGCGGGACGACGGGGTCGAACTCGGTCCGGAACGCGCGAACGGCATGGCCACGATCCTGCCCAGCGGCCCACCGAACCCACCGTTTCAGGAGCCCGACATGGCCAACGTCGCAACCGCGGTCGCCCGAATGCTGCTCGCCGCCACGCTCCAGGCCGCTCAAAACGAGCCGTCCGGATCGATCGAATACAACCGCGATGTCCGGCCGATCCTCGCCGAAACCTGCTTCCCCTGCCACGGTCCCGACAGCGCGTCGCGCGAAGCCGACCTGAGGCTCGATCAGCGCGATCCGGCCATCGAATCGGGAGCCATCGTTCCCCGTTCGCCCGAAGAAAGCGGGCTCATCGAACGCATCTTCGCGACCGACGCCGATGAAGTCATGCCGCCGCCCGATTCGCGCAAGGCGCTCACGCCCGAACAAAAGGACCTGCTCAAACGGTGGATCGAGCAAGGCGCCGAGTATCAACTCCATTGGTCGCTGATTCCGCCGTCGCGCCCCGACCCGCCGCCCGTTCGGAACGCGGCTTGGGTCCGCAACCCGATCGACGCATTCGTGCTCGCTCGGATGGAGGCGGCCGGGTTGCCACCGGCGCCCGAGGCGGACCGGAGGACGATTGCGAGGCGGCTCAGTTTGGATCTGACCGGTTTACCGCCCGATCCGTCGCTTGTCGAAGCGTTCGTGAGCGACGCGGCGCCCGGCGCCTACGAGACGTTCGTCGATAGGCTCCTCGCGCTGCCCGCATGGGGCGAGCACCGCGCGCGGTATTGGCTCGACTACGCCCGCTACGCCGACTCGCACGGCATCCACTTCGACAACTACCGCGAGATCTGGCCGTACCGCGATTGGGTCATCCAGGCGTTCAACGCCAACATGCCGTACGACCGGTTCACGATCGAGAATCTCGCCGGGGACCTCTTGCCCGATGCGACCCTCGATCAGCGTATCGGATCGGGATTCCATCGCTGCAACATCACGACGAATGAAGGCGGCGTGATCCCCGAGGAGTACGCGGTCCTCTACACGCGCGACCGGACCGAAACAACGGCCCAGGTCTGGCTCGGAATGACCGCCAACTGCGCGGTCTGCCACGACCACAAGTTCGATCCGATATCGACGCGCGAATTCTATGAACTGTCGGCGTTCTTCAACAACACGACGCAGAATCCGATGGACGGCAACATCAAGGACACGCCGCCGATCGTCGTCGTTCCGTCGTCGGAGGACCGCGCGCGGTGGGACGGGCTACCCTCGGCGATCGCCGACGCGCGCCGCCGCGTCGACGAGCGGCGGGTCGCCGCGACGGGGGAATTCGCGACGTGGGCCGCCTCCTCGGACGTTGAGGACGTGCGACGATCGATACCGGTCGAGGGCCTGCATTGGCGCGCCGCGTTGGACGAGGGCACCGGAAGAACGGTCCATGTCGCCGTCGACGGCGCGCCGTCGGAGGTTGGTTTGGCCGATTCGGCCGAATGGACCGATGGGCCGGGCGGAACGCGCGCCGTGCGGGTCCAAGGCGCCGCGTTCGAATCGCCGGCCGCGGCCGATTTTGAACGCGACCAGCCGTTCACCTGCGCCGCGTGGGTCCATTTGCCGGCGAACGATTCGAGCGGCGCGGTCTGCGCGCGGATGGATGCGGGCCAGACGCATCGCGGTTGGGATTTCTGGACGCAGCGCCGCCAGGTCGGCATGCACCTGATCCACGCGTGGCCCGACGACGCGCTCAAGGTCGTCGGCAAGGCCCAGATTCCGGCCAATCAATGGACGCACGTCGCGGTCGCCTACGACGGATCGGCGAAGGCGGCCGGCGTCAGGATCTACTACGACGGAAAGCACCAGGAGACCTTGGTGGAAGCCGACAAGCTCGCGAACACCACGCGGATCGAAGTTCCCTTCAAGATCGGACAGAGGCATGGGAGCGAACCGCTGAGCGGCGCGGGAATCCAGGACCTTCGCGTCTATCGACGCGCGCTCGACGCCGCCGAAATCGAGACCCTCGCGCGACATTCCCACATCGTCTCGATCCTCGCGAAGGCGACCCAGGCTCGCTCGCGGACGGAGAACGATACGCTCTACGCGTGGTGGCTCGGCGCCCGTGACGCGCCCTACCGCGACGCGACGGCGGCCGTCGACGGGCTGCTCGGGGAACAAAAAGCGATCCAGGCGCGATCGCCCGTCACCCACGTCATGGCGGAAAAGGCCGAGCCGCCGAAGGCCTATGTCCTGGCACGGGGCGATTACGACAAACGCAAGGACGAAGTCGCCGCCGAGACACCCGACGTGCTCCCCCCGTTCCCCGCCGACTTCCCCAAGAATCGGCTTGGATTGGCCCGCTGGTTGTTGCTCCCCGAGCAGCCGCTCACCGCGCGCGTGACCGTCAATCGGTTCTGGTTGGAGGTTTTTGGAACGGGGCTTGTGCGGACGGCGGGAGACTTCGGCGTCGCGGGCGAGTTGCCCTCGCATCCCGAACTCCTGGATTGGCTGGCCGTCGAGTTCCGTGAATCGGGATGGGACGTGAAGAAGTTGTTGAAGACCATGGTCCTGTCCGCGACCTATCGCCAATCCGCGCTCGCCACCGAAGAGAAGATCGCGCGGGATCCCGACAACCGGCTTTGGTCGCGCGGTCCGCGGTTTCGGATGGACGCCGAAATGGTCCGCGATTACGCGTTGTCGGCGAGCGGACTGCTCGCGCGCCGGATCGGCGGGCCCAGCGTCAAGCCCTACCAACCGCCGGGTGTTTGGGAGGCGGTCGCCATGATCGGCAGCAATACGCGCGACTATCGGCGCGACTCGGGGGAGAACCTCTATCGACGGAGCCTTTATACGTTTTGGAAACGGAGCGCTCCGCCCGCGTCGCTCGAGACGTTCAATGCGCCGAGCCGCGAGGCGTGCGTGGTTCGCAGGGAACGGACGAACACGCCGCTCCAGGCGCTCGCGACGCTCAATGACGAACAGTATGTCGAGGCGGCGCGGCATCTGGCGCAGCGAGCCCTCCAGCAGGGCGACATGGCCATCGATGACCGCATTCAGTTCCTGGCCGCCCGACTCCTCGCGCGCCCCTTGGACTCGGGTGAATTGGCCGTCGTTCGCGACTCGGCCGAATGGCTGGCGGCGCATTACGCGGCGCATGCCGACGATGCGACCCGGGTGATCGCGGTCGGTGAATCGAAGGCCGATCCGGCGATCGCCCCCGGACAACTCGCCGCGTGGACCATGGTGGCCAACGCGCTCTTGAATCTTGACGAGGTATTGACCAAGTAGCCGGAACGTGACGGCGCGTCGAGCCGACCCGCCGGCCGCCACAACCGATCGGACACGCCTCTCGCGGAGTGAAACGGGATGTCCCATTACGACCCTGGCCATCGAATCGCGGACCCGCGATGCGCCGTCTCGCGGCGCTATTTCCTTTCGCAAGGTTCGCATCTCCTCGGCGGCGCGGCGCTCGCGACCCTCGCGGGCGCTCCGAACCGCTTGAACGCGGCGGCCGCGCCCGATCGGAATTCGCCCGCTCAGCGCACGCACTTCCCCGCGAAAGCCAAACATGTCATCTACCTGCACATGGTCGGCGGCCCCGCGCAGATGGACCTGTATGACCATAAGCCGGCGATGAAGGAGTGGTTCGATAAGGATCTTCCGGAGTCGGTGCGCATGGGCCAACGTCTGACGACGATGACATCGGGACAAGCCCGGTTCCCGATCGCGCCGTCGAGATTCCAGTTCGAACAATGCGGCCAATCGGGAATGTGGGTGAGCGAACTCCTGCCGTGGATGCGCAAGATGGTCGACGACGTGGCGTTCATCCGCGGCATGCACACGGAGGCGATCAACCACGAACCGGCTATTTCGATGATGCAGACCGGAAACCAGATCACCGGCCGGCCGTGCCTCGGCGCGTGGGCCTCGTATGGTCTGGGCTCGCTGAATCAGGACCTTCCGACGTTCGTCGTCCTGGTCGCGCGGCCGTCGAACACCGAACAGGTCCAGGCGATCTCCGCAAGGCTCTGGTCGTCGGGGTATCTTTCGGGCGAGCATGCGGGCGTTTCGTTCCGGACGAGCGGGGATCCGATTCTCCACATCAACAATCCGCCGGGTGTGTCGTCCGATGTTCGCCGCGTTACGCTCGACGGCGTTCGCGCGCTCAACGAACGGAACCTCGAGCGGCTCTGCGATCCCGAGACGCGCACGCGCATCCGACAATACGAACTGGCGTTCCGCATGCAGGCGAGCGTTCCGGAGCTGACCGATCTTTCAGCCGAGCCCGAATCGACATTCGGGCTCTACGGCGACAGCGCGCGCAAGGCGGGCACGTTCGGCAACACGGTCCTTCTGGCGCGGCGGATGGTGGAACGGGGCGTCCGGTTCATTCAGATCTACCACAACAACTGGGACACGCACGCGAACGTCGCGGGCCGCCTGCCCGATCAGTGCCGCGACATCGATCAACCGTGTTACGGGCTCGTCCAAGACCTCAAACAACGGGGCCTTTTCGACGAGACATTGGTCATCTGGGGCGGCGAGTTCGGCCGGACGATCTACTCGCAAGGCGGCGTATCACTCGAGAATTACGGGCGCGACCATCATCCGCGCTGTTTCACGATGTGGATGGCGGGCGGGGGAGCGAAGGGCGGCGTTGTCCACGGCGAGACCGACGATTTCTCGTACAACATCGTCCGCGATCCGGTCCACATCCACGATTTCCACGCGACCGTCCTGCAATTGCTCGGATTCGATCACGAGCGATTCACCTACGCGCATCAAGGTCTCGACCAGCGACTGACGGGCGTCGAACCGGCTCGGGTGATTCCCGAACTTGTCGCCTGATGTGGTGCATGCCGGTGGTTCCGGCCCTGAATGGAAAGAGCAACGGGACAGCCTCTTCTCGCCGCCGCCGAGCTCGTCTCGGCGACGACGGGCATTCCCTCGATATCGACGTACTTCGTGTAGAACGCCCCGGCGGCCTCGCGATCCCGCGCATCAACCCATTCGAAAAACGCGTCGGGGGGCGCCGTGACGGCGGGCGAAGCCTGCTCGGCGCGCATCGGCGCACGCGCCAGGATCGCCGCGCCGAGCACCATCGCGATCATCCATGCGCGCATCACGGTTCGCCGTCCTCGTCATCCTCGTCGGACCAGGTCCCGATCGCCCATTCGGGATACGGCTCTTCCGTCCCGCGCATCGCTCGCCACAGAATCCGGTTCAGAACATCCTCGGGCGCTTTGTCGATCTCGCGGAAATTGAGCGTTGCGGAAACGACCGCGTCCTCGCGCCGTTTCGGGTCGAGGATCGCGTTCGGCTCGGGGTTCATCTGGTCGAGCGGCACGCGGGCCGGGACGGCGTCGAACGGCGTCAAATCGGGTTCGTCCGTTTCCACAAAACAATCAAACATCGGCGTCGCACTCGCGTCGAACTGGTTCATGGGA
This sequence comes from Planctomycetota bacterium, assembly GCA_016872725.1. Lineage (GTDB taxonomy): Bacteria > Planctomycetota > Planctomycetia > Pirellulales > Pirellulaceae > VGZC01. Next base: position 51,771 of record VGZC01000019.1, read on the forward strand.
GGCAATCCCAGGATTTGCTCGATCGTGCGCAGGATGCTCGTCGTGTTGTAGTTTGTGCCGATCGTCTGTTTGCGTTTCGTGTACGGACTCGCGCAGTACGCCGTCGTGCGATAGCCACTGACATGGTCCCAGCCCGCCTGCGGATCGTCCTCGATCGCGAAGATCGCCATCTTCGGCCAGAATCGGGAGTGGCTGAGCCCCTCGACGATGCGTCCGAACGCCAGATCGTTGTCGGCGACGCAGGCGGCGGGCGTCGGGCACTTCGGCGATGTTCCGCTCGTGTGATCGTTCGGAAGACAGACGATCACCAGATTCGGGAACGCGCCGCGCGCCTCGAATTCCTTGAGCTCCCGCAGAATGAAGTCGGCGCGATACTGATCGGGAACCGACATCTCCCATCCAACGTAGGCGGTGGGCGAGTACGGTCGGATCGATTCGATGCCCGGCTCGCTCTCGAACACGACTTCGTCGGTCTCGCCGCGCCATGTCCGGTAACAGTCGAGGAATCGGGGCGATCCCGCGCGATTCGGATCGCGCCATCGCACCTTCGGCATCATGAACTCGCCGTAGTTCCGGACCGACTTCTTATGCAGGGTCGCATTATCCCAAAGGAACCCGGCGGGCGAATAGGCGAGGGCGTCCGTCTCATCGTCCCCCATGCCGTCGGGATAACTGCGGGGAAAACCGGCGAAGCTCTTCTCCATGTAGTCCGTGCTCATCGCCGTCGTGCTCCATTGGTGTCCGTCGGCGCTGAGGATGCCGGAACAATACGTATTGTCGAGCAGCACGAACTCGCCGACCATCTTGTGCTGGTTGGGCGTGACCGCCTCGCCGAACGCGCACAAACGAGGTTCGCCGCGACCCTGGGGCGCCGCGCCGAACACCTGATCGTACGTGCGGTTTTCCTTGATGATGTAGACGACATGCTCGATCGTGCTCGGTTCGCCGATCCGTTCGGGGATCGGTCGCGGCCGGGCATCGGCGCGAGGCGGAAGGGCCGCGCTCGCGATCGCGTCGCGCCGCAGGTTCCTGGCGGCCCGTTCGGAGAGCGCGGCGAGCCGTTCGCCGTCGACGATCGGGCATAGCGAAACGCCGCCGTGGTAGTGATGCGAGTTGAATCCGGGGGCGTCGGTTCCGCGTTGCGCCTTGGGTTCGGTCGGAAGGCCCTTGATGTTCGCGACGCACAACTGGCCGCGCGACGCGTCGACGGCGATCGCGCCCGGATACCAGCCGACGGGAATCAGGCCGAGCAACCGGGTTTCACCCCGGTCCTCGGGTTCCCAGCGCATCACGGCGATCGCGTTCTGGCTGCCGTTCGCGACGAACAGCCGCTCGCCGGACGGATCGAACGCGAGCGCGTTGGGCGCCGCTCCGAAAAGGTCCGACGGTTTCGACTTGGTCCACACCGTCTCGACCGGTTCGTCGGTCGATGTATCGATGATCGTCAGATTGTCCGACGCCGCGTTCGCGCAAACGACATAGCGATTGTCGGGCGAGACGGCGAGCGCGCTCGCGTGCAGCCCCGCGCGGATTTCCTTGATGACGCGTCCCGCGTCGAGATCGATGACCGAGACCGATCCCTCGTTCGCGATGTGGCGAACCGAATCGACGCGCACCCGCGTTCCGCGTCCCGCCGGTCCCGTCAGGTCGCCCTCGACGGGCCGTCCCCCGCCCCAATTGCTGACATAAGCCTTCGCCCCCACGCGCACCACGTCGTACGGCGCGACGCCGACATCGAATGTCCGGGCCGGCGTTCCGTCGTCCATGCGGATTTCGATCAGGCGGTTCGAGAGATTCCCGCACACCAGAAGCCGGGCCCCGTCGTCGGTCCATGCGAGCCCGCTCGGGATTTCCTCCTTGCGGCGCGGCGCGCCGGCGGGAGGAAGCGGGATCGTTCGCGACGGGTTGACGCGCCCTTCGTCATCGACCGCGAATATCTTGATCGAACCATTGACGTTGCTCAGCGCGATGAGCCGCCCGTCCGTCGAAAACCGCAGCCCCGTGTAACTCACCTGACCCTTCGTGTCGGGCTGCAAAATGTTCTCGGAGACCGTGGGAGGAAGCGGCTCGTTCTGCGCCTCGTTCGGAAACGCGACCCGCCGGAGGATCGATCCGTCGGACGGATCGATGATGACCAGTTCGCTCGTCTTTCCCGAAACGGCGAGCAACCGGCCGTCGGGAGAGAGGGCCAACGCCTGGGGTCGCATGCCCGCGAGGGCGATCTGTTTTCCGAACGGCGTCAGCACCTGGTTGACGGGCACGACCGTCGCGTCGTCGGCCTGTCTCCCCACCGACTCGCTCAGCGGCCTCTCCTGAGCCCGCGACTCGCCCCCGCGAAGAACAGGCGAGGTCCAGACTCCCAACGCGGCCATGGCCACAAGCCATCTCGACATGGCGAACCGTCTCCGAATGCGAGGTTCCTGTTCCTGTTTCCGATCTTGTACGTGTCGCGCGCGTGCGATCGCTCGATATCCTGACACTCGATCGTGGAGCATCCCATGCCGCGCGAGGCCACGCGAGAACGGGAAGCCAGGATTGTAATCCAACGTCGACGGTGTTCGATACCGGGAAACGACAGGGCGGCCGAGCCCCAATTCGTGCGCGCGATCGAAATCGAAATGCGCCCCGTTTCGACCGGGTCCGGTTGCGTCGGAAAAAGGCCGCTTCCGCCGATGCCGTGCAAGATGAGAACGACTACGATTACGAGCACGAGCAGGAGCACGAGCAGGAGCACGAGCACGAGCAGGAGCACGAGCAGGAGCAGGAGCACGAGCACGAGCAGGAGCACGAGCAGGAGCAGGAGCACGACGATGCGCATTGCGAAGAGGGTGGGTCATGGATTCAGTACGGGTCGCGAAGACGGGAACGGCTTTTTCACGGCTCCGGCCGCGTATCGGCGCGCTGGCGATCGGGGTCCTTGCGATTGCGGCGCTGCCGATCGGCGGCGGGCAGACGTCGCCACCGATCGACAAGGCGTTCATCGCGTTCCGGATCGGCACTCCCCAGTGGATGCCCGAGGATCGTTACGAGGAACTGCTCGCCCTGTTCGAACGGCACAAGGGAGTCACTGATGAGATCACGTTCTTCACGTCATTCACGCATCCCGCGATCCCGGCCGCGGAAATGCGCCGCCGGTGCGGAATCCTCGCCAGCCGGATCGCGAGGGCCAAGGAACTCGGGTATCGAGCGGGCATCAATGTGCTGTCCACGATGGGCCATCACGAGGAGAATCTCGATCATTCGCTCCAAGGCCCGTTCACGCCGGTAACCGACATCGACGGCAACGTGTCACGGGGCAGTTTCTGCCCCAACGACCCCGCGCTCCACGACTACGTTCGCGGGATCTACACCGATGTCGCGGAGGCGAACCCCGATTACATCTGGGTCGACGACGACGTGCGGCTGATGGGCCACATGCCGATCGGCTTGACGTGCTTCTGCGATCATTGCCTCGCGTCGTTCTCGGCCGTGTCCAAGACAACCCATACGCGGGCGAGCCTCCGCGCGGCCCTGACCACGGGCGAGCCCGAATCGCAGGCCGCCGTCCGGAACGCGTGGCTCGACCACAACCGGCGAACCATCGGCGGATTGCTCGAACGGATCGAACGGACCGTGCATGCGGCCAAGCCCGGAATGCCGATCGGTTTCATGACGGGCGATCGGTTCTTCGAGGGTTACGACTTCGATCACTGGGCCGAGCGGCTCGCCGGCCCGGACCAAGCGCCGGTCTACTGGCGGCCGGGCGGCGGATTCTACGAGGATGCGACGCCCGCGGGCATGGTCGGCAAGTCGCATGACATCGGTCGGCAGGTTTCCCTTCTGCCGCCCTGGGTCCGAACGATCGAATCGGAGATCGAGAATTTTCCGTACCAGCGACTCAAGAAATCGGCGCACATCACGGCCGTGGAAGCCGCGTCGCATCTCGGCGCCGGTTGCACGGGCGCGGCGTTCAATGTGCTCTCCGGAAACAACGAACCGCTCGACGAGTTCGAACCGCTCGTGCAAAAACTCCACGCGATGCGTCCGTTCTACGACCGCATGGCGCGGCACCTGGGGCGGGCTCGCCCCGTCGGCCTCTTCACCGCGTGGAACAAGGACCAGGCGGCCGCGGGAGACATCGTCGGCAATCCGGGGTGGGCGACCAGCCACTTGGGACAGAGCTATCAGACGTTCGAGATGGGACTGCCCGCCGCGTACTCCTCCGACACGGCGTCGGTCACGCTCCTGTTTCCGCAGAGCGTCGCGGCCATGTCGCGCGACGCGATCCGACACGCATTGTCGGGAGCCGTCTATGCCGACGTCGAAACACTGAATCGGCTCAATCAGATGGGATACCACGAGCTGACCGGCCTTTCCGCCGACCGCCCGCGCGCCGTCGACTGCATCGAGGAATTCACATCGCATGCGCTCAACGGCCCGTTCGCAGGCCGCCAGCGCGATTGCCGCCAGTCGTTTTACCGGGTCAACGGGTATGTCGGATACACATTGACGTCGCGCGACGGCAAGGCCCAAACACTCTCGAGACTCGTCGATTACGCCGGCAATGAGGTCTCTCCGTGCGCGATGGCCGTTTATGAAAACGCGCTCGGCGGCCGCGTCTGCGTCAGCGGATACTATCCCTGGGACCACCTGCACAGCCTCAGCAAAAATTCGCAGATGAAATCAGTCATGCGGTGGCTGTCTCGCGATCGCTTGCCCGCGTATGTCGCCTCCTACCACAAGACCAACATCTGGGTTCGCGAACCCCGGGACGGCCAAGTCGCCGTCGCCCTGCTCAACGCGACATTCGATCGAGCGGAACAGGTCGAACTGGCCGTGCTCGCGCGCGGCGTCGAGGCGACCGTATTCGATATGGAAGCGGGCGAACATCGCATCGGCGCGGCGTCGGACGACGGTCCGTATCGACGCTTCGTCCTTCCGCCGATCGAACCCTGGTCGATGCGGCTCGTCGTGATCCCCGACCAATGACCGGGCCCGAGCCCACGATCCGCGACCGTCACGCCGCGGACTCGGGGTAGGTGTACGCGATACCCTGTTCCAACGCCCGGTACCGATCGCCGATGCCCTCGACGATCAGGTTCGTGCGGAAAATGCGCGGCGGAAGGCTGTTGTCGGGAAAGAGATCATAGTGACATGGAATGGTCACTTTGACGTCGAGCTCGCGAGCCAGCCGAGCCGCCTCGACGGGCCCCATGTTGCGGAACGCGGGGTTGATCACCGTCACGAGCACGTCGGGCCGATGCGGGCGAGCCGCCACCGCGAGCAGCTCGTGATACGCCGTATCGCCGGTGAAGTACACGCGGCACCCGTCATCGACCGAGACGAGATACCCGACGTGCGTCAGATCGTCGCCGCTGAACGGAATCGCGAACATCGCGCGAAACGACAGATCGCCCACGCGCACGACCTTGTTCGGCCATGTCATGATCACCTCGTCCTCCGACACCCCGGACTCGATGAGTTTTTCGACCGTTTCCGCGGGCGCCAGGAAAGGTCCCGTGCCTCCGGCGGCGCGGTACGCCGCGAGCGTCGGAGGATCGAAATGGTCCGCATGGCCGTGCGTCATCGCGTAGAGATCAATGCCGACAAGCTCGGACGCCGCGATCGGCGGCGGAACGATCCGATCCAGGTCGAGACCGAACGGTTCACCGATCGCCTTCGCCGAGTTCGAAAGATACGGATCGAGCACGGCGATGCGGCCTTCGGGACTCTTGATCACGAAGCCGGCCTGCCCCAACCACCATACGGTCAGCGATCCGCTCGGCACCCGCGCCGCGCGAAGCTCTCCCATCGTCACACACCGCATCCGAATGTCCCTTCCGCTCGCCCCACCACCCCGTGATTCACCCCGTCAACCCCAACAGGCTATCGGCCCCAACGCTCCCTGACAAACCCTCCCGACCCGTCCACCCGCGTCCCGTGTCGCTTCCTTCCCGCCACCGCATGGACTATCATATCCACGAAGGTAGATATGGATATCGGGGAGGCGCGGAGGCGCGGCGGGCGGGGGCGGGTTGGGTCGAGGAGTCGGTCATGAATTGGGTTTGGGCGATCGCCGGGGTCATCGTGGGCGCGGCGCCTGACGCGGACGTGGATTTCCAGCGTGACGTGCGGCCGATCCTGGCCGAGCATTGTCTCGCGTGCCACGGCGCCGACGCGATCAACCGGCTGGGCGGACTGCGGCTCGACGCGCGTGACGGCGCGCTGCGCGGCGGGGAGTCGGAAACGCCGGCGATTGTGCCTGGGAAACCGGACGAGAGCGAATTGATTCGGCGCGTGGAATCGGGGGATGCCGAGGAGTTGATGCCGCCGCCGAGCCACAACAAGCCGCTGTCGGCCGCGCAGGTCGCGACGCTGCGGCGCTGGATCGTCGACGGCGCCGCGTACGAAGGGCACTGGGCGTTTCGCGGTCCCCGGAAGGCCCCATTGCCGTCGGTCGCTCAGGCCGCGGCCCATCCGATCGACGCATTCATTGGCAAAGCGCTTGCCGACCGCAAAGCGGCCATGTCTCCACCGGCGCCGCCGCCGATCCTATGTCGGCGGCTCTATCTCGACCTGATCGGCGTTCCGCCATCCCCGGAAGAGGTCGACGCGTTTGAACGCGAATCGTACGACGCCACGGTCGAGCGGCTGCTGGCGAGCGAGCGGTTCGGCGAGAAGTGGGCCCGACACTGGCTCGACGTCGCGCGGTACTCGGACACCAACGGCTACGAGAAGGACCTTCGCAGAGAGCAATGGAAATGGAGGGACTGGGTCGTCGACGCGTTCAACGCCGACATGCCCTACGACCGATTCCTTATCGAACAGATCGCCGGTGATCTACTGGACGATGCGTCCCAACCGCAACGGATCGCGACCGGATTCCTGCGCAACAGCATGATCAACGAGGAAGGCGCGATCGTCGCCGAACAATTCCGCATGGTTGAAATGTTCGATCGGATGGACTGCCTCGGCAAGGCCATTCTCGGACTGACCGCGCAATGCGCTCAGTGCCATTCGCACAAGTTCGACCCGCTCACTCAAGAGGAGTATTACGGCGTATTCGCGTTCCTCAACAACGCGTACGAAGCCCAGTCGTGGGTCTATTCCGACGACGAGCGGGGACGCATCGACCGAATCGCCGAGTCGATCCGAACGGTCCAGGATCGCGTACGGTCGGAGCGGCCGCGATGGATCGAGGAATTCACCGCATGGAGCGACGCGATCGTCGCGCATCCGGTGGTTTGGGAACCGATCCGCGCGGTCGAGTTGGGAAGCGTGAGCGGACTGAATCATCCGACGCGTGAATCCGACGATTCGATCCTGATGAAGGGACACACGAGCGCGGACATTTTCTTGGTCGCCGATCCGGATCTCGCGGGAGTGACCGGTTTCCGGATTGAGACCTTGACGCACGGCGACCTCCCGTTTCGAGGTCCCGGCCGAGGCCGGCTCGGGAATTGGGCGATCCGCGAATGGGAGGTTTGGATCCAGCGCCCGGGAATCGCCGATTGGGAGAAACTGAAGCTGACGCAGCCGATCGCGGACTTTTCGGAACCCGAGCGGAAGCAGGCGGACGGCAAGACGTCGAGCGGCCCGGTCGCCCACTTGGTCGACGGTGTGGAAGAGACGACATGGAATGCGGACCGCGGGCCTGGTCGTCGCAATGAGCCTTCGGCCGCCGCCGTGTCTCTCGAAACGCCTCTCGCCGTTCCGCCGGGCACACGCCTAAAACTCGTGCTGCGCATGGCCGACATGGTCGGCCGGTGCCGGTTCAGCCTGACGCGCGGTACTTCGCCCTCGCTCCCGGCGACCGATCACGGCGTCGCAGCCGCGTTGCTGGCGGCGCGGGATACCGGCTCGCCCGATGCGCGAACGGCGGTCGCGAGCGATCCCGCCGTCTTCAGCGCGTGGATGCGGACGGTTCCCGAATGGCAACCGGCGGTCGCCGAAATCGACGCGGCGTGGGCTCGATTCCCCGAGGCCGCCACGTCCATACTCCATCTGATCGAACGGGAACCGGGCGATGCGCGTCCGACCTTCTTCCTGGACCGCGGCAATTGGGACCAACCGACGCACGCGGTGGAGCCGCACACGCCGGCCGCATTGCACGCGTGGCCCGCCGGCGCGCCCCGCAATCGGCTGGGATTCGCCCACTGGCTTGCGGCCCGCGAGTCGCCGCTCACCGCGCGCGTCGCGGTCAACCGGATCTGGCAGTCGATCTTCGGAACGGGCCTTCTCGAAACTCCCGAGGATTTCGGAACGCGGTCGCCCGTGCCGGTCCACCGGGAATTGCTCGACTGGCTCAGCGTCGATTTCATGGAGCATGGGTGGAGCCATAAGCACGTCATTCGCATGATCGTGACGAGTTCGGCGTATCGTCAGACATCGGACGTGACGCCCGGACTGCTGGAATGGGATCCGCGCAACGTCTGGTTGTCGCGCGGTCCGCGTTTCCGGGCGGACGCGGAGGTGGTGCGCGACGTGGCCTTGGGCGCCGCCGGATTGCTCCACCATCGTCTCGGCGGCCCGCCCGTCATTCCTCCGATTCCCAAGAACGTGCTCGAATACAACTACACCTACCCCGACTATTGGACGCCCGCGGAAGGCACCGATCGCTATCGCCGCGCGCTGTACGGATTCCGGAAGCGGTCGATGCCCGACCCGGTGATGAACGTGCTCGACGGCCCCAACGGCGACACGGCGTGTGCTCGGCGCGTCCGATCGAACACGCCGCTCGCGGCGCTCGCCGTGCTCAACGAACCGATCTTCGTCGAAGCCGCGCGGGGGCTCGCGCTCAGGGTCCTGCGGGAGGGGGGCGCGACCGACGCGGAACGGACGAAGTACGCGTTCCGCCTATGCGCGGCGCGGTTTCCGACATCGGCGGAGTGTGACACTATCATGTCACTTCTCGATCACGCCCGAGCGCGAGTCGGCGACGGATGGCTGAACCCGCGCGCGATCGCGACCGGGGATTCCGCGAAACTGCCCGACCTGCCCGAAGGGGTGACGCCTCGCGACGCGGCCGCCTGGACGCTCGCCGCGCGCGTCCTGATCAATCTCGATGAGACGCTGACCAAGAACTGATCCGATGTCCGGCCGTCACGCGGGTCCCGGGCCGCGCCGCGGATGCGACCGCGGCGGAAAGACGCCAAGTCAACAGGTAATCGGGGAGAACGACATGATGGATGCCCGCCGATCGACGGAGACCTCCGCGCGAACCGTTTGCCGGCGGTGGTTCGTGCGCGACTGCGGCGTGGCGCTCGGCGCGATCGCCGCGGGGCTGCTCGATAGACGCGCCGCGCGGGCCTGCGACGATCCGCCCGCCCCACGCGCCCCCCACCACGCGGCGAAAGCCAAACGCGTGATCTACCTGTTCCAGGCCGGAGCCCCGAGCCATCTGGAACTGTTCGACCACAAGCCGGAACTCGCGAAACGGAACGGTCAGCTTCCGCCCGCGGAGATATTGAAGGGGTACCGCGCCGCGTTCATCAATCCCAACTCGGCCCTGCTTGGCCCCAAGTTCGCCTTCGCACGGCACGGGCAATGTGGGATGGAGTTGAGCGAGGTACTGCCGCACACGGCGAGGATCGCCGACGATCTGTGCCTCATTCGGACGATGCGAACCGAGGCGGTCAATCACGCTCCGGCGCAGATCATGATAAATACCGGATCGCAGCAATTCGGGCGTCCGAGTTTCGGAGCATGGACGATCTATGGACTCGGCAGCGAGGCCGAGGAGTTGCCGGGATTCGTCGTGTTGACGAGCGCGAAGGGGACGAGCGGGGGGGCGAGCAACTACGGGTGCGGGTTCCTTCCGACCGTCTTTAGCGGCACACCGTTTCGAAGCGCGGGCGACCCGGTCCTCTATCTTTCCAACCCGCCGGGAATCGATGCCGAATCGCAGCGCGCGTCGCTCGACGCCATCCGCCGCCTCAACGGCCTCTCGCGCGAACGGGTCGGCGATCCCGAGATCGACGCGCGGCTCAGCGCCTACGAAATGGCCTTTCGGCTGCAGACGAGCGCGCCCGAACTGATGGACCTCTCGGACGAAACGCAGGCGACACTCGACGCCTACGGTGTCCGCGATCCGAACGCGGGCACGTTCGCTCGGAATTGCCTGCTCGCCCGCCGCCTTGTCGAGCGGGGCGTACGGTTCGTGCAACTGTTCCACGAGGTCTGGGATCAGCACGGCAATTTGACGGCGGGTGTCAAGCAGAACGCGCTCGACACCGACCAACCGAGCGCGGCGCTGGTCGCCGACCTGAAGCAACGCGGCCTGTTGGACGACACGATCGTCGTCTGGGGCGGCGAATTCGGGCGAACGCCGATGGTCCAGGGTGGAAACGACGGGCGCGACCACCACAACCGGTCGTTCAGCGTGTGGCTCGCGGGTGGAGGCGTGCGCGCGGGCGTCACCCACGGGATGACGGACGATCTCGGATTCAACGTCGCGACCGACCCGGTGCACGTGCACGATCTTCACGCGACCCTCCTGCATCTGTTGGGCTTGGACCACACGCGTTTGACGTTCCGGTTCCAGGGCCGAGACTATCGGTTGACCGACGTGCACGGATCGGTCGTCGACGGCCTGCTGGCCTAAGGGCTCGAGTTCCGCCTTGCTGTCGCGCGCATCGCGGCGCCCTTCCCATCCTTCGTCTTTCCCGCCTCCCACTCGCCTCCGCGCCGCGAGCCTGGCGGCTCGCAGCGCTCGGCTTCGGGTTTCACGAGGAGACGCTCCGTTCCCTATTGCGTCTCCATGCTCCATACTGCGGCTTTCACCCTTCCCAGCGTCCCCCCCTCGCCTCCGCGCCGCGAGCCTGGCGGCTCGCAGCGCTCGGCTTCGGGTTTCACGAGGAGATCCGCCATGCATCGACGTCGCTTCCTCGAAAGGGCCGGCCGAGCGTCCGCGCTGGCAATGGGCGCGCGGTCGGAGTGGTTCCGCGCGTTGGCATTCGCCCAACCGCAAACCACAACGCTCGAACCGGTCCGTGGACCCTTGCGGGTGTCCGCTCGGAATCCGCGCTATTTCCGCGACGGGAACGATCGTGAGGTATTGCTTGTGGGTTCCCACACCTGGAACTCGCTGGTCGACATGGGCCGGAACGACCCGCCCGAGGCGTTTGATTTCGATGCGTATCTGGATTTCCTCGCGCGCTATGGGCACAACTTCATCCGGCTCTGGGCCTGGGATTCGACGACGTGGGACACGCGGGCGAACGGGCGGCTCGGCAAGGATTTCATCCATCACTGCGCGCCGCTCCCTTGGGCGCGGACCGGACCGGGCACCGCTCGCGACGGAAAACCCCGATTCGATCTGGAGCAATTCAATCCCGCCTATTTCGACCGCCTTCGGTCGCGCGTGAGCGCGGCGGGCCGGCGCGGCATCTACGTTTCGGTCATGCTGTTCGAGGGGTGGGGCATGTTCCACGGAAATCGGCGTCGAGGCGCCAAGGACGCGTGGGCGTGGACCAGCCATCCGTTTCACCCGGAAAACAACCGCGGCGGAATCGACGCCGCGGAAAAAGTCCATAGCCTCGCTCATCCCGAAGTCAACGCGATCCAGGCCGCCTATATCCGGAAGGTCGTCGACACGGTCCATGATCTGGACAACGTGCTTTACGAAGTGATCAACGAGGGCGGCGAGAAGGAATGGGATTGGTGGGTCGTGGCGACGATCCGCGAGTACGAAGGGAGCAAGCGCGAGCAACACCCGATCGGAATCACGGGCCACGGCGCGGAGCGCCTTAAAGACATGCTGGCAAGCCCGGCCGATTGGATCTCGCCCGGGTCCCAAGACGGTTTTCGAGACGATCCTCCGGCGTGGTCCGGCAACAAGGTGAGCCTGCTGGACACGGATCACGTTTGGGGTGTCGGCGGAAACGGAGCTTGGGTGTGGAAGAGCCTGATGCGAGGGCACAACCCGCTGTTCATGGATCCCTATGACGGCCGTGTGCTCGGGAATCGATTCGATCCGCAATGGGAGCCCGTTCGACACAATCTCGGCCACGCGCTCCGTCTGGTCCGACGATGGGACCTGGCGGCGATGGCGCCCCGAGACGATCTGGCGTCGACGAAGTTCTGCCTGGCCGATCCGGGTAACGCCTACGCGGTCTTTGTGCCCGCCGGCAGGAACGCGATGGTCGCGTTGAGCCAAACCAAGAACCGGTTCGCCGTGGAATGGACCGATGCGTCGAACGGCAAGACGGTCGCGGGGGGCGCGGTCGAGGGCGGCGCGGATCGGCAGTTCACGGCCCCGTTCCAGAACGATGCCGTATTGGAATTGCGTTCTTTCTAGTCCATGCCAACGTGGGGAGACAACCATGGCGTCACAATCGCGTTTCCGCGGATTCTTGCCCGCTATCCGGATGGGGTTCGTCGCGGGGCTCGCCGTTTCCGCATGCGCCGCAAGGGCCGGCGCCCAGCACAAGATCGTCTGCGCGGACGCGGGTGCCGGCGCGTACGAGGCGTTTCCCGACGTGTGCCGGCTCAAGGACGGCCGCTTGATGGTCGTCATGTACGCGGGATATGGCCATGTCTCGTTACCCAATGACGGGCATCCGCGCGGCGGCCGGGTCGCGTCGTGCACGTCGTCCGACGAGGGCCGAACGTGGAGTCCCGCGTCGGTCGTGGTCGACACGCCGCACGACGACCGCGATCCATCGATCGTGCGGCTCAAGAGCGGCCGCCTGATCTGCAACTTCTTTTCGCTCGGAACGAGCGACCAACCCGGTTCGCCGTGGACGGGTCACGGGTCATGGATGACGGTGTCGGACGACCAGGGCGCGACGTGGTCGGAGCCGGCGCGGATCGCGGCGGACGCGTATTGCAGCGCGCCGATCCGCGAGCTATCCGATGGACGGCTCGTGCTGGGCCTCTACCGCGAAGGCCCCGACGGCGCCTCCGGCGCGGTGGTCTCCAGCGATGATCAGGGAGCCACGTGGAGCGAGGTCGTCATCATCGACAACGGAGGCATCCGGCTCGACGCCGAAACCGACGTGATCGAACTGAGCGACAAGACGCTCTACGCCGTCCAGCGGCCCGCGATGTGTTTCGCCCGCTCCACCGATCGAGGTCGGACCTGGACCGTTTCCAAGCCGATCGGATTCAAAGGCCATTGCCCCTATCTGCTCCGCGCTCCCGGCGACATCATCCTGCTCGCCCATCGCGTGCCCGCGACCAGCCTGCATTACAGTATCGACGAATGCGCGACGTGGAGCGCCAACGTGGTGGTCGACGAGGTCGGCGGCGCCTATCCGTCCATGGTCGTGCTCAAAGACGGAAGCGTACTGATCGTGTACTACGAGGAAGGCGACGGCTCGAACATCCGCTGCAAACGGTTCCGCGCGACGCGCGATGGCATCGTCTGGATGTCCGTCGATTGACCGGAACGACCGTCCCCGGCCGGTCGCGGCGCTGGGCGATTGGGGACAATCGCCCTACGTGAATGGTCGGTCGCGGCGCTGGGCGATTGGGGACAATCGCCCTACGTGAATGGTCGGTCGCGGCGCTGGGCCTAGCGGCCGAACCGCTCGACGGCCCACGTCTGGAAACCGCGGCGGATCTCCGAGTCGTCGCCGTTTCCGAATTTCGCGCGCTGGATGAGCAGTACGAAGACCAGGTCTTGGTCAGGATCGATCCAGACCTGCGTGCCAAAGGCGCCGCCGTGACCGAATGTTCCGGGCCGAAGCATCCCGGTCACACCGGCCGGCTCGCGCACGACGCACCAACCGTAACCCCATCCGTTACCGGATGTGAAACCGGTCGTCAGAGTCCCGGTCTGGATCCGCGTCATGTCCCGCACCGATGCGTCGGAGAGGACGCGGACTCCATCGAGCTCGCCGCCTCGGAGGATCGCTCGGTGGAATCGCGCGAGATCGGCGGCCGTCGAGAACAATCCCGCCGACGGGTTCGGCGTTCGATCGGCTTCGAAATCCGTGATCCAGTGCCGAACGGGCGCGAGGGTTCCGGGAGTCTTGCCGGGTTCGTACAGCCGAGCAATCCGGCTCCGCTGCTCCTCCGACGGCTGGAATGTCGTGTCCTTCATGCCAAGCGGTTCGAAGATGCGTTGTGACAGAAATCGGTCATACGGGGTCCCGCCCGCGACCTCGATGATCCGACCGCAAACGGTGAGACCCGGACTGTATTGCCAGCGCGTGCCTGGTTCGAAGTCGAGCGGTCTCCTGGCCAATTCGTCGGCCGTCTCGGCGAGAGTTCCCTCGTTTTGCTGGCTGCCGCCCAATCCCGACGTATGCGTAAGGAGATGCCGCACGGTCATGAGTTCTTTCGGAGCCTCGCCGCTCTTCAGCTTCGATTCTCCGAACGCCGGGATGTGTTTTGACACCGGATCATCGAGACGGACCTTCCCCTCGTCGACCAGGATCATCAGCGCCGCGGCCGTGATCGGTTTCGTCATCGACGCGATTCCGAAAAGGGCCGTGTCGCGCATCGCCGTGTTCGAATCGAGGTCGGCCTTGCCGACGGCTTGCACGTCAAGGACACCGTCGCGGTTCGCGACAAGCGTCACGGCGCCGGAGATCTTGCCCCCTTCGACGTACTTTGCCAGTTGCTCCGCCAGGCTCGGCTCGTACGCGAAAGTCGCCGCGGCGCGCGACGCGAAAACGAACAACATGGAGAACGTGACGAGTTTCCGAATGGAGTGACAGGGCATGGCATGCGTCTCCCGTTCGTCATAGGATGCCGAACTGCACATCGGCCGAGCAACGGACGGTTATCCTAGTTCGCGCGGAACGGCGCGGGCAAGTACGCTTGTCGATTCGAGGAATGGCGGTCGTTGACGTCGTCGGTCGTGTGCAATCGGCGGCTTCCGGACGGCTCACGAACGCCGGTGGATCCGCGGTGGGCAGGAGGACGCACACGATATGAACGAGGACGCGAATCCGATCAATGGACAAGGACGTGGCGCGGGCGACGGAACGGGCGAAGGACTTGGCCAGGGTCCTCATGGCATTCGCGAGGGCGAGTCGCGCCGAGCCTTGCCCGAGTCGATCCGGTGTTTCCTCGTGGAGAGGACGGAGAAGGAACGCACGTCGGGTTCCGTGACGACGCGTCCGTTCGCCGAACTTCCCGACGGAGATGTGGTGATCCGGGTCGCCTGGTCCTCGCTGAACTACAAGGATGCGCTCGCCGCGCTCGGGCATCCTGGGGTCGCTCGAAAACTGCCGCACGTTCCGGGCATCGATGCGGCGGGCTACGTGGTCCACAGCGATGCCGATCCGTTTGTACCCGGGCGCCCCGTGTTGGTGACGGGGTATGAACTCGGCGCGGGGCGGTGGGGAGGGTGGTCAAGCCATATCCGAGTCCCGGCCGACTGGGTCGTTCCGCTCCCCGACGGATTGACGCTGCGCGAATCGATGGTCTTGGGCACGGCCGGATTCACGGCCGCCATGTCGGTCGCCGCGCTGGCGGCTCACGGCATTTCGCCCGACTCGGGTCCGATCGCGGTCACCGGGGCGACGGGCGGCGTCGGCTGCCTGGCCGTATCGATGCTCAGTCGGTTGGGCTACCATGTCGCGGCCGTCACGGGCAAAGCGGACCGCAAGGCATGGCTCGCCGATCTCGGCGCGCGGGAAATCCTCGCGCGTTCCGACGTGCTCGACACGACCCCTCGCGCCCTGCTTTCGGCGCGCTGGGCCGGCGCGGTCGATACGGTGGGCGGTCCCGTGCTCGCGACGCTCGTGCGTTCGACAAAGGTCGATGGATGCGTGGCGGCATGCGGTTTGGTGGGAGGCGCCGACCTCGCGCTGACGGTCTACCCGTTCCTGCTGCGCGGCGTGCATCTCGCGGGAATCGACTCGGCGCTTTGCCCCTATGCCAAGCGCCGCGCGCTATGGCGTCACCTTGCCGGCGACTGGAAGCCCAGGGATCTCGATCGACTCGCCACCGATGTCGTACTCGACGACGTCGGCCCCCGCATCGATGCGATCCTGGCGGGACGCATCGCGGGCAGGACCGTGATTCGAGTCGGCGACGGATCATGATTCGGTGCGGCGGAACGCGGTGGAACCCCGACCATCATCGGATACCTGCGATTCTGGGACGAATTGACTCGGCGAAATCCCGGCGTCTGGATCGATTCGTGCGCAAGCGGAGGCCGCCGCAAACACCTCGAGACGATGCGACGCTCGGTGCCCCTCCTGCGGAGCGACTACTTCCATGACCCCGAGTCGCAGCAGGGCCACACCTACGGGCTGTCGCTCTGGTTGCCGTACCATGGTTCCGGCTTGGGCGCGACCGGTCCCTATTTCTTTCGCAGTTGCATCTTCCCGGCGTCGCGCGTGGGTTGGGACACGCGCAAGGCGGACATGGACTACGCGCTGTTGCGCCGGATGATCGCCGAGTTCAAACGCGTCGAGCCGTATCTGCTGAGTGACTACTATCCGCTCACACCCTACGACCTCGACAAGAAATCGTGGATGGCGTGTCAGTTGGACGATCCCGAGCGGGGCGGCGGCGCGATCCAGGTTTTCCGCCGCGCCGAGTGCGCGGGCGGGTCCATCACGATTCGACTGCGGGGACTCGATCCGGAGTCGACGTATTCGCTCGAAAGCCCCGACGGGCGGCCGACGCAATCCGTACCAGGCGACGTCTTGCTGCGCGAGGGTCTCCGCATCACAATCGACGGCCGTCCGGGCAGCGCGCTGCTGGTGTATCAACGCGTGAACCGCGCGAAGTAGCGGCCCATCGCCACCGAACGCCGGGTTGTTGAAAACGCCTGGGTTCGCGAAGCGGCGGACCGGGTCGCGTATCCTTTTCAAGACCATCATCATCGGAGACGCGTCATGATCCGAACCGTTGCGTCGGCCCCGCGCCGCCTGTTTCCCATGGGATGCGCGTTTGTGCTCGTTGCGATCGCATGGCCCTGCGCGCTAGACGGCGTCGAACCGACAAAGGAGGAACTCGCCGTCGCGCGCGCGTTCCACGCCGAACGACTCGGAAGTTCGGATCCGGCGCGACTCCCGTTTTCCTTCCGGTACGGAGGCAAGTCGTCCCGGGAGTTGCTCGCGCGGTGGCGCCGCGAGGAAACGCGCGAGACGCTCGACGCCGCGCGAACGCGGCGGTCGATCGTCCACACCGATCCCGATTCGGGACTGCGGGTGCGGTGCGACTCGGTCGAATACGCCGATTTTCCCGTGGCCGAGTGGACGCTCGTGTTCTCGAACCCGTCCGCCGAGCCGTCGGCGCTGATCGAGGATGTCCGGGCGCTCGACGTCACCTTCATACGGGCGGGCGAGACCGAGTTCCTGTTGCATCACGCGTACGGATCCCAGGCGAATCGATCCGACTACGGACCGCGTGAGACTCCATTGGCTCCAGGCGCCGCGGCGCGGTTTGGAGGGGCGGGAGGGCGGCCCACCAATGTCGACTGGTCGTATTTCAATCTGCAATTCGGCGCGGAGGGAGCGATCGCGGCCGTGGGATGGCCCGGACAATGGAATGCCCTGTTCACGCGCGACGCGGAGAATGGCCTGCGTGTCGAAGCGGGGCAGGAACTCGTTCACACCCGGCTGCTCCCGAACGAGGAGTTCCGATCGCCGTTGACGGTCTTGCTCTTTTGGCAAGGCGAGTACCTCCGCTCCCAAAACGTATGGCGCCGCTGGATGACGGCGCACAGCATGCCGAAGCCGGGCGGAAAACTCCCTCCTCCGCAATTCGTCGCTTCCAGCTCGCGCGCCTACGAGGAGATGATCAAGGCGAACGAACAGAACCAGATCATGCACATCGACCGCTATCTCGAGGAAGGACTGAAGCTCGATTACTGGTGGATGGATGCCGGGTGGTACATCCAGCAACAGGGGTGGCCGCAGGTGGGAACCTGGGAAGTGGACCCGGCCCGGTTTCCGCGCGGATTCAAGCCGATCAGCGATCACGCGCACGCGCGCGGCGTGAAGACGCTGGTCTGGTTCGAGCCCGAGCGCGTGGCGCCCGGCACATGGCTCTATCGCGAACACCCCGAGTGGCTGCTCCATGCGACGCCTCCCGAATCGCATCCGCTCTCCGGCATGGTCGTTTGGTCGTCGGACGCGTTGGGGACCGAACCGTGCGTCGTTCACAACGGCTCACCCAATCGGCTGACGATGGCCGGCATCGTGTGGGATCCCGGTCGCCTTTCATTCCATCCCGGAGGCAAAGGCGAATACGGCGTCGTGCGCTGGACGGCGGCCGAATCGGGCGAATACGCGGTAACGGCCGCGTTCGCCGCGATCGATCCGAAGGCGACCACCGACGTGCATGTGGCGGTCGATGGCCGGACGATCTACGACGGACAGATCCAAGTCGACGGCAAGCCCGGGACGTGCGCCTTCGAGGGAAAGGTCTCGGTGGATCAAGGCCGCGTGATCGACTTCATCGTCGGATGGGGGAACGGCTCGCATCCGTTCGACTCGACGGGGCTCGACGTTCAGATCCGCCGCGCGGATGCCGACCCGAACGCGGCCGCCCCATTTGACGCGGCGCGCGACTTCCATGCTGCACCCGCGCCAAAAAGCCCGTGGTCCTACGGATGGCTGCCCCCCGCTCCGAGTCCCGATTTGGATCCCAAGGCCTTTCACCCATTCGAGCGCCCCCGGCGTCCCGGTGAGGAAGGAACGCGATTGCTGAATCTGGGAGACGATCGAGCTCGGGTGTGGCTGACCGACCACGTGGACCGGCTCTTGACCGAGCAAGGAATCGACCTCTATCGCCAGGATTTCAATATGGACCCGCTCGGATTCTGGCGCGCGAACGACGCCGAGGATCGCCAAGGGATGACGGAAAACCGTCATGTGACGGGTTACCTCGCCTACTGGGATGAGCTGAGGCGCCGGCATCCCGACATGTTGATCGATTCGTGCGCGAGCGGGGGGAGGCGAAACGATCTCGAAACGATGCGCCGCGCGGTCCCCCTGTGGCGAAGCGACTACGCCTACGAGCCGATCGGACACCAGTGCATGACCTATGGCATCTCGCTCTGGCTCCCCTACCACGGGACCGGCACCGTCGCGAGTTCCGCGGCGCCCTACTACGGAGGAGGGTTTACCGAAGTGGAACCGTACGCGTTTTGGAGCAATGCGGCGCCGAGCCTTGGAAGCGGGATCGACGTTCGGGTCCCCGAAATCGACTACAAGAAGCTCCGGGAACTGTACGCCGAATGGAGGAAGCTCAGCGAATACTACTCGGGCGATTTCTATCCGTTGACTCCCTACAGCCAGTCCGATGATGCGTGGATCGCGTGGCAGTTTCACCTTCCCGAACGGGGCACGGCGGCCGTTCAGGCGTTTCGCCGGCAAGCAAGCGCGACCGAAACGGCTCGGCTGAAGCTGCACGACCTCGTTCCCGACGCGACCTATCGTTTCGCGTCGCGCGACGGGGCGGCCGAAGGAACGGCCTCCGGTCGCGAGCTCATGGTCGAGGGCCTGCCGATCGCGCTGCCCGCGAAACCCTCGGCCGCCGTGATCTTCGTTCAACGTCAGGCCGAAGTTCAACGCTGAAAGTCGTGGTTCGCTCCGCGAACCACCCGAACGACACGAACCACCAAGGAGGTTCCTCATGAACCGAACGCTCGCATGGCTTCCGCTGGTCGCATGGACCTTGTCAACAGCCGCCGCGCGTGACGAGTCGCCGCGTCCGGTGGTCGAGGTCGAGGACGAAGTCTACTCGTACGCTCCCGCCGACAACGGAGCCGGTCCGATGTGGTGCGCCGGGTCCACGACGCTGGCGCGAATGGGTGATCGGGTCTTCGCGAGCGGCATCGAGACGATCCCCGACGCCAGGCCGCTCAACAACGTCCGATGGATGTTCTTTGAGCGGACGGACTCGGGCTGGGTCCGCCGAGCGGTTGACGCCGACGGACGCACGCGCGAACCATGTCCGATCGCCGTACTGAAGGATGGAGCCGTCTATTTGTCGGCCAACCCGACGCTCGCATCCGGTCCCGAACCCGGCGGCGGCGCCGCACGCCCGACGATCCACCGGTTCGACACATCGCAATCGTTGGACCGTTCCGAAGCGATTATTCCGGCATGGACGGACGCTCCGCCGTTCCGCGAGCACTCCTACCGCAGTTTCTCAGCCGACGCGGAGCGGGGTGAGTTGGTTCTCTTCCAGAATATCGGCTACACCCACGCGGAATGGACATTTCGCGACGCGTCGGGCCAATGGTCGGCGACCGGATCGCTGAAATGGCCGTGGGGGGCGGACTACGAGAAGCCGCAGCCGGTCCGAGTCTGCTATCCGAGCGTCGCTCTGAAAGGTCGCGCCGTCTACTTTTTCGGCGTCAGCGACATCCTTGAACCGAATTCGGCATGGCGCGCCTACAAGAAGGAACTCACCGGCCGCGATTGGGACTATGATTTCCGTCGGATCTTCCTGGCGTGGACTCCGGACATCACGCGTCAGCCGTTCCATGATTGGCAAGAGATCGCGACGCGGGACAAGACCGGAGGTTTCGTCTGGCCGTGCGATCTGCACGCGGACGAAAACGGCGATGTGCATCTGCTCTGGACCGAACGGGCGATCGACGAGCGGCTCCGCGAAAGATTCTTCCCCAACGAAAGACAATCGCACCGATTGCACTATGCGGTCTGGAGCGGAGGCGATTTGCGATCGCGGCGCGTCATCGAGGAGACCACCGAGGGCGCGCCGGGCGTGCAAGGCTCGGCCGCCAAGTTCCAGCCGACACCCGACGGACGGCTCTTCGTTGCCTATTATGCGGCCGGTTCGGACGCGGGCGGAGCCGGCGTCTCGGAGAATCGCGTCGTCGAGATCACGCGCGACGGCGCGATCCTCGGTCCGGCGAGGATACCGTTGGCGAATCCGTTCGCGAGTTTCTTCACGGCGACGCCGCGAGCCGGTTCACCTCCCTCGTACTGGCTCGACATGATGGGTGAGCGTCCCGGCAAACCGCAATCGATCGGCTACGCGCGGATACGTTTGGGAGGAACGGCTACGCCCGAGGCTTCGCGCTGAAGCCTCGCTCGACAAGCGCGTCGCGAATGTGCGATGCGAGTTCCTGGACGTTGGGTTCGTGGATCACCGTCAGGTGGTTCCCGCCTGTCGGGACAACGGTCAGCGTCGAGCACAGCTCGCGCCATTCCTCCTCGGGATCCCGCCGCTTCCGAACATAGGGTTCGCGAGCCCGGAACAAGACGGCCTCGCCGTCATACGGTTTCAAGTGGAAGTCAAGCAGTCCGCGCATGCACGCGATCAGATTCTCGTAGATGCGCCGGGCCATCGCGTCGTCGGCCCCGGCGGGAACCAGTTTGGCGGGCTCGGTCTGCACGCGGAACAACTCGAGCTGTTCCGCGCTGGGCGCGCTGAGCCGCGACAGGAGGTCGACGCCGTGTCCGCGGAGCATCGTGAGCAGGACGGCGAACGAGTAGACCTGGCCGCTGTCGATCAGCGCGAGGAGGCCGATCGGCTCGCCGGCCGCCTTGAGCTTCCTCGCGATCTCGTAGGCGATGATGCCCCCGTACGACCATCCGCCAAGAAGATACGGGCCATGGGGCTGAACCTTTCGGATCGCCGCGACATAGTCGTCGGCCATCTCGTCGATCTTGCACACGGGCGGCGCGTTCGATTCGATCGTCGGCGACTGGACACCGAAGAACGCAACCGAATCCTGAAGTTCCCTCGCCAACCGCAGGTAGCACAGCGCGCTGCCGCCCACGGGATGCACGCAATAAAACCGAGGGAGGTCGGATGCGGCATGGAGCGGGACGATCGGATCGTTTCGGTCCCGCGGCGACGCGGTGCGCAGGGCGACCGCCAGCTTCGCGATGGTCGAAGCCTGGACGATCCCGGCCGCAGGCAATTGATAGCCGGTCTCCTGAACGACGCGCGCCATCAAGGCCAAGGCGGTCATCGAGTCCCCGCCGATCGAAAAGAAATCGGCGTCCACTCCGATCGGACTCTGCTTCAGCAGCTCCTCCCAAATCCGCTGCAGCCGCAACTCGAGCGCGTCGCGCGGAGGGTTTTGGTCAATCACTTCGTTCACGTCGTCGGTCCGTGCGGAAAGTCACTCGGTGCGGTCACCCGATCGGCGAATCAGGGCGTCGCGCACGCCGAGCTCCGGGTGAGCGGGACAGGCGCAAGTGCCCTCAACTCCGAGGGCATCCCACCCTTCCATGGCAGCTTAGGGCAACCTGTTCCGACTCGCAAGGTGGTCCCCCGTCGGGAAAAAGATCGCCTCGACGCGTCCTTTGCAAGGATAAGGCGGACTGCGACAATGGGGCGATCGGCGCCGCGCCGCAGCGCCCTTTCTTCGGCCGGTTTTCCTGGTGCCAAGGTTCCCGCATGGCCGCTCGGATCGTCGATATCGCGACCTATCTCCCCGAACTCCGAGAGACCGTGGAGCAGTTACGGGCCGAGCATCCCGACTGGCCGGTCGACAAGATCGCCGACAAGACGGGGATTGTCGAGCGGCGGATCGTCGGCGCGGGCCAGACGGCGGGCGATATGGCGGCCGAAGCCGCAAAGAACCTCTTTGCAACCGGAAAGACGGCGCCGTCCGACGTCGACTATCTGGTTTACTGCACGCAGAGCCCCGACTACCCGCTGCCGTCGACCGCATGCGTGTTGCAACATCAGCTCGGAATCCCATGCACGTCGGGCGCGTTTGATTTTCAACTGGGATGTTCCGGATACGTCTACGGCTTGCAACTCGCCAACGCGCTCATCGCGGCGGGGGACGCGAATCGTGTTCTCCTGCTGACGGCCGATACGTACACGCGCTACGTCCACCCGGCCGACCGAACCGTCCGGATGCTCTTCGGCGACGCCGCGACGGCCACGCTGATCGAGCGGGATGCGTCGGGCGGATCGGCCATCGGACCGTTTGTCGTCGGGACCGACGGGCAGGGTGCCGCGAACCTCGTCGTGGCGGCGGGAGGCGGCCGCTTGCCCCGTTCCGATCACACGGCACGTGCCGAGACCGACGCCGCCGGCTGTATCCGAACCCAGGACAACCTGTTCATGGACGGGCAGGCCGTCTTTTCATTCGCGCTGGGCCGTGTTCCCGAACTGGTCGAGGCGACGTTGAGCCGCGCGCGCCTTTCGATCGACCAGATCGATTGGTTTGTCTACCACCAAGCCAACCGGTTCATGCTCGAGAACCTCGCGGTGTGCAGCCGGATCCCCCTCGAGAAGGTGGTTTATCATCTCAAGGATGTCGGCAATACGGTCTCGTCGTCGATTCCCCTGGCGATGCGGGCATACGCCGACCAAGGCCGATTGACTCCCGGCCAACGCCTGATGCTTATCGGATTCGGCGTCGGCTATTCGTGGGGTGCGTGTATCGTCGAGTGGCGTTGACGGACTCGCTCGCGACGGATCTACCGGTCCGACTCGGGCATCTCGATCTCCGGGATCGGCTCGACTTCTTCGACCGCGCCGAGCGAGAACAGATCGTCCGCCTGCGCGACGCGCCCCAAGTCGACGAGCGCGTTCCATTGGCCGCCGAGCAGATCGAGGTACTGGTTGAGCAGCGAGCCGAGCGTTTGTTGGGCGACCACGACATCGTTGAACCGCAACTCGAGCGGGTCGGTCCGATAGCGGTCGTAGATCGCTCGAAAGACACGAACCTGGTCCGGCAGCGCGCCGTTTCGATAGGTCCGCGCGATCCGCCGATTCGCCTCGTAACGCGAAAACGCCTCGGCGAGATCCCCGAGCAACGCGTTGCGGGCGCGGTCGACCGATTGTTCGGCTTGATACAGGTTGCCGCGCGCCGTGACGATGTTCCCTTGATTCCGGTCGAACACGGGCACGTCGCCGCCGACTTGCAGGTTGTACGATGTCGTTCCGGGAACGAACGTGTAGTCACGCTGGATGGCGGTCGTCACCGTCAGATTGGGAAACGGAGTCACTTCGGCGAGTCGCAGGAGAACCTCGGCCTTGGCAACCTGATTCCAGGCGGTCCGAAGGTCGGTGTGGTTGGCGAGCATGCGGGCGGCGAGTCGATCGAAATCGACGAGTGGAATCGCGTCATCGGCACGCCCCGACAAGTCCGACATTGGCAGTTCGGGGACTCCGATCGTGGCGGCAAGACGCCGCCATGCGCCCAGAGACGATTGGTCGATGCGTTCGAGCTCGCCGCGGGACTGCAGCGAAAGGACGCGCAGTTGCATCGGCTCGTACGGCGCCGTTTCTCCGCCCCGCGCCAAATCGACCTGCGCCTGATAGATGCGGTCGCATAGACCGGTCATCGCGTGCGCGAGCTTTCGCCGCTCGGCGAGCACCACGAGTTCAAAATAGCGCGCGCGAAGATCCGAAGCGACTTCGAACCGCGTACGTTCCAGAGCCAATTCCGCCACCTGCAGATCGAAGCCCGCCGCCTGCCGCGAAAGGGCGACCTTTCCCATCGTGACGATGTCCTGGGAAATGCCGATGCCGTGGTATCCTCGCGTGTTGGCCGTATTCACGGTGTCGGATTGATAACCAATCCACGGGTTCGGATAGAGCCCCGCCTGGATCATCGAGCCGCGAGCCGACTCGACTTCTCCGGCGACCTGCAAAATCCTTGGACTGTGCTCCATGGCCATCGCCTGGAGCGTCGCGAGCGACAGGCGTTCGCCCTCCGGTTGCCCCGTTTCCGGTTGCCCCGTTTCCGGTGGAGTGGGCAGAGCCGGATACAGACCATCGAACGCCGATAGCCATGCTTCGCTCGGCGTATTGCCCTCGCGGGGCGGAAGCGCGAGGGGCGGCGCGGCGGCACCGGGAAAGCCGTCCGGCAACCGCGCCAGTCCGCTCGACGGACCGTCCGGGCTTTGCGTCCCCGATCGCTCGGACGCCCCTGGGATCGCGGCGCCGCCGGACGATCGGGGCGCCATCGCGTCGACCCTCGGCTCGGTTGTGTCAAACGGCCGGGAAACCCGATTGAGGTACCAGTCGGTGCAAAACGTGCGGCCATCATGGCAGCCGACCATTGCGCCCAACAGGACAATGACAATGAGGGACGGCGGCGCCCACCCCGCCGCGATACGATGCTCGGCGCCGTCAACCGGTTCAACTCGACCGATTCGGTTCATTGCCTGAATCGCCCTTCGCTTCCCCGCGGCTCGAACCCCATTCCGTCGTGTGTCCCATCGATTGATATCGGTTGTGCCGATCGCGCGGATTGAGTTGACTTGTCGGAATGCGGGGCCTTGACGACGAGCGGGCCCATCCCGCGGCGAGCGGTGACCGGGCCGATCGACTTCATGGCCGCCGCGTGGTACCACGCGCCCATCCGTGCCGTGATGCCGGTACAATGGGCGGGCATGACCGTGCTGGAACGCGTGCCCGTGCCTTGCCCTCGATCAGGAGGTGGCCCCTTGCCCCACCGAATTGCCGGGATGCGGCGTTTATCCCGTTTCGCCCTTTCCCCACACGCGTCGCATGAGGCACGAGCGAAGTCCCGATCGCGGTTTTTTTCGTGTTGGCTCGCCGCGTGGCTGTCGGTGGCGGCGATTCCCTTTGGCGGCGCGCGGGGCCAAACGTGGACGGCCCGATCGCCTCGCGACGAAATCCGTCCGGCCTTCGAACGCATTCCCTCGAACGCGGACGAACCCGCGCGTTCACTCGTGATCCGGTCGGACGCGCGGGCGGGTCTGCAGGGTTGGTGGGAAACGGAGCTGGACGTCGAGGGCGGCGCCTACTACCGGTTCACCGCCGCGGCGCGCGTCGAGCGGGTTCCGTTCCCTCGGCGGTGCGTCTTTCCCCGCGTTCACTGGCGGAATGCCGAAGGCGGATCGGTGACGCGCGACGAACCGGTTTTCGGTCCCTACCATCCGAAGGGAACGCCCGCGACGGCGACCCCCGAACTGCCGTTGGAACAGCGAACGGGCGACGACGGGTCGATCCGCTTCGAATCGGTCGTGCGGGCGCCCAGCGGAAGCAGCCGCGCGCTCATTGAATTGCACTTGTGGTGGGCGCCCGGCGCGACCGTGGAATGGACCGACATCCGTCTGGAAAAGGCCCCCGCGCCGCCTCCGCGCCGCGCGCGCGTCGGCGCCGTCCATTTCCATCCATCGGGCCAATCCCCCGAAGCGAACCGGCGCGAATTCGCGCCGCTCATCGCCGACGCGGCGGCGAAGGGAGTCGAATTGCTCGTGCTGCCCGAGACGCTCACGTTCTATGGCACGGGCAAGACGTACGCCGAATGCGCGGAACCGGTGCCCGGGCCATCGACCGAGTATTTTGGTGAGCTCGCGAAATCGCACAAGACGCATCTCGTCGTCGGGCTGCTCGAAAAGGACGGCCACCTCGTGCACAACGTGGCCGTGTTGATCGGCGCGGACGGGCGCTTGATCGGCAAATACCGCAAGGTCTGCTTGCCGCGCGGCGAATCCGAGTCGGGGATCATGCCGGGTGACGCCTATCCGGTTTTCGAAACGTCCCTTGGACGGATCGGCATGATGGTCTGTTATGACGGGTTCTTTCCGGAGGTCGCGCGGCGGCTCCGCGAAGCGGGAGCCGAGGTGATCGCGTTTCCCGTTTGGGGATGCAACCCGATGCTCGCCGCCGCCCGGGCGTGCGAGAACAGCGTGTTCGTCGTGAGCAGCACGTATACCGACGCATCGAGCCAATGGATGATCACCGGCATCTTCGGTCCCGACGGGAGTATCGTGTCGCGGGCCGATCAATGGGGAACCATCGCGATCGCCGACATCGATCTGGGCACGCCGGCGCATTGGGCGCAGATCGGGGATTTCGCGGCCGAAATGCATCGCAATCGGCCTCCATCGGCCAAGGAGTATTTTGACGCGAAGGAGGCGCCGAGCATTGTCCCCGCGCCGCCGCGCTCGGCCGCGCCGCCCGCGGCGATCCCCACGCCCGGCGGATCCGCCCGGTTCCTGAGGATCCCGCCGCGCGAGGCCGACGAGGCGCTCGCCGCGTTCCATATGCGAGACGGTTTTCGCATGGAACTTCTCGCCTCCGAGCCCCTGGTCGAGGATCCGGTCGCCATGGAGTACGACGAATGGGGCCGCGCCTATGTGGTCGAAATGCGGGACTATCCCTACACCGACAAATCGACCGACAAGCCGTTCTCGGAACGCATCACCGACTTGCCGCTCGGCCGTGTTCGGCTCCTCACCGATACGAACGGCGACGGTCGGTTCGACCACAGCTCGGTATTCGCCGAAAACCTGTCGTGGCCGACCGGAATCGCGATCTGGAACGGCGGGATCTTCGTCACGGCGACGCCCGATCTCTGGTATCTCAAGGATACCGACGGTGACGGCAAGGCCGACGAAAGGCGGCGCATCTTCGGAGGATTCCGGAAGTTCAACGTGCAGGCCGTGATCAACAACTTGAAGTGGGGCATGGACCACGCGATCTACGGCGCGGGGTCTAGCAACGGCGGCTCGATCGTCGCGGATCGACATCCGTCGGCTCAGGCGATCGCCATGTCGACCCACGATTTCCGGTTCGATCCGCGCGATGAGTCGTTCGAACTGCTTTCGGGCGGAGGCCGTTTTGGCCACGCGTTCGACGACTGGGGGAACCGGTTCATCTGCAACATCCGCAATCCGATCCGCCACGCGGTTGTTCCCGACCGCGCGCTGCGCCGCAATCCGCTCGCGATCGTGTCGGGAACGGTGCACGATGTGGCCGAATCAGGGGACGCGATTCCCGTGTTCCGCCGCAGTATGCCCGAACCATGGCGCGTCGAGAACGCAAGTCGGTTGGCGTCGGACGTGCTCGCCGCGAGTCCGCGAAGTGAAACGGTGGCCGCGGGCTATATGACGTCGGCGTGCGGACTCACGATTTACCGGGGCTCCGCGTATCCCGACGCGTTCTACGGCCAGGCATTCCTCGGCGAGGTCGCCGGGAATCTGATTCATCGCCAGAAACTCGTGTCGGACAGCGTCACCTTCATCGGGAAACGCGTCGACGACCGCGCCGAATTCGTGACGTCCGACGACAACTGGTTCCGCCCCGTCAACTTCGTCAATGCGCCCGACGGAACGCTGCATGTCGTGGACATGTACCGCGAGACGATCGAGCACCCCTGGTCGATGCCGGACGATCTCAAGGCGCAGTTGGACCTCGAGAGCGGCCGGGATCGGGGCCGCATCTATCGGCTCGCGCCGCCCGGCTTCGAATCACCTTCCGTCGAGTCGATTCGGCTCGGAGACCGCACTTCGGTGGAACTGGTGGACGTCCTGCGCCATGCGAACGCGTGGCATCGCGATACGGCGTTCCGCCTACTCTTCGAGCGGCAAGACCGCTCGGCCGTTCCCGCGCTGCGGGCCCTTGCGCGGCGCTCGGCGCCCCGCGCCGCGAGCTCGGCGCCTGCATCGGCCACGCGCCCCGACATGGAATCCGTCTCGCGGGTTCTCGCCCTTTGGACCCTGCAAGGACTGGGGGTCCTCGAAGGCGACGACGTGATGGCGGCCGCGACGGATCGTTCACCTGAAGTGCGTCGCCACGCGATTCGTGTCGCGGCCGCCCGCAATGTCGCGTCGCACGTTCCCGCCGATCGCTGGATGGCCCTGGCGCGGGATTCGGAACCGGCCGTTCGATTCGAATTGGCGCTCGCCTTGCCGTTGCCCCGCCCGGAAGACACGGAGGAAGTCCTTCGCGCGCTCGTGTCGAGCCATCGTGACCGATGGCTCAACACGGCCCTTGTGACGGCCGCCGCGGAACGCGAATCGATGCTCTTGGCGCACCTGGTCGCCGCCGACCCCGTTCCCGCGGACGCGTCGCGTGAACTCGCCCAATCCCTTTCGGAGATCCTCGCCGCGCGCGGGCGCGCCGAGGAGATCGAGGCGGCGCTCGGGCTGGCCCAGCGCCTGTCCGGGGAAGGCGGAGCCGCCGCGACCTACGGTTCGGCCATACTCGGCGGTGTCGTTCGCGGCTGCGAGCGGACCAAGCGAAAACCGAGCGCCTCGATCCGGTCCGATGCGCTGCGGGCGTGGATGTCGGAACGCATCGGCGACGCGGCGCGGATCGCGACCGACCGAACGCGCGACGCGGTCGCGCGGACGGCATCGATCCGCCTTCTGCGGCAGGCCGAATGGCCGATCACCCGTTCGGCCGTGTCGGAACTGCTCGCGTCGCGCGAGCCGCCTCCCCTGCAGCTCGAAGCCGTGCGCGCGGCGATGGCGTTCAGCGAACCCGAGGCCGCCGCGCTGCTCGTGGAACGCTACCGGGTCCTTTCGCCGTCGGTGCGCGTCGAGGTTCTGCAAGAGCTCGCGTCGCGCGCGGAGTCCGCGTTGGTCTTGCTCGACGCATTCGAGTCGGGCGCGATCGCGCGCGGCGAACTGTCCCCCGCGCAGCGCGGACTGCTCTCGCGGAACCGGGACGCCCGGGTTCGCGATCGAGCGGCCGAGGTCCTCGTCCAGGATTCGGCCCAACGCGCGGACGTCGTCGCGTCCTACCGGGCGGCGCTGCGGGCCGTCGGTGATCCCGCGCGCGGTGCCGTCGTGTACGAACGGGTATGTTCCGCCTGCCACCAATTCCGCGGCCGAGGCACCGACGTCGGACCGCCGCTCGAATCGGTCTTCCATCGGTCCGGCGACGAACTCGCCTTGCACATTCTCGATCCAAGCCGCGAAGTCGCGCCCCAGTTCCAGGAATACACGGCGCAGCGCGCCGACGGACGCATGGTCACCGGGATGATCGTCGAGGAAACCGAGGCGTCGGTCACGTTGCGGCGAGCCGGACACTTCGATGAGACGCTGCTTCGATCCGAAATCGAACAACTCCTCGCGACCGGGAAGTCGCTCATGCCCGAAGGCTTGGAACAACAGATCACCCCCGAGGAGCTCAACGACCTGGTCCATTACGTTCGGAGCGCGCAACCTTAGCCCGCCCGCCGCGTCACGCCGATACCGATTCCTCGACGACCGGATTGGTCAGCGCGCCGATCTTCTCGATCTCGATCGTGACCGTGTCGCCGGGCTTCAGGAAGACGGGTGGAGTCCGAGCGCCGCCGACGCCGTGCGGAGTGCCGGTCAGGATCACCGTTCCGGCCAGGAGCCGCGTACTCGCGCTCAGGAACTCGATGAGCGTCGGAACGTCGAAGATCATGTCGTTCGTGTTCCAATCCTGCATGACGGCGCCGTTCAGGATCGTCTTGATGGCGAGCGCGTTGGGATTCGGAATCTCGTCGGGCGTCACGAGGCACGGCCCGAGCGGGCAGAACGTCGCGAACGTCTTGCCGCGGCACCACTGGCCGCCACCCCATTTCAGTTGCCAGTCGCGCGCGCTCACATCGTTCGCGCACGTGTACCCGAGCACGTGGTCGAGCGCGTCGGCGCGCGGGACGTTGCGGCAATCGCGGCCGATCACAACCGCCAGCTCACATTCATAGTCGACCGCGTCGCTCCGCAGTTTCCTCGGAAGCACGATCGGGTCGCCCGGGTTCTGTACGGCGCCACGGTTCTTCATGAACACCACGGGTTGTTCGGGAGGCGCGTGGTTGCCCTCGGCCGCGTGCCGGCGATAGTTGAGTCCGATGCACAGGATGTCCGACGGGACGATCGGCGCGAGCCACCGGACAACGTCCGCTCGTTCCGACGTGACCGCATGCGGCGCCGAACCCAACACATCGCCTTCAATCCGGCGCACCGATCCCTCGGAGCCCTGCGCCCCGTACGATGATGTTCCGTTCCGATCGACATAACGCACGATCCGCATGGGAAGGGACTCCGCGATTCCGAACCGTTCCAAACGCCCTGGGTCCCCATCGGACAGCCACCGGCGAATGAAGGTCGCGATTGTAGGCCAAACCCCGGCGCGCGGCAATCGTCGACGATAGGGTTCGGTGTGTTTCCGTGTCTTTCCGTGGCCCCAATGACAAACCGGGATTCCGCGCCCGAGGAATCGCACGCGAACGAGGGCGACTAGCGATCCGATTCCGATTCGAATCTGCGGAGCAAGTTGATCGGCACGTAGAACTTCTGGTAGCGTCTTCCGTCCGAATAGGGCGCGCCGGAGGCGTCCTCGACGAGCACGGTCGCGCGTTTCCGGATCAGATTGACGCGCCCCTTCAGCTCCCGGCCGTCGAACCGAAACACGACGTCGTCGCCCGGGCGGATGCCGAACTTCACAAATGCCCGCTCGCGGGGCGTGACGAGCTGGTGGCTGAACGACAGGTGGCCGAAGAACCGGTTCGCGATCCCCTGGTACCGCGGCGCGGCGCAGCTTGAATCACCCCATGTGATCATCTCGACAAGATGCAGCAGCTCGTGCTCGAAGATGCGCAACATGGCATCGAGCCGGTTGTCGCACGGCAGGCCGTTGACGACGACTTCACGATCCACGTCGTGGAATGAATTGAACAGGAGGGTCGACGACAACGAAATGCGGAACCAGTCGCCTTGGTTCGCATCGCGATAGCGTGCGGTCTGCCCTCCGACGCTCGTCATGCGGCGCGAGAACCGGAACTCGACCGTACGACCGGCGAGCGTTCCGCGGATGCGTCCGCCGAAGACGGAGTCGTCGTAGAGCTGAAACGCGCGTTGCAGGTCGCGCGGTTCCACGCAGGTGAAATTGGGTTGGTCGATCGCCCGCGATTCCCGGATCAGCTTGCCGAGAATCGACTTCGCGCGATGTTCCCGTTCGTGCGGCGCGGTGCCGCCCCGCAGCAGGAAGTCCATCCATGTCGCATCCATGCAAGTGTTCCCGCGCCTCGCGATACGATGACGTGACTCGACGCTCGCCGATCCGTCGCCGTTCGCCGGCGACCGACACGCACGCCGCGAATTGAACCGGCCCGCGTATTGTATTAGGATCAGCGCGCGATGGGGAGCGGGGCGCGGACGCGAGCCGAGCGTCGCGCCGCGCCGCTCGGCGGAACGCTCTTCGACCGGATCGCCATGACAAAGGGGACCGCGGCATGAGACGGATTCGCGCGCCGATCCACTCGGCGCTGATCGTGTGGACGCTCGCGTGGCGCGTGACCGCCGCGGCGCAGGAACCCGAGCCGGACGAGGGGTCGGTCCGCGCCGCGCCGCACGAGGGCCTGGTCGCGACGTATCAATCGCTCGCCGACCCCGCGCGCACGGCCCGCCGCATCGATGCGAAACCCGCCCTCGCGCTGAGCGAACCCGCGCCGCACTGGCGTTTGCCGCGCGGGCCGTTCACCGCGCGGTGGGAAGGGCATATCGAATGGCGCGAG
This sequence comes from Planctomycetota bacterium, assembly GCA_016872725.1. Classification (GTDB taxonomy): domain Bacteria; phylum Planctomycetota; class Planctomycetia; order Pirellulales; family Pirellulaceae; genus VGZC01. The sequence goes on from VGZC01000019.1 coordinate 83,854, forward strand.
ACAAGTCCGGTCCGCCTTTCCCTGTATGTGCGCGGTTCGGTGCGCGTGCGGCTGAACGGCGAAGTCGTTCTCGAAGCCGAAGGAACCGACGATCGACGGCACGAAGCGTCCCACGAGGTCTCATGCGACATCGGGGACGCACCGATCGTGATCGAGTACCGCTCGCCCGAGGACGGTCCGTCCCGACTGCAGTTGTGGTGGGAATCCGAATCGTTCGCGCTCGAACCGATCGCGGCGTGGTTTTTTCAACACGCGGACGCCCAGCGCGTCGGACCGCTCGAACAGGACTTGATCCGCGACTCGGGCCGCGCGCTTTCGCTCGAGTTCGGCTGCGCGCGGTGTCACGCATCGCATTTCGCCGATCCGTTCGCGCCTCGACCCGGCCCTTCCCTCGCGTCCGCCCGCGGCACGTTGTCGCCGTCCTGGGTCCGCGGATGGCTCGCCGATCCGCCGTCGAAGCGGCGCCACGTCCACATGCCGCGGCTCTTTTCCGACGATCGGCCGGGGTTCGTCGAACGGTGGGTCGTCGCGGACTATTTGGGCCGCGCGCCGACGAGCGGTGAAGGCGACGGTCCGGCGAACGGGCCCGCGGCGCCGAGCCCCGCCGGCGACCATCGGATGGGGCGCCGGTTGTTCGCGGGCTATGGATGCTCGGCGTGCCATTTCCTGCCCGATCAGGAGACGGCGTCGCAGTTGGACGCCGGGCAAGGCGCGTTCGAAACGCTCGGAGACCGTTGGACCGCCGATCGGCTCGCCGCGTTCCTGCTCGATCCGCTTTCCAGATACGCCGACGGTCGAATGCCGTCGCTTCCGCTGACTCCCGAGCATGCCCGCGACATCGCGGCGTACCTGATGCTGTGGTCCTCTCCGGCCAAGACGGCCGACGACCCACGTCCATCCGACGACGAGCTCGCCGACTTGCGACGGACTCTCGGCGCCGATTCCGCCGACGACCTCGCGCGCCGCGTTCTCCTCGCGCGCCGGTGCCACGCGTGCCACGCGATTCCCGGCGGCGAGGAACCGGTGGCCGACATTCCGCTGCGCGCGGGTGCTACGCTCGATCGATCGGCGCCACTCGATCATTGTCTTGGCGACCGGCCGTCCTCCGACGCGCGGTATCCGCGGTTCGCGATGAACGAACGGCAGCGCGAGCGGCTTGCGGCGTACGCGGCGGTCCGACCCGAGGAACGGACCATGTCCGAATCCGACACGCGGAGCCGCACGCTCGATTGGCTCGGATGCGCGAGGTGCCATCAGCGGGACACCGATCGGGCGCCTCCGATCGAACGGATCGGCGCGACGATCGGTGGGGCGTGGCTGCAGAGGCTTCCCTACCAGAAAACGCCCCGACTCACCCAACCCCTTCAGCGGCTCGGGCTCGACTATCTCCGTGAAACGCTCACGGGCGGAGTGACCGGTTTACGTCACCCGGAATACACCTACCGCATGCCGCGGTTCGGAGACCGGGCGCCCGATCTCCTGCGCGCGTTGGCCGAAGCGGACGGAGAACTTGCGGCGATCGGGGTTTCGGAGCCGCCGAATCCGCCGCGCGGGACCTCCGATCCGACGAACGGTTCGCTCCACGGTCCCGAACTGGTCGGATTCCAGGGTTACGCGTGCGTTTCATGCCATATCTGGAACGGGCGGATGTTCGCCGACCCCGATCCCGGCGCGGTGGGGCCGGATCTCACGCGCACCAGCGGCCGCGTGCGCCGCGAGTTTTTCGACCGGTTCCTCGACAGCCCGCCGCGGCAATGCCCGGGAACGCCGATGCCCGCCGTCTTCCCGCGCGGCAAGCCGGCCCTCTTGAGCCACGTGCTTGACGGCGACGCCGATCGCCAAAAGGACGCCATCTGGGACTATCTCGCGCTCGGCGCCGACGCGCCGCCGCCGAAAGCCGCCCTGCCGATGGCGATCCCCGCGCCGACCGAGGGACAGCCGATCCTCGTCGCGCAAATCCCGCTCCACGTCCAATCGGATGTGGCCGTCGAGAGCCTCAGCATGTTGAACGCCGACCGGACACTGGCCGTCTTCGACCTGGAACGCGGGTTGCTGCGGCGCGTCGTGACCGGCGCTCGGATCACCAACGAAGTCGCCGGTCGGCGGCGCCGGTTCCTGCTCGATGTGTCGGAGCCCGTTCCGTGGAACGCGAAGAGTCCCGGTTGGCTTTTTAGGGAAACGGCGGCCCCGAACGACCTCAAGCCCGCCGCGACGCGCCTCCTGGGATACGATCGCCGCGCCGACGGAGTCCGCGTCCGCATGGAGATCGTGTTGCCCGCGGCTTCGGTGCGCGTCGAGGAGGAGATCCGCTTCGCGACCGACGCGGGAGCCTCGCGCGTGAACCGAGCCTGGAAGCTCGACGGAATCCCGTCGGGAATCGAGCTTGTCGTGCCGCTGGAATCCCCGTCGGCAATGCCGCTCGACGTCACGCGCGGCGCCGCCCGCGTCGACGCGCGCGATGACGGGGACGCCGCGCGCGTCGCGTTCCGGGGAGACGAGCATGGAAGCGTCGCGGCATCGTTGCCCGGCGATCGGCTAAGTCCTCGTTCGACGTCCGAGCAGGTCCGAGGTCGGTTTCCCGACATGGACCGCCCGCGAGGCCGCTTGGAACGTCCCGGTTACCGCGCCGTCGAGTTCGCGTTGCCGCGCGCGGAGTCCGGCGAGGATCTAGTCATGCCGACCGCGATCGCGGCGACACCGGACGGAAAACGCGTGTTCGTCGCCTCGACGAAGCTCGGCGAACTGTTTGAACTCGAAGGCGCGCTGGGCGGTCCCGCGTCGGCGCGGCTCGCCGACTACGCGCGGGGCCTCTATCAGGAAGCGTATTCGATGCTCGCCACGAACGATACGCTCTTCCTGCTCCATCGGCGCAACCTGACCGCCGTGCGCGACACGGACGGCGATCGGATGGCCGACCAGTTCGACCGTGTGCTCGGCCTGCCTCATGAGGTCGCCGACGCGTACGACTACGCCTACGGACTCGCTCGCGACGCGGAAGGCCGTTTTGTATTCGGATACGCGCCCTACGCCAGTCGGACGATCGCCGGATCGGGCGGCGCCGTCCGCTTCGACCCCGGATCCCAACAACTCGAACCGATCGCCTATGGCATGCGCAATCCCGTCGGATGGTGTTCGGATGACCGGGGCGAGGTTTTTTATACCGATAACCAGGGGGAATGGGTCGCCACCAACAAATTGTGCCACGTCGACTCGGGACACTATTACGGGTTCCCCAACCCCGAGCAGCGCGAGCATGCCGCCCTTCCGCGCGGGCGCACGGCGATCTGGATCCCCTACGCATGGGCGCGGTCGGTCAACGGCGTGACGTTCGATTCCACACAGGGACGGTTCGGGCCGTTCGCGGGGCAGTTCTTCCTCGCCGAATTGATGTACGGCGGCGCGATTGTCCGAGCGAGCGTCGAGCAAGTGAAGGGCCAGCATCAGGGCGTCTGCTTCCCGTTCTGGGGACCGGGCCTTCTTGGCCCCGTAACACTCGCCTTCCATCCAAGCGGTCCGCTGTTCGTGGGCGCGATCACCGAACCGGGCTGGATGGCGCAGCCCGACCGCGGCGGCTTGTTCCGAATCGATTTCACCGGCGAGGTTCCGTTCGAGATGCGGACGATCCGCGTGCTTCCCAACGGATTCCGAGTCCATTTCACGCGGGAGGTCGACCGCGCGTCAGCCGTGAATCCGGCGCACTTCGCCGTCGAGCACTACCGGTACGAGTACACCGGATCGTACGGGTCGCCCGAGCTGGATCGGACGGCCGTGTCGATCGCGGCGGCGCGCGTCGCCGAGGACGGTCGATCGGTCGATCTGGTCACCGACCCGCTCGTGACCGACCGCGTGTACATGATCGGCGCGCCGGGAATCCGATCGGCGCAAGGCGAGCCCCTGTTCCAACCGGCGGGCGCCTATACCCTGCATGAGATCCCCGATCCGTGATGATCCAAGCGCGCACCGGGGCGCGCGATGAGTCGCCACGGTCTAGCGCGATGGGCTGCGACATGATACGCCTTGCATGTGGCGGTGCTCGTGGTTTTCGCGATTGAGTATCGTGAAACGAGTTCTGCGGGTTCGCCACTACAGTCGTCGCACGGAGGAGGCCTATCTCCACTGGATTCGCCGGTACATCGAGTTCCACGCACACCACCATCCCCGAAGACTGTCGGAAGGCGATGTCAACCGCTCCCCGACCCATCGGCCGTCCAAGAGCATGTGGCGGCATCCACCCGGAACCAGGCTCTCTCCGCGATTCTGTCCCTTTACGAGCATGTGTTGGAACAACCGCTCGACCGCATCAACGGCGTCGTCCGCGGTAGCTGTCGATTCTACGGCGCCGTCAGGAAGGCCTGGCGCCCGATGGCCGCGTTCGGCGATAATCTCGAGGGGGGGGGCCTTCGTTCTCGTTCTCGTTCTCGTTCTCGTTCTCGTGCTCGTGCTCGTGCTCGTGCTCGTGCTCGAATGGAGAGGGGGCGATGCAGGGCG
>VGZC01000020.1 GCA_016872725.1 Planctomycetota bacterium
AGGAAGGCGATCACAAGGAAGGCGACAAGGGCGCGGCTCCGGCGGGCGGCGGCGAAGCGGCTCCGGCGGGCGGCGGCGAAGCGGCTCCGGCGGGCGGCGGCGAAGCGGCTCCGGCGGGCGGCGGCGAAGCGGCGCCCGCAGGCGGCGGCGCGGCTCCGGCCGGCGAGAACAAGTAGTTCCTCGTCCCGATTGGGGAAGACAGACAATGCGGGGACAGGCGGAAAGCCGGTCCCCGCGTTGTGTTTCTTGGGGTAGTGTTGAGCCACGGAAAAACACGGAAAAACACCGAAGGCAACCGATCAATAGACGCATCGTTTGAATTCCGCCTTATGCCGTCCGAAATCGATTAGGAGACCGACCTTGATGCCGGTCGCCTTGAGTTCATTGAGGAGTTGGCCTTCGTCGGGCGAGTCATACTTCTCAGCGACCTTCAATTCGACGATGACGCGGTGGTTCACCAACAGGTCCGACTTGTAATGACCGACGATCCGTCGCTCGCGTTCACCGCGCTGTTCGGCGATTGAAACCCGAATCGTCGTGCCCATTCCCATTCCCATTCCCATGCCCATGCTCGAATGCGGCGTCGTTTTCCGGCGCGCATGCGGGGATGCCGTCGGAACGCCGGACCAGTCGGGTCAGCATCGAGACAATACGCTTCAGCCGCTGCTTCCCTTCCCGGTTGGCTGCCGGATCGATTCCGTCGGACACCGTCAAGACGTCCTGAATCGCCGCGCACTCCAGTGCCGAACCCCGAGCAATTGCGAACGAACGACAGCGGTCCTTCAGGCTCGGTTTGCCGTTTCCCTCCGCGATGTTCAACGCGATCGATTGTGCCGCACGCAGCCACTGGTCTCGGGCATGTCGATGCATTCCAGACAGCCCTTTCGCTAGGCGAAACGATTCCGTTACGTAGGCGATCGAGAGCCGATAGACATCCAGCTTGTCGTGATCGAAAACAGGTTCCATCATCGCCCTTTCTCAATTCGAGAACGAGAACGAGAACGAGAACGAGGGCGAGCATGGGCACGAGCATGGGCACGAGGACGAAGGCCCACTCGAAATGATCGCCTATCCGCGCATTTCACCGCCTCTTCCTTCTTCTTTCTTCCGTGTTCTTCCGTATTTTTCCGTGGCCCTGTCTATTCGATTCGGGCTGTCCTTGCCGCAGTTCGCCGATCCGGTCGCGAAGCTGAGCCGCGCGTTCGAACTCGAGTCGCTCGGCGGCGGCCAGCATTTCGGCTTCGAGTTCGCCCAGATACTCCTCGGTGATCGCCTCGGTTTCGTCCGATCGACCAACGGCCGCGTTCGCGCTGCGATGCGCCTCCGCCTCGCTCTCGATGCCGCGCCGGATGTTCTTTTGGATCGACTCGGGCGTGATCCCGTTCTGTTCGTTGTATTCCTGTTGGAGCCGACGGCGGCGGTTCGTTTCGTCGATGGCGCGGCGCATCGAATCGGTGACCGAGTCGCCGTACAGAATGACCTTCGCGCGGATATGCCTCGCCGCGCGGCCGATCGTCTGGACGAGCGACGTTTCGCTGCGGAGGAATCCCTCCTTATCCGCGTCGAGGATGGCGACGAGCGAGACTTCGGGGAGGTCGAGTCCCTCGCGGAGCAGGTTGACGCCGACGAGCGCGTCGAACCGGCCGGCCCGCAGGTCCCTCAGGAGTTCGACCCGCTCGAAGGCGTCGAGTTCGCTGTGGAGCCACTTGCAGGCGATCGATTGTTCGGTGAGGTACGCGGCAAGGTCCTCGGCCATGCGTTTGGTCAGCGTGGTGACCAGGACCCGTTCGCCGACCGCCGCGCGGGCCCGGATCGCTTCGAGCACGTGGGGCACCTGCGTCCGCGCGGGCGACAATTCGATTTCGGGATCGAGCAGTCCGGTCGGCCGAATCACCTGCTCGACCACTTCCCCGCCGGTTTGTTCGAGTTCGTAATCGCTCGGCGTCGCCGACACGAAGATCGCTCGGCGCACGATCGATTCCCATTCCTCGAACTTGAGCGGCCGATTGTCGAGCGCGCTGGGGAGGCGGAATCCGTGTTCGACGAGCGTCGTCTTGCGGCTGCGGTCGCCCGCGTACATCGCGCGGACTTGAGGGATCGTCACGTGCGATTCGTCGACCATCACGAGAAAATCGTCGGGGAAGAAATCGTAGAGCGTGTCGGGGCGGGCGCCCGGCTCGCGGCCGGCGAGGATGCGGCTGTAGTTCTCGATGCCCCGGCAATGCCCGGTTTCGGTGAGCATCTCCATGTCGTAGCGCGTGCGCGCGCTGAGCCTCTGGGCTTCGATGAGCTTTCCGTTCGAACGCAGTTCGGCCAATCGCTTTTCGAGTTCGTCGAAAACGACTTCGACGGCGGACGCGATCCGCGAGTCGGGCATGACGAAGTGCTTGGCGGGATAGATGAAAAGTTGTTCCTGGGCCGAGATGGTCTCGCCGGTGAGCGGATTGATGATCGCGAGCTGGTCGATCTCGTCGCCCCAGAGTTCGATCCGCAGCGCGAATTCCTCGTACGACGGCCAAACCTCGATGCAGTCGCCCCGCACGCGGAACTTGGCCCGTTCGAACGCGACGTCGTTGCGCTCGTACTGGATGTCGATCAGCCGCGTGAGGATGAGGTCGCGGTCGATCCGTTCGCCGCGCCGCAGGGGAACCATCATCGCCTTGTAGTCGGCCGGGGAACCCAATCCGTAAATGCACGAGACGCTCGCCACGATGATCACGTCCCGCCGACTGACCAGCGCGCTCGTCGCCGCCAACCGCAATCGATCGATCTCGTCGTTGATCGACGCGTCCTTCTCGATGTAGATGTCGCGCTGCGGAATGTACGCCTCGGGCTGATAGTAGTCGTAGTAGCTCACGAAATAGTGAACGGCGTTGCGCGGGAAGAACTCCTTGAACTCCGAATACAACTGGGCGGCGAGCGTCTTGTTGTGGGAAATGACGAGCGTCGGCGATTGCGTTTGGGCGATCACGTTGGCCATCGTGAACGTCTTTCCGGAACCGGTGACGCCGAGCAACGTTTGCCGCGCGCGGCCCGAACGCAGGCCCTTGACCAGGGCCTCGATCGCCGCCGGTTGGTCGCCGGCAGGCGGAAACGGACTTTCCAGCATGAAATCCACGATCGTCGTTCCTAGAGCCGGGCCTAGGCCGCCGCGCTAACGGAAATCGAGCATCCCGCGCATCGCTTCGACTTTCTTGGGGCCGATTCCGCGCACGTCGAGCAGGTCGTCGGGGGCCGTGAAAGGCCGATCTTCCGATCGGGCCGCGATGATGCGCGAGGCGAGTTCCGGGCCAATCCGAGGCAGCAGCCCCAGTTCGTCCATGTCGGCCCGGTTCACGTCGACCAGGAACCGGGGTGGAGACGGGCCGGGCCGATCGATCTCGGCAAGCCCGCCCCCCGACCAGGCTTCCCGCGCCAAGTGGACGAGGTGCGCCGTCGCCAAGAGAGCCACCGCGCCCATCAATGTCTCACGCGCTCGATCGGTCACGCCGTCGCCTCCGCTTGCCTCACCTTGTCCTTGCGTACGCCGTTCGCAATTATTCCACGCGCGGGACGAATGGGCGAGGCCCGGAGGAACGCGGTGACGCGCGGCTGGCCGGCGCTCCTCGGATGTACCCCCCGACAAATAACGGCAGTCGAGCGCCCGGCGGCCGATGTTCGGCACACCATGGAGTCCAGACGCCCTCGATGTTGTATGCTCAGGAACGGGACTGGACTCGGGATCGGGATTCGTCGCACAACGGCGGCATGGACCTGAGAATCACCGGAGTGCGGTTCGCTCGACGACGAATGGGTCCAACCGGGATTCCGGTCGAGACGCGCCGATAGGTAAGGAGGGACCGGCCGCGATGGCCGTCGAATTCACTCAGATCGAATGGGATCGGGATCTCGACGAGGTTTGCCGCCGGCTCGTCGAACTCGCGTTGCGCGAGGACCTCGACGCGGGACGGGATTGGACATCCGAGGCGTTGATCGCCGACGACCTTCAAGGCCAGGCGTCGATGGTCGCGCGATCCGCCGGTGTCGCCGCCGGCCTGCGCGCGCTTGCGGCCATGCTCGAACATGTCGGAGCGGGCGTCGAGTTCCTTCCGGCGATCGACGACGGCCGTTCGTTTGAACGCGGCGCGTCGATCGCGACGGTGCGAGGCCGAGTTCGGGGCATTCTCGTTCACGAACGGTGGATGCTCAACACGGTGAGCCGGCTCTGCGGGATCGCGACCCTCGCCCGCGAGTTCGTTCGGGCCGTCGAAGGGCTTCCCGCGCGGATCTACGACACGCGGAAGACGACGCCGGGTTGGCGGCGGCTCGAGAAATACGCCGTGCGGTGCGGCGGCGGACGCAACCATCGGACGGGCCTCTTCGACGCGTTCCTCATCAAGGACAACCACCTGGCCTTCGCGGGCTGGGCCGGGGAACCCGAGCGGGCGATCGAGCGGGTCCGCGCGTTCGCGGCCGATTCGGAGCGGCGTCGGCCGGAATGGCACCGCATGCCGATCGAAATCGAAGTGGATTCGCTCGATGCGTTCCGCCGCGTGCTTCCCACCGCGCCCGATCTCGTACTGCTCGACAATATGCCGGTCGAATCGCTCGCCCAAGCCGTCGCGCTGCGCGATCAACTCGGTTCGCCCATCGAGCTGGAGGCATCGGGCGGCGTCACGATCGCGACCGTCCGCGCGATCGCGCGAACCGGCGTGGACCGGATCAGCGTCGGATCCCTCACCCACGGCGCCGTGAGTCTCGACATCGGCCTCGACTGGTCCGCCTGACCGGTTCGCGTTCCCACCGATGGACGATCGGCGGCTCGCGCCGCGCGACAAGGCTCGGCCGTCACGGCCCGCTCCCGCGCCGGTTTGACGCGCGACTCCTCCAACCTAGGCTTGAGGCGTTGGAGGAGGCATTCGATGTCCTGGGTCCGATCCCGCGCGAACCGATCGATAGGGCGCCAGCCGAGCGATCGGCGTTTGGCTCGGCGCGAATCGAGCGCGCGGCGCGCGGCGTTCACCTTGGTCGAAGCGTTACTCGCGATGGCTCTCGCCGCCGTCGCCGCGTCGTCCATCCTGGTCGCCGGCTATGCGACGCTGTTCGAATTGACCGGCGGCATGGATCGCATGCTGGCGTCGGGCGTCGCGCGGCAGGTGATGAACGAGATCGTCGGCAAGCCGTACTGCGAGCCTGGAACGTCGGCGTTCGCGACGACGCTGGGCACGGAGAGCGGGGAAGCCGATCGAAGCCGATTCGATGACATCGACGATTACGCCAAGTACGCATGCGCGCCGCCCGCCGACCGGTGGGGCGTGCCGCTGGGACAAGGCGACGCGTCCGGCGGTTCCCGGCCCGCCGCGTTCCAGGCAAGTTCCGTTTGCTTCTCCACCTGGTCCGTCTCGGTTGGTGTCCACTATGTCGCCGAGGGAGACTGGGCGGTCGATCTGCCGGCCGGGCAAACGAGCGGATACCGGGCCGTCGACGTCGTCGTCTCGAAGACCGAACAGGGAATCCCGCGCGAGCTGGCTCGCTTGCGGCGGGTCGTCGCCCATGTGCCCAACACCTGAGTCGCCTATGGATTCAAGACGCATCCGTCCGGCGCGGTCCCCTTCGCGCTTCGCTTCCGGAACGGGGTTGGGAGACCGCGTTGGAAAGGCGTGGATGTCCGCGTTCCATCGAGCGCGGTCGCGCGACCGCCGCGCGGTATCGCTCGTCGAGATGATCGTCGCGTCGGCCGTCGTGGCGCTGATCGTCGGATCGATGGGCATGATGGCGGTCGGCGTGCGGAAGACCCAGGACGTCAGCCGGGATACGGGCCTGCGCGTCCAACACGCGCGGATCGTCGTCGAACGCGTCGAAACGAACGTGCGGGGCGCGTTCGCGAACCTGGGTTTTCCCGGATTCATGGTCTTCAGCACGCAGGTCTCCGGCGCGACCTATCCGGACGTGCTCGTGGTCTGGAAACCCAAATCGGTCCCGGACGACGCGGACCGCATGCCTATCTGGAACGAACTGATCGTGTATGCCTGCGATCCGTCCGATCCGACGCGGCTCTACGAAATCACACTGCCCTCGGACGGCGGCGGCGCTCCGGGTCCGGTCGGCGCGAATCTCGCGACTTGGAATGCGAAGATCCAAGCGGCTCGCGAAGGTAAGAACTCCGTGCGGACTTTGCTGACCGACCAGCTTCGCGCGGCAAAGGCGACCGACGGTACGGCGCGCGGCGCCGTGCGGTTCGACGCCATGCTTCGCCCGTCCGCGGCCGAATGGGACGCATTCATCGCCGGTACGGTGGCATGGGAATCGCTTCCGTGGGCGCAGAGCCTCTTCAGCTCCCGGGCCGGCCTGAGGCAGAACGCGTGCGACCTCGAACTGCACCTCGGGCCGTCGAGCGGGTCGATCGACGGCGCGCTTCCGTTCGTAGGCTCGGCCGCCCTCTTCTTCCAGGTGGAACGCCCATGACGCGATTCCGCGCCCGCGATCGACGCCGAGGCGTCGCCTTGCTCATCGTGCTCGGAATTCTCACGATGGCGCTCGGCGTCTGTTACGCGATGCTGCGCGGCCAGTCCACGTCGTCGATGATCGAGCGGAATCAAGGGCGGCTCGATGACGCCCGGTCGGCCGCATTGACGGGCGTGAGCATCGCCCTCGCGAAGATGCACACGACGGCATGGAGCGGAGTCGGCTCGTCGCTGACGGGCAATCTGAACACGGGCCTTTCCTATCGAGCGACGTTCGCGGCGGGGGACGCGAGCCTCGATTCCGCGGACGCCGACTACGCCGACCTTCCCTACCGCGTGACCGTCCAGTCGGTCGGCACGGCCGTCGATCCGTCGAATCCGAGCATCGCCTCGACGCACGCCGTCGATGTCGTCGTCCAACTCGTGCCGCGCGCCATGGCCGCGCTGCCCGCGAAATGGAGCACGATCCAAAACCACACGGTCTTTCAGTGGGGCACCGATCCGTTCACGTTCGAAATGCCCGCGCGGATCGAAGGGGACGTCCACGCGCAAGGCGCCTTCGCGCTCGCGCCGTCGTACCCGACACAGGACTCCCGACCGTTCAAAGGCCACATCGACGAAATCGCCGTCTACAACAAGGCGCTCACCGACTCCGAGATCCTGGCAATCCAATCGGCCGCCGCCACGCCACCCCAAAACGCGCAAGACGTCGTCGCGGGCTACGGGCCGATCGCGTATTGGCGCTGCGACGAAGCCGCCGGCGCGGCCACCGCCGCGGACAGCGCGGGAGCGAACCCGGGCGCCTATGTCGGAGCCAAGTCGGGTGACGCCAACAAGCCGTTTTGGGGCGCGGGTTCCTCAGCGCAATTCGACGGTTTCAACGATCATATTCGGTGCGGGCGGCCCGATGTCGCCACGTCGGCGTTCACCGTTCTCTGCTGGTTCCGCGCCGATTCGTTTCCGTCCGGCGACCAGCACCTCGTGTGCAAGGCGCTCGGCCCGAGCGACGCCGACCAGTACTGGATGCTCGGCACGACGATCAAATCGGGCGCCCGGCGGCTCAAGTTCGGCCTTCGAACATCCCATGGATGGAAGGACGTGACCGCCAATTCCGGCGATTTATTCGCCGGAGTCTGGACGTTCGCGGCCGCCACGTACGACGGATCGAAGTTGCGGGTCTACAAGGACGGGACTATGGAGTCCTTGATCGGACATTCGGGGACGATCACGGCGAATGCGAACGCGTTCCTTTGTATCGGCGACACGCCGCCGGGGAGCCCGAGAACCCAGTTGCTGCGCGACGAGCGGGCTATGCAACTGGCCCGTGAAACCGACATGCGTCCGGTGACCGGAACCTGGCGGGCGCCCGTCGGCGCGATCGACGCGGAAACGCTCACGTTCCTGCGGGATGATCTCGGCGCGGGCAGCGCGACGATCTCCGCCGACACGTCCGCGCCGGTCACGATTCCCGGCGGAGTGGGCTCGTACCAGTTGTTTTCGGGCGGGCCGATCTACAAGATTCCCGATCCGGGCGGTTCGATCGAAAACGCCACGCTCGCCGCCGACCCCTCCACGAATCCGCTCGGGTTTCGCCGGCATCAAGGCAACGTCGACATCAAGGACTCCGTCACCGGGACCGGGACCTTGTTCCTGGAATCACCGGGCGATCTGGGATTCAAAGGTACGGGGACGAACTGGAGTTCGGTGTTGTTGCCCGCGATCGACGGCGAATCGAACCGAAGACGGTACCCGGCCTTTATCGTCGCGGGCTCGGTGGTCGTCGAGAAGTCTTCGGTCGCCGCGCAGGTTTCCGGGGCGGTCGTCGCGGGAAACAGGTTTGAAGCGAAGGACCGCACGGACGTGTCGCCGGGAATCACGATCAACGGCCGCGTGGTCAGCGCTTCGTTTCAATTCGGCAAACGAAAGGGGACGCCGACGAACGCCAACGACTGGCGTTCCTATGCGCAGTCGTTCCTGCTGCAAACCACCCTGCCGTATTTTCCGGGTTGGCTCGCATCGAATCCGGATATCGATGTCGCGCCGCTTTGGACGATCCGCCCGGACCCCGCCGGGCATGTCGACCAATGGCCGGACCTGACGCAACCGGTCTTTGTTCCGAGGACCGGGGACGGCGGTCTGCGATGGCGCGTGGTATCCTGGCGGGAGGGAACGGGGCCGTGATTCGCTCGGCGAGCCGCGCGGCGAATTCGCGCGACCGGCGCGGCGAGTTGAACGTTCAAAGTGAATGCGGAAAGACGAAAGACGACTGGGGAGGACGTACGTATGATCGGTTCAAGCGGGAAGCGAGGCATGTTCCGCGCGGGAGGCATGTTCTGCATCGTTTCACTCATCGGCGCGGCGTGGTGGCATTCGAGCAGTCCCGCGTGGCAAACCAACCCGCCGGGCCTGCGCAATCCGATCGACCAACGGGAACAGATGATCAAGGAACTCCAGGAAATCAAATCCCTGCTCAAGGAACAGAACGCGCTCCTGCGAGCGCGCGACAAGCCATGAATCGGTCACTGCCCAGCCCCGATCCCGATCGGCGGCTCGCCCGTCCGCGCGTCGAGACGCGTCGAGGGCCGTGTCGGTCGGCGTTTTCGCTCGTGGAATTGCTGATCGTCGTCGTCCTGATGGGGATCGTCGCGGGGATGGTCGTATCGCGGTTCGATCCGGCGACCGCCGATCAACTCGACCAGGTCGCGGCCATCCTGGTAAGCGACCTGGATTACGCCCGCGCGCTCGCGGTCGCCAACAACTCGAAGTATGCGATCCAATTCGACGTCGCGTCGAACGTGTATCATCTCCAGCACACGGGCACGAACGCCGCGCTCGACGCACTCCCGTCATCGGCCTATCTGAGGAACGGCGTCGACGCGTTCAACAAGCCGAGGCAGACGGCGGATGTCGCCGGCCTGCTCGGCATGGGGCCGACCGTGCGCTTGCATCAGGTCCAAGCACACTTGAATCAGGTCCAAGCACAATCGGACCAATCGGCGGTGACGGCCATCGAGTTCTCGGCGCTCGGCGGCACAACGGTCGGTTCCGGCGTCGAGATCCGGCTATCGTGCGGGGACGGAGCCGAACGTCGGTACATCTCGGTCAAGGTTGACAACGTCGTGGGGCTCGCATCGGTCGGCGAGGTCTTCGCGACCGCGCCCTGATCCAACGCTCCGTCTTCGCGAGCGGTGTCTTCGCCCGCGAGAGAGGGAGGACTCGCGCGGAGGCGCGGGGAGTCATGGAGGCACGAGGATCGGGCCGCGTGTTCTTCCGCCTTCCGTGTATTCCCGCGTCCATCCGTGGCTCACCCGCGGCGGGTCGATGGCCGGGCCCAGCCGCTACGATCGGCACGACCGGTACGCGAACCGCGCGCGATGACTCGGCCGCCTTCCCGCTCCGCGCCGGTTCTCGTCCCATATTTGCATGAAGGCGAGCGGTCGCGGGACGCGAACGTCGGGACTACGGAACGAGACGGGTATGATCCGACTGGGCAAACGACGGCACGGACCGATCGGCGTCGACATCGGCGCGCGGTCGATCAAACTCGTTCAACTCACGGCCGACCGATCGGCGATCGTGGACACCGCGCGGTGGGAATGGGCGCCGCTCGAGGAAGGCGACGACGAGGCCAAGCGACGGCACCTTGTTGAAGCCCTTCGCAACGCGCATGAGGGGCGGGCGTTCCGGGGCCGCGATGCCGTGCTTTGCCTTTCGGACCAACAGCTCTTCCTGCAGAACCTGCGCGTGCCGAAGGCGGAAGGCGCCGAGCTCGAAGGCGCCGTGATGCGGGAAGCCGCCAAACGCATCCCGCATCCGATCGAGGAAACCGATATCCGGTTCTGGGAGGCGGCGGATATCCGGCAGGGCGAGGCCGTGATGCGCGAGGTGATCGTCTTCGCGTGCCACCGTCCCGAAATCCTCAAGCTCGTCGACGGGGCTCGCGAGGCGGGTCTGCGCCCGATCGCCGTGGACGTCCAGCCGGCCGCCCTGCTGCGGTCGCTCGCCGCCCAATTCCGCCGCGACGACGAACGGGAGCAGCGCACGCTCATCGTCCACATCGGCTATTCGGTCACCGGTATTCTGATCGCGCAGGACGACGAGGCTCTATTCATCAAGTACATCGACTTCGGCGGACGCCATCTGGACCAGGCGGTGAGCCGCGCCCTGGAGACGCCGCTCGCCCAGGCCAATGCGCTCCGCCGCGAACCGGAAGGCGACGGCGAGAGCGACATCGCGCGGAGCGTCGCCGAAGCGCAGCAGCCCGCTGCCGAGCGGTTGGTCAAGGAAGTCGCCATGTGCGTCCGCTACCACAGCGTGACGTTCCGCGGCAAGCCGATCGAGCGGCTGCTCATCGGAGGCGGTGAAGCGTCGCGATTCCTGGTCGACCTGTTTTCGCAGCGGCTGGCGATCGAGGCCCATCTCAGCGATCCGTTCCGGCGGATCGCGGCGGAACGGCGGCGCACGCGGACCGGAAGCTGGGATATCGCGGCCGGCCTCGCATTGCGCGATCCCTTGTCGAGGTCCGACGCATGAAAGAGATCGATTTCCTGCCGCCGGAATTGGTCGAACAGGGCGAGGCCCGTCTCCAGCGTTGGTGGTGGCTCGTCGTCTGCCTCGCGTTCGGCTCCTTCGTTTCCTCGACCGGCGTCCTTCAGGCGGTCCGCAAGCGGGCCGTCCGCGCGGAGCTCGCGGGCGTCGACGCGCAGTGCCGCGCCGCGTCGCAATTGAACCAACAACTCGCCCACACGCGGACGCGGCTCGATCGAGCCGACCTCCACGCCGCGCTCGTCGCCTCGCTCGAACGGGACTGGCCTCGCACGGTCGTCCTTCATGACGTGTTGTCGGGGTTTCCGAACAAGACGCAACTGATCGCCGTTCATTTGCGGGCGGAATCGAAACCGACGACCGCGTCCGCGCCGTCGACGGGCGCGGTTCAAGTCGTATCGGGTGACGCGCCCGACCCGAACGCGCCGAAGGACACGTTGCGGGAGGATTACGATCGGTTCATCGAGCGCGCGGCGTCGCGCCGCATCGTGCTCGAAATGACGGGCGTGACCGCCCAGCCCGCCTCGCTGCACACCTATGTCGGACAACTCGCCGCCCGGCCGCTCGTCGCCTCCGCCGTGCTCCGCACGCTCGATACGCTCGCGTCGGACGCGACCGGCGCCATGCAATTCGTGATTGAAGTCGAAATCCAACCCGCTTTCGGATTGCCCGGTTTCCGAGCGTCTCCCGCCGCCGCCGACCCGGACGTCTCCCCTTCCGAATCGGTTGCCGCGCATAGGCCCCTGCCATGAAGCACCATCGCTCGCTCTTCGTCACCGCCGGCGTGGCGACGCTCGCCGTCGCCTACGTCGCGTTCGTTTTCGTGCCCGGGCAACGGGAGTTGGCCGGCCTGCGCGAGTCGATCGCGGTCAAACAGGTCGCCCTCTCCCAATCCACCCACGTTCCCGCTCGGATCGCCGCGTGCGAGGAACGGCTCACCGAGACGCATGCGTACCTTGCCGCATGGCGTTCCCACGCGACGCTCGAACCCGGGCTTGCCGATTTGTACCGGCGGCTCACCGCGCACGCGGCCGAGACCGGTACGACCCTCTCGATGATCCGACCCAAACCGCCCGTCGCCAGCCACCATGTGCGTGAGCATTCGGTCGAGTTTCGCTGCGAAGGAACGCTCGCCGGACTCTGGGAACTGCTCGCCAGGATCGAACGGTTGCCCGAATCGATCGAGATCGGGAATGTGAAAATGGAATCGACCGGGCAGGATGGTGAAACGGTCCGATGTGCAATGACTCTGTCGATTTTCGCCGAGCCGGACGATATTTCCGATTAGTTGGGTTCAGGCCGACCGATACAACAGGAACGGGAACGACCGATGGGTTCTCCGGAAACAACCGCCGACGGTGGACTAGTGCGCCGCTTGACGCGGGAGATCGGCCAGAACAAAGGGAAAGCGGCCGTCCTGGGGCTGCTTTGCCTGGTGGCGGTCTGGTTTTGGGCGCCGTTGGTCCGGAAACACGCGTTCGCCAAGGCTCCACCGACCGCCGGTGACGCCACGAGCGCGGGCGACTCGGCCTCCGACAGCGCCCACGACAGCGCGTCCGACAGCGGAGCGAACGTCGTAACCGGCAACGGGTCGGCGACCCCCGAGACATCATCGGAAACCGTATTGGACTGGAAGGCACTTGAGGTCTGGAGGAAAACGGAACCTCGGATGACGCCGATTTCGATCGACGCGGGCTGGGCCAATCCGTTCGCGCGCATCGAACCGGACGCCCCGCCCACGACCGTTGTCGAGACGGACGGGGGGGCGACCGACCCGGCGCCGTCCGATGCGTCGGCGGAACCGGTCACGCCCGAATCGGCCGGTTTGACGTTGCGAGGGACGATCCTCTCGCCGCGGGGCGCCCTGGCGAACATCAACGGACAGTTGCTGGGAGTGGGCGGCGCGTTGCGTGTGGGAGCGACGGACGTCGAATCGGAGGGAATCGAATTCCGCGTCGTGAGCATCGAGTCGGACCACGTGGTGGTCGATCGGAGCGGCACGTCGTTCCGGATCGACGTCGTGCCTCCGCGTCGCGATGACGATGGGCGGATCGTGATTCGGCCGGCGTCGCGATAGGACGCGGCGCATCGGAGCGGTCGCTCGCGCGTTCACGAGGAAGAACCGGACAATACGCGGGAATCGCGGCACGCCGCAAGAACCGTTCGCGACACGGATGTACGGACGATCCATGCAGACCCTATTCCGCATCGTCATGTTGGGAGGCTTCGCGGCGGCGGGCGTCGGACTCGCCGTATCGTTCGGCCTCCGAGCGGATCGGCCGGAGGCACCGTCGCGGGAGCCGGGAACGGCGGGCGCGGGAACGGCGGGCGAGTCGGCGGGGGAACGGGAGACCGCCGCTCCGAACGCGCCGCGCGGCGCGGCGCGACGTGCGGCGTCCGAGGACGCGGAAAACGAGTCGATCGAATACGCCGGTCCGCGGGAACCGGCGCCCGTTCCCGCCAAATGGAACCCGGCGATCGCCGATCCCGGCGGCGATCCGGTCGGCGAACTGCTCAAACGGATCGGGGAAAAGGGCGGTCTGTTCGAGGCCGCGCGGGACGCGCTCACCGGCGGCGATCGCGGAACGGACGAGGCGGGGGCGAGCGATCGGCTTCCCGAACGATCGGGTGGCCGCTCTCCGTCCGAGCCGCCGCTCGAACCCGATCGGGGCGATCCGCGGCCACCGCCGCCGTCGGCGGCCGAGAGCCCCCTGCCCTCCCCCGCTTCGCCGGCCCCCGCGACGATCGTTCCGGGCGCCGGCGATCGATTCTCGATCACCGTGCGCCAGGCGCCCATCGGTGAAGTGCTCGAGATGATCGGGCAGCAATCGGGGTTGAGCATCATCGCGAGCCCGACGACGGCCGGTTCGATCAGCGCCACGTTGAACGACGTCGACGCGCAAACGGCGATCGAGATCCTGGTGCGGAACGCGGGGCTCGCGTTCCAGCGCGAGGGCAACGTCGTCTACGTCGGTTCGGCGCAGGAACTCGAGAACGCGTCGATCTCGCGGCAGCCTCTTGCGGTCCGCGTCTACCGCCCGAACTATGTCGCATCGTCCGAACTGCAGAAGCTCATCACGCCCCTCCTGACCCAAAGTGTTGGCCAGGCGACGGTCGGTGTCGGCCAGATCGCCGTGAGTACCGAGGCGCAACGATCGATCGCGCCCAGCAACGAGGAAACGGGGGGCGACGACTTCGCGGGCAACGAGATCCTGCTCGTCCGCGATTACGAATCGGTCCTGCATTACATCGATCAGGTCGTTCATGAAGTCGATCAGAAGCCTCGGCAAGTCGCGCTCGAAGCGATGATCCTGAGCGTGGGACTCAGCGACGAGAATTCGCGGGGGATCAACCTCGAAGGCCTTCTCAATCGGGACGACGCGCGCCTGATCAGCGGCGTCCCGATGAACGACCTCGCGGCGATCAACGTGACCGACAGCGGCCTCAAGTTCGCATTCCTCGACAGCAGCGTCTCGTCGTTCGTCGCGGCGCTCGAGACGATCGGCGACACGAACGTGATCGCGTCGCCCCGATTGACGTGCCTCAACAAGCAGCGGGCGGAGATCCTGATCGGCGCCCAGCTCGGTTATGTCACCACGTCGGTCACCGAAACATCGGCGACGCAGTCGGTATCGTTCCTCGAAGTCGGAACCCAACTCCGGTTCCGCCCGTACATTTCCAGCGACGGGATGGTACGTCTCGAAGTCCACCCCGAGCTTTCGACGGGCAACGTGCGCATCGAACAGGGGATGACGATTCCCGACAAGGAAGTCACGCAGGTCACGACGAACATCATGTGTCCCGATGGCCGCACGATCATCATCGGCGGCCTCATTCGCGAGGACCTGAGCACCACGGGGACGCAGATCCCGTTGCTCGGCAGCCTGCCGTACGTCGGCGCCTTGTTCCGGCAGAAGACCGAGTCGACCGGACGGCGCGAGATCATCATCCTGATCACGCCCCGGATCGTGCGGGACGAATGGGAGGCGATCGAGGGGAGCCGAACGCGGTTCGACTTCTTGAAGCGGCAAGAGAATTACGCCGACAAGATGTCGTTCATCGGGAAGCGTCATTACGGGCTTCGCTACATTCGGCTGGCCCGCGCCGCGTGGAACGCGGGCGACGCGCCCGCGGCGCTGCGCTACGTCAATCTCGCGCTGCACTTCGATCCGCAGAACCTCGAAGCCACCACGCTCCACGAGACGATCATCCGGACATTGCCGCCCGAGGCCGACCATATCGGAAACCACCTGTTGCCCGGACTGGCTCCGTTCGGGACACCCGCGCGGGATCACTCGGCGCAAGGCGTCGAATGGCGATCGACGATGCCCGCCGAGGAACCGCCGGTTGACGGTGTCGACTATTGGGAGCCGGGTCCGCGGCATACGCTGGCGCCGTACGGCGCCGGGTCCTCGGATTCCGTTCCGGCGCCGGCCGGCCCGTTACATCGTCCGATCGATCCGGTGCGACCCGCGCCGGAACCGATCGTTGGGCCGGCGCGATGAGGCGAACCGATGGCGCGTTCTGACCGACTCGGCGGGCTCGAACCAGGAACCGCGGTTCGATCCGCGCGCGCGGGCCTCTTGGCGCTGGCGGCTCTCGCGGCCGGGTGTGCCGGGCCGACGCCGTGGGGCCGCGCTCCGGCCGCCGAAGACCGGCCGACCATGAATTCGGACGCCGATCCACGCGCCGGCGACTTGGCCGACGCCGCCGTGGCCCAAGGCGCCGCGCGCTGGCGCGAAGGCGATGCGGCGGAATGCGAACGCCTTCTGCGCGAGGCCCTCGCGCGCGAGCCGAACCATCGCGCGGCGCGCATGCTGCTCGCCGATCTCCTCGCCGATCAAGGCCGTGTCGACGAATCCGAACGGGAACTCGGCGAACGGCTGCGCGTCGATCCGCGCGACGCGCAGGCCCACCATTCGCTCGGCCTCCTGCTCGAATCGACGGGCCGCCGGGACGAGGCGCTCGCCGCCTATCGGGACGCCGTGCGCCACGAGCCCGAGAATCCGCTCTACATCCTCTCGCTGGAAACGCTGCGGGTCGCGTCGCCCGCCGTACGTCACTCCGCGCCGTGACGCGCGGCGCGGGAAGGCGTGGTTCGCGGTGGCCGTCGATGGACGCGCGGGCCACGGGGCCGTGGTGCCGGATCCCCTCTCCCTTGCGGAAGGTGGTTCCGCGCGGAGGCGCCATGGCGGGACGTCATAACCGTTAGGGATGCGACATTCGGCGGGACCGCGCGGCCCGCGATACGGTCGGTCGACGGCCGTCCAACGAATGGCCCGCCGCGTCGATTGGACGGGCGCACCCCCTCGACCTATGGTTGCCGGGCGGCGCGTCGCGGGGCGCGACGCGATCACTGCCGACGACTCAACGCATGCCGACCAGCAACGACAGGAGCCGAAGCCACTGATGTCCGGGCTGCCACGATGGAAACTTGAAGGATTCGGACTCGCGATTGGCGCGATTTTCGGGATCGCTTGTTCCGTCGCGACGCTGCCTTGCCTCGCCGACGGCCCGTGGTGGGTGCGCGGCGCGGTGAGCGCCGGGGCGGTCGCCATCGCGGCGGGCGCTTGGTTCGTCCTGATGTCCGGACGCTGCCGCACCGACCACGCCGCCCGCCGCTACATCGATCTGCTCTGTCGCATCGACCATCACGAGTTGAATTCGCCCGGCGTTTCGGACTCGCTTCCCGTCATCGCTCCGGATGATCCGTGGCGTCCGGTCTTCGCGCGGATCCGCGATTGCCTCGCCGACCACGGACGCCGGATCCAGGAGTTCGAGCGGTCCCAAGCGAGCACGGGGGTCCGGAACCGCAAGCTGTCGCACGAGCACCAGCGGGCGACGGGCATCCTCGATGGACTCAGCCTCGCCGTCCTCGCCGTCGACGGCGCCGGGGAACTGGTGTTCGCGAACGCCGCCGCGGGCGGCCTGCTGCGGATCGCGGACCGCACGAAGGACCGAGCGAGCCTCGAAGCGCGCCTGCCGTGCCCGCCGCTCGTCGAACTCCTTCGCGACATGAACCGCCGCAAGACGGTTTCCCAACGCATCCTCGAGTTGGAGGTCGCCGACGAATCGGGGAACACGCGGTCGTATCGCGCCGTATGCCGAGGCTCGATGACGGGCGAGGGGGACACGCGCGAGCACGGCACGGTCGCCGTCCTGACCGATATCACCGATCAGAAAGGCGCGCAGAAACGCAACGCCGAATTCGTGTCGGCCGTCAGCCACGAAATGAAGACACCGCTCGCCGGCATCAAGGCCTACGTCGAACTGCTCGCCGACGGATCGGCCGAGGACGAGGCGACGAAGGAGGAATTCCTTGAAGTGATCAACGGCCAGGTCGATCGGCTCGAGCGCCTGATCGACAATCTGCTGAATTTGGCGCGCATGGAGGCCGGCGTCGTCGATGTCCACAAGCAACCGCTGTCGCTGAACCAACTGCTCGGGGAGACGCTCAGCGTCCTGCAGCCGGCGGCGGAACGGAAGCGGATCCGCCTGACCGCCGAGCTCAGCCCGCTCTTCCTCTCCGTGCTCGCCGACCGCGACATGCTCTCGCAGGCGGCGATCAACCTGCTCTCGAACGCGGTCAAATACACGCGCGAGGACGGCGCGGTCGTCCTGCGTTCCCGAGTCGGCGACGGATGCACGACGTTCGAGGTGGCCGATACGGGGGTCGGTCTGAGCCCGGAAGACGCCCGGCGGGTCTTCGAGAAGTTCTATCGCGTCAAGAAGGACCGGAACATGGCCCCCGGGACGGGGCTCGGGCTGCCGCTCGCCAAGCACATCGTCGAGGACGTGCACGGGGGATCCCTCATCGTGCAAAGCGAGCTCGGCAAGGGCAGCACGTTCATCGTGTCGCTCCCGACGCTCCAGGGCGCCAAGGATCCCGCGTGAGTCCGAAGACGCCTCGCTCGACGGAAATCGACCGCGGGACGTCGGCCGGAATCGGATACCGCGCTGCGCGTTCGCGCCTTGAATCACGGGAAAGGAACCGCCGCGCCCGCGCGCAAAGTGCGAGCTACGGTTGGGTAGATCGTCGACACACGTTTCCTTTCCTATCGAGGGGGGCACCATCGATGGCCAAACGAGTTCTGCTCTGCGATGACGAGCCGCACATCCTGCGCGCGGCCGAATTCAAGTTCAGCCGGTCGGGATACGAGGTGATGACGGCCGGCGACGGCGAGGAGGCGCTCGAGATCCTCCGCGTGTACCAACCCCAAGTCATCGTGACGGACTGCCAGATGCCGCGCATGGGCGGACTCGAACTCGCCGCGCGCGTCCGCGCGAATCCGGCGACCGCGGGCATCCCCATCATCATGCTCACCGCGAAACGGTTCGAACTGACGCGCGAGGAAACATGCGATCGGCACGGGATCGTCACCGTGCTCGCCAAACCGTTCAGCCCGCGCGATCTGTTCGCGCGCGTCGAGGCGCTGATCGCCGAGGGACTGGGCTGCGAGGCGGCGGAAACCGAGGCGGGTGAAGGCGTGCCGGCCGAGGCGCTGTGAAGGGCGGGATGAAACGGAATCGCGCCGGACGGCGGCGTGGCCGCCCCGCGCGGCGGAGACCCGAGCCATGAATCTGCCCACCGAAGTGTTCGGCGACATCGCCGTCGTGCACGCGCCCGAGGAGATCGGTCGCGAGAACGCGACGCAAATCGCCGAGTTCCTCCTGTCGCGCGACCGGTGCCGCGTCGTCGTCGATCTCGACGGAACCGAGTCGATCGACGGCGCCGGGCTGACCGCCCTGCTCGACGTCCAGGACCGCCTGCGGGAATCGGGCGGCGACCTCAAGGTCATTACCACCAACCTCGCCAACCGGAAAATACTCGAAATCACCCGCCTCGATCAGCAACTCGACGTCTTCACCAACGTGATCGACGCGGTCAAGACGTTCGCGTGATCGCGACGAACGCGGCCTCCGTCCGCTCGACACGAACCCGCATCCCGACACCCCGACACCCCGACATCCCGACATCCCGGCCGCCGCCTCCCGACGCGCCCGACCCGCTGGATTCCAGGCCATCATGCAATTCCCGATCGCGGCACCTCCGAGACTCGGCAACACGCTGATCGAGCGGGGCGTCATCACCGCCGCGCAGCTCCAAAGCGCGCTCGACCATCAGAAGCAGAACGGGCGCGGCAAACTGCTCGGCGAGATCCTCATCGAGCTCGAGTATTGCACCGAGGATCAGATCGTCGAGGCGCTGGCGTCGGCGTACGGCGTTCCGTACGCCAAACTGGAAGTCCGCCTGCACGATCCAAGCACGCTCGAGTACCTTGACCGCGAGTACATCGAGAAGAACCTCGTCTTCCCGTTGTTCTGCGTCCGAGGCGTGCTCACCGTCGCGGTGACCGAACCGTCGAATCTGTTTCTCCTCGATGAAATGCAACGGGTGGCGGGCAAGGAGGTCCAGATCGTCGCGACGTCGGTGAAGGACATCCGGCGCATGGTGTCGACGCTTCCCGACGCGTCGGTCTTCGTGCTCGACGACATCATCGACGACTCGCATCAGTCGGAACTCACGCTGATCGAGGACGCGATCGAGGACATCGGCGACATCGAGGACGTCGCGGGGCAATCCCCCGTCATTCGGCTCGTCAACTACGTCATCGGCACGGCGGTGAAGGACGGGGCGAGCGACATCCACATCGAGCCGTCGGACCGGTGCGTGCGGGTCCGCAACCGGATCGACGGCAAACTGTACAAGGCGCTCGAAATCCCACTGCATTTGGGATCGGCCGTGGCCAGTCGCATCAAGATCATGGCGTCGCTCGACATCAGCGAGCGGCGTCTCCCGCAGGACGGCCGAGTCCACGTCATGCTCGACGGACGCAAGGTCGACCTCCGGATCAGCACGTTTCCCGGAAGCCGAGGCGAGAAGACGGTCATCCGCGTGCTCGATACGCGCAGCGTTTCGCTCAACCTGAGCGATCTGGGGTTCGCCGAGGACGTGCTCGGCGTCCTGAACCGGAACATCCGGGCGCCGAACGGGATCATCCTGGTCACCGGGCCGACCGGAAGCGGCAAGTCGACGACGCTGTACGCGTGCCTCAACGAAATCGCGTCGATGTCGAACAACGTCTGCACGGTCGAGGACCCGATCGAATACCATCTCTCGATGATCAACCAGTTCCAGGTGCAGGAGAAGGTCGGGCTCACCTTCTCGAAGGCCCTTCGGACGCTCCTCCGGCAGGATCCGGACGTGATCATGGTGGGCGAGGTGCGCGACGAGGAGACGGCGCGCACGGCCATCCAGGCGGCATTGACCGGCCATCTCGTGTTCAGCACGCTCCACACGAACGACGCGCCGTCGGCCATCACGCGGCTCGTCAACATGAAGGTCGACACGTTCCTGATCAGCGCGGCGCTGAACATGGTCCTCGCACAGCGGCTCGCGCGGCGGGTCTGCCCGAAATGCCGCGAGAAGTACGAACCGCCTCGCCCCATGCGCAAGGCGCTCGAACGGCTGGGGCTCGACATGGCCACGCATTTCCGCGGCGTCGGTTGCCGGTCGTGCCGCAATACGGGGTTCAGCGGCCGGATCGGCGTCCATGAAGTGCTGGTCGTCGAGGACGAACTGCGCGACGCGATCGTCGCGGGTGAATCGATCACACGGCTCCGCGATATCGCCTTGAAGCACGGCATGATCACCCTGCGACACGACGGACTCCGCAAGGTCCGCGAGGGAATCACGACCGTCGAGGAAGTACTGCAGCTCACCGGATACGCCAACGGGATCGATTGGGCCGCGGCCGACATGAATTACGCGATCTGATACCCGCGTCTTGAACGCGTGGGCGAGTCCGCGGGCAAGGCGGCCGCCTCTGGAGGAACGACGGCATGTCGACATTCGCATTCGTCGCGAAGGAGCTCCGAGGCGCGCGCCGCAAAGGCCGGCTCGACGCCGAATCCCGCGACGCCGCGCTCAAGTCGCTCAAGAAACAAGGGCTGCAGGTCGTCGAACTCACCGAAGTCCGCGCCGCCCGCACGCTCTTCGCGAAGCGGATCGCCAAGTCCGAGATCGTCTATGTGACGAGCCAGCTTGCGATCATGGTCGAGACGGGGATCAACCTCGCCGCCGCGCTCGCCGGACTCGCCGAACAGTCCGACCACCCCACGCTCCGCGATCTGCTCACCGCGCTTCGAAAACGGGTCGAGGGTGGAGCCGACTTCTCGACCGCGCTCGCCGAACATCCGCGCCATTTCGACCGCACGTATATCGCGCTGATCAAGGCGAGCGAACAGACCGGATCGCTCGGCGCCATGCTCGAACAGATCGCCAACCACATGTCCGGCCAACTCGAAAGCCGACGGAAAGTCCTCGCCGCGATGGCCTATCCCGCCGTCATGGCGCTCATCGCCGTCTCCGTCACCATCTTCCTGCTCACCTACATCCTGCCGAAATTCGACCCGCTGTTCCACCGGGAAGGCGTCAAACTGCCCACGCCGACCATCGTCCTGCTCGCCGTGTCCGGCGCGCTGATGAACTACAAATGGTTTTGGATTCTGGGAACGATCGGCGCGGCGATCGGATTCCATCGGCTCAAACGCACGCGGACCGGCCAACGGTTCCTCGATGGGCTCCTCATCCGCTTGCCGATCGTCGGACCGATGATGCGGAAGGTCATCCTGAGCCGAGCGATCCATACGCTGGGGATCATGGTTCGGAGCGGCGTGCCGATGCTCGACGGTATCCGGCTGTGCGCCGAGGTCTCCAACAATTGCTACTTCGAGCGGACGTGGCTCCACGTGCTCGAGGAGATCACCAAAGGGAACCGGATCTGCGATGCCCTCCGAGGTAACCCGCTCGTGCCCAAGACGCTGGTCCAGATGATCGGTTCGGGCGAGGAAACCGGGAAACTCGACCGCGTGCTCGAAAAAGTCAGCACGCATTTCGATCGGGAAGTGGACGCGGCGATCAAGACGTCGACGTCATTGATCGAACCGCTCATGATCTGCGTCATGGGCGTCGTGGTCGGCGGGATCGGCATGGGATTGATGCTCCCCATCTTCTCGATCAGCCGATCGGTCGGCCACTAGACCGGCAACCGCGTGCGGCGGGACCGGCGTTCCGCGCGGAGCCGCGCTCGGCGGCGAATCTCGCTCGGCTTCTCATAGTACTCGCGGCGCCGCATTTCCTTTTTGATGCCGCTCCGCTCGACCAGCTTGCGGAATCGGCGCACCGCGTCTTGAATGCTCTCGCGTTCGCGTACGATCAAACGAACCATTCGTCCTCCCGATTATCCGTCGACGAAACCAAGAACGTAAACCAAAACCCGATCGCAATCCCCATTGCGGGCATGAGGCGAGTCGCGCAGTCTACCGAAAACCGGATCGCCGTTCCAGCCCTTCCCGGCCGCTCGCCGAACAAACCCCCAAGAAAAACAACGGCCGGAAGCCTCCGCCAAGAACCGCCGGACCGCGGCGCAACCGATTGGCCGTCCACCTACCTTGCGGACAGGTACGGCGTCACGTCCAACCGGCCGTCGGAACCGATCACCAGTTCGATGGCTCCCCATTCGGCCGTATTCCACACCCGTGTTCCCGATCGGGTGTAGGCATCCAGCGTCACGGGGGAAATCGGTCCAGCGGCGCTCACGATCGCGTGCCGGGCCTTGGCCCAGCGAGCCCACGATTCCTGGTTGGCCGACGCGCTACCGTGATGGGGCGCCATGACGGCGTCGATCGGGCGGGCCGGCCGCGCGACGAGCATCGATTGGCCCCCGCCTTCGACGTCCCCCGGCAGCAAGACGGTCCGGCCCGCGTACCGGACCAGCACGACGAGGCTCTGTTCGTTGTCATTCCGTCCCGCGAAACCGTTTGGGGGGTGCGTCACGTCGAAAAAGACGCCATCCCCCAGGGCCACCGAATCGCCGGCCGCCACGTGCCGGATGGGAATCCGCTGTCGCCGGACGCGTGAGTCGAGTTCGCCGAGCCAGGATGCCGCTCCGCTGGGGATTTCGCCATGGATGGCAAACCGGTCGACCGGAAACCGCGCGAAGATGCCGGCCATCGCGTTGAAATGGTCCGCGTCGAAATGCGAGAGGATCACGAGGTCGAGCCGACGGACTCGGCGATTCCAGAGCGTGCGGGAGACGCTGTCGACGATCCCGGCGGGCGGACCGAGGTGTCCGGCGTCGTAGAGGACATTGGCGCCGCCGGGCAGTTCCAGGAGCACGCACGTGCCGTGTCCGACCGAAAAGAACGTCGCGCGCAGCATGCCCTTGCGATCCGAACGGGCGAATAGGCAAGTGAGCACCGTGACCCCGAACACCAGCGCGCAGGCCGCATGCCATCCGCGCCGCGACCGACCCCGCGACGCCGCGGCGATCCCCAGGACGGCGTAGAACGCGGCGATCAGAGGCCATGGCGGAGCCGGAAACCACGCGTCGGAAACGGGCACGCGGTCGGCCCAGCCGATCATCGCCAATGCCGCGCGAAGACTCCCTTCGCATGCCCACGCGGCGCCGTCCGACAAGCCGGGCACGGCACCACCGGTCATCAGCAGGAGGAAGCCGAAACCCAGCGCGCCGGCGATCGGGAACCAAAGCAAGGGGCTCGCGACGATCACCATCGGGCTCGCCCGATGAAAATAGTGCACGATCAACGGCAGCGTCGCCAGCCAGACCATGCCTCCACACCAGGTGTCCCACAGCAATCGGCGGCCGATCGATCGCAGGCACCGCGACCATGCGGGTCGAGCCGATTCGATCAGCCGATCGAGCGGGTCGATGGGGGGCAGTGTCCATTCGGGACGGCGCGTCGCGAGCAACGTGGCGACGGCGAGGAAACTGAGTTGCACGCCCGCCCGCAGGATCTGAAGCGGATTGAGGCAGACGACAAGCAGGACGCCGGCGCCGAGCAGATTCCAATTCGAGAAGGGACGGTGGATGAGCCGGGCGACACTCACGCCGACCGCGAGCATGGCCGCGCGCACGACCGGCGGTTGGCCCGTCGTGAGCACCGTGTAGGGCAGGACGAACACGATGGCCGACCAGAGCGCCGCGCGGCGGCTCAGCAGGCCGATCCGAGCCGCGAAGAAGACGGCGTAGACGAGCATTCCCAGATGCATGCCCGAGATGGCCAGGAGGTGGATCGTGCCGGTCCGCAGGAACGGTTCGAGCATCTCGTCATCGAGTCCGTCCCGACTGCCCAGCAACAGGGCGGAGGCGACGGGAGCGGACCGAGGCGAAAGATGGTGGTCCAGGACGGCTCGGCAGGCGCGTCGGAGCCGATCGAGGAGGAAGCGCGCGTCCCAGACCCGGGCGGCGGACAGCCTCCGCATGGCCGACAGCCGGTCGATGTGCACGTCGAACAGCTCCCGCCGGGACCTCGCGGCGGCGCGGCGGTCGAATTCGTCGGGGTTCCTGGGCCCTTCCATGGCCCGAATCCGGCCCCACACGCGAAACGCGTCGCCGGCGCTCCACGCGGGATCGATCGAGCCGGGCACGTGGAGTCGCGCCCGGCCCGAAGCCGTTCTCCACGCGCGGCCGTCCCGAACGCGGAGGATGCGGATCGGAATGGTGGTGACGATCTCCTCCGACGCGAATCCACGCGCCTCGGCGATCCATGTCCGGGACTCGCCGTCCAGCTCGACGTCGAGCACGGCCGGAAGATCGCGGCTCGGCGCGGATCGTCCGAGTTCGTCCGCGCGGACGATCCGCCACCGCGCGGCGGTCCACGCGCCCGCCACCACGGCGACGGCGGCGAGGGCGAGCGTGACGCAGGCCGTGCGGGATCGGGCCGACCGTTTCGCGATCAGCCATGCGGCGAAGACGGCGAGCAATAAGGCGTGCCAGCCGGCGAGCGGAATCGGGAGGAACCGGGCGCACGCGACGCCCGCGCACGCCGCGCACGCGGCCGCGAGCAGCGGTTGCCGGTCGACTCCGTTCCCTTCCCCGCGCGTTCCGCCCACGGTCCGTTCCCCGCGCCGCCCCCATCCAGCCTATTGGTACGCGGGCCGAGCGATCGGGCCAAGCGGAAATGACAAGGATCTGTCACTCGTTTCAGGGGGTTTCGTGGACGGCCACCAGATTATGGGCGGTCGGGACGAGGTCGGTGCCGGTGACGAAGACCGTCCGATCGCCGCTCCGCAATACGCCCTCGGCGATCCCCCACGCTTCAATGAACGCGCGCAATTGCGGCCCGTGGTTGATCGGCGCGCCGCGCAGCGGAATGATCCCCCAGAACAGGCACATCCGCCGGAGCACGGCCTCGGAGTCGCTCACGCCGACGGTCGGAATGAAGTCCCTCTGCTTGCTCTTGACGCGCGCCGTGTTTCCCGACCGGGTCGCGACGACGACGAGCGACGCGGAGAGCTGCGAGGCGATCCGTCCGGCTCCGTAGGTGACGGCGGCCGTGATCGGATGCACGCCCGCGAGGGCCGCGACGGGAGGCGGTTCGGGCGCCGTGTCCCGCAGCATCTGCTCCGCCGCCGCCATGATCCGGTTCATCATGCCGACCGTCTCGAGCGGGTACTTTCCGATCGCCGTCTCGCCCGACAGCATGCAGGCATCGGCGCCGTCGAGGATCGCGTTCGCCACATCGGTGACTTCGGCGCGCGTCGGGCGGATCGACGATTGCATGCTGTCGAGCATCTGCGTGGCGACGATCACCGGCTTCAGGTGGCGGCGGCACGCGGCGATGATCCGTTTTTGAGCGGCGGGCGTTTCGGCGATGTCGATTTCGACGCCCAAATCGCCCCGCGCCACCATCACGGCGTCGGCCGCCGCCACGATTTCGTCGAGGGCGACGAGGCTCTCCCGCTTTTCGATCTTCGCGATGATCATGGCGTTCGAGCCGCCCGCGCGGAGCCGGTCGCGCAGCGCCAGCACGTCGGCCGATTCGCGAACGAAACTCAGCCCCACGAAATCGATCTCCCGCGAACAGGCCCACGTGACGTTTTCCTCGTCCTCCGCCGTCATCGCCGCGACCGACAGTTTCGCGTTCGGGACGTTGATCCCCTGCCGACTGCGCACTTCCCCGCCGCTCACCACGCGCAGCGCGACTCGGCCGCCCGCCTTCGCGATAACTTCCATCGCGACCGCGCCGTCGGCGAACACGACCAGGTTGCCGACCGCCAGATCATCGATGAGCGATGTGAACGTCGTCACCAACTCGGTCGCATCGCTCGATCGCTCCCCGGCGGTGAACGAGAACTCCCGCCCGACCGCGCATAGGCGCGGGCCTTCGCCCAATTCCCCCAACCGGATCTTCGGCCCGGCGAGATCGATGAGGATGGCGATCGGCCTGCCGATCCGCTCGCCGACCGCGCGGATCCGACCGACCATGGTTTCATGGAACGCCCGGCCCCCGTGCGCCATGTTGATGCGGAACACGTCGACGCCGGACCTCGCGAGCTGTTCCAGCATCTCGGACGCCTCGCACGCGGGACCTACCGTCGCGACCGTTTTTGTGCGAACCTGATGATCGCGGGGGACGCGCGGCGCGAAGCCGAGGGGCGAGCGTTCCATGAGGCGGTCCTTACCTGGCAAGTCGTCCAACGTCCGTGAGGCTTGTCCGCGACGCCGATGAACGAGGACGCATCCGTTCGCCGGCGCGACGCGTCCATTATGGACCGGCGAGGCGGCCTTTGACGAGTGGCGCGAGGCGCGTGTGATCGAATCGCATTCCATCGAATCCCCGGAACCCGAACCCGAACCGCGCGTCGAGCTCGCCGCCGACCCGTCGGCGGCCGGTCCGCGCGCGGCGTCCCCGACCGCTCGACGATTCGCCTGGGCGATCGGGATCGGCTTCATCGTGACGGCCGCCGTGCTCATCGTTCCGCGGATCATCCAAGGGAACGGGTACGTCGTCCTCGATCGGCCCGGATTCGAGGCCGCCGTCGCGCGGTGGCGGTCGCGCGCGCCGGCCGACTACGATATCCGGATCGATGTCACGGGACGGCAGGCCGCGTCGTACCGCGTGGAAGTCCGCGACGGCGAACCGATCGCCGCGTACCGCAACGACCATCCGCTTCCTCAGCGGCGCTCCTGGATGACGTGGACCGTGCCGGGCATCTTCGGCACGGTGGAATCGGACCTGCGGCAACTCGAAAGCGCGGAGCGGGGGGAACCGGGGATTCCCGGCCTGTCGGTGCTCGTCCTGTTCGATCCCCGGTACGGAATCCCCACACGCTACGTGCGCGCGGAAAGCGCGTCCGGATCGCCGAATCCCGAGGTCACGTGGGAAGTGACTCGGTTCTCGATTCCGGGCTCGACCGACCCGCCGTGACGGACGGTCCGTCGATTCGGCGCGGTTGACTCGATCCGCTTCATCCGAACGGCCCCGCATCGTACTCGGAAACGCATGACCTATTGGAACGAAAAAGCGGCGCTTGTGACCGGCGGCTCGGCCGGACTCGGCAAGGCGATCGCCCGTTCGCTCGTGTCGGCCGGCGCGCGTGTGGCGCTCGTCGCGCGCGACGCATCGAACTTGCGGAGCGCGGCGGATGAGCTTGGCGGAGCCGCTCGGGGCGTCGTGTCGATTCCCGCCGACGTGACGCGCGAGGACGACGTGGCGCGGATGGCCGAACGAGCCGGGTCGGAGCTGGGGACGATCGACGGGCTGTTCCACGGCGCGGGGCGATCCGACCGCGGCGAGGCGCTCGCGACGCCCGTGTCGCGTTTCGACGAACTGTGGCGCATCAACTTCGTCGCCGCCGTGCTCTGCGCTCAGGCGCTCGCGCCCGCGCTGCGCGCGGCGCGGGGCCATCTCGTCCTGATCGGATCGCTCGCTTCCAAATCGGCGTCGCGCCATCTGGGCGCTTATCCCGCCGCGAAATTCGCGCTCGCCGCGTTCGCGCAGCAGATGCGGCTGGAACACGACGCCCGCGAACTCCATACGCTGCTCGTCTGCCCCGGGCCCCTCGCGCGCGTCGACGCGGGCTCGCGATACGACGCGCGCGCCGTCGGCCTGCCGACTCGGCCCGCCGCCCGGGCGGCGGCGTCAAACTCAAGGGCCTCGACCCCGAGCGGCTCGCCGCGCGCATCCTCGACGCCTGCCGGGATCGGCGGGCCGAGTTGATCGTGCCGGGCCGAGCCCGCATGCTGTTCGCATTGTCCCAGTTGTCGCCCGCATGGGGCGATTGGTTCGTCCGTCGGATGACATAAGGCCCGCCGGAAGTTCCATCGCATTGTGGTTGCCGCTACAGGAGTCACGTCCATGTTCCTTCCGCACGCTCGACCATTCGCCGCCCGCGCGCCGCGCCCGGAACGGAGTTCCTTCCGCACGCTGGTCCCCATGTTCGCCGCGATCGCGACGATCGCGATCGCCGTTCCGATGTCGCGCGCCGAGTCCGAGGACCGGCCCAACATCGTGGTCATTTTTTGCGACGATCTTGGGTACGGCGATTTCTCCTGCTATGGACATCCGACGATCCGGACGCCGAACGTCGACCGGATGGCGGCGGAGGGCCTTCGGTTCACGCAGTTCTATTCGGCGGCGCCGGTGTGTACGCCGAGCCGCGCGGCGCTGCTCACCGGACGGCTCCCCATCCGCAACGGATTGGTCGGAGGCAAACGGCGCGTCCTCTTCCACGACTCGAAACGCGGACTGCCCGCCGACGAGATCACGATCGCCGAAGTCCTCCAAGGCGCGGGATACGCGACGGCGTGCGTCGGCAAATGGCACTTGGGCCATCTGCCGCCCTATCTCCCGGGCGCGCACGGGTTCGACACCTATTTCGGCATCCCCTATTCGAACGACATGGACCGCACGGCCGCGGCGCCCGAGGGCCGCGCCGCGTTCCTGGATCCCAAGATCGCGTACTGGAACGTGCCCCTGATGCGGCAGGATTCGATCATCGAACGGCCTGCGGACCAGACCACGATCACCCGACGTTACACCGAGGAGGCGGTCGCGTTCATCCGCAAGAACGCGTCGAAGCCGTTCTTCCTGTACCTGGCCCATTCGATGCCCCACGTGCCGCTCTTCCGGTCCCCCGAGTTCGAGAATCGCAGTCCGCGCGGCCTTTTCGGCGACGTCGTCGAGGAAGTCGATTGGAGCGTCGGCGCCGTCCTCGACGCGCTGCGCGCCGAGGGCCTTTCCGAAAAGACGCTCGTTCTCCTGACGAGCGACAACGGGCCTTGGACGACATTCGGCGTGAATGGAGGCTCGGCCGGACTCCTGCGCGGCGGGAAGGGAAGCACGTGGGAGGGTGGGATGCGCGAACCGGCCGTGGCGTGGTGGCCCGGCCGGATTCCCGCGGGCCGCGTCACCGCGGAACTCGCCTGCACGACCGATCTCTTCGCGACCGTGCACGGACTCTTGAAAATCCCCCTTCCCGACGACCGGCCGCTCGACAGCCACGACATCACGCCCGTCCTCACCGGCGCGGGACCGTCGCCGCGCCGCGATGTCTTCTATTATCGCGACAGCACGTTGATGGCCGTGCGGCGCGGGCCGTGGAAGATGCACCTGATCACGCAGGCCGGATACGGGCAACCTGAGCCCGTCGAGCATGCTCCTCCCCTGCTCTTCCATCTCGAACATGATCCAGGCGAATCGCACAACGTGGCCGAGCGGCATCCGGAAGTGATCGATGAACTCCGCGCGCGGATCGCCGAACACCGCGCGGGATGGACGCCGCCCCCGTCGCTGCTCGACGATTGAACGCGGTCGCGCGACATTCCGCGCCGTGTCGCGCCCCATTCCGCATCGCGCTCCGACGAGGACAGCGCGACGCGGAGCGTCGCGCGACACTCCATCCCGGCGCTTGCGGTCGCGGAAGGAATCTGCCACGATAGCGGCGTTTCGCGTCCACCCGTTTTCCTCGACCTGACGGCGGAGCAAGGCGACGAACATGACGGCGTTTCCGAAAATCGCGAAGATCCAGTACGAAGGTCCCAAGTCCAAGAACCCGTTGGCGTTCCGCTGGTACGACGAGAACGAAGTCGTCGAAGGCAAGACGATGAGGGACCACCTGCGGTTCAGCGTGGTCTATTGGCACACGTTCCGCGGCACGGGCTCCGATCCGTTCGGCGCGGCGACCATGGCGCGGCCCTGGGACGACGGCTCGAATTCGGTGGAGAACGCGGCGCGGCGCGCGCGGGCCGCGTTCGAGTTCATCGAGAAGCTCGGCGCCCCGTTCTACGCGTTCCACGACCGCGACGTCGCGCCCGAAGGCGCTACGCTCGCCGAAACCAACAGGAACCTCGACGCCGTCGTACGCGTGCTCCAGGAGGAACAGCGGCGGACGGGAATCAAGCTCCTTTGGGGCACCGCGAATCTGTTCAGCCATCCCCGCTATATGCACGGCGCGGCGACGACCTGCAACGCCGACGTCTTCGCCTACGCCGCCGCGCAGGTCAAGAAATGCCTCGAAGTGACGAAAGAGCTCGGCGGTGGGAATTACGTGTTCTGGGGCGGCCGCGAGGGTTACCAGAATCTCCTCAACACCGACATGAAACGGGAATTGGACCACCTCGGCCGCTTCCTGCACATGGCCGTCGACCACGCGCGGAAGATCGGCTTCACGGGGCAGTTCCTGATCGAACCGAAACCGAAGGAGCCGACCAAGCACCAGTACGATTCGGACGCCGCCGCCTGCTGCAATTTCCTTCGGGCCTACGGCCTGTTCGATCATTTCAAGCTGAACCTCGAAACCAACCACGCGACGCTCGCCGGCCACACCATGATGCACGAGCTCGACTATACGGCGGGCCAGGGACGCCTCGGGTCGATCGACGCCAACACGGGCGACCTGCTGCTCGGATGGGACACCGACCAGTTCCCGACGAACTACTACCTGACCGCCGAGTGCATGCTGGTGATCCTGAAATACGGCGGGTTGGCGCCGGGAGGCGTCAACTTCGACGCGAAGGTGCGCCGCGAGAGTTTCGAGCCGATCGACCTGTTCCATGCCCACATCGGAGGCATGGACGCGTTCGCGCGCGGGTTGAAGATCGCCGCCGAGATCCGCAGCGAGGGTGTCCTCGACACGTTCGTGCGGAACCGGTATCGGAGCTGGGACGCGGGGATCGGCGCCGAGATCGAATCGGGCCGCGCCGATTTCGCGTCGCTCGAACAGTACATGCTCGGCAAGGGCGAGGCCGACCCCAACGAGAGCGGCCGGCAAGAACTGCTCGAAAACATTTTCAACCGGTATGTCGGGTAGGCCGTGCCGGCGCGGCGGAACGCGTGATCGCCGCGGTACGGCGCCCCTTGGCGGGCGCGTCGAGGGGCGGAACGGGTCGTCGGGAATAGGGGGCATGCGGAATGGTCGTTCAAGACGAGGCCGGAGGCGCGTTGGAACGAACCGGCGAGCGCGGGCGTTGCGACGAGCCGTCGCGGGCCGGGCTTGGCGTCGCGGAGCTCGAACGTTTGCTTCGCCTGAGCGAGCGCGAACTCCGGCTCGTCGGGCTTGAATTGCACGACGGCGCCGCGCAGCAATTGTCCGCCGCCGTCATGTTCCTCGACGTGGCCATCGCCCAATTGCCGGACGATCCGCAATCGGCGAAGGCGTCGGTCGAGGAGGCCGCGCGCCGCGCGCGGGACGCGATGCGGCAGATGCGCGAGGTCGTGACGGGCATTCGCCCGCCGGCCCTCGACCAAGACGGGCTCGCCGCCGCGCTCGGCGAATGGGCCGCTTGCAATCCGTTCCCCTCGATCGACATCGCGTGGGACGTGCGGATCAATTCGATCCGATTGATGCCGACACTCGAACTCGCCGCCTACCGCATCCTTCAGGAGGCGTTGCGCAATGCCCAGCGGCACGGGCGGGCCAGACGGGCCGCGGTGACGGTGGTCGAGCGGGACGGTATGATCGTGGTCGAGGTTCGCGACGACGGATGCGGATTCGACCGGCAAAAGGTGCCTCGCGACCGGTTGGGCCTTGCGGGCATGGAGCAGCGCGCCGAAATGGTCGGCGGCTCGTGCCGCATCGAGAGCCGTGAAGGAGGCGGAACCGTCGTGCACGCCGAATTGCCCCGTATCGACCGACAACTCGCCGCCCATCACGACGTCGAATGAAGTCGACGTCTCACACGGTACTGCTACACATCGGTTTGTATCGAAAGGACCGCGATGATCGCTGGGGCTATGCGTCGCCGCGGGCGATCTAACCGTTTCAATGATGCAATGGCAACGCGATCGACTAAAGGAGGACTAGATGTCGTCTCGAGATTCGCAATTTACATTCGTGTCAGAATATGACATTGACGAATATGGATGCGGTTTGATGTCCGGGGAACGACTGCGTCTAATTCGAGAACTTCGTGTCGAGGATCATGCCGGGCAGACGTTGGCAGTGCATGCGCCGGGCGAGGTCTGGGTTGTGCTTCGCGGCTCATCGCTCGCTCCGTCGGTCGTTTGGTTGCGACAGCCGAATGGAAAGCCACACACGTGGGACGACAGCGAGGAAATATTTTCGTGGTTTGAGAGAATATCGCCTGACTCCTGACTCCTGATTTGGATTCAACACGGGTCCGGCGCTGTCCGTGAAGCGGTCGGGAGCACGATGGACCGTGGGAGGCGCGAAGCGGGAAATCGCCGCGCGGGAAGGAGTTTTGGGGCGAGTCGACCGTCACGGAACGGGCCGGAAGCGACCGGCATACATCATATTTATTATATTTGGGTATTCAACCCGCGGGTCCGTTCCGAGGGAAGTCGAATGACGCGCCGCGGCGTGAAGGCGCCGAGGGTTTCCCGGTTCCGGCGCGGTTTCCGAATGGGATTCGCGCGGCGGCGAGCCCGCGCGAGGGTCGCATTCGACTGACAGAAACGCGTCATGGGCGTCAACGGCGCGCATCGTCCGCGTTCGGCGCAAGACGCCCAAAACGGCCGTTTGTTTGGAACGTGATGGTTCGATCCGCGCATCGCGCGCCTCGTCATGTGAAGGGCAGGTGGAACGGATGCGCGCCGCCGGGCGTCCGCCGCGTCGCCGCGGACGCCGTCGGCTTCGGGTTTCACGAACCGGGCGACTCGATGATCGGCTGACACAACCGCGTCACGTGCGGAACGGCATCGGATAGGGTCGCCGCGTTGCGGCTTCGGAACGTATCGCCGGCATCCACCCGGGGCGCCGCCGCCGCGTTGCAAAACTCGCGTCGGCTTGCCCCAGGCTTTGATGGGACCGTCGCTTCGCGACTGGGAACGCATGTCGGATGCCCCGTCACCCGAACGATCTTCGGGAATGCAAGCTGGAAGCTCACGCCACAGGGTCAGGCAAGCATCCTGCTTTCCGCTGCGCGCCGTGACACCCCTGTTGTTCGTATCGAGGAACGGCCATCGCCTGCGCGCCAATCCGTCGTCGCAGATCGTGCGGGCCTATCTGCGCGGGGCGGGCGCGCGAAACCCGGCGCGTGCCATCTGTTCCGGCACATGGCGGCCACGTTGATGCTCGAAGGGGCGCCGACGTCCGGTATATCCAGGCGCTCCTCGGCCATACACGCCGTAAACGTCCGGCGGATTGCGTTGGTGGGGGTGTCGGGCGGGGCGGGAGCGGCGGCCTGCGGATGTCGGCGAACGGCACGGTGCCGGGGGACGGGGGCGGTGCCGTTGAATCGGGGCGAATGGGTGGTCCGGTCAGGCGACGCCCGTCGTCGCCCTTCGCTCCGATTCGGGAAGACGCGACTCTCCGAGCCGCGTCTTTCCGAAGCTGCCCAGCGCTCGGCGCGCCGTCGGCGGCTATCGGAAGCAGCTAAAGAAAGAAGTCGTGTCTTGATGACTTCCAGCGGTCAGCCGCGAATGCGAATAGTCCGCTCGTTGACGATCCACAGCTTCCCAATCAGCTCCTCGGCGTCCAGCTTCAAGAGCAGTCGCCCAAGGACTTCCAGGACGCGCGGTTTATCCCGCCTCGCCAACCGCATCACGATGATCCCGCAATAGTCCTCGGGTGGATACGCGCGGATGTCGGCGAAGTCCAGATCGAGCGTGAGCAAGGCTCGGCCTTCGCGCTGGCAGACCGCGGGATACCGGTGTCGGCCGAACCCACGAGTTGCTGATCATGCACCGACAGTGCGTCGTGCCCCGCCTGCCGCAACAACGCGCTGGCTTCCGCCGGGAGGTTTTCATCGACCTTGAGCAGCGCCATCAGGAGGTCCCAGCGGAAGTCAGGTCGACGGTGCGATCGCGGGCCAGGTCGGCCGCGTACGCTATCGCCGCCTGCACGTCTTCGCGCGTCAGCGGGGGATAACTGGCCAACAGTTCGTCCAATTCAAGCCCCGCCGCCAGATTGTCCAGCACCACGGAGACCATGATCCGCGTGCCCTTGATGCAGGCACTGCCGTGGCAGACGGACGGATTGACGGTGACGTGTTCTCGCCAGTTCGTTTCCAGGTTCTCCTTCGGTTGCCATTTTACTCGGGTTGCGGCTCGGCGTCGTCGCCCTTGGCGGACTCGCCGTCGGGAGGTGGGGGCGCCGAAGTGTCTTGCGCCCCCGCTTGCTCCTGACTCCAGCCCTGTGTAGGTGACTAAGTCGGGATCGCCTTTTCGGATACGATCCAAGACAGGACACCCGGATTCGCTTTGGGTTCCGAACCTGGGTGTCCTGTCTTGATTGTCTTGATTATTGCGTGCGATTGGCTAGTCGAGACTGATGGTCCTGTGGATTTTGTTGAGGAAGACGGCGAGCAGATACCGGCGTTCGGTCACAATGTCCACTTGGCCGGACAGGCCAAGCTTCACCGGCGCGCGCAGGTCGCCCCGCGACAACTCGGCCTGTTCGAGCTCGATTCGGACCGTGTAGGCGAACGCGCGCGCCGCGTCGGCGGGGGCCGAGTCGGGCGCGACGTGGCGCACGATTCCGGTGACCGAGCCGTATCGATGATGGTCGTACGCGTCCAGCCGAATTCGAGCGGACATTCCGGGCCGGATCGGCCCCATCTCCGAACTGGGAACCGAGGCCTCGAAGCAATAACGGCCCCGTTCGGAGATTTCCAAGACGGGGCGGGCGGGGTCGAGGATGTCGCCCACGCGAACCTCGCCCGCGCTGACGATCCCATCGATCGGCGCCGGCACCGAGGCTTGGGCCAGATCGAGTTCCAGATTCCTGAGCTCCATCCGCGCCGCGCCGATCGTGCCCTCCGCGAGCTTCCGCCTCAAGTCCCATTCCTCGAGCTTCGCCTCACTCTCCCGTTCGAACTCGGTTAGCGATTCGGCGGCGATCGCGGCGCGACCGCCGTCGACCGGAAGGCGGGTCCGTTCGAGTTTCGCGGCCGCCGCCGCGTGGGTCGCTCGCGATCGTTCCAGGTCGGCCGCGGAAGCGGCCATCGCCAGGGCGAGCCGCTCGTGGCGCTCGAGATCGTTCGCCGCCAGTTCGAGTTCGGCCTGCGCGATCCGCAAGTCGGATCGTCGCTCCTCGGTCGCGCGCAGGAAATCGGCCTCGGCCAACCGGTGTTCGGCTTCGAGCCGCGACCGGGTCGCGCGTTGTTGCCGGACGAGCAGGGCTCGCTGCGACTCGAGACTCGCCAATTCCTCTTCGTCCGATTGAATGGTCCTCCGGCGACTCGCGATTTCGTTTTCCAGTTGTTCGGTATCCAGACGCAACAACTCGTCGCCCTTGTGAACCAGATCGCCGAGCCGGTGGTTGACGCGCACGACGCGCAGGCACGCCGTACCGGCGCGCGCGCCGCGCGAGACAACCCGGATGGGAACCGGCGGCGTGATCGGGCGGACACGACCGCCCGCGCGGACGACGAGGTCGGCCTCCGTCAGGCAGGACCACACGACGGCCGCGACGAGCAGTCCCGCGAGCAACAGGAGTGTTCCGCCCACGACGCGGGGCGGGCGGGATCGGACGAGGATCGCGAATTCGCGGCCGTCGCGCACGTCGGTGATTTCCGTGGTCATGGAAGCCCTCCCCTGCGATGCTTGTCGATCGCGGCAACCTATCCGATGACGGCGCGGCTGGCGTTCAGCCTCCGCACACCGCGCCGCCCCGCGAGCGGGCCACCGACGCCGATCCGGCCCCGTCGAGAACCGTTCGCGGCGCTGGCCGCGTTTCAAATCGTGCGGTGTCCACCGACTCCGTCTCCGATTGCGAACGCCACAAGTCCGCGTAGTATCCGTCGATCGAGAGTAGTTCCCGATGCGCGCCCTTTTCGGTGACGCGTCCGTCCCGCATCACGTAAATGATGTCCGCGTCGCGAACCGTACTGAGGCGGTGCGCGACGAGGACGACCGTCTTGTTCGACAGGATCGATCGGAGATTGCCGAGCACTTCCCGCTCGGTCGCCGTGTCGAGATGGCTTGTCGCTTCGTCGAGGACCAGCAAGTGCGGATTCCTCAGCAGGGCGCGGGCCAGCGCGAGCCGCTGGCGCTGGCCGCCGGACATCGACGCGCCACGTTCGCCGAGGATCGTGTCGTAACGCTCGGGCAACGAATCGACGAAGTCGGCGAGACCCGCCAACCGGACAACTTCGACGATATCGGCGAACGACGCGCCCGGCCGCGCCATGGCGATGTTCGCCCGGATCGACCCCGTGAACAGGAACGGTTCCTGCGACACGACACCGATGCCCGCGCGAAGCGACGCCAGATCGTAGTCGCGATAGTCGCGGCCGTCGATGAGCAGACGGCCCGATTGGGGCGCATCGAGCGCCGAAAGCAACTTGAGCAACGTGGATTTTCCCGAGCCGCTCTCGCCGACGATCGCGACCGTCTTTCCGGAGGGGATCGAGAGCGTGAGCTTGTCCAAGGCGGGCGCGCGGCATCCGTATTGGAATGAGACGTCCCGAAGTTCGACGGCGCCTCGGACCCCGCCGAACACGATCTTGTCGGCGGCGTGGAGCGGTTCGGTGGGAAGGTCGGTGACTTGCCCGAGCCGGTCGATGGCGATGAGCGCGTCCTGCAACTGGACGTTGATCGACGCGAGTCGCTGCAGGGGATCGAGCAAATATCCGAGGAGCGAATGGAAGAAGACGAGTTGGCCGACCGAAAGGGCTCCGGCCATCACGCGATGGCCTCCGTACCACAGGACGGCGATTCCGGCCAGCCCGGTGATCGCGATCCCCGCGCTGTTCATGCTGTTCCCGAGCGTCTGCATCGCGAATCCGTTTTGGACGACGCGCACGAGCCGCGATTCGCCTTCGTCGCACCGCGCCTGCTGGATCCCGAACGCCTTGATCGCCTCGATCCCGGAAACATCCTCGACATAGTGCGACGATAATTCGGCCGCCGCCTCCATCGCTTCCCTCGATCGACGCCGCACGAACGGATGGTGCGCGGCTGTGCTGAGGATCAACATGAGGACGAAGAGCGTCGCGAGTAGGGCGAGCCGGCAATCGTAGGCGTAGAGTACGGAGGTCATCGAGACGACGAGCAGTCCGTCCACGACGACCGTGGTCGTCGCGCCGCTGATGGCGCCGCGGATCCGCCCGGCGTCGGTGATCCGCGAGAGGATCTCGCCGACGCGCCGCGTCTGGAAGAAGGTCATGGGCAAGTCGAGGATGTGCCGCGAGTAGCCGGCGACGAGCGCCAGGTCCACGCGACGACCCACGAACGCCAGCAGATATTGGCGCAGCGCGCCGAACGCCGTCCGAAACAGGACGATCAGCGTCATGCCCACGCCCAGTGCGTTGAGAAGGCGGACTTCATTGCGGATCAGCACCGAGTCCACCAGGTGCTGGATAAAAAAGGCCGTCGCGACGCCCAGGATGGTCGTCACCAGGCTCGCCATTGCCGCTTCGGCGATGATCCATGTATGGGCCGAGAGCAGCCCGAGGAATCGACGGACCGGGCGGATCGCCGTTCCCGCTCCGGCCTCGCTCCTCGCGCACGCGTCGGGCCTCAGCAAGATGAGATAACCCGTCCACGCCGCGAGGAAGTCGGCCTTGGCATGTCGTACGATGCCCCGCGCCGGGTCCGCGACGACGACTCGATGACGGCCCACGCCGTGCACCACGACGAAATGGCCGAGCCCTTCGCGGTTTCGAATGTGGGCGATCGCCGGCTTGGGCAGTTCGACAAGCGATCGTTCGGTCGCATGGACCGCTTTGGCATCGAACCCGAGCTTTCGAGCGGCCTGGACGAGACCCAAGAGGTTCGTCCCGACACGATCGGTTCCCGACAGATCCCGCAGATGCTGCAATCCTACCGGCCTGCGATAATGAACGGCGACCGTGGCGAGGGCCGCGGCCCCGCGATCGCTCGCATCGTTCTGTCGCACGACCGCGTGTCGATGGAACATGGCTCGGCCCCGCTCACACAATCACGGATCGTTCTTCTTTTTCTTCGGAACCGAATGCCCACCACCCTCGTAGGTGAATCCGTCATGCGAGTTGTATCCCACCGCTCCGCCCGTGGCCCCGCCGACCATGTGGTCCAAGAGCCACTCGAGCCACGTCCCGCCTTGGATCTCCATCGCTTCGTTCGCACTGACTTCCCGTACGTCGTTCATCGAATCACCCTTTCTTCACCGGCCCCGCGAGTTGTTGAAGAGTCGGGCGTCGGGGACGGATAACACGCTCGGCTCTACAAACGAAACGCACCGGGCAGGGCGAAGTGTTACAAAGTCCCGCCAGGAATCGAGCGAAACGCGGATAGCCGACTTCAAGACACGTCGCTTTGCCGCCGAGGTCCGTCTGGGGCACTCAATTCCCCGTCGAATCGAACGTCATGCTGGTTACAAGCACGAGCACGACGATTCGAATTCCAATCGCCGAACAGCGCGGTGAACCCGAGCGGCAGATCGGGCGGTCTCTGAAATCAGACGTTCTTGGCCGCCGCCGGGGGGTACCGCTGGTCGATCGGCGATATTTTCGAGGAGGGCCTTCGTTCTCGTTCTCGTTCTCGTGCTCGTTCTCGTGCTCGTTCTCGAATGGAGAGCGGGCGATGACGGAACCTGTTTTCGATCACGACAAGCGGGATGTCTATCGGCTCTCGATCGCATACGTGGCGGAATCAACCACGAACGACACGAGTCCTATCACCGCTGCACCCTCGCCGACCCTCCCCGCGCGAGGCCTTCGACTTCGGCGAGTTTCGCCATCGAGACGTCGCCGGGGAATGTCGTGATCAGCGCTCCGTGCGCCCAGCCGAGCCGCAAGGCCTCGTCGGCCGACCGGCCCGCCTGGAGTCCGTAGATGAGTCCCGCCGCGAATCCATCTCCGCCGCCGATCCGGTCGAGCACATCGAGTTCGCACGTGGGGCTGACGTACCGGCGGCCGTTGAGCCAGAGCACGGCGGCCCAGTCGTGCCGATTGGTCGAATGCACGTCGCGCAGCGTCGTCGCGACGAGTCGGATGTTCGGGAATTTTTTCCGGGCCCCTTCGATCATCGTGAAGAACGTGTCTGGGTCCAGTTTCGACTTCGACGCGCATGGGCCGGCCGCGACATCGGGGCCTTGGATCCCCAGCCCCATCTGCAGGTCCTCCTCGTTGCCGAAGAGCGCGTCGACCCGCGCGACGATGCGCGCGATCCGCTCGCGGCCCTTTTCGAGACCGCCGAGCGCGTTCCACAGTTTCGCTCGGTAATTCAGATCGAA
The DNA here is from genome assembly GCA_016872725.1 of Planctomycetota bacterium. GTDB lineage: Bacteria > Planctomycetota > Planctomycetia > Pirellulales > Pirellulaceae > VGZC01. The sequence goes on from VGZC01000020.1 coordinate 39,415, forward strand.
CGACGTGACGGCGCCCGCGGCTTTCGCCGCCTGCATGCCCTCGATGATCAATTCGGACGTCGTGTCCGACAAGGCGGCGAAGATGCCTCCCGAGTGGAACCAGCGCACGCCCTGACTGAAGATCGCCGACCAATCGAAATCGCCGGGCTTGAGGAGCGCACCCGCTTCGTTCGCGCGATTGTAGAAGACGACCGGCGCGCGGACGCCTTGACCCCGATCGCTGTAGACCGTCGCGATATTCGGCCCGCGCACTCCGTCGTGGGCGAATCGTCTGTAGTACGCCTTCACTCCCATTTCGCGGACGCGGGTTTCGACGAGTTCGCCGATCGCGTAGTCGACCATCGCCGCGGCGACTCCCGTCCGCAAGCCAAAGCACGCGCTGAGATTCGCGGCGACGTTGTATTCGCCGCCCGAGACGTGGATATCGAAGGAGCTCGCCTTTCGAAACGGAATGATGCCCGGATCGAGCCGATGCACGAGGGCTCCGAGCGAGAGGAAGTCGAGTTCGCACGCATCGGTGCGGATCGGGAGTTCGGCCATGCGAAGAAGAAACTCCGGGTAGGGGGCTAGATGGTGGTTGCGAGGAACCCGCCGTCGACGGCGATGTTCTGACCGGTGACGAAGGACGACGCGCGATGCGACGCGAGCCAAACGACGACGCCGCCCAATTCGTTCGGCTCGCCGAACCGGGCCATCGGCGTGTGGCCGATGATCCGCTCGCCCCGCTCGGTGTACCCGCCCTCGGGGCGGAACAGCAACGCCCGGTTCTGTTGGGCGGGAAAGAAGCCGGGACTGATCGCGTTGACGCGGACGCCGAGTTGGGCCCACTCGCGGGCGAGGAACCGCGTGAGGTTGACGACGGCGGCCTTGGCCGCCGAATAGGCCACGACGCGCGACAGGGGGATGACGCCGGCCATCGAGGCGATGTTGATGATCGAACCTCGTCGGGCGGCGACCATCGTTTCACCGAAGACCTGGCACGGCAGGAACGCGCCGCCGACCAGATTGAGGTCGAAAACGCCTTGCCACGCTTCGAGGGGCAATCGGCAGAAGTCGCTTCCGGGAGGCAGCGTCGCGTCGGGCCGATTGCCGCCCGCCGCGTTCACCAGCACGGTCACCGGTCCACACCGGGCGGTGATCGCTTCGCGGGCGGCGACGAGCGACGCGCGATCGGACGCGTCCGCCGCGACAAAGACGGCCTTTCCTCCCGACGCCTCGATGTCGCGGACCCGCCGTTCGCCCCGCTCGGCGCTGCGGCCGACCACGGCCACCACCGCGCCCGCGGCGGCGAGCGCGTCGGCCATGGCGCCGCCCAGGACGCCCGTCGCGCCGATCACCGCCGCCACCTCGCCGCTCAAATCGAACAATTCCATCATGGTCGCTTCACTCATCGGGGCTCCGCGATCGGTTTCGCGACAAGCCCGCGTATTTCATGGGGGAACAAGGCCCGATCGAAAATCGCGAGGTCGTCGATGCGGCCGTTGAACTCGATCCCCAACAAAATCGCCAATCGAGCGGGATCCCAGGTGAATCGGTGCGGCGAGGCAAGACTCCCCGACGCGACGCCATCGAGATACAGGACGACCGGCGCGGGTGCTTCGGTATTGAATCCGTGGAACGTGAATGCCACGTGCGTCCACGCGTCGCGGCGGAAGGGCGGCGTCCGGATCGGGATCATCGGTCGTTCCGATTCGGCGATCGCGTCCCACGTCCGATCCATCGGATTCCAGTATGCGTAGTCGGAAAAAACGCCGAGCCGGAAATGGCGGGGCCGCTCGTCCTTCGAAAAATCGACGAACAGGCACGCGTTGTTCCATTCCTTGTCCGTCACCTGAAGCGGATCGACGAATCCGGGCTCGAGATCCTCGTCGGGTGTGAGCGCCATCCAGAACGCGACGGTGCCTCGAATCGGGCCGGGGCCATGCGGCACGTTGCCCTCGCCCGCGTAGATCAGGATCGGGGGAGTTTTCGGCGGAGCGAACTCGACGGCGCGACCCCATCGTCCGCCGTCGACCAGTCGGATCCGATCCGACCGGACTCCCACCTGAACATCCTTCCGCGACGGATCGCTCGCCGTCCGCGCCCGCCCGTCCCCGCGCGCCGAGTCCGCGTCGAACGAACGATCGAACGTCGCGTGGAAGGTCAGCGACGCGCGCGGATCCGATTCGAGCCGATCGGGCGGGTGCGATGCGATCGCCTCATCGAGCGCCGGCTCGACGAGCGCGTTCCACGCCCGGTATCCCGCGTCGTTGAGATGCAGGCCATCCTCCTTCAAGAGGTCGGCGCGGGGTTTGCCGTCGTCGCCGAGCATCGCGGGCGCCGTATCGACGTAGGTTCCTCGCCCGTCGCGTTCGAGGATCGCTCGGATCCTCTCATTCGCGTCGCGCATCGCGGCCCACTTGTCCCACCGCCGCACGCTCGCCTTGATCGACAGGAACACGATCCGCGTCTCGGCCGAAACGGCTCGGACCTTTTCCGCGAACATGGCGAAGTCGGACGCGACGTCGGCGGCCGATCGGCCCGATTGGATGTCGTTGTCGCCCGAATAGAAGACGATGACGCGCGGCGCGTACGGGGCCACGACCCGATCGAACAGCCGGTTCACGTCGGCGATCGTGGATCCGCCGAATCCTCGATTGATCGGATGCCAGGCGGCGAACGCGCGCGACGTGTCCCAGAGCCGGATCGTCGACGAGCCGACGAACAGGACGCCTCGCTTTTCCGGCGGATGGGCCCGGTCGGCCGCCTCGAACGCTCCGATCGCCTCCTCCCACCGCTCGGCCGCCCGCGGCTCGCGCGCGGCGCGGACGCTTGGCGACACGGCCGAACTCGACATCCAAACACCGATCGACAGTAGGGTCCCGTGGATGGCCGAGATTCGCATGGATGGACACCGGTTGGCGAAAGGCGGAGGCATGAAGGCGGACGGATGAAGGATGGAGGTCAACGTTTCGGGGCGTTCGACGGGAAGTTCCAACGCTCGGACGGCCGATGCGACTCGGCCATCACGCGCCGCGCGCGTTCGACGATTTCCGGGTGATCGCCCGCCACATCATGTTCCTCCGCGACGTCGGAGTCCAAATCGTAGAGCCGCAGCGGGCTCGACATCGGTTGGAGAACGCCTTTCCAGGCGCCGATGCGGACGGCCTGAGCTCCGCCTCGTTCAAAAAAGGCCCAGTAGAGCGATTCGTGGTTCGGCTGCGTTCCCGTTCCGAGGAGAGTCGGGGCGAAGGAAAGGCCATCGATGTCGGCGGGCGCGCCTGAGGCGCCGGCGAGTTCGGCGAATGTGGGCATGACATCCCAAAACGCGCCGGTCCACACGTTCGTCGATCCCGAGGCGACCCGGCCGGGCCATCGAGCGAGCAACGGCACTCGGATCCCGCCCTCGGTCAGGTCGCGTTTGATCCCCCGCAACGGACCATTCGAGTCGTTGAAGTCCGGGTTGTTGCCGCCTTCACGGTGAGGCCCGTTGTCCGACGAGAAGAAGACGATCGTGCGGTCGTCGATCCCGAACCGCGCGAGCAGACGGAACATGCGGCCGATATCGGCGTCCATGCGCGAGATCATCGCGGCATGCGCTTTTTGCGGCGCGGGCCAGTCGCGACCCGCGTACTCCCCAAGGTCGGGGACCTCCATCCCGGCGTTCCCCGCCTCGTTGTTGGCGTGCGGGATCGTCAGCGCCAGATAAAGGAAGAAAGGCTGATCGCGGTGCCCTTCGATGAACGCCATGGCCTCGCGCATGATCCGGTCATGGCTGTACTCGCGCTTTTCCGTCGCGACGCCCCCCCCGAATTCCCCGTCGCCCGGAACGACGTTGGGAAGGACCACGCGCTGCTCGCCCCGCATCAGGAACGCCGGGTAGTAGTTGTGCGCGTGGTGTTGGTCGAGGTATCCGAAGAACGCGTCGAATCCTCGCCGAGTCGGCACGCCGTCCGATCCTTCGTGGCCAAGCCCCCATTTGCCGAACAGACCGGTCGCGTAGCCCGCGTTCTTGAGCAGTTCGGCCACCGTCACGTCATCCGGTCGCAGATTGTCCTTGCTGTTCCCGCGGATCCGCGCGTGTCCCATGTGGTAACCGGTCATCAGCGCGCAGCGCGAGGGGGCGCAGACGGTGGAACCGGCGTAGAAATTCGTGAACCGCATGCCCTCCGCGGCCATCCGATCCAGGTGGGGAGTGCGGATGCGATGCTGCCCATAACAGCCCAGATCGCCGTATCCGAGGTCGTCGGCGAGCACGAAGATGATGTTGGGCCGAGCGGCGCGCAGCCGGTTCGCATGGAGATGGGCGACGTGCCACATGGTCCGGTTGATGCCCGTGGTGGTCGCGTGCTGTTCGTCGGCGGCGAGCAGGTGTTTCCTAGCCTCGTCGCGCCGGCCGGTCGCGTCGAGATAGAGTCCGACATACAGGCGCGCATAGAACATCCGCGCGGCACGCGTCGGGGGATCCGGATCGCCGCCTTCAACGGCGCGCCAGACATCCGCTTCCGCGCCCGAGCCCCGAAACAGGTCATAGATTGCCATCATCGGCACTCGACGATCGTCCGAAATCGGGAGCATCGACCGGCGCGCGGCGTCTCCTTGGCCCGCGGCCGCCATGCAGAGAAACCGCCAGACCGAATTCTCGACGTCCTGATCGTGGTACGTCTGATAGAGCTCGAATTGCCGAGCCCCTTCGTCGAACCGGCCCGCGTAATAGAGCGCGATGCCGCGCTCCCATTGCCGCGGAGCGGCAGCCGGGTTCGCCGCGATGAACGCGTCAAACGCCCGCGCCGCCTCCGCCGCGCGTTCCAGGCAAAGGAGACTTCGCCCCAGCCCGTAATAGGCGGCCGTCTCACCGGGTTTTTCAGCGAGCAGACGCCGCGCGGTCGACATGGCTTCCCCATGCCGGTCCTCGGCGGCGAGTCGCTCAATCGCGTCGAGCGAAGCGACCGGCGTCTCGTCCGGACCATCCGCGCGCGCCAAGGCCGACCCCAGGGCCATCACAAGAATCGCGACGGCCGAGCGCCCCGCGGCATTCGTGAAACCCGAAGCCGAGCGTCGTGAGCCGCAGGCTCGCGACGCGGAGGCGAGGGGGCCGCGTGCATAAGGCGTCGTCTGCATCGTGACATGTCCCGGATTGGTGCCGTGTGCCCATTCTGCCACAGCGCGCCGTGAAATCATACAGTGGTCGTATTCCGCGCGCATGCGCAGCGTACTCCCGGTGACCACGCCATGCCATCGATGGCCGAACTTCTTGTCCTTCATCGCGAGCGAGGATAGCGAGCGCCGACCGAGCGCGACCCTTGATCGACGGCGACGGCCGACCAAACACCACGGATCGCGCAGTATGGGAAGAATGGGCAATCGCGAATCGTTGATGATCGGCTTGAGAGCGTATATGGGAGGTCGGTTGCGGCAGGTTGGGTCCAGAACTTGAGCAAAAACGAGCGTTGTCGGCCCGTGGTTTGCACGGTTCGGGTCGCGGTCATGGGAAGGGTCGGTCAAAACGACCGGGAGGCGGGAAGACGCGGGCCGCCGCGAGCGAGTCAAGAAGGGTCATCCGGGCGGCGGGCCCACGCGATCACGGAGGGAGGACGCGACATGTTGGTGCTGAGTCGGAAGCAGGGTGAGTCGTTGGTGATTGGCGAGTCGATTCGGATTGTGGTCACTCGGATCGACGGCAATCGCGTATCGCTTGGCATCGAGGCTCCATCGGAAACGCGCATCCTTCGCGCGGAGTTGGCGGTTCGCGAACCGGCGCGTGGCGAGTCCCGTTCGGCCATGCCGGTGGTCCCGGCGGCCGCGCCACCCGCGCGCCTTTGCGATTTCGTGCTGAGGTAGGACTGTAGCGTTTGTTCCGGATGCGAGGGAACGACCGATTGGTTTCATTCGACGGCGCGTAACGGTCGATGCGCAGGGTGCGTGCCGCGATCGGCGCGGCGATCGGCCATGGAACGGCGGACGCCGTGTCCGCGACGTCCGGTTCTCGAATCCGAGCGCGGAACGCGATCCGGAGTTCCGGGTATGCCGTGTTCCGAGTTCTTCGCGAGGATGAACCGGGTCCGTCGCGGAGGTGTACGAATCGCCTTCGTCGCTACGGCCCTTTGGCTCGCGGCCCGCGCCCGAGTCCCGTTCGCCCAGGATCTCACCGATTTCGGCGTCGAGATTCCGATGTCGAGCGGATTCGTAGAGGCGCCGTACGGGCTCGAAGACGAGTTCTCGCGAACGGGCCGCTATCCGAGCTCGAAGCATCGGGGTTGGGCCAAGTCGTACGGGCTGGCGGCGGGTGCCGAGATGACCTGGCTCTCCGCCGACCTCAACGGAACGCCGCCCGCGTTGACGTTTTCGGATGTGAGCCTTCCTTCGGCCGTCGACTTCGGCGCGGACGCGGCGGACGTCGGGTCGTTCCGGCCGGGCGCGCGGATCTGGATCGGTGCGCAGGGCGCGACGTGGGGGCTTGTCGGCCGGTATTGGCGTTTCCATCACGGCGCGTTCCACTACGATCCGGCGACCGATTTTGGTTCGGGATCGGGATCGGTCCTTCCGGCCGCCGCCGCGATCCAGCGCGTCGACGCCTACACGCTCGACTTGGAAGTGACACGATCCTGGCACCCCGAGGTGGGCCGGCTCGAAGGGGGACTGGGCGTGCGGTTCGCGTCGATCGACCACGACGCGTCGATTTGGGCCGCGAACACGATCGGCGGCGACGAACCGAGCGGGCTCGCCGGCCTGTTCCGCGAGTACCGGGGGACGGGCATCACGTCGGGGGCGCGCGGAACGCAGCCGTTCCTGGGCATGCAGTCGGTCGAGTGGTTTTGGAGCGGCCGGACGTCGGCCCTGTGGGGCACCGCCCGATCGCGGGCTGACGCCATGACGCGGATCGCCACCCCCACCGGAACGCTCGACGACACGGGCGGCGCATCGGCCGAATCGGACCGTGCCATGTTCCTGGGCGAACTGCAGCTCGGCCTGCAATACTCGCAGCGACTCGCCTGTCCCGCGTCCGCCTTCTTCCGCGTGACGGGCGAGTATCAAGCGTGGCTCGCGCTGGGCGACGAACTTTTGGCGACCGCGTCGGCCGCCGATCCGGGCATCGCGGTCCTTTCGGCGACCGCGGCGGGGGGACCGATCGAAGCACATCTGGTCGGCCTGTCGATCGGAGCCGGCCTGCTTTGGTAGTCGGGCGGGAACCGCGCGTTCGCTCGGCGTTCGCGTTCGATCACGCCGCGCGGAATTTGGGGTTGGCGTTCAGGTACGCGGCGATCCGGTCCACTCGACCAAACGCGTCGGCCATGAAGTCGACGGCGCGCAGGAGCCGGTCATCGGGTTCAGCGCAGCTCAGACGCAAGAACCCCTGCCCCGCCTCCCCAAAACACTCGCCGCCGAGACACGCGACACCCATCCGATCGTCGGCTCCTTCGAGCAGGTACATGGCGAGTCCGTGCGACCGGATCCGATGCCGTTCGCAAACCGCCCGGACGTTCGGGAACGCGTAGAACGTGCCCCCCGGCCGATTGCACACGACGCCCTCGATCCGGTTGAGCGCGTCGACGAGCCGCATGACCTTGTCGCGGAATTCGCGCATCCGCGCGTCGCGTTCGGCGTCGTCGTGTTCGAGGGCCGCGATCCCCGCGAGCTGCGTGAACGGGGGGACGCACGAGAGGCACGTATTGGTGAGTTTCGCGATGAGCTGCGCGATCGGCGCGCTCGTCACGGCGAACCCGAGCCTCCAGCCGCTCATGCTGTACGACTTGCTGAACGTATAGGCCGAGACGACCTGTTCGAACATGCCCGGTTGGCGCAGGATCGTATGATGTTCGCCGTGCCATACCATGCGGTCGTACGGTTCGTCGCTGAACACGGCGATGTCTTGGCCTCGGACGAGATCGGCGATGGCCCGAACGTCCGATTCGGTCATGAGTCCGCCCGTCGGATTGTGCGGGCTGTTGAGGAAGACGGCGCGGGCGCGGGGTCCCGACGCGACGAACCGCGCGACATCGTCGAGGTTGGGGCGGAAGTCGCGGGATTGTTCGAGCGTCGATGTTTCCAGGACAGCGCCGCGCCGCGCGATGTTCGGCGGATAGGTGGGGAAATACGGGCTGAAGACCAGGACGCGGTCGCCGGGATCCAGGAACGCCTCGCAGAAAAGCTGCTCGAACGTCTTGGCTCCCGGTCCCGCCACGACCTGCTCGGCCGTGATGTCGACCCGATACTCCCGCTTCATGTACCGCGCGACCGCGTCGCGGAATTCGGGGAGTCCGGCCGACGGCCCATAGTGGCATCGATCGTCCCGGATCGCGCGGATGCCGGCCTCGATCGCCGATGTGGATGTCGGAAACGGGCTGTCGCCGATTTCGAGTTCGATGACTTCCTTTCCCTGGGCCTTGAGCCGGCGCGCGGCGGCGAGCACGTCGAAGGCGGTCTCGGTGCGAACGGACTGGGCGAATCGACTGAACGAAACCATGCGACGTCTTCCCCGTATGCGCGTCATTTCGATTCGGCGGGCTTCGCGGCGCCTCCGATTTCCTCGACGATGCGATCGGCGTGGTAAACGGCGCGGAGCGTCTCGCGGATCGCGCTGGAGTGCACGGCGACCGCGCGGGAAACCTCGTCCGAATAGTAGTAGTCCGCCGTGAGCGATTGGATATTGCCGTCGAAGATGATCCCGACGAACTCGCCCTGCCGGTTGAGCACGGGGCTGCCCGAATTGCCTCCGATGATGTCGGCCGTGCATACGAAGTTGTACGGCGTGTCGGCCTTGATCTGGTCTTTGGCTTCATGCCACGACTTGGGAAGGAGCCACGGGTCCTTGGCCTGGTGGCGCGCCTCGTGCTCGAAGGCGCCGCCGAGCGTTGTCCAGGGCGCGACGGCTTGCCCGTTCTCGGTGTAACCCTTCACCGTTCCGAACGCCAACCGCAACGTGAACGTCGCGTCGGGATACGTGCCCGTGCCGTGCGCGGCGAACAGGCATTCCGAGATCGCGGCGTACGCCTGCGTTTCGAGTTCATTCAGTTCGTCCTGGATCGTCCGGAGCCGCCGGTATTCGTCGTTCATCGAACGGGCGAGCTGGATCAGCGGATCATCGCTGCGGGCGACGCCGTCGGGACCCGACTTCACGAGGGCCCTGCGCGCCTCGATATCGCCCAGCTTCGTCTTGCCGATCAGCTCGGAAGCCCGTTCCTCGGGCCCCTTTCCCTGGAGCACGGCGGCGACGAGCGGATGGTCGCCGCCTCGCCGTTCGATGAACAGGCCGATCGAGTCGGCGAGGAGGGTCTTTTCGAGTTCGCCGTGGATGGGCGCGGGGGAATAGAGGTCCTGTTCGAGCGAAGCGCGGGCCGAGTCGCGGAACTCGCGCAACCGCTGCGAGCTCGGCTTGCGGTCCTCGACCACGAGCTGCGCGATGGTCTCTGCGATTCCGTACAAACGGGAATTGAACGACGCGCTTTCGCGGGCCGCCTGTGTCCGCCGGGCCTGGATCTCCTCGACCCGCGTCCAGGCGTCCGCGTGTTTCTTGAGCGCCGCGTCGGAGTCGACCCGAGCCCGCAGGTCCTTTTCCGCCGCTTCCTTCGCGACGAACGTCGCCGGGTTCTGGAGACCGCCGAGCATTCCGACGTAGGCTTTCCTCGAATTCTGAACACCGAACAGGTCGTCGCGCGCCTGGCGTTCGAATTCCCCGCCGCCCAGCCCGTACTGCTGCAGGAGGATTTCGCGGCGCCGGAGAAAATCGAGCGTGAGGGGAAACCGCACGTCGCGCTGATGCTTGAGCGCGGCGACCGTGTAGATGCGCCGCGTACGGCCCGGATTCCCCGACACGAAAATCAGCTCGCCGTCCCCCGCGCCATCCGCCGACCACGCGAGATGATGTTCGGTGTTCGCGGGCTTGCCGTTCTCATACGCGCGGAAGAGGCAGATATCGAGGCAATAGCGCGGGTATTCGAAATTGTCGGCGTCGCCGCCGAAGAAACCGGTCGCCGCCTCGGGCGCGAAGACCAACCGGACGTCGGTGTACTTGCGGTACCGGTACAAGTGGTATCGGCCGCCTCCGTAGAGCGTCACGACGTCGCTGCGGAGGCCCGTCGCCTGAAGCGACTCGGATTCGATCCGGTCCATGACCGCTCGGCGGGCCGCGAACGCCTCCGAAGGCGAAGCGCCGGCGGGGACGGCCCCGGTCACCCGCTCGGTCACGTCCTCGATCGATACGAGCTGATTCAATTCGAGGTCGGGCGCCGCGATCTCCTCCTCGGGCGTCCGCGCGTAGAAGCCGTCGCGGTAGATGTTCCGTTCGGCCGTGGAGACTTTTTGCAGCGTGTCCGCGCCGACATGGTGGTTCGTGAGGACGAGACCCTGTGGGGAAACAAACGACGCCGAGCCACCCGAATTGAACCGCACCGACGCGAGCATGACATGCTTCGCCCATTCGTCGGTCGGTTCGAACCCGTGGCGTTCCCGAAGGGCCGCCTTGGGCAGATCATTGAAGAGCCACATCCCCTCGTCGCCCCGCGCGCGGCCCGCCGACCCCGCGCCCGCCACCCACATCGCCATGACCATCCAGACGCCCGAATGCGAACGGTACCGCATCGTGTTGACTCCGCTTCGAGTTCAATCCGTTTCCCAGCTCAGGATCACCTTGCCCGACTGGCCGCTCATCATCACCCGGAACGCTTCTTGGTATTCGGTGTAATGGAACCGGTGCGTGATCACCGGCCGGATATCAAGTCCGCTCTGGAGCATGACGGTCATCTTATACCATGTTTCGTACATTTCGCGCCCGTAGATTCCGTGAATCGTCAGCATGTTGAAGACGACCGTGTTCCAATCGATGGCGATTTCGGCCTCGGGGATCCCGAGCATGGCGATCTTGCCGCCGTGGCACATGTTGGCGAGCATGTCGCGGAACGCGGCCGGATTCCCGGACATTTCGAGTCCGACGTCAAAGCCCTCGACCATGCCGAGTTGTTTTTGGGCTTCGGCGACGGTTGTCGAGCGGACATCGAGGGCGAGCGTGACGTTCATTTTCCTGGCGAGTTCGAGCCGGTACGGATTGACGTCGGTGATGACGACGTGCCGAGCTCCCGCGTGCCGCACGACGGCCGCAGCCATGACGCCGATCGGCCCCGCGCCCGTGATCAGGACGTCCTCGCCGAGCACGGGGAAGGAAAGGGCCGTATGCACCGCGTTGCCGAACGGGTCGAAGATCGACGCGACATCGCGATCGATCGACGGATCGTGGTGCCAGACATTGGTCATCGGCAGGACGAGGTATTCGGCGAACGCGCCCGGCCGATTGACGCCGATTCCCTTCGTATGGGCGCACAGGTGGCGGCGTCCGGCGAGGCAATTGCGGCAACGGCCGCACACGACGTGCCCCTCGCCGCTCACGATCTCGCCCGGGAAGAAATCGGCGACATTCCCGCCGACCTCGACGATCTCCCCGACGAACTCGTGGCCGACGACCATCGGCACGGGGATCGTGCGGCTGGCCCACGCGTCCCATTTGTGGATATGCACGTCGGTTCCGCAAATGCCCGTGCGGTGCACGCGGATCAGCACGTCGTTCATGCCGGGCTTCGGTTGGGGGACGTCCTCGAGCCACAGGCCGGGTTCGGATCGGCTTTTGACGAGCGCTTTCATCGCGGTTCCTCGGGTTGCTCCAGGCACAGTCGGCCGGGACGCGGGAAAAAATGGCGGCTGACCGGCTGGAAACCGTCGCCCTCCTCGAAGTACATGTAATGCGAGATGTGGACGACCTGGTTGCCGACCATGATCATGTTGAACGAGTTCTTTTCCCGTTCGCGGGCCCGGCCGCGCCGCGACGTCGTCGTGCCGCATTGCACGATGATGATGCCCCGGTCGCGGTGATTGCCGGGGTAGATATCGAGCGAATTGCCGATGTAGGCGCGGTGCAGGTGGCCGCCGAGGATCATGTCGACGCCGAGTTCGACGAACGCGTTCATCGCGCGTTTCGCCTTCGGCATGACCTGATTCCGCTCGAAATCGGGAGCGGGCGCGAAATGGTGGTGGGCGACGACGATCCGCGCGGCGTCGGGAGGCGCGCCTTCGAACGCGCGGGCGCAGAACTCAAGCTGGCTCCGGAAGATCCGCCCGTTGCTGATCGCCTGGCGGGGGCAGGTCGAATCGAGGGCCACGAACACGGCGCCGTCGACGCGGGCGATCGCGTTGATCTCATGCGAAATGTACTCGCGGTAGAGGCCGAGCGGGTTCATGACCCGTTCGGCGACCCGGTACAAGGGAACGTCGTGGTTGCCCGGCACGACGACGCGCGGAACGGGCGGCAATCGGTCGAGGAACGAGCGGGCCGCCTCGAATTGCTCCCGACGCGCCCGCTGCGTCAGGTCCCCGCTCACCACCACCACGTCCGGACGCAGTTCGGGCGCCAGACGCAGCAGGGCCTCGCCCACACGGTCCAGATACGGCGGGCCGAAATGGAGATCGGAAATATGCAGCAATCGGAGCATGAGCGCCGAAACGGGTCGTTTCCCACCGCGGTTCGCCGAGGGCGCCGCCGAGTCGCGGCGCGGCGCGTCGCGGCGCGCGATCCCGACTGGCCCCGCCAACCGAACGCGTCTAATCTATCCGAGCGAAGCCTGCTCATGTAGGGTAGGCCGACCTTCGTTCGCCGATCGGACCGGATCGGACCGGAACGGACCGGGCTCGCTTGATGCGATCCGATGCGATCCGATGCGCGCATCGGTTTGAGGTGTCCATTGCCCCACCCTTGCCTGATCCACAACGCGCACGCCGGATCGGTCGCCGGCCTGGGGAGAGGCTTGGTCAAGGAGGCCGAATCGATCGGCCTGCCGTGTTTCGAGGTTCGCCGACCGGGCGGCGCGGCGGCCGTGGCCCGCGAGGCGCTCGAACAAGGTTACGACCGGATCATCGTCGCGGGCGGCGACGGCACGATCAGCCAGGTGGTCAACGGCGTCGCGCCGCGATTCGACCGCGTCGAGCTCGCCGTCGTGCCGCTCGGAACGGGCAATGATCTCGCGCGGACACTCGGAATCCCCCTCGATCAACCGGGCGACGCACTCGAACTCGCCCTGCGCGGCGCGTCGTGCGAAATCGACCTGATCCATGTCACGGGGGCCGGGACCGAATACTGCGTCAACGCGGCGTCGGGCGGGATCGGAGCGCGCGTCGCCGCCGACATCGATCCGCACGACAAGGTGCGGTGGGGCGCCTTCGCCTACTGGCTGACGGCCGTCACGAAACTGATCGAGCTGAAGGAGTACCACGTCCGCCTCGAACTCGACGACCAAACCCACGAAATGCCGCTCTACGGCGTCATCGTCGCGAACGGCATGTATGTCGGAGGCGGATTCCCGATCGCCCCCGCCGCGTCGGTGCGCGACGGGTGTCTCGACGTCACCGTGATCCCCGTCCTCCCCGTGCTCGAACTGCTCGCCGCCGGACTCAATTTCACGTTCGGCCGCCATTACGCCGACCGCATCCAGAGCTTTCGGACGCGCCGCGCGCATCTCGTGGCGACGCCCGGGATGTCGTTCAGCATCGATGGAGAGCCGACGCGGACGATCGACATGACGTTCGAGGTCCTTCCGCGAACGCTGCGCTGCGTCGTCGGTGCGTGAGTTGCCTGGTCGGGGTTCGATTTCCGACGGGCGAGCCCGCGGCTGTCGCCGGGCGCCGCCGAAGAACGCGCGCGACGCCTCGCCATCGTCTCAGGACTTCGCCGTCGCGGAAGGCGACCCGTCGCCCGCATGCGGGTTTCGTTCGATCCGGCGCTGGATCTCACGCTTCAGATGCCGCATGACCGATTGCTTGTCGGTGGCGGCGAGCACGGCGCGGACGATCGGCTTGGGGCCTTGCGGTCCCCACGACGAGCCGTGTTCGAAGTAGTGCTTGGCCGCGTGTCCGACGATGTACGAGCCGAAGCCGGCCGCCGCGCCTTGCGGAACGGCGGTGAGCAGCGTCCCCGCGCCGAATGTGACGGTCTTGAACGCCGAGGACGAGAAGTGGACGAACAGTTCGCCCGCCATCACGAGTCCGGCGGCGCCGAGGATCGACTTGACCAGCTTGCTGGCGTGGGCCCACGAGAGATTCAGGCCGTAGATTCCGGCGAGCGTGACGATCATCGTCGCGTCGACGGCGCTTCCGCCGAGCACATCGACGACGCCGATGGGATTGAGCGCGACGGCGGCCGCCTTGATCGCCGCGTAGCTCAGGATCGTCCGCGTCGCGCTCGCGTCGCGAAGCCGCACGCGGACCGCCGCGATCCGGTCGGACTTGTCCGATGCGAACATCGCGGCGGAAAGGGAGACCAGGGCGAGCCCGTCGCGTTCGAGGATCTCCAAAATGCGCTGTTTCACCTCGCCGACCTCCGGCTCGGGCTTGCGCCACTCGCGACGCGTCGCCCCCTCCCGGTCCTCGATGACGAACTCGATCTCACGCGGGTCCGCCGCCGCGACCACGATATTCTCCGGAACCACCACATCCTTGAGCCGTTCCAGGCGCAGGACGTCGAGCAACCGCTCGCGCTGCGCGCGCGAGTAGAGGTCGACCTTGTTCAGGACGACGAGCAGCGGTTTGCACGAGCCGACGAGTTCGAGCAAGGCGGCGTATTCGATATCGTTGAGATCCGAGTCGGTGACAAACAGGATCAGGTCGGCCCGTGCCGCCGCCTTCGATGCCAGCTCGGCCCGCGCCGCGCCCTGGATTTCGTTGATCCCCGGCGTGTCGACGAGCACGAGCGACGAATCGGCGAGGCCCGGCAATCGGTACTCGCTCGTCCGCCACTCCGTCCGACCGACCTCGCGCGTCCAGCCTCCTTGCACGTCCACCGCCGCGACCCGTTCGCCCGCCAACGCGTTGATCAGGGCCGATTTGCCCGTGCTGATTTCGCCGAACACGACGATCTCGACCTGACCCGCGTACAACTTCTCGATCAGCGCCTGGAGCTGTTCGTAGTCGCCGCGCAATCGGGCGACCTCCTCGGGCGAACATGCGCGAAGGTGTTCGAGCGTACGCTCGACCGACGCGACGGCCCGTCGATAGCCTTCGTCATGGAGCGGTGTCATGGGATTCACGTGCGACCTGGGCGTGGCGTGGTTTGGGAATTCGAATCGTCGGCGCGGTCCGCGATCGGCGTCGCGGGAACCGCCGGGAAGTCCGACCGGTCGGGCGCGCGTCCGCTCGTCCGCGCGGCGTCGCCGACCGGGCGCTGCGCGAGCCGCCGCCGCGCCGTTTCGACCACCTTGCGCAGTTCGGGGACCGACGTGACCCGTTCCCACTCGTCCCGCGCGAGATCGGTCAAGGCGCGTTCATCGCCGAGCGATTCGCGTTTGAAGTATTCGAGGAAGACTCCGCCGATCCATCGCGTCAGGATCGCCTGCGTGACGCCCTGCACGAAGCCGCCGGCGAGCGTACCGGCGCCGGGCACCGTCTTGAGGAGCGATCCGACGGCCGCCGCGATCGCGGGCGTCGCGAGACCCACTCCCAGGATGCCGACGAGGTTCTTTCCGAGTTGGGCGAGAAGGCGGGTCGCCGCATCGACGTCGATTTCCCGCCGATAGACGCGGGCGAGTGCGAGAACGAGCTTGACCGTGACCGCGCCGCCCGCCGCCAGATCGACCACCGGCAGCGGACTCACCGCCGCCGCGCCGCCCGCCGCCCACATGTGCCAATCGATGAGCTCCCACGCGCGGCGGTCGAGCGACGCCTGAACGCGGTCCCGCGCTTCCTCGACAAGCCCCCGCGATTGCAACAGGAGGTTGGCGAGCAACAGATCGCGGCCGTCTCGGGTCACCACGGCGAGCAAACGGTCGGCCAGTTCCCCGATGTCGGGCGGAACCGCCACTTCCTCGTCCCGCTCCGCGCCGTCCGCGCCGACACGGATCCGCCGCCTCCGAACGGGCTCGGCCATCACGAACAGGATATCCGCAGGGTCGATCACCGCGCGGATCTGTTCGGCGAGCTGCGCGCGGAGCCGCTCGCGCTGGGCCGCGTCGTACCAATCGGCTTTGTTCAGGCAGAGCAGGACGCGTTTTTCCATTGCGCCGAGCCGGCTGAGCAGGTCGAACTCGAAATCGCGGAGCGGTCCGTCGACGACGACGAGCACGATGTCGGCGTCCTTCGCCGATTCGGTCGAGACGCGGACGTGCTCGGCGCCGTCGATCTCGCCGAGTCCCGGGGTATCGACGAGCGAAACGCGGTCGTTGCCCGGCCAAGGGATTTCCGCGCGGGCCACCGTGGTGCCTCCCCGCGCGTCCGTTCCGAAAGCGTCGCGGCCGGCGAGCAGGTTGAGCAGCGACGACTTGCCGCCGGAAATCGACCCGAACGCGACGATTTCGAGCCGCGACGATTCGCGTTTCGCGTCGATCCGCGTCCGGAGTTCGTCCAATTCGCGCCGAAGGTCGTCGGAACAGGCTGCACCGTTCCGAAGGCATGCGACGGCGTCGAGGTTCCGTTCGAGCTCGCCGCGCTGCTGGTCGGCCGTGAGTTGGCTTGGGTTCTTGCGGCGGGCTTCCTTGCGGATCCGTTTGCGCCGGGACCGGGAGACGAGCATTCCAAGCGTGCCGATGGTCGCCAAGGCGAGGCAGACGGTCCCGACTCCGACGACGACCAGATAGATCCGCGCGGCCGTCGGATGCCGATCCGCCAACGCGCCGTACGCGGCGATCAGGTTGGGAGGCACAACGACCAGCGAATACCCGATGGCCGCGAGCGCGATCAGCAGCGGCAAGCCGGTCGACAGGCTACGCAATCGCATTTCGGGCCTCGCGCGGCGGAACGCCCTTCGGTCGTCGGACGGCGTAACGGACGGCGGGCCGCGCGCGCGCGGCCCGCTCGCCCCGTCCTCGCTTCACGGGGCGCGCTCGGCCTCGGCGGGCATCCGCCGACCGGTCGCCAAACGCTCCGCGCCCGAATCAGACCTTCTTCTTGTTCTTGCCTTTGGCAGGCGCGTTCAGGCCGGCTTTCTCGCGCTGTTCCTCGGTGAGCAAGCCGCCGACGCTCTTCTTCAATTCGGCGACGATCGTCTGCTGCTTGGCTTGGATGTCCTTGAGTTTCGCGATTTGCTCGTCGCTCAGTCCGGCCGAGGCGTTCACGGCGTCCTGGACCTCTTTCCCCTTCTTGCCCGCGTCGGTCGCTTCCTTTCGAGCGGCGTTCATCTTCTTCAGGCCTTCCTCGCCGACGAGTTCCAATCGATCCTTCGCGATCGCCGCCAGCTTCTCGTTCGTCCCGGCGACCAGTTCCTTGACTTTCGCCTGTTGTTCCTCGGACAGTTCGAGCGCCTTGAGCTGCTCGGTCAACTGCTTGATCACCGGGTTCTGGGCCGCGGCGTTGCCCTTGGATTTCTTGTTTTTCTTTTCCTGGGCGGCGAGGGATCCCGCAAGCCCGAGCACCAGCGTCAGGACAACCGCCCATTTCGCGTACCGCACCATCGAAGCACCTCCCGATTCGTTTGTCGGGGCGGCTCGGCTCGAACGCCGAACCCGCCGCCGCGCGACAGATAGGAACAATGAATACGCTCGGCCGCTTCCCGGAACCGCCGGCGCGTTCGGCCGACGGGGCGTTGAGCCCGTCAAATCGAGCTTGCGCAACGCCCCTCGGATTTCCAGACTACCATCCGGCGCGAGGCCATGGAATCCTAGGGTGGCATGCGCTTCGGGGCGTTCGCGCGCGCCCTACGGGGGCATTCGCGTGGCCGCCTATGGTGCAATCGACGGGATTGGACCATAGTAGTCGGACCTCTCCGCGGCAAGGCGGCGTGGAGTTCACGAGGACTTTGGCGGGATCGTTGGCGATGGTCGGACCGGTATTTTCCCGAGAGGCGATGACGGCTCCGCGGCGGCCCCGCTTGTACGCGATCCGCGTCGTGTATGTGGCCGCGCTGATGATCGTGACGAGCACGGCGTGGGCCGTTCTGGCGGGGACCCAGCAGATCCGCAACGTCGGCGACATGGCGCGGTTCGGAGCGATCCTGTTCCAGATCCTCGCCCCGTTGCAGCTCGCCGTCGTCACGTTCCTCGCGTCGCTGGTGACGGCGGCCGTCGTCGCCCAGGAAAAGGACCGCCGCACGCTCATCCTCCTTCTGATGACGCGCATGGAGAACCACGAACTCGTGCTGGGAAAAGTCCTCGCCGGACTGCTCGGCGTACTCGTCATGATCGGGGCGGCGATTCCCCTTTTCCTGGCGCTCACGTTGTTTGGAGGCATTTCGCATGCCCAGGTCGCGCGCGTGTTCGCCGTGACGATCGTCACCGCATTCGTGGCGGGGAGCCTCGGCGCGCTGATCGCCTTCGCGCGCGACAAGACGTTTCAGACGCTCGCCATGACGTCGCTCTTCCTCCTGCTCTGGCTCGCGCTGGGCGAATCGATCCACTATGGGATCCTGTTCGAACGGTTGGGGGAATGGCCGTGCGAGGCATGGGCCCGCGCCGTCAGCCCGCTCCGCGCCATCTTCACGGCCGCGACGCCCCTCGTCGAATCGGGAACCTGGCGCGATGCCTTTCTGGGGATCGGCCCGTTCCTCGCAACCATGTTGGCGCTCGCCGCCGTGCTCAACGGCTGGGCCATCGCGCGCGTCCGCGTCTGGAACCCGTCCCGCGAACTGCGCAAGGGGAAGGAGGGCGCCGAGCCGGAACCCGCGGGCTCGGCGCTCGGCGCGGCCGCGGCGCTCGGCGCGGCGGGAAGCGTCGCCGAGCGGGGACCCGCCGACGTGGCCGAACGGCGCCGATCGGGACACGTGGATGCGCGGGTGCGCGGGGCGTCGGCCGAGTCCCGCGTCGTGTGGGACAATCCCGTGCTCTGGCGCGAGGTCCGAACGCGCGCCTACGGACGAAAAGTACTCATCGTCCGAATCGCCTATCTCATCCTGTTCGTCGTGATGGTCGCCGCCGTCGACCAAGTCCTCGCGAACGCGGCGGCCCGCCATTCGGTCGATTGGAACGCGTTCCTGTCCCCCGGCGCCACCGTCCTGGCTCCTTTCTTCCTCGTTAGCCTCGTCATCGTGAACGCGCTCGCCGTAACTTCGATCACGAATGAACGCGACGGCCAGGCGCTCGACCTCCTGCTCGTCTCCGACCTGACGCCGCGCGAGTTCGTACTGGGGAAACTGATGGGGGTGGGCTGGGTGACGAAGGAGATGATCGTCCTCCCGCTCGCACTCGCCGCCCAGGTCTGGTGGCGCGGCGCGATCGGCGCGGAGTCGTTCGCGTTCCTCGGAATCGGCCTCGTGACGATGGACGTTTTTGTCGGGATGCTCGGCGTCCACTGCGGCATGACCTACGCCAATTCGCGGACGGCGATCGGAGTCAGTCTCGGTACGGTCTTCTTCCTGTTCCTCGGCGTCGTGACGTGCATGGCGATGATGGTGTCGTTCAGCGGGTCGTTCCAGACCCAACTCGCGCCGTTCCTCGCCTTCATCCTCGGCGGATCGGTCGGCCTCTTCTTCGCGCTCGGCGCGCGCAATCCGTCGGCCGCGATTCTCTCGGCGTCGCTCCTGCTCCCCTGGGCGACGTTCAACGCGATCACCAGCTTCCTCCTCGGCCACACCTTCTCCGTCTTCTTCGTCGCGACCGCGACCTACGCGTTCACGACGGCCGCCCTGATGGTCCCGGCGATCGGCGAATTCGACATCGCGATGGGCCGCACCAAGGGCGGAAAAGAGGAATGACCGGCCGGAAATCCCGCCGTGCGGCGAATCATGGGCCTATTCGCCGCATGTGATGCGGACAATGTCCGTTCTTCCGGAGGTTGCGGGCTATGATCTCCTCAACGATGCGAGCGACACGGGGCGTGTGCGCGGCGCGTCATTCGGTGGGCAACGGGGCGGCATCGCGCCGGAGCCATCCCGCGATCAACTCGATTTCGCGGAGCGTGAGCAGGTTCGCCTTGCCGTCGCCGGATTCGGGAGCGAACGCGGGCATCCGGTCGTTGCGGCCATCGTAGAGCGATTCGTGTTCGGGGTTCGAGATCATCCGGACCAGCCATTCGACCGTACCGTATCCTGTCAGTCTGGGTCCGTCGTCGATGCCGTCGTCTCCCCATTCATGGCAATCGGCGCATCCGATCTCCGAAAAGGACGCTCGGCCACGTTCGATCGCGCCCGATTGCCGCGCCTCGCGGTCGGCGTCCGCCTGGTACGCCAGACCCGCCTCGGCGGACAGACCGACGATGACGTCCTTGAGTTTCCCTTGCTGTTCGTCGTCGAACGCGGCAACCGTGTCCCGAACGAATTCGACCATGCCGCCCGACGGATACGCGCCGTCGGTATCCTCGCGTCCTTGGGCGGAGTCGCCGAAGTAGTGCGGCCCGACGATGCGTTCGGGTTCGAGCAGACCTTCGAGCCAGGCGCGCGACGCGAAGCGATATAGGTTGGGAGCGCCCGCGGGTTCGTTGCCTACCGCGCCTTCCTTGCCTTCCGCCGGTTCGGGGCCCGCGATGCCGCGGCCCTCCGCGTCGACATGGCTGTGGCACGACGCGCATTTGGCCCGGAACAGGCGCGGTCCCCGCAGTTCGGGATCGTCGTCGATGAGCGTTCGGACGCCGGTCGTCGGAATGCCGTGGTAAGCGACCAGTTCCCGCAGCCGCGCGTACTCGCGGCGCCCGTCATCGACGGCCGCCAGATAATCGCGCGACGCGCGGAATCGATCGTTGTAGCGCGCGCGGCCGTCCGCGTCGGCTTGGAACCGCTCGGGACGATACGCGGTCCACTCGGCCCGATAGTCATCGAAAAACGCCTGCCCGGTGAGGAACAGGGCGCCGGCGAGCCCCACCGCGAGCGTTCCGAGATTGACGGCGTGCCCGACGCGCGATCGGCCGATCCACGGCATCAGGAACAGATAGGCCACGGCGAGCGCCGGAAGGACGATCGCGCCCAGGAACTCGTTCGCCTCGAACTTCTTGAGAAACTGGAACAGGAAGAGGAAATACCACTCCGGGCGCGCCGCCCGGTAGTCCTCGACCGGATTCGCGGGCGGGCCCAGATCGGCTCCGAGATGGGGCCCGTCGAGCTTGCCGGCGACGAGTCCGCCCACGTCGAACCGGATGACCAGGAGCAGGACGACGACGAGCAGCGCGAGGCACGCGACCGCGTCGAAGAAAACCTGCCTCGGCCAGAAGTACTCGTCGGCTCGACCGCGGGGCGGAGGCGCCGTGACGCCGTGGCGCCGGAACAGGGCGAGGTGCAGGGCCAGCACGGCGACGAGCGCGGAGGGCAACAGACCCGCGTGCACGGCGAAGAACCGCGTCAGCGTCGCGTGCCCGTATTCGCTCCCGCCCACCACCAGTTTCCGCGCCGCGTCGCCGCCCGGCGCCAGCCCCATCAGGTTCGTCGCCACTCGCGTCGCCCAAAACCCTTTTTGGTCCCAAGGCAGGAGATAACCGGTGAGCGACAGGCCGAGCGTGATGAGCATCAGGACGAGGCCGGTCCAGAAATTGAATTCGCGCGGCGCGCGGTACGCTCCCGCGATCACGACCTGCGCGAAATGGATCGGAAGCAGGGCGACCATCGCCTGAGCCATGAAGTGGTGGACGCCCCGCAACAGCCAGCCGCCCGTCAGTTCGTTCTGGATCCAATAGACGCTTTCGTACGCGTTCTGGCTGCCCGGACTGTAGTTCATCCAGAGGAACAAGCCGGTGACCGCCTGGGTCGCGAACGCGAAGACGAGCATGCTGCCCGTGACATAACGGCCTCGCGCACCGCCTGGGATCGGTTCGTAGAGCGCCGCGCGGAGGCACGATGCGCATCCCGTGCGGTCGTCGAGCCAGCGGAGCATGGAAGCGATCATGACTTCGCGTCCTTCGCGGGACGACCGGCTTGGAAATCGACGTATTCGATCCAGATCTCGCCGTCGACGATCTTGTGGTTCAGCACGTCCATGTCGCGCGGCGCGGGGTTCGTCATGCCGGGCCGAGCGACCCGCCGTCCGTCGACGTCGAACGCGCTGTTGTGGCACGGGCAATGGAACGCGTCGCCGCCGTCGGTCCGGACGGCGGAAATCGAGCAACCGGCGTGCGGGCACGTCGTGTGGAACGCGATCACGTCGTCATCGGAGACGCGGCGGAGAAAAACGGCGCCGATCGGCCGGTCGGGCGTATAGTTCCAAGCGTCGCGGCGATCGGCGATCACCGCGAATCGGCTCGGCGATCCGTCCTCGGGAACGGCGTTCCACGCCGCGACCCGCACGTAGCCCTCCCCGACCGCTCCCGCGCGCCGATAGCGGCCCGGACGGCCCGGCTTCCGCAATAGAGGGTCGAGGAACACGACCAACCCGGCGGCCCATCCCGGCAACGATGCGCACGCGCCGACGAGTCCCGCGCCGAGGCTCCAAAGAAAATCGCGACGCGGTTCCCGGTCGATCGGGGCTCGAGCAGGTTCGCGCATGCGGTTCCTTCCCGCGTTCCCAAGGAAAACGAAGCCGTTCGGCGAAGAGGGCGACTCGAGTGACGAACGCGATGATCGACTCGAATCGGGTGGGATGGCGGGGACCTGTTCCCGCGCGGGCCGATTATCGCATCCCCTCGCGCACGGCGTCAAGGACGCGGCGCCGCGCGTCGTCGAGGGGTCCGTCGACGGTCGCGCCGGCCGCCGCGCGGTGCCCGCCGCCTCCGAACATCGAGGCGACTCGGTTGCAGTCGAGCGCGCCGCGACTGCGGAAGCTCACCTTGAACCGGCCGTCCGGCAACTCGACGAGAATCACGGCGACCCGCGTACCGAGCACGCCGAGCGCCGCGTTGACGAGGTCCTCCGTGTCGCTCGGCAGCGAACCCGTCTCCTGAAAATCGGTGCGAACCACGAAGGTGTGCGCCAGCTCGCCTCCCTCCTCGATCGCGATGCGCGCGAGCACGCGGCCGCGCAGCAACATGCGGCCGTGCGTATCCTGTTCGTAGAGCGCGTTGTAGATCTCGTTCGGCCGCGCGCCGGCTCGAACCAGGTCGGCCGCGCACGCGAACGTCGCCGGGGACGTCGACGGGAATCGGAACCAGCCGGTGTCGGTCGCGACGGCCGCGAAGAGCGGCATGGCGATCGCCGCGTCGATCGGAACGTTCAGCGCGCGGGCCGCGTCGTAGACGAGCCGACCCGTCGCCTCCGCTCCGGTGTCCTTGAACAGCTCGGCGCCCAAATCGTCCTCGCCCACGTGATGGTCGACCACGAGTTTCCGAATCGACAGGTTCCTTACGATGTCGGCCATCGCGCCGAGCTGTGCCCAGGCGCTCGTGTCGAGGATGATGAGGACCTCGCGATCGGCGAGCGATTCGGGGCTCGCATCGTGATGGATCGCGCGGATCCGCCGCTCGGGATCGATGAACGCCAGGTTCGGGGGAGTCGACTGCGGATTGACGATCCGGACGTCCTTGCCGAGCGATTCGAGGAGGCCGGCCATTCCCAGTTCGCTTCCGAGCGCGTCGCAATCGGGCCGATGGTGGCAGGTCAGCACAAACCGCGAATAGCCGGAAACCAAGTCACCGAACGCCGTCCAAGAGATGCCCATGATGTCCGAATTCCGATTCCTGTTTTCTCGATTGGCCGGTTCCCGCGATCGGGCCGAAACGACGCCGCGCCGCGCGCCGGCGGCCCCAAAATCCGGAATGCCGGCAAACCCGGCACGCGCGCCCCGGTCAGTCGCTGGCTGAATCATAGCCCAGATCGGCGTGGACCGCCTCGGCCCGTTCGATATCGCGGGCCAATTGCGCGCGGAGCTCGACGGCCGACGGGAATGGACGGATATCGCGGATCCGTTGCAGGAATTCGAGCTCGACGAGCTCGCCGTAGAGCGACCCTTCGAATCCGATGAGGTGGGCTTCGACGCGGGGCAGCGCCTCGCCGAACGTGGGGCTGGGACCGATATGGATCGCCGCGGGGCCGTTCCTTCCGCTCCAAATGGCACGGCCCGCATAGACGCCATGCGAGGGAAGGAGCGTGTCGATCCCCGCGAGATTCGCGGTCGGGAAACCGATCAGGCGTCCCCGCTGGGCGCCGTGGGTCACCATGCCGCGAATCCGATACGGTTGGGTGAGCATGCGGGCGGCCGTTTGGACGTCTCCCGCGCGAATCAAGTGGCGGATCCGGCTGCTCGACACGGGCTCGTCCCCGTCGCGTCGCGGGGCGACCGTTTCCAGACGGACACGGGCCGCGCGGCAGAGGCGTTCGAGCATCGTCCTATCGCCCGCTCGGCCGCGCCCGAATCGGAAATCGACGCCCTCGACGATCGCCCGGGCGCCGAGCGCGGCGACGACGATCCGTTCGAAGAACGATTCGGGTTCGAGCGCGAGCAGTTCGACGTCGGTCGGATAAGCGATTACCGCGTCCACCCCTTCGCGCGCGAGGAGTTCGGCCTTGCGCTCGGTCCAGGTCAGCGGCGGGGGCGCTTCGCCGGGTCGGAGGAGCCGCACGGGATGGGGATCGAACGTGAACACGACGGCGTGCCCGCCGCATTCCCGGGCGAGCTCGACGAGCCGCCGCAGGATGACCACATGGCCGAGATGCACGCCATCGAAATTGCCGATCGTAACCGCGCCTCCCCGGATGGTCCGCGGCGCGTCGGCTTCGCGGAGACTCCGCAGCAACATCATCGTTCGCATTCCATGAAGGCGCGAGGCAGGTATCGCGGGAGATCGGACGCGATCAAGGCCGTTTGGCCGAGGTCGCCGGCCGCGAGATCGCCGGCCCGTCCATGCAGATGGCTCGCCAGCCGAGCGGCGTCCCAGGGATCGAGCCCCTGTCCGAGCAGGGCGGCGACGACGCCCGTCAAGACATCGCCCGTTCCCCCCGTCGCCATGCCCGGATTCCCCGTTTCGTTCGACTCGGTCCGCTCGCCGTCCGTGATCAGCGAGCGGTGGCCTTTGAGCACGAGCACGACGCGATGCCGTTTGGCCCACGCGACGGCGGCCCGTTCCATGGCGAGCCGATCCTCGTGCCGGGTTCGGCTCAGCCGCGCGAATTCGCCGGGATGGGGGGTTAGGACGCGAGGCCCGCCGGGCGCCGGCGGTTCGCCGGCCGCGGCGAGCGCGTTGAGCCCGTCGGCGTCGATGACCATCGGCTGGACCACATGGGCGAACGCGTCGCGCACCCACCGTTCCAAGGCGATCGATCGTCCCATTCCCGGCCCGATCGCGACGACGTCCGCCTGTTGGATGCGCCGCGCCGGCTCGGCTCCGTCCCCCGGCGCGATCCGGCCCTCGTCGTCCTCGTCGAGATCCCCCGTCATGTACGAAGGCTCGTACGACGCGACGACCGGTTGGATGCCGCGCGGCACGGCGACCGTGACGCGTCCCGCGCCGGCTCGGAGCGCGGCGACGGCGGCGAGCCCAACGGCGCCGGCCATCCCGCGCGACCCGCCGATCACAAGGACCCGGCCATAATCGCCCTTGTGGCTCTCGGCGCGGCGCGGCGGCAAGGAAGGCAATGGCATGGGCGGCGACCATCCTCAAGATCACGATCGTTCGACGCCGGACCGGATCGGGTTCCGCTGGGCGATCATGGCCGCCAGATAGCCGCCTTTGAAGCCCGCGTCGATATTGACCACGGCGACGTTCGCCGCGCAGCTATTGAGCATTCCGAGCAGAGCGGCGAAACCGCCGAGCGCCGCGCCGTATCCCACGCTGGTCGGCACGGCGACGACCGGGCAGTCCACGTAGCCGCCCACGACGCTCGGAAGGGCGCCCTCCATTCCGGCGACGACGACAATCGCGCCCGCGCCGCGGAGCTCGTCGAGCCGCTCGCGAAGCCGGTGGGGGCCCGCGACTCCCACGTCCTGCACCATCACAGCGTCGACGCCCATCCAATCGACCGTCTCCCGCGCCTCTTCTGCGACCGGAAGGTCGCTCGAACCGGCCGTCACGATCGCGACGCGCGACGTCCGCGCGACGCGCGCCGATGAAGGAGCGTCAAGCCGAAGCGTGTGGGCGACCGGGTTGTAGCGCGCGTCGGGGAACCTGGCGAGAAGCGGTTCGGCTTTCGCCGGATCGAGACGCGTCACAAGCGCGGCCTGCCGCTCGGCCCTCAGCCGTTCGACGGCGAGCCCGATCATCTCCGCCGATTTTCCCTCCCCGAACACGACCTCGGGAAATCCGCACCGGCGAGCTCGGTCCAAGTCGAGATTCACGCTCTCCGCGGTCGGAGGCGAGCCGCTCCCCGTCCGCTCGGCCCACGCGACGAATCGCGCCAGGTCGATCCGTCCGGTGATCAGCGCCTTCGCGAGATCTTCCCAGTCGATACGCCCCGTTGGTTCGAAGCTTGGCACGGCGGACTCCCGTACGCGGATTGTCGCTCGCCTCTCCGAGGCGAGCTGCCCTATCCCAAAACCTGTTTCTGTCGCTCGCCTCTCCGAGGCGAGTTGCCCTATCCCAAAACCTGTTTCTGTCGCTCGCCTCTCCGAGGCGAGTTGCCCTGCCCCAAAGCCTAATCCGGTTCAACACGCCTCGGAGAGGCGTGCGACGACTGATTTTCGATGGTCCGAGCTCGGGACGCAAGCGTCCGATCCGTTTCGATAGAATGGAGGGCCGCGATACCACGAACCCCGTGACCCGTACCGCCGCGCGAGGGAACCATGGCCGACACCGTTATCTGTCCGAGTTGCCAGTGCGAAATCGAAGTCACCGAGGTGCTGTCGGCGCAGCTTCGCACGCAATTGCGCAAGGAATTCGACGCGGAAAACCGCAAGAACGAGACGCGCCTCCGCGAACGCGAGGAGCAAATCGCGCGGGCCGAGACCGATGTCGCCCAGGCGCGGCGCGACGTCGAACGGCACGTCGCCGAACAAATGGCTAAGGAACGTAAGCGGCTCGCCGAGGAATCACTCGCCGAGGCCCGCGAACAGGTGACGCTTGAACTTCAGGACAAGGACAAACGGCTCGCCGAGACGGCCAGCAAGCTTAAGGAAGCGCGGCAGACCGAATTGACGCTCCGCAAACAGCGCCGCGAACTCGAAGAACAGAAGGAGTCGCTCGAACTGGCCATGACGCGGCGGCTCGACGAGGAACGCGGCAAGATCCGCGAGGCGGCCAGGAAGGAGGCGGCCGAGGAACGGCAGCTCAAGGACGCCGAGAAGGAGAAGCTGATCCACGACCTTCGGGTTCAGCTCGAAGACATGCGGAGGAAGGCCGAGCAGGGTTCGCAGCAGCTTCAAGGTGAGGTCCTCGAGACGACGCTCGAGGACCTCCTTCGCCGGCAGTTTCCGATCGATGCGATCCAGCCCGTTCCCAAAGGCGTTCACGGCGGCGACGTCGTCCAAACGGTGCGCGACGCGTCCGGCGCGGTGTGCGGCATCATGCTCTGGGAATCGAAACGGACCAAGGCGTGGAGCGACGGATGGCTCCCCAAACTCCGCGACGATCAGCGGGCAGCCAAGGCCCAGATCGCCATCCTGGTGAGTTTGGAGCTGCCGAGGGACGTCGCGACGTTCGGGCATATCGACGGAGTCTGGGTGTCGTCCGTTTCCTGCGCGGTGAGCCTCGCCCACGCGCTGCGCGCGGGTTTGCTCGAAGTCGCCTCGGCCAAAAGGGCCCTCGAAGGCCGCCAGGAAAAAATGGACGTCCTGTACCGGTACCTTGCCGGAGCCGAGTTCCGCCACCGCGTCGAGGGGATCGTCGAGGCGTTCATGACATTGCGGGAGGAGCTCGAATCCGAGAAGCGGTCGACCCAACTGCGCTGGGCGAAACGGGAAAAACAGCTCGAACGGGCCGTCGCCCAGACGACGGGCATGTACGGCGACCTGAGCGGCATCATCGGCGGAGGCGCCCTGCCCGTCATCGACGCGCTCGAAATGCCCAAAATCGAGCCCCCGGCCGATCGGGCCTCGGACTGACCTTGCAATTCGGCGGACGACTGGTACATTTTTGGTTTCGAGTTCACAAGGTGTTGTTGTTGGACTGATCATAGGCAGGTTCTGGCGAACACGGTCAAGGAGTTCGACGCATTCGTTTGGTGGAGCGTGAAAACGGCCGGCCGAGGCGGAATGGATCACGGTAGCACATGACGATCACGAAGGCGCGGAAACAGGCGGTTATCGAGGGATTTCGCAAGCACGAGGGGGATTCCGGGTCCCCCGAGGTGCAGATTGCGGTGTTGACGACTCGAATCAACGGCCTGACGGAGCATATGAAGTCGCATGGGAAGGACTATGCGACCCGGCGCGGTCTGCTGGCGATGGTAGGCCGCCGTCGCCGATTGCTCGACTACCTCCGCAAGGTCGATCCGCGGCGCTACCTGGATATCATCGCACGCCTCGGCATCCGCAAGTAATCGGGCCGCGCGACGGCCTTGATACGCGCGGCGTACCGGTCGGCGCGACGGCGCGGCCGTCGCCCTCGGAGGATCGCCCGTGGATGGTCGCCGCTTCGCGAGGCTAGGTTGCCGTTCTCCACCCGCGATTCCGTCGCGGTTCCGTTGCCGGAGTTCCGCTGGGACGCAGGAAGGTTAGGACGTTGAAGGTGAAGTTGCGCGTAGAGAAACAGATCGGCAAGAACGTATTTTCGTTTGAAACGGGGCAATTGGCGAAGCAGGCGACGTCCGCGGTGGTAAGCCGTTACGGCGAGACGGTCGTGCTGAATGCGATGACGAGCGGACCGCCGCGACCGGGCATCGATTTCTTCCCCCTCACCTGCGACTACCGCGAGCGGACCGCCGCGGCTGGGAAGTTCCCGGGCGGGTTCATCAAACGCGAGGGGCGGCCCACCACCAAGGAAACGCTCAGCTCGCGTCTCATCGATCGACCGATCCGCCCGCTTTTCGCGGACGGTTTTCGCGACGAGGTGCAGGTTCAGAGCATCGTATTGTCGAGCGACAAGCAGAATGACGGCGACGTGCTGGCGATGAACGGCGCGGCGGCCTCGCTTTTCCTTAGTCCGCTCCCGTTCCAAGGCCCGCTCGCGTCGGTGCGAGTCGGCCGCGTCGGCGGCGGCCTCGTGCCCTTTCCGACCCACGACGAACTCGAGGAAAGCGACCTCGATCTGATCGTCTCGGGAACCGACGCGTCGGTCACGATGATCGAGGGATTCGCTCGGGAAATGACCGAGGACGAGATGATCGCCGCGATCGAGTACGCGCACGGCGTCATCCGCGAGCTCTGCGATCTGCAGCGTGAGCTGTACGCGAAGGTGGGCTGCGTGCGTCCCGAATACACGCCGCCGCCGCCGAGCCCGCTCGTCGCCGACGTGCGGAGCCGCTACTACGATGCGTTCCGCTCGGCAAAACGGACCGAAGGCAAGCAGGCGCGCGCCGAGGCGGTCGCGGCGCTCGGCGCTCGGGCCAAGGCCGAACGGATCCCCGATCCAAAGGCCGAAGGGGCGATCGAGGAGTCGGCGTTCAAGAGCGCCTGGCACGAACTCGAATCGCACGTCGTCCGCGATCTGATCCTGGGCGGGACGCGCGCCGACGGACGCGACCACCGCACGCTCCGCGCGATCGAATGCGAGGTCGACGTGCTGCCGCGCGTCCACGGCTCGGCCCTGTTCCAGCGCGGCGAAACCCAAGCGCTCATCACCGTCACGCTCGGCACGACGCGCGACGAACAGCGCGTCGACGGCCTGATCGACGAATACTCCAAGAAGTTCATGCTCGATTATAACTTCCCGCCGTTCTCGGTCGGCGAGTGCCGGCCGATCCGAGGTCCGGGCCGCCGCGAGGTCGGGCACGGCATGCTCGCCGAACGGAGCGTCAAGGCCGTTCTGCCCCCGGCCGAGGAATTCCCGTACACGGTCCGCATCATCTCCGACATCCTCGAATCGAACGGCTCGTCGTCGATGGCCACCGTGTGCGGCGCGACGCTCGGACTGATGGCGGCCGGCGTGCCGATCACCAATCCCGTCGCCGGCATTTCGATCGGCCTCGTCCAGGAAGCGGCCGATCGCTGGATCACGCTCACCGACATCATCGGCGACGAGGACCATTTCGGCGACATGGATTTCAAGATCGCCGGAACCCAAAACGGCATCACGGGCATCCAGCTCGACCTCAAGATCGCCGGGATCGGCGGCGACGTAATCCGCGCGGCCCTCGCGCAGGCCAAAGACGCGCGCATGGAGATCCTGCGCAAAATGCTGTCGGCGATCGCCCGCCCGCGCGACAATACGTCGCCCCACGCGCCGCGATTGATCCGCACGCGGATCGATCCCGACAAGATCGGCGCGCTCATCGGGCCGGGCGGACGCAATATCCGCTCGATCCAGGAGACGACGGGCACCGTGATCGAAGTCGAGGACGACGGGACGGTCACCATCGCGTCGGCGAACGAGGAATGGGCGAAGGCGGCCCTCGCTCAGGTCGAAGCGTGCACGGCGACCGTGCAAATCGGCCGGATCTACGAGGGCACGGTCACAAGCACGAAGGATTTCGGCGCGTTTGTCGAAATCCTGCCGGGCCGCGACGGCCTTTGCCACATCAGCGAACTGTCGACCGGGTATGTGGACAGCGTCGAGGATTTCTGCCGAGTCGGAGACCCGATGAAAGTGCTCGTCATCGACGTGGACGGCAACGATCGCGTCAAACTGAGCCGCCGACGGGCCTACGAGGAACTGGGCATCCCCGATCCGCTCGCCGTCGACGGCGAGGGAGGCGGAGGCCCGGACGGAGGCCCGGACGGAGGCCCGGGCGGAGGCGAACGGCGCGAGCGGAGCGACCGCGAGCGAAGCGGCGGTGGCGGTGATCGCGGAGGTGATCGGCCAAGGCGGCGGGACGAGGGACGCGGCGGACGCGGAGGCGGACGCGGCGGACGCCGGTGATCCGGGCGGCGCGGAACGTGGAACGACCGTTGACGGGCGATGCGACGGTGGTCGACGAGAACCTCGAGCGCCTGCGCGATAACTACAACGAACTCGCCGCGCTCGCCGGCTCGCTCGCTCACGAAATCAAGAACCCGCTGTCCGTTATCCGCATGAACATGGACCTGCTCGGTGAGGAACTCGTCGCCGGCGATTCGCCGCGCGATCTGCGGGTCCGACGCAAGGTCGAGATCGTCCAGCAGCAGTGCACCCGCCTCGAGAACCTGCTCAACGATTTCCTCCGATTCGCCCGGCTCCGCGATCTCGAGCTGACTCCCGGCAATCTGAACGAGATCGTCCGACGCGTGCTCGATCTCTACGAGGGACCGGCGCGCGAACTGGGGCTCGACGTCATCGCATACCTCGATCCGTCGCTTCCGACGATCCTGCTCCACGCCCAGACGCTCGAAGCCGCGATCGTAAACCTGGTCAAGAATGCCGTCGAGGCGATGCCCAAGGGTGGTCACTTCGTCGTCCGCTCGTACCTCACGCCGAACGGCGTGGCGCTCGACCTGATCGACGACGGATGCGGAATCGACGACCGGACGGCGCTCAAGATGTTCGAAGCGTTCTATTCGACGAAGCAAGGCGGGTCCGGGCTCGGCTTGCCCACGGCCCGCAAGATCATCGAGGCGCACGGGGGCACGATCGACGTGCAGAGCGAGGCGGGGCGGGGAACGAAGTTCACGCTGGAATTCCCGGTGCCTCGCCGGATCGCCGATCGGGCGGCGGCCGCCGGCTGAGGGCCGCTCGGACTATGGCTCGATCGGGCGGCCTGCGTTATGATCGCGGGCTATGGATGATCGCGCTTCCCAAGTCGCGCCGGAGGCGGGTGGACCCGCGCTCCGCGTGCTCATCGTCGACAACGACCGGGCCCACGCCGAGGCGATGTCCGAGGCGTTGGAGCGGGAGGGGTATCTCTGCTCCATGGCGACGTCGGGCCCCGACGGCGCCCGGATGATCGCCCAGGAGTCGTTCGATGTCGTCGTCACCGACCTGGTGATGAACGAGGTCGACGGAATGGAACTCCTGCGCCGAGCGAAGCAGTCGCTTCCCGACGCCGAAGTCATCATGGTCACCGGCCACGCGACCGTTCCGAAAGCGGTCGAGGCGATGCGGGACGGCGCGTTCAATTTCCTTGAAAAACCGATCACGCCGAACAAGCTGCGCGCGGTCACCCAGCGCGCGGCCGATGCCGTTCGCCTGAAACAGCGGAACCAGGAACTCCACCAGCGGCTTGACGAGCGTTTCGGCTTCGAGGGGATCATCTTCGCGAGCCCGAAGATGCAGACCGTGATCGATCGGGTGAAACGCATCGCCGCGACCGACGCCACCGTGCTCATCATGGGTGAGAACGGTACGGGCAAAGAACTGATCGCGCAGGCCATCCACCAGAACAGCCCTCGGAAAGGCAAACGGTTCCATCCGCTCAATTGCGCGGCCGTGAGCGAGACGCTGGTGGAAAGCGAACTGTTCGGGCACGTGCGCGGCGCCTACACCGACGCGCAGGCCGACCGGGTCGGCGCGTTCGAGTACGCCAACGGCGGCACGCTGTTCCTCGACGAGGTCGGCGACATGCCCGTCGCGACGCAGACGAAGCTCCTGCGCGTGCTCGAGGAACGCACGATCACGCGCGTGGGGGACAATCGGCCGATCAAGGTGAATATCCGATTGATCTCGGCGACGAACCGCGATCTGGACGCGGCCGTGCGCCGAGGCGACTTCCGCGCCGATCTGTACTTCCGGCTCAAGGTCGTCACGCTCGAATTGCCCCCGCTCCGCGATCGCCGCGAGGACATCGTTCCGCTGGTCGACCACTTCCGCAAACAGTTCACCAAACGCCACCACAAATCGGTGCGGGGAATCGCGCCGCACGTTTCACGCCGTTTGTTTTCCTACGACTGGCCCGGCAACGTCCGGCAACTTCGGAACGCGGTCGAGACGATGGTCGTGCTCGACTCCGACGGCCTGCTCGATGTCGATGATCTGCCGCCCGAACTGGCCGACCACGAACCGTCCGACACGGCCGTCGAAACGGGCGTTCCGGCCGCGGCCGGCGCGCTGATCGGCCGGCCGATGGACGAAATCGAAAAATGGGCGATCCTGGAGACGTTGAAACTCACCAACGGCAACCGCGAGCAGGCCGCCCGGGTGCTCGGGATCGGCGCGCGCACGATTTACCGTAAGCTCGAAGCATACGCCTCCGGGCCGTAACGCCGATTCCCCACAGCCGAGCGGTCGGATCGAACGGGTATGCGAGCCGCTCGATTCGCCGCGACATTCGGCCGGTGACGCGTTGATTCCTCGAACGGACTCCCATGCCCGAAATCGTCCAATTACCGAAATCGGTCGTCAACAAGATCGCGGCGGGCGAGGTCATCGAGCGGCCGGCGAGCGTCGTGAAGGAGTTGATGGAAAACGCCGTCGACGCGGGCGCGACGCGGATCGATGTGACCGTCGTGCAAGGCGGGTCGGACTTGATCCGAGTGAGCGACGACGGGTGCGGCATGCGGGCCGACCAGTTGCCGCTCGCGCTCGCGAGCCACGCGACAAGCAAAATCCGCGACGCCGACGACCTGTTTCAGGTCGCGACGCTCGGGTTCCGCGGCGAAGCGCTCGCGTCGATCGCCGAAGTAAGCCACATGCGGATCGCGAGCCGCACGCGCGATGAACCGCACGGAGCGCGGATCGACGTCGAGGGCGGCGCCGCGCAACCGATCGCTCCGTTCGGATGCCCGCCCGGGACGACGATGGAGATCCGCCATCTCTTCTTCAACACGCCCGTCCGACGCCGGTTCCTCCGTACGACCCAGACCGAACTCGGACACATCACCGAGGCGTTTCTGCGCATCGCCCTGCCCTTCCCCGCCCTCCACTGCACGCTGCGGCACGGCGATCGGTTGATCCACGACCTGCCGCCGACCGAACGCTGGGATGAACGGATCCAGGCCTGTTTCGGAGACGAAGTGGGCGATCGGTTGATCGGCGTGTCGAGCGACGACGGCGAACTGCGCGTCGGGGGTTTTGTCGGCGATCCGGCGTGCAACCGGGCGAACAACCGCTTGCAATACTTCTTCCTGAACGGAAGGTACATCCGCGATCGGTCATTGCAGCACGCGTTGGGCGAGGCGTATCGGGGGCTCCTGATGCAGGGTCGGTTTCCGGTCGCCTTCCTGCGTTGGCATATGCCGGCCGACGCCGTCGACGTCAACGTGCATCCGACCAAGCTGGAAGTACGGTTCCGCGACGGATCCCGCATCTATAGCCAGTTGCTCAGCGCCGTCCGCAATCGGTTCCTGGTCGCCGACCTGACGCCCCGCGTTCGGCCTCCATCCGACCCGGTCGGGGAATGCGGCCCGCGCGAATCGACCCGCGAATCGACCTCGCCGCTCGGCGAACGAGGCCGCCGTTCGCGGGTCGACTCGGCCGAGGAGATGCGCGGGGGCCGTCTTGCGGGCGCGCCCGATCGCGACATCGAGCGCACGGGGATCGACTATGTGCCGTCGATTCCGCCATGGCGCGGCGCGGCGCTCGATCGCGGTCCATTCGAACGGTCCGCCGCGTTGCCCGGTCTCGATGAGCCGGTGTCGTCCGCGTCGCCTTACGCCGCCGAATCGTCACTCGACCTGGGGCGAACCGCGTACGATGCGCCGGCGGCGCGGACGGATCCGGCGACCGGGCCGGAGAGGCCGACTCTCGACGCGGAACCGATCGAACGTCGCGAAGGCCCGTCGACCGAGCGGCCCGACCGCGATCGGACCCTCGCGCGGCGCGGCATGCAGGTCCTTCGCCGCTACCTCGTCGCCGAAGACGATGACGGACTGCTCATCGTCGACCAACACGCCCTGCACGAACGGATTCTCTACGAGCAACTCAAGGCGAGGCTCGCCACAGGGCACATCGAGTCGCAGAAACTGTTGGTTCCCGAGCCCGTGACGCTGACTCCCGCCGAGTCCGCATTGGCCCTGGAACGCCAAGAGACGCTCGCTCGCTTGGGTATAGGCGTCGAGTCGTTCGGAGGGGATACCGTGCTCGTCACGGCCTATCCCAGCTTGCTTGGCCGCGTCAGCCCGGCGGAGCTCGTAAGGCAGGCGGTCGACCGGTTCCAATCGGGAGACGGGCGAGCCGACCTGGGCGATCTGGTTGACGAGCTGCTCCACATGATGGCGTGCAAGGCGGCCGTAAAGGCCGGCGATCCGCTGACGCCCGAGGAGGTGGCGGCCCTGCTCGAACACCGGACCCTTTGCCGGGACGCGCACCATTGCCCGCACGGGCGGCCCACCGCGCTCGTATTCACGCGCGGAGAGCTGGACAAACGGTTCAAACGTGTTTGAAGTTCGGCCGTCCGCCGAACACAATGGGATGGGATCGGTAGCGATGGGTCGACTTTCGATTGTCCCGGCGCCCCTGCACGGCGAACGGCGTTTCGATTCATGATCTGCGTGAGCATCGGCCGCGGCCGGCACAAACAGATGATCGCCGAGCATCAGCACCTTGCGGACCAAGGCGCGGAGCTCGTCGAACTCCGCCTCGACTACATCCGGCGCGACGTCAGTCTCGCTCGGCTGCTCAAGGACCGCCCCTGCCCCGTGGTCATCGCGTGCCGAAGGAAGGAGGACGGCGGCAAGTGGGCGGGCACCGAACAGGCTCGGCGGATCCTCCTGAGGTCGGCGATCGTCGACGGCGCCGACTATGTCGACCTCGAGGAGGACATCGCCGGCGCGATCGCGCGGTACGGAAAAACGAAGCGGATCGTGAGCTATCACAATTTCAACGAGTTTCCCGAGGATCTGGAACGCGTCCACGCGCGGATGCTCACCCTCGACCCGGACATCGTCAAAGTCGCCGTGATGGGATACCATCCTGGCCACAACATCCGCATGCTGAAGCTGATCCGAACGAGCCCCGTTCCGACGGTGGGAATCTGCATGGGAGACATCGGCATCCCGACGCGGCTGCTCGCCGGCAAGTTCGGCGCTCCGTTCACCTACGCGACGTTCCATCACGAACGGGCGCTCGCCCCCGGCCAACTCAGTTACCGCCAGATGGTCGAGACGTACGGATACGATCGGATCCGCGAGGACACCGAGGTGTTCGGCGTGGTGGCGGACCCGATCGGTCATAGTCTGAGCCCGATCATCCACAACGCGGCGTTCCGAGCGTTGAATCTGAACCGGGTCTACATCCCCTTCCGCGTTCCCGAAGGGGAACTCGACGCATTCCTTCACGACTGCGACCTGCTCGACGTGAAGGGTTTGAGTGTCACCATTCCGCACAAGGAAGCGGCTCTCCGCGCGCTCACGTCGATCGAAGCGGCCGCGCGGGAGATCGGCGCGGTCAACACGATCCTGATCGAGGGTACGGAGCGAAGGGGATACAACACCGATTACCACGCGGCGATCGACAGCATCCTGCGGGGCGTCGGCGAGGGCGACGCGTCCAACCCGCTGGCCGGCCGCATCGCGCTCGTGCTCGGCGCCGGAGGCGTCGCGCGAGCCGTCGCGTTCGGCCTGAGACAACGCGACGTGGACGTCGTCGTGACGAACCGGACCGACGAACGGGCGAGGTATCTCGCGCAGCAGATCGGCTGCCGCTGGGTCGACTGGAGCACGCGGCACGCCCTCAAACCCCACCTGCTCGTCAATTGCACGCCCGTCGGAATGCACCCGAATGTCGACGAAACGCCCTATTTGAGGCACTACCTGCGGCGCCAGATGGTCGTCTTCGACACGGTATACAACCCCGAGCAGACCTTGCTCATCAAGGAGGCCCGGCGTCAAGGTTGCCGCACGGTGACCGGGGTCGACATGTTCGTCCGTCAGGCGGCCATGCAGTTCAAGCTCTTCACGAAACAAAGCCCGCCCATCGCGCTGATGGTGGAGCAGGTCCGCCGCGCGATCGGGGCGGCCCGCATCGAGACTCCGATTTTCGGCGAGGCCGACATCGAGGACCAGGCGACCGTCGAAGCGAATCCTCCGCGAACCGACGGGCTGTCGGCGGTCGATGGGCCCGATGGGGAGGGAGCGGACGACGATTGATCGGCACGGAACGAGCAACCGATCGCGGCGGAGTCGCCGCGCCGCGGCGCATCGCGCTGATCGGCTACCGCGGAGCTGGCAAGTCGGCGGTCGCCCAATGCCTGGCGACCGAATTGGGGTGGCCCGTCAAGGACGCCGATCTGGAACTCGAAACGGAGGCGGGCCGATCGATCGCGTCGATCTTCCACGAGGACGGCGAGCCGGCGTTCCGCGATCTCGAATCACGCGTGCTCGAACGCCTCGTCGCGCTCGACCGGCACGTCCTTGCGCTTGGAGGCGGGGTCGTCCTGCGACACGCGAATCGCATCGCCCTGCGATCGGCGTTCGTCGTCTGGCTGCGCGCCGCGCCCCAGTCGTTGTGGGAACGCATGCTGGCCGATCCGAGCACGCCCGAACGCCGTCCGAATCTGACGGTTGAAGGGGGCCTTGCGGAAATCGGGCGATTGCTCGGCGCGAGGACTCCCTTGTACGCCGCATGCGCCGACCGGATCGTCGACACCGACGGAAAGCGGCCTCAACAAATCGCTCGGGAAATCCTATCCTTGTTCTGAAAGGGTGAACTCGAACAATCGGAATTCCCGTGAACGTCCCGCAAGTCTGGCTCGCTTGCCCTCTCCCGATTCGGCTCGCCGCGCTCTTCGCCGCGGGGTTGGGAGCCGGCGGCCTCGCCAATTGGGCGATCTATACGCTGGCGTTCGATCGCCGCGCGATCAGCCCTTGGCTTCGAGCGCCCGGCGGCGCTCCGCCGCGCGGTTGGCTTGACCGGTTGCCGATCGCCGGATGGTGGCGGCTGCGCCGCGAACGGTCGATCTGGGGACCGGCGTTCTGGATTCGTCCGCTCGTTCTCGAAATCGCGTGCGGAGTCGGCCTCGTCGCGCTCTATGTGTGGGAAACGATCGAACTGGGACTCCACCCGGCGTGGCTGCCGCCGAACGCCGGTGTGCAACTGGCCGCGTCCGTCCACATCCAGTTCGCCGCGCACGCCGCGCTCCTGCTGTTTCTTCTTGTCGCGACATTCATCGATTTCGACGAGAAGACCATTCCCGACCTTGTCACCGTGCCGGGGACGGTCGTCGGCCTGTTGTTCGCCGGATCGGCGTCCGCGTCGCGATTGCCCGACGTGTTGCGAACCGACCGGGGCATCACGGTCGCGCCGCTGCTGATCGACGACGGGTCGTCGATCCGATGGCTCGCGGGACCACTGGGGTGGTGGCTTGCGATCGCCGTCGTCTGGGCCTGGTGCTTCGCCCTGCTGGACAAAACGTGCACGTTGCGGCGCGGGGTCGTTCGCGGATTCCGGTACCTGTGCGTGAGCGCGTTCCGACGGAAATCGTGGATCGCCATCGGACCGATCGGCCTGTTGGTGAGCGGTTTCGTGACCTGGCGCTGGTCGGCGGGCGGCGCGGGCTGGCATGCGCTGTGCGCCGCGCTCGCCGGGCTCGCATTCGGCGGCGCGATGGTCTGGGGCGTGCGGGCCGTTGGAAAATGGGCGCTCGGACTCGAAGCCATGGGGTTCGGCGACGTGACCTTGATGGCGATGATCGGTGTCACGTTGGGTTGGCAATCGACGGTGGTCGTTTTCTTCCTCGCTCCGTTCTGCGCGGTCCCGATCGCGATCACCCAATGGCTCTTGACCGGCCGCACCCACATCGCGTTCGGCCCGTACCTCAGCCTCGCCGCCCTGGTGCTGATCATCGCGTGGGACCGGTTATGGACTCAAGGCGCCTCCCTCTACTTCTCGAACGCCTGGTTCGTTCCCCTGCTCGTCCTCGTCTGCGAATTGTTGATGGGTCTGATGCTGAGGGCATGGCGACGGTTCGCGGAACGCTTCCTGGGAATGGAGTATGGCGGAAGGATGAACGCGGAAAGGTGAGGACGCCTCGCGATCGCGCGCGTTCCTTTGGGGTGCAAGGTCCGGTGGCGTCGGCTACAGCCGACGCGCGACGCAAACGTCGGCTTCAGCCGACGCGCAAGGAAAGCGTGGGCTGAAGCCCACGCTACTTCGCCCCGTTTCCTTGGCGGCTCGACCGATTATCCGACGTGGCCGAGTTCGAGCGCCTTGCCGTAGCGCGCGAGGACCATGGTTTGAAGGGCATGCCAGGATGGGCCGTCGAGCTTCGGGTTCTCGGCGATGAGCGCCCGGGCGTCGGCTCGCGCCTGCTCGACCATGGCCGCGTCGCGGATCAAGTCGGCGACGCGCAGCGGCGGCAACCCGTGCTGGCGCGTTCCGAACAGGTCGCCGGGCCCTCGCAGTTTCAGATCGAGTTCGGCGAGCGCGAATCCATCGCGCGTCGCGATGAAGGCGTCCAAACGCGAGCGCGCGTCGTCGGTCGGCTCCTGCGCGAACAGGCACAAGAACCCCGGGAAGATCCCGCGGCTGATGCGGCCGCGGAGCTGGTGCAACTGGGCCAGTCCGAATCGGTCCGCCCCCTCGATCGTCATGAGCGTCGCGTTGGGCACATCGATACCGACCTCGACGACCGACGTCGCCACGAGCACCCGCGTTTCCCCCTCGCCGAACCGCCGCATCGCCTCGTCCTTCTCGTCGCTCGACATGCGTCCGTGCACGAGGCCGACCGCGAAGTCCCGGAACGGTCCGTTGGCGAGTGTCTCGTACGCCTGCGTCGCGCCCGCGTCCATGCCCGACGCGTCGTCGACGAGCGGGAGGATGACGTAGGCCTGCCGGCCTTCCTCGAGCTTCCGCCCGCAAAACGCCCACCATTTCCCGCGCGAGGCGTCCGAACCCCAATAGGTGTGCACCGGCTGCCGGCCGGGCGGAGCTTCCCGCAGCGACGAGACGTCAAGATCCCCGAAAAGGGTCATCGAAACGGTGCGGGGGATCGGAGTCGCCGTCATCACGAGATAGTGCGGATCGAGGCCGGCCTGTTTGAGCACGGCGCGCTGCGCGACGCCGAACTTGTGCTGCTCGTCGATCACGACGAGCCCGAGTTTCGAAAAGGCGTTCGCCGTTTCCCGCTCCAGGATCGACTCGGCCGACGGATCGGTCGCATCGGGTTCCTGGGCCTGCGCCGCGACGGCGGCATGGGCGAGCGCATGCGTGCCGACGACGATGTCGATCTCGCCGCGCCGGATGGCATCGCACACACGAACGCGCTCGGAACGCGGTTGGCCGCCGGTCAGGAGGGCGATGCGCACTCGGCCGTGTTCGAGTTTCTTGGCCAGCGTCCGGGCGTGCTGCCGGGCGAGGACTTCGGTGGGCGCCATGAGCGCCGCCTGATGCCCGTTCGCGACGGCGACGAGCATTGCGAAGATGGCGACGACCGTCTTGCCCGTTCCGACATCCCCCTGCAACAAGCGATTCATCGGATAGGGCCGCGCCATGTCCTCCGCGACCTCGTCGATCGCCTTGCGCTGATCGGCCGTCCATTCGAACGGAAACAAACGCTCGATCCGGGCCCGGATCTTCGGCGTCGCGGCGAGCGGCGGCGCGCGCCGGTCGAGCGTCCATTGGTGGCGGCGGATGGCAAGCGCCAGTTGCAGCACGAGCAACTCCTGATAGATGAACCGGTGCCTCGCGGACTCCAAGACCTCGTCACGGACCGGGTCGTGGATGTGCCGGATCGCCTCGCCGACCCCGAGCAGCCCGTGTTTCTCGCGAAACGCGTCGGGAAAGACCTCGATGACCGATGACGCGTACCCGGCGACCACGCGCTGCGCGATCCGGCGCATCACGGGCTGCGAGAGCCCCTCGGTCAACGGATAGATCGGAAGCAGGCCCGCGGCGGGCGGCGCCGAGCCTTCCGGCCATTCGGTGACCGTCGGGTGCGCGATCTCCCAGCGCCCGCCCGCCATGCGGGGCACGCCCGCCGCGACGACGCGCTGCCCGAATCGATACCGCGCGCGGAGGAACGGCTGGTTGAACCAGACGAGCCTCACATAGTCGTCCTCGCACCGAAGCAGGACGCCCAGGATGCTGCGGTTGCCGCCCAATTCGCGGAGCTCCACTTCCTCGATGACGCCGACGAGCGTCGCGGGGACTCGGGCTTGGAGCGCGCCGACCCGTTGGGGCTCGGGAACCCGCTCGTAGGCGCGGGGAAAATGGAACAGGAGATCGCGGACCCGTGTCAGACCGATCCGCGCGAGCAGGTCGGCGCGCAAAGCGTCGATGCCGTTCACGCGCGCCAGGGGCGTCATCAGCCGATTCGAGGTCGCCGTTGCCGGAGCGGGTTCGTTCATGCCCCCATTCTACCGGTCGATCCCAAGCCCGAAATCGCGGAATGCCCGGGGGCACTCCACAGGTTGGCACCCAGCGCGCGGGCCGCCGCTCACGTCAACAACCGGCCCGCGTGCCGTTCGGAAACCGCCGCGACGATCCGGTCCCGAATCGCGGCCGCCTGGTCGCCGGTGAGCGTTCCCTCGCGGGATCGAACCGTGATCGACAGCAGGATCCGTTTCCGATCGGGGCCGTCGGCCTGAGGATCGCGGTACGTCTCACGATAGGCGACTTCCTCGAGCCATGCGCCGGCCGATCGTCTCACCGTCTCGTCGAGTTCCGCCCATCGCACCGATTCGCCGAGGATGAAATTGAGATCCTGCTGGATCGCGGGGAAGAGGATGACCGGCTGATGACGGGGCACAAGGACGACATGCCGCTGGAGGACGTCCATGTCGAGCTCGGCGGCCACCGCCGGTCTTCGGAGGCCGAACCGGCGGCGCGTGGCGAGCGAGACTTCGCCGACGAACGCGAACCGATCGTCGCCGAGCCGCAATTCGCATCCGGTCCCCGCGCGGAACAGGGGATCGCGGAACTCGCGGGCGACGGGCGCCGGCGCGTGCAACGACTCCACCAGCCCCTCGATCACTCCCTTCATGTCGCGGAACCCGCGTCCGCCGCACATGCCGAGCAGGAGCGGTTCGGCCGGCAGTTCACCGGCCCGGGGCAGATAGACGCGGGCGATCTCAAAAAGGTCGATCCGCGTGTTGCCGCCCGATTCGTTGCCGGAGCGCGCGGCGAGCAGGCTTGGAAGGAGGCTGCGCCGCAGTCGGTCCGCGCCTTTGACGAGCGGCGTTTCGCACCGAAGAGGCTCGGCCGCCGACCACGGCGGGAACGCGCTCGCCCACTCCTCCGGCACCACGCTCGCCGTCACCGCCTCGTCGAATCCCGCGGCGCGGACCGCATGACGGGTCCTTGTCACCAGGCGGTCCCGATCGCCGCGATGGGACGGCGTCATGGGGACCGCCGCGTCCTCGGGGATGCGCTCGTACCCGTGGATGCGGGCGACTTCCTCGATCAGGTCGATCTCCCGCGTGAGATCGCGCCGCCAGGACGGCGGAACGGTCGTGATCCGCTCGGGAGCGTCGGCCCGCGACGCCCCGCATTCGGCGCATTCGGCGCATCCGAGCGCGCCGAGGATGCGGCGCGCCTCGGCGGGCGCGACTTCGATGCCGAGGATGCGTCCGATCTGAGCGAACCGCAGGGTGATCGGAGCGCGCGGGGGACGCGGCATCGATACGTCGGCGCGGAGGGCGTCCATCGCGCCGCCGGCGAGGTCGAGGATCAGTTCACAGCACCGCCGGCTCGCCCAGTCGAGACGCTCGGCGTCGATGCCCCGCTCGAATCGATCCGAGGATGGACTGCGCAGCTTCAGCTTCCGGACGGCCGCGCGGATCGGAAGGGGCGCGAACTCGGCCGCCTCGATCAGCAGGTCGCGGGTCTCCGGAGCAACCTCCGTATCGTAGCCCCCCATGATGCCGCCCACGGCGACCGCACGCTCGGCGTCGGCGATCACGCACATGCCCGGTTCGAGCGCGTACGGTTTGTGGTCGATCGCGACGATCTGTTCGCCCGGATGGGGTTCCCGCACAAGGATCCGCGATCCGCGCAGCTTGGCGAAATCGAATGCGTGGAGCGGCTGGCCGCATTCGAAGAGCACATAGTTCGTGATGTCCACGACGTTGTTGACCGACTTCAGGCCGAGCGTCGCGAGGCGCCGAACCATCCAATCGGGGCTCGGCCCGATCCGCGCGCCGCGGATGACGCGCGCCGAATACCGGGGACACAGCTCGGGGCACGCGACGTCGACGCGAACGGATGCCGCCCCGCCCCCGCCGCGAGCCTCGTCGCCGCCCGCATGCGCCGGGCGCGGGTCGGGGATGCGAAGCGGCCGATCGAGCAATACGGCCAATTCCCGCGCCACGCCAAGATGGCTCAACCAATCCGGCCGGTTGCTCGTGACTTCGAGGTCGATCGCCAGATCGTCGCCGACCGGCTCGGTGCCCTCGTGATTCAGGCCCGCCATCGCGAGCCGTCGAGCGATCTCGTCGGCCGAAACGTCGACGGCCACATATTCGCGAAGCCAATTCCACGATACGATCATCACCGGGCCCCGTGCGGTCGCCGGCCTCGCCGCCCCCCGCACCGCCGGGCGCGACGGAATTGCCGATCCGAGCCGATCAGAATTGCCTCAGGAACCGAACATCATTTCGGAACAGTTCGCGGATATCCGTGATCTGGTGCCGACGCATGCATAGCCGCTCGATGCCGAGCCCGAACGCGAATCCGGTCACCTCTTCGGCATCGTAACCGACCGCCGTGAGAACGGCCGGATCCACCATCCCCGCTCCACCGAATTCAACCCATCCGTCTCCCCACTGGAAATCGACTTCGACACTCGGCTCCGTGAACGGGAAGAACGACGGGCGGAACCGGATGTGGACATCGCGGCCGAGATAGCTGGTCGCGAAGAGCCGGAGCGTGCTCTTGAGGTCGGCCATCGTGACACGGCGATCGACCCAAAGACCCTCGACCTGATGGAACATCGGATAGTGCGTCGCGTCGACCTCGTCCGGACGATAGACCCGGCCGAGCGAAATGACGCGGATCGGCGGCTTCGCGGCCTCCATGACGCGGATCTGCACGGTGCTCGTCTGGCTGCGCAGAAGGAGCGGCTTTTCGCCGAGCGTCGCGGCGGCCACGTAGAAGTTGTCCAGCGGATCGCGGGCCGGATGATCGAACGGGATGTTCAGCGCCTCGAAGTTGTGCCACTCGTCCTCGATCTCCGGCCCATCGGCCAGGGAGAACCCGAGCCGGCCCATGATTTCGGTGAGTTCCTCGATCGTCTGCGTGATCGGATGGAGTCGGCCGAGGGTGAACGGCGTGCCGGGCAACGTCGGATCGAGGGGCCCGCCGTCGTCGGTCGACGCCTCCTCATCGGCGAGGGACGCAAGGCGGTCCTTGGCGGATTGGAACGCGCCTTCGATGGCCGCCTTGACCTCGTGGAACCGCTTTCCGGCGAGCGGCTTGTCGGCGGACGCGAGTGCGCCGAGCCCTTTTTGGACGGACTTGAGTTGCCCGCTCTTCGCGCCGAGGAATTCGACGCGGGCCGATTCGAGGGCCGGTTCGTCGGCCGCCGCGCCAAACGCGCGCACCGCGGACGACTCGAGCGCGTTCAACGCATCCAGGAACTGCGAAAGGGCCATCGTCCGCCGCGTCGAAACCCGTTGAAGGAGCCGGCAAGTAGGATCGAAAACACCGGGTTGAAAACAGGGCCGGGCCCGGAGCACCGCGTCAGGTTGAAACGACCGCGTCATGCCGCGGCGCGGCTTGCCGCACCTCGGCCACCACCGCGTCGAACGCCGCGGGATCGTGGATCGCCATTTCCGAGAGCATTTTTCGGTCGAGTTCGATGCCGGCCAGCCCCAGCCCATGGATGAACGTGTTGTAGGCCATCCCCCGCTGGCGAATGGCCGCGCTGAGCCGCGTGATCCAGAGCCGACGGAAGTCGCGCCGCCTCCGCCGCCGGTCGCGAAACGCATACACGCCGGCTCGTATCAGTGTTTCCTTCGCCGTTCGCAGCAACCGCCGGCGACCGCCAACGTAGCCCTCCGCCCGCTTCAAGAGCCGTCGGCGAGCTTGCGTGCGGGCGGAGCCCTTTCGAGTACGCATGATGACGTGTCCTTCGTTGATCGAACGATCCGGTGATCGATGGCTTCGTTTCGCAGGCCAGTCGGAAGCGAAACGCTTCGCGGCTTCGCAGTCGCCTTGGGTAGTGGCCTAGTAGCTGTGGCCGTTGAGCGCTTTGGTGATCGAGTCGATCTGGGTGTCGGAAAGGGTCCGCGTGCCCCGGAGCTTGCGTTTGCTCTTGGGGCTCA
This sequence comes from Planctomycetota bacterium, assembly GCA_016872725.1. Classification (GTDB taxonomy): domain Bacteria; phylum Planctomycetota; class Planctomycetia; order Pirellulales; family Pirellulaceae; genus VGZC01. The sequence goes on from VGZC01000020.1 coordinate 84,282, forward strand.
TGCGCGACGCCAAGTGGCTTGTCCCGCATTGCCGGTGCTTCGCCTTCCCCCCGGCCGTCAGTCGAAACCGCTTCTTGGTCCCTTTGTGCGTCTTTTGCTTAGGCATGGCCGAACTTTCCGACGAAGACCCCACTCGATCCATGGAAACCACGAAGTATACCGACGGCGGGCTCCGCCGGGAAGAGGTACTCGGCAGCCCCACGATCCCGACTTCGACGGTCCCAAGGTCCCAAGGTCCCAAGGTCCCGAGGTCCCGAGGTCCCGAGGTCCCGAGGTCCCCGGGGGGTATATGAACCCGATGGCGACCGGACCGCGCCCGCCTTTCGCGTCAAGTCGGGAAACGGCGCGTTTTCACCGCGAGAATCCGTCGTCGAGCGCGGCCGACGCGAAGCCCCGCGTACGTCCCATCAGGGCGTCTGCTCCAGATGCCTGCGGAATTTTCGGCCGAGCTGCCATTCCTCGGGAGTCTGGTCGGCCTTCTCTTCAAAATAGGTCGCCAGCAGTTCGAGCGTGGGACGATGATCGGGCGCGAATTCGAGCAGCCCGAAGAGCCAATCGAGGCCCGCCTGGTGGTCGCCGAACAGCAGATGAGCTCGACCGATCTGGAACCGAAGATCGGCGTTGGACGGATCCCGCAGATAGCTTTGGATCAGCTCGACGGCGCGATGCCCCTGCGCCCGGAAATCACTCGCCGCCGCCGCGATGCGCCGGCTCGCTTCTTCCTCGTTGAGCCCTCGAAAGGCGGTCGCGAGACCGTCGCAGATTTCGGCGCTGCGTGGTTCGGCGCGCAGGGCGATCTGCAATCGATCGCGGGCATCCTCGAATCGGGACGCATCCAGGTCGACCTGCGCGCGGACGGTCCGCGCCGCGGTGGACGCGGCGTCGTTCACGTCCTCGGACAATAGACCATCGAGGATCGCGACCGCTTCGTCCGAACGTCCGGCGGCGCGGAGGCACCGCCCTTTCAGGACCAGCGCGTCGCGGCGGAGTTCGGGGTCCGCGGCGGCTCGATCAAGCAGCGCGGAGGCTTCATCGATTCCGCCTTGGTCGTGGAGCAACCTCGCGAGGGCGAACGCCGCGCGCGTGTGGTTCGCGTCGCGCGACAACGCTTCCCGGAACTCCTTTTCCGCGCGGGACGGATCGTGTGTCTCGACGCATACGACGCCCAGCAAGTAGTGCGGGACCGCGTCGCTTGATTCGTCCCTCATCCAAATCGCAAGCAGGTCGTGCGCCTCGCGGAAGTAGTTCTTGGCCTTGATGATCCCGAGGATGAACGCCTCGCACGTGTCATGTCCTTCCTCCGGCGCGTCGCGGAGCAGCTCGGGCAACCGGGCGATCACGTCGCGGAGCCGACCCTGCCGCGCCGTCAGACGCCATGCCTCCCGCTGCACCGCATCCTCGGCGTAACCCAGTTCGCGGGCCCGCTGCAAGTGGCGTTCGGCCTCTCCGAATTGGCCTTCCTTGCGCAGAGCCACGGCGAGCAGGTACTCGGCCTCGCTCCCGAGCGGCGCGATGCGCTGCGAAACGGCGAGCCAATAGCGGGCGTCTTCCGGAGCGCGGCGCGACAAGGCGCCGCGCGCGACGCCGTTGGGGAT
>VGZC01000021.1 GCA_016872725.1 Planctomycetota bacterium
TCTCAGTGCCCGATTTCTCAGTGCCCGATTTCTCAGTGCCCGATTTCTCAGTGCCCGATTTCTCAGTGCCCGATTTCTCAGTGCCCGATTTCTCAGTGCCCGATTTCTCAGTGCCCGACTTCTCCGTGCCCGATTTCTCCGTGCCCGATTTCTCAGTGCCCGACTTCTCCGTGCCCGATTTCTCAGTGCCCGATTTCTCAGTGCCCGATTTCTCGGGGGGCTGTTCACGATTGGGATCCGCATTGGAATCACCGGCGGCTTGGCGTTCGCGTTCCATATGCCTGCGCACTCGATCGAACACATCACCGTCGTGAAGGTCCTGCGAAGGAGACGCGCCGTCTTGCTGCCCGGCTCCCGAATTCGCTGCTTTGGAATTCGGATCCGCGCCGCGATCGGAGGAATCGTCTTTCCCCTGTTGGTTGTCGGAATCGGCCGCCGAGGATTGGCTCGGATCGTTTCGCTCCGCCTGCCCTTGCTGCCCCTGGCCTTGTTGACCTTGGGGTTGGGGCGAATCGGCTTGCGATCCACGTTGGGGTTGGGGTTGAGGCATGGGCGCGTCGGCCGTCGGCTTTTCCGACGCTGGGGGCGATTCTTGCGGACTGGGGGGTCCGGTTTCCGGTTGCGGGGCCATCGTCGGTTCCGGCGGCGGCACGACCGTGATTTCGTAGTCCGCCGTCGCCGACTCGTTGGGCTCGTCGCGGCCTTCGGCCGATTGGCGATTGTCGAGTGCGACCGCGCGGTAGGTGATGATGTGCCCGGCCTTCCAGCCCAATTCCATCGGTCGAATCGTCCGTTTGACGACCAATTGGCCTTGCCACGGTTTCGCATCGCCGTGGAGCGTATCGATCCATGGGGCGCCGGTGCTCGACGTCCCCCGCAGCTCCAACCGGCTCAGACCGAAATCGGGATCGACGGCTCGGACTTCGATCTCGAGGCTTCCGTCCTCGCGCACGTCCGTGCGGCGCGTCCTGGGATTCAGGATATCGACGACGGGCGGCAAGTCGGGAATCACCACGATGCGGTGGGTTACCGGGTCCTCGTCACGGCGGCCTTCCTCACTGGTGAACCGGACTTGATACGCGGAATGCGCGGGCCGCGCGCGGTCAGCGGTCATGGCGAGCGCAAACGAAGCGGTCGCGTCCATTCCATCGTGGGACATCGCGTCGTGGGTCATCGCGAGCGAACCCGTCGCCGCGCCGGACGCGTCGGGATCCCATTCGATGCGCGCATCGCGGATCGGCTTGTTCGCTCGAGCGACCACCGTCACGCGAGTTCCTTCGACGGCTTCGATGTCGCCTCGCCCTTCCTGTACGGTGGGATTTCGTCCCGTGTACGCCGGATACGCCAAGTCGACTCGACGAACGGCGATGACCGGTTTGGTATCGAGCTCAATTTGGAATTCGGGAGACAGGGCATCGCCCGCGCGGACGCGGTAGGTCCAACTTTGCCGAAGGCCTTCGTCGTCCGGCGGCAGGACAGCCGAATAGCGCATTCCGTCCGCCTGGACCTTCATCGGAAACGGGCGATCGACGAACTGGGAATCGGCGGACGAGCCGAGCACGACGACCGAATCGGATTCGCGGACGCCACGCACAAGCGCCCGGATTTCGACATGTTCGCCGAACGGAAGGCGGATATCGCCGGGGGTCAATTCGAGGATCTCGACACGGGTCGGCGCCGCGCGATCCGACCAAGGGGCGAGTGTCCTTGCGATCGACGGCAGGGGATCCTTGGGCGAGAAGATCTTGTATGCCGCGGAGAACGCGACGATGGCGGTGAGGATATAGAGCACGCGGATCAGGTGGGTCCGATCGACGCTCGCATCGGGAGAAATCCTCGACAGATCGTTGGCCGCGGCGCCTTCGAGCGTTTCAAGAACCGCGGGTGTCACGGCGGTCGCCCGGCTTCGGAGAAGGAGATAATTCAGCAGGCTGTTCTTGGTCGCCGGTTCGCCGCGCTCCATGACGTGCGCCGCATAGAGCGGATGGATGGCTTGGGAGAGATAGGGCCAGATCCGGACCGCGATGAACGCCCCGGCGCTACCCAGCAGCGTGCCCCAGGCGAGCCAACGTCCGATCCGGCCAAGCGGCCAGACCCAATGATCGACCAGCGTGAGCATCAGGAGATAGCCCAAGACGCCGGCCGCCAGAGTGAGGAGGCCCGATCCGAGCTCGACGCGCCGCACGCGCCGCCGCGCTCCGTCGATCCGCTCGCGGATGAACGCGTCCCGCGACTCGGTTCGCGTGCCGGCCTTGGTCGCGGATCCGATTGCCATGTTCGCCTCGCTCGCCTTGCGTCGCCTGGCCGTCCCGCCGCGCCCTGAATCGGGCCGGGCGCACGCCGATCCCGCCCTTACAACCGGGCCTCGCGCGCCTACCCCGCTCGGGCGAGGCCGCCCGACTCAAGTATAGACGAACACAGCGAGCCGCAGGATTCCGGAATCGCCGAGCCCCAAGAGGTCATGCAGGTCCTCTTCGGCCGCGGCGCCTGGCGACAACCAAGGGCGTTCCCGCCGCACGGTGGGTCGGACCCCGGCGCGGGAACGATCGCATCGGACCTAGCCCAGGCGATCCCGCAGGATCGTCAGATCGTTCTGGTCCTTCTGACGGCCCGTCGCGGCTTTGTTGGCGAAGAGTTGGCGAATTCCGATGACGGGGACAAGAACGCCGTCGACTCGAATAGAGATCCGGTCCGGCCAAGCCTCGTCAAACGTCACTCCGGAAATGGACGTTAGGATATCGATCCGCTGCGGCGCCATGCCGATCCGGAATACGACGTCGGGCGTGTGGAAATCGGCGGGCGCCACTTTGCCAGCGGCGCTCCGAAGTTCCGTAAGGCGATCCACACCTTCGAGGCATTCGACTCGGTGGGTCGAACCCAGATGTCCATGCCACCCGTCGCCCTGGGCCAACCGTGGGCCGCCATGGCGTAGGCGCCGATCAGCAGGTAATCAAAGCCGGGTCGGACCTCACCTGCCATGACCCTATTCTATCTCACGATCGGCGTCATCGCATGGGGGAAAGTAGCGCGATCGTCGCCGAGTGCTCGACGTCCCCGAGCGCACGCGGCGAAATAGGCCGTGTGCGGGGCCGCCGTGTACGGGACATGCGGGCGCGCTCTACAATGGGTCCCGGTCGAGCGCGCCGGAGCGCCGACGACACCACCGGAGTATTCGATTCGCCATGTCCAATCCCCTTCTTCTGCTTTTGCATTCCGATGACAACGTCGGCGTCGCCGTGCGTCCGATCGACGCCGGCGAACGGCTCCCGAACGGAACCGGACGACTGGCGGCGCTCGAGTCGATTGGGATGGGGCACAAGGTCGCGATCGCCGCGATCCCGCCGGACGGCCCGATCCGAAAATACGGTCAGACGATCGGATTCGCATCGCGGCCGATCGAGGCGGGCGAGTGGGTCCACACGCACAACGTGCGGCTCCGCGACTTCGACCGCGACTTCGCGCCGGCAACCGCCGTGCCGCCCCCGCCCGCGCCGATCACCGGCCGCACGTTCCAAGGCTACCGCCGATCGTCGGGCCGCGCCGGAACGCGGAACTACATCGCCGTCATCTCGAATGTGAACTGCTCCGCGTCGGTCGCGTCGTACATCGCTCGGCGATTCGACGGCGGGATCGCCGGCGACTATCCGAACGTCGATGGAGTCATCGCCGTCAAGCACGAAGGCGGGTGCGGCATGCAGTTCGCCGGCCCCAAACATGAGACTCTCAACCGAACGCTCGCCGGCATCGCCCGGCACGCCAACATCGGCGCGTTCGTTCTGGTCGGTCTGGGATGCGAACAAGGATCGCTCGACTATCTCGTCGAGAGCCGGCACCTCGTGTCGCTCGGCGGTCCCGATCCCCAACCGGTCCCCGTGCTGTCGATGCAGGCGTGCGGAGGCACGGCGAAGACGGTCGAGGCGGGAGTCGACGCGGTCCGCGCGCTCTTGCCGCGAGCCAACGACGTGCGGCGCGAGCCGATCCCGGCGAGCGAGATCGTACTGGGGACCGAATGCGGCGGTTCCGACGGCAACTCGGGCATCACCGCCAATCCGGCGCTCGGCTTCGCCGCCGACATGATCGTCGCGTGCGGCGGAACGGCCATCTTGAGCGAAACGACCGAGATCTTCGGCGCCGAGCATTTGCTGACGCGCCGAGCCGTATCGACGACGGTCGCCGAAAAACTCCTCGAACGCATCCGCTGGTGGAAATGGTACACGGGCATCTTCGGAGGAGAGATGGACAACAACCCGTCGGTCGGCAACAAGGAGGGAGGACTCACCACGATCGCCGAGAAATCGCTCGGCGCCATCGCCAAAGGCGGATCGACCGCGCTCGTGGACGTGTACGCGTACGCCGAACCGGTCACGGCGCGCGGGTTCGTCGTCATGGATACGCCGGGCTATGATCCGCCGAGCGTCACGGGGATGGTCGCGGGCGGCGCGAACATGGTCGTGTTCACCACGGGCCGTGGAAGCTGTTTCGGTTGCAAGCCGACGCCGTCAATCAAGGTCGCCACCAACACGCCCATGTACGAACGGCTCGTCGACGACATGGACATCAACGCGGGTGTCATCCTCGAAGGAAAGGCCACCGTCGCCGATGTGGGCCGCCGGATCTTCGAGCAGATCCTCGAAGTGGCGGGCGGCCGGAAAACGAAGAGCGAGATTCTGGGGATCGGCGACGAGGAATTCGTGCCCTGGACCGTCGGCCCCGTGCTCTGACGACCGATGCGAGTCCCCGGCCCGAGACACCGCCGACGATGACACCCACGGACCGTCGGCAATGTCGAGAAAGACGGAGATTGGAGGAACTGCTGAACGATCCGGACGGTCGACGGCCGAATCGGCAGCCGTCCATTGAACGCGAGCGATATCGGCGCGCTGCGTTCGTTGACGGTTTCCGCTCGATTTGATAGCCTTCGGCCTTCAGTCGCCTACCACGGTACAAGTCGATTCGGGGAGCCGCCATGGCATACGACGTCACGTTGATCACGGGGGATGGAACCGGACCGGAACTCGCCGAAGCCGCTCGGCAATGCGTCGATGCGACCGGAGTCGCCATCCGATGGGACGTCCAGGAGGCGGGCGTCGACGTCATGGCGAAGACGGGGACCCCGCTCCCCGACAGCGTGATCGAAAGCGTGCGCCGCACGCGCTGCGCGCTCAAGGCGCCGATCACCACCCCGGTCGGCACCGGATTCCGAAGCATCAACGTGTTCCTGCGCCAGGAGCTCGGACTGTTCGCCTGCATCCGACCCTGCAAGTACTACGCCGGCGTCCGCACGTTCTTCAGCGGCGTCAAGGTCGACATCGTCATCGTGCGGGAAAACACCGAGGACCTGTACGCGGGCGTCGAATTCGAAGCCGGCCAGGAACCGACGCGACGGCTCATCGAGTTCATCAATGGTCTGCCCGCCGATCGCAAGATCAAGACGGGTATCGGCGAGACGGGCATCTCGATCAAACCGATCAGCGTTTCCGGCACGGAACGGATCGTTCGCTGCGCGTTCGAATACGCCCGATCGCACGGCCGCAAGAAAGTGACGGCCGTCCACAAGGCGAACATCATGAAACACACCGACGGGCTCTACCTCGCGACGGCGCGGCGCGTCGCCGAGCAGTTCCCCGACATCGAGTTCGAGGACCGCATCGTGGACAACATGTGCATGCAGCTCACCCAGAAACCGGAACTTTACGACATCCTGGTGCTTCCGAACCTTTACGGCGACATCGTGAGCGACCTTGGGGCGGGGCTGATCGGCGGGCTTGGGATCGCGCCCGGAGCGAACATCGGCCCCAACGGCGCCGTCTTCGAGGCGACGCACGGCAGCGCGCCCAAGTACAAGGGGCTCAACAAGGTCAATCCGACCGCACTCGTCCTTTCCGGCGCGCTCATGCTCGAACATCTGGGCGAGACCGACGCGGCTCGACGCCTCGAACAAGCCGTCGCGTCGGTCATCGCCGAGGGGCGCAGCGTGACGTACGACCTCAAGGCCGACCGCAACGATCCGACGGCGGTCGGAACGCGAGAAATGGCGGCGGCCATTTGCGGGAAGCTCCAAGCACGCTGAGCGACCGGATCGGACCGGCCGATGGAAAGGACGTGGATCCGCGCGCCGCGATGCGGGTCGGTTCCGAGCTTACGGGTGCGGTGTTGGGACGAACGACGACCGAGGCCGAGACGCGCTTCCGCGAATGGATCAGCGGAAAACGCCGCGGACTCGAGGCCTCGGCGGCCCGCGCCGCCTTGAAACTCGCCGAATGGCCCTACCGATTCGCCGTACTGGCTCGCGGCGCCGCGTACGATCGCGGTTGGAAACGGATACACCGCGCGTCCGTACCCGTGGTGAGCGTCGGGAACCTCACGGCGGGCGGAACCGGCAAGACGCCCGTCGTCGCATGGCTCGCGCGCCGGTTCCTCGATCGAGGCCTCCGCGTCGTCCTGCTGAGCCGCGGCTATCGCGCCGGCCGCGACGGCCGGAACGACGAGGCGATGGAATTGGCGGAACGACTGCCCGGCGTTCCGCACATCCAAAACGCCGATCGCGTCGCCGGCGCGGCCGAAGCCGAGGCCCGATTCCAACCCGATCTGCTGCTGCTCGACGACGGTTTCCAACACCGGCGCCTGCATCGCGATCTCGATATCGTGCTCATCGACGCGCTCGAACCTTTCGGCCACGACCATCTGCTCCCGCGCGGCCTGCTCCGCGAACCGCTCACCGCGCTCCGCCGAGCCCACGTGATCGGCCTGACGCGCGCCGACCTCGTCGACGCCGCGACGCGCGACCGCGTGATGGAACGGATCGGTCGATACGGCGCGGAAGCCGCGCCGATCGAGATCGCATTCCAACCCAGCGGCCTTTGGGACGGCGAACGCATCGAGCCGATGCCCGTGTCCGCCGAGGTCGGCGCGTTTTGCGGCATCGGCAATCCCGACGGATTCCGCCGAACGCTCGAACAACTTGGTTGGAAGCTCGCCGCTTTCCGGACCTTTCCCGACCACTATCGGTATGAGCCCGCCGATCTTGCGGACCTGGATCGATGGAGCGCCGCGCTGACCGGCGCGGACCGGATCCTCTGCACGCGCAAGGACTGGGTGAAACTCGGCCGCGCCACGCTCGGAAACCGGCCGCTCCGCGCGCTCACGATCGAACCGGCGATCGTCTCCGGCCTCGACGCGTTCGAACGCGCGCTCGATGCGGCCATCCTCCCGCGCGCACGCGATTCGGAGGGCATCCCGCGATCACCGAGGATCGATCCTTCGGGAACGTCGAACGCCGGACGCCGCGCGTGACGCCGCGCGGCGCATCGAACGACGCGCCGACCGGGGACCGATTGCTTGACACGGGCCGCACGCAAGGCCTAGAGTAGGCCGTGGTGCCGGAAGGACGGCGTCGCATGCGATGAAGGGACGCGAACCACGGAAGGCGTACATGGACGGTGGGAAGTCGAGCATCGAGCGCCCCGATCGATCGGGCGATCCGACCGGATTCCGCGCGGATTCCGCAACGCTCGATCGAGCCCGCGAGGCGCTCGCCGCCAGCCCCATTCAACCGCTGCGCGAACTGCGCGTCGAGCGACACGATGACCGCCTGCTCGTCACGGGCCGCGTCGACTCGTTCTACTTGAAGCAACTCGCGCAAGAAATCGTGCGGACCGTCGCGGAAGGCCTGCACGTCGTCAACGAGATCGATGTACCCGCGTGAACCGCGCCGCGCGCGGCCTCCATCGTCCCGTCCTCGACGTTCCCATTGCGAGCTGAAGTCCGTCTATCCCAAGCTGAAACGGTGACAAAGCGTTAGGTCGCGGGGATCAGACCTCGGGCGGAAAGCGCGGCGACCACCGCGTCGGCGAGCTGGTCGGGCGGCGCCGTATCCGTTCTCAGGTGCAACTCGGGACTCGGCGGCGGCTCGTACGGAGCGGAGATCCCCGTGAATTCGAGGATCTGGCCCGCGCGGGCCTTGCGGTAGAGGCCTTTGGGATCGCGCGATTCGCAGACGTCGAGCGGCGCGTCAAGCCATACTTCGATGAACGAACCCGCGCGTCCCGCCTCGATCCGGCGCCGCACTTCGGCCCGGTCGGATCGATAGGGACTCACGAACGCGACGAGCGTCACAAGGCCCGCCTGCGCGAAGAGCTCGGCGACCGCGCCCACCCGCCGGATGTTCTCCGCGCGGTCCATCGGACCGAAGCCGAGTCCGAACCGGCGAGCGAACTCGGCGCCCCGATCGGCGAGCATCTCGGGACCCGCGTTGAGCCCATGGCGGACATTGTCGCCGTCGAGCAGGCAGGCGTGAACGCGGCGCGCCATGAGCCGCTGATCGACGTGATTCGCGACCGTGCTCTTGCCGCAACCGCTGAGCCCCGTGAACCAGACGACGCAGCCCGCATGGCCGTTGAGCGCCTCGCGATCCTCGCGCGGGACGCCGTGCGCGTGCCAGACCACCTCGGTTCGTTCCAGTGGCTTCGACATGGTGCGAACCAGGATACCAACCCGCCCCGCCGGACACGATCGGGGGTTGCGTGACACCATGCGGACTTCCAACTTCCGTGCCGGGCGGAGGCGCTGTCGACACGTATCGACCGATTTCGCTACAATCGGGCGGCTCTTCGCGAGGCTCCTGTCGAAATAGGAAGACAAGCACGATGGAAAGTCGCCTGGCTGAGGAACGAGGAACGGACCATTCGGATGACGAGGCTTCGGGCCCGGCGCCCGAGGTGACCGTAACGGGAGACGAACTCACGGCGCATGCGACGTACGACAAGTGCATGGCCCTCGCGCGCAACACCTGGTGGACGTGGCATCCCGAGGTCATCAACCTGTTCCGCGATCTCGACCCGATCCGTTGGAGACAGCTCGATCACAATCCGATCGCCCTGCTTCGGGAGTTCACGCCCGAACGGCTCGCGCTCCGGGCGACGGAAATGGTCCTGTTCAGCCGTATCAACTATGCCTACCGGCGGCTGAAGGAATACCTCGCCGAGACCAAGACATGGGCGTCGACCAACGCCGGAGTGCTCGGCGCGCGGCCCGTGGCGTATTTTTCGGCCGAGTTCGGGCTGCACGAGTCGATCCCGATCTACTCGGGAGGGCTTGGCGTTCTCTCGGGCGATCACATCAAGAGCGCGAGCGGGCTCGCAATTCCGCTCGTCGGAATCGGACTCTTCTACGATCAAGGCTATTTCAAACAGCATCTCGATTCGAACGGCTATCAACAGGAAGAATATTTCGACACGAAGGTCGAGAATCTTCCGTTCGAGCCCGCCGTCTCGCCGGCAGGCGAACCGGTGACGATCGGCATCGAGACGCGGGGCGGAACCTTGCTCGCCAAGGTCTGGCTGCTTCGGGTCGGTCGGATCTCGCTCTATCTGCTCGACTCCAACGTCGACGGCAACACGCCCCAGGATCGGGAGCTGACGAGCCGGCTGTACGGCGGCGACGAGCGGATCCGGATCCGGCAGGAACTGCTGCTGGGCGTTGGAGGCGTCAAGGCGCTGCGGGCGCTGGGCATTCGGCCGGGCGTCTATCACTTGAACGAGGGACACAGCGCGTTCGCGCCGCTCGAAGTCGTTCGCGCTCGCATGGAGGACGACGGGCTGGCGTTCGACGACGCGATGCGCGTCGTCGTGAGGCAAACGGTCTTCACGACGCACACTCCCGTCCCCGCCGGCCACGATCGGTTCGACGCAACGCTGATCGAGGAACACCTTGGGCCTCTGCGCGATCAGCTCGGCATCACCTTCCAGCAGTTGATGGGCATCGGACGCGTCGATCCGCAGAACGACGGCGAGTCGTTTTGCATGACGGTCGTCGGACTCAAGATGTCGCGGTACGCGAACGCGGTGAGCAACCTGCACGGGCATATCTCGCGCCGGATGTGGGCGCTGCTCTGGCCGAGGCGGCGCGAGGAGGACATTCCGATCGGCCATATCACCAACGGCGTGCATGTCCCGAGCTGGTTGGCGGGGCAGATGCGCCAGCTCTACGACCGCCACTTCGCGCACGGCTGGATCCGGCGGATGGGAGAGCCCGAGGTCTGGCAGGCGATCCACACCGTCGATCCCGGCGAATTGTGGGAAACCCACAACACGCTCAAGACGCTGCTGCTCGCCTTCGTGCGCCGTCGAGTCAGCCGGCAATGCCGCCGACGCGGGGAAAGCGACGACATCGTCGAAGCGGCTCGAAACGTACTCGACCCGAACATCCTCACAATCGGTTTCGGTCGGCGGTTCGCAACGTATAAGCGAGCGAACCTGATCTTGTCGGACCTGGATCGGTTGGATCGGATGCTCAATTCGGCCGATCGGCCCGTCCAGATGATCTTCGCGGGCAAGGCGCATCCGAAGGACGAGCCGGGAAAACAGTTCATCCAGAAGATCGCCAATCTGCGGCATGATCCGCGCTTCGCTCGGCGCGTGGTCTACATCGAGGACTATGACATCAACGTCTGCCGGCACATGGTCCAGGGCGTCGATGTCTGGCTCAACAACCCCCGCCGGCCGCTCGAAGCGTCGGGCACCAGCGGCCAAAAAGTCGTGCTCAACGGCGGCCTCAACCTGTCGGTGCTCGACGGTTGGTGGGCGGAGGCGTTCGACGGCTCGAACGGTTTCGCGATCGGCCACGGGTCGAGCCACGTTTCGGATGAAATCACCGATCGACGCGACGCGGAGAGTCTCTACGCGACGCTCGAGACGCGCGTCATTCCAACGTATTACGCGCGCGACGTCGACGGCCTGCCCGGTAAGTGGATCAAGATGATGATGAGCTCGATCAGCACGTGTGCCTGGCGTTTCAGCGCGCACCGCATGGTGATGGACTACACGCGGCTGTCCTATGTTCCCGCGGCGGGCGGCGTCAGTTGCGAAATGCCCGATCCCTAACCGAAGACGGTTACCTACCCGCCGCCGCCGAGCTTGTCTCGGCCTTGGGCTGCCGGATGGAACAATCGCCCTAGGAAGTGGCTCTTCCGTTCTTGAACAAGCTCGCCTACGCCCTCGGAAGGAGACATGTTTTCCAGGACAGCTACTTTGTCAGTCGGCACGCTTGGCGGTTACGATCCGGGAGTCATTCCAAGGGGTTTGTAGTGCACAGTCGGCGCCCCGCCGAGACAAGCTCCGCGGCGGCGGGAACTCCAAATGAAAATACTCGACAATCGCCTCCAACCGCGTAATTCGGGCTAACGATCGGGCAAGCTGGAAGCTTGCCCCACGTTTTCGATTCAGCGCGGCAAGCTGGAAGCTTGCCCCACGTGCCATCGGCCGTCGCGAAACGTAGTTTGTCGAGGATCGAACTCGGTGATCGTCTCGAGCCGCAGGGGCCGGGCGATCCGAGCGATCTGCGAGGGCAACAAGCGGGACCAATCGGTCGAGCGTTCCGCCATCCGATCCTCGTCGCCCAGCGATTCCGCGAGCATCCGCCGTTCGACGCGCAGGATCCGAATGGTCCAATCGTCGGGCGGCGGTTCGCGTCGTCGCAGGCGGCTCCCGCAGAGCGCCAGGAATTCGCCGTGCGTCATCAGACCGGCGTAGGGCGCGAAGGCCGCGTCCATGCCGGGCCGTTTTGCGAGCGTATCGGCCTCCTGATAACGGCCCTTTCGGAGCAGTTCAAGGGCCTTCCAAACGGGGCGCGTGTCGATCGCGCGGTTCGCGGCCGGAGGCGTGTCCGCCGGTCGTGCGCCGATCGCCGCGAGCAACCGCTCGTCGCGCCCCGGATCCAACAAATAGGCCATCGCGCGGAATCGCCGCGCCTCCTCGTCGGTGCGGGCCAGTCCGGCCATGCCCAGGAGCGCGCCGCGCCCCAGTTGTTCCGGGTCCAAATGCGCGGCGATCACGAAGAGCCTGAGGCTCATGTCCCGCGCCTCGGGATCGACGCGTTTTTCGGCGAGTTCCTCGGCGTAGTCGCGGTAGTCCTTCGGCCGGGCCGGATCGAGGTCGGCGAGCCTCGCCGCGTCGACGGCGTCGTACAGGACGTCGATTTCGGCGCGTTCGATCGTCCGCTCCTTCCAATTCCCCTCCGCATCCGCGACGCGGACCACGACGCGCGCGTCGTCGGCTCGGACGAGGTACCCATGGACCGGCTGAGGCTGCCCTTTGAGCAGGACCGTCACGCCGGGCGCCGCGCGCGGCGCCCCGAACACGGCGATGGCGAAGGCGCATCCCCAAAGCCGGGTCGGGCGCCTCGCGAAGGAACGTCGCGTCATGACGGTTTCTCCTTCGCCGCCAGGACCATGATGAGCTTGGCGGCGACTCGATGCGAGCCCCACAACTGATCGAGCAGATTCTCCGCCGCGCGCTCCGATTCCCGCGCGGCCAACACTTCGCCCTCCCCGCCTCCCATTTCGATGTCGACTTCGACCGCCAGCAGAGCGACCCACGCCTGATGGAGCCGCACGGTCCGTTCGAGATCGTTGTCGGCGATCGGATCGATGACGGCGAGTTCGCGAACCAATCGATCGACCTGCTCGACGCGGCTCGGCGCGGCCGTCAGCTTCGCGCGAAGCCGCGCGGCCGACAACTCGATCCACTTCCGCAGCGCGTCCGAACCGTTCGCATCCGAAGGCGATTCGGAAGGAGCGCCCGCGATGGCAAGCCACGCGTGCCATTCCTCACTCAGTTGTCGGCCGAGCGCGGCGGGCCCCGACGGTTCATCTTCCCGCGCGGACGACGGAGCGCGGTTCCGCTCGACGGCCTCGATCGCTCCGTCCAAGACCCACAGCCGCAATCGGGCCGCCCCGTCCGTTTCGTTCGGAATCTCCCCCACATCGGGCGCGATCCGAGCCAGCGTCTCGGCGACCTGGCCGCGATCGGCCCGCGTCGCGCCGATGGCGTGGGCGAGCGCGATCCGGAGGTTCGTCCACTTTCCAAGGCCCGCGATCCGTTCAAGCCTCCGCGCATGCTCAGTCTCATTCCGCGGTGAAAGCAAATAGTCCGCGAGTCGTTCCGCCGTTTCGGGATGGATGTCCTCGACGGATTCCAGGACGAGCCGCAGCGAGTCGAGAAACGCCATGCGTTCGTGGATCTGTTTCGAGCGTGATAACCCGTTCACCCACCGATCGATCTCGGCCGCGTTGCCATAGCGGGTCGCGACAGGAACGGCTGTTTCCCCGCTCGATCCCGTCGGCGAAGCGGAGGGCCGTTCGACGGAATCGAGTCCGGCCAGTTCATCAAAACGACGGTCGTCGTGATGGACAAGGCAGAGCCCGAGCGAAATGGCGCGGGCGAGTCGAGCCGTCTCGTCGATCATCCGTTCGGACGCGGCGCCGGTCGTGTCGCGTTCGAGGAGTTCTTCCAATCGGTCCGTGACGATGCGCACCCGCTCGGCGCGCGTCAACGACGGCGTTGCGGGAAGGCCGAGCGATTCGCGCACGACTCGGGGAATGGGGCGGTCCGTTGAAACGTCATCGCTTGACTTCCCGACGGCGGCGAGCAATCGTCGGCCAAGATCATCGCGCAGCGACGCGTCTTTCGTCCGTTCGAATGCGTCGACGAGCCGCGCGATGGGCAGAGGATCGGGACGCGTCAGCACGTCCTCGACGTACGGTTGGTACGGTCGCCACCCCGCTCCGGACGCGGGCAGCGCCGCGCGAAGGACATCGGCCACGAGGAGTCGACGATCCGTGTCCGGAAGGTCATTCTTGGAGTCCCGTTCCGCTTTCGCGAGGGTGGCGAGCACCGCGGTGGGTTTGCGATCGGCCGCGATCGCGGCGAGTTCGCGCAGAGACCGGCGGAGCAACGCGGCGAACGCGCGTCGCTCCAACGCGTCCTTCGCCTCGGCGGCGATCGCCGGTTCGCCGAGCGATTCAAGAAGGTCGCCGATCCATGCGGCGGACCGCTCGGGACCGGCGCGTCCGGTCGCATCCAGGAGTATCCGAAGTGCCGCGTATTGGGGACCCGAATCGAGGCCCGCCTCATCGTCCACCGCGAACGGAGCGGCGACCCGCTCGCACAGCGCGCGCGACAGATCGACGCGACTCTCCGCGCCGGGTTCGCGGACCAGACAGTGCGCGAGGAGTTCTCCGAGCGCCGATCGGCCTCGGAGCGAGTCACCCGCGCGGGCCGCGATCGATGCGAGCGCGCGATAGGCAGCGCCGCGCGTCGCCGACGGATTCTCGTCCAACTTGGCCAGTTCGCTCTTCTCCGCATCGGTCATTTCACGGCGCGCCGCGATCCGAAGCACCTCCATGTCGCCCGTCCACCAGGATTCCCGAGCGGTTTCCGTGGGCTTTGAATCGGATGACCGGATGGACGGCGACGCGGCGGCATCCGACTCGCGTTCGACCTCCATTCCCGCCGGCGGCCGATCGTGCGACGCGTCTTGCCAGTACGCGGCGATCGACGCGCGGAACACAAACGCGTAGAAGCCGCCCAAGAACAGCGTGACGGCGACACCCGACCCGATCAGCGCGGCCTTTACAATGCGCCGTTCGCGGATTCGGCCGAGCTTCCGGGATTCGATGCAGTCGGCGATCAGTTGACGGCCCTGTTCCAAAGTGAATCCCCACTGCTCGCATCGGGCGAGCACTTCGGATTCGTCCTCGCGGCGCAATCGCGTCGAATCGCCAAGCCGTTCCTGGACCACCGCGTCGACATACCGCGCCGCCTGTTCGAGACTGACGACCTGGATCTTCAATCCCGCGGCCACATCATGGATGGCGGACCTCGCGTCGTCGGTGGCAAGACCATAGAGCTGTTCCGCGCGCCAGATCAGTTGCTGGTGCGCGGGCGGCGCGATCGCGCCGCTGGTGAGCCCGCCCAGGCTGCGCCGCAGATCCTGAACGAACGCCTCACGGCGCTCGGATCGCTGTTTCACCGCGCCGCGCCGCGTTTCTCGACCGCGCTGGATCATCTCGACCACTTGCGGAACAACCTGTTCGTCGAGCCCCAATTCCCGGGCGATCGCGGCGAGTATCAGATGGCATCGCGCCGACATACCGCGTTCCCGCGCGACGATCGGAAGCGCCCGCGTCACGAGCTCCTCGAACCGCGGATCGTCGGGTTCGCTCCCCTTGTCGGCTCGCGCCGACAAGACGGGCAGATCGAGCGCCGCGGATTCCTCGACGAGCAGATGCCGCGCGAAGACGCGGGAAAGGCCGAGCTTCCTCGCGCCCTCATCAACCAACTTCCGTTCCGCGCTCGCCGACAGATAGCCCCTCGACTCGCGTTTGTGCTCGATGGCCAGACGCAGGTAACGGCGATAGGCGTCGGCCGGTTGCCAAACCTCCTGAGGTTCGTTCGGCGCCGCGACCGGAGGGGCGGGCGGAGACGATGGTGTTGCGGCCTCGGTCCGCGTCGCCGCCATCGATGACGGCGCCCGTTCGGAGCGCGGGGGCGCGCCGAGCGACCGCATGGCTTCGTCGAATTGGGCCTCGCTCAAGCCGAGCGAATGGGCGAGATCGGCGAGGATCGCATAGGCGCGGGTATCCACGCCGCGGCTTTCGACGATGATCCCCCGCGCCCGATCGTGGAACAAGGCGACCCGCTTCCGGTCCTCCATGCTGGCCCAGCGTTCCCGCGCCCGCTCGGCGTCCGCGAGAGGAGCCGCGATCGGTGGCGCCGCCGGCTCGGGAACCGACTCCCACCATCGCCGATCGTCGTCGCCGGTCGCGTCGTCCGGCTCCTCCGCGTTCCGTTCACCGGCGATCACGCCCCGTTCACGGAGCGATTCGACGATGCGAGCGAGTTCCGCGTCGGTCATTCCCGCCGATTCGGCGAGCCGGCTCAGCGATTCCCACGCCTGCGTATCGAGCCCGCGCCGATCGAGGAACAAGGGCGCGGCTCGTTCGAGGAAATCGCGCACCCGCGGTTCCTCGATGAGCGGTCGTTCGGACCTGGGTTCGCGCGCCGACATGCTGCACTCTCGGGCGGACCGGGCGGCAAGCCGTTCGCCGCGGTACCCCGTCCAAGCGGAACGAATTATCGAAGCGACCGCTCCAACGCGACGAACTTCTCTCGCCAATCGGGAGGCCCGAGATCGGGATCGAGCTCGCGCAATTGATCGAAAACGGTCCGCGCGGCCGGTGGATCCACGACCATCAGGCACCGAATCTGGTGGTACTTCGCCTCGTACCATTCTGCCACACCGACACGGGTCCCCGCCAGGATCGTTCGCCAATGCGTCAGCGACTCGGCATGATCGGCGTCCTCGAATGCGAGCTGCGCCGCGGCCCGCAGGAACGCCCGATCCTTGGGGAAGGCGGCGAGCAACCGATCGGCGACAAGCCGCGCGTCGGCGCGGCGCCCCAGACGGCGCGTGAGCGCGAGGTACTTCGTGGATGCGGCGAGCGCGTTTCGGTTGGCTTGCAGTGCTTCGGGCGTGTCGCCGAGCGAGCGGGCGAGTCGTTCATAGATCGCCAGAGCCCGGGAAGCGGCTTCGGAACCGGAGGGTCCTTCGCGTTCGACGGCCGCGTCGGCCATCTTCGCGGCGGCGACCAACCCCGCGATCTCGAATCGCGTTCCGCTTCCCTGCTCCAGCATCCACGCGACATGCGGATCCGCGCGGTCCGGTTGATTCCCACCGCGTCCGGCCTGGATTCCCCGATAATGCCATTCGGACAGCAGATCGCGCGGCGCCGCGGCCGTTTCGACGTTCGCGTCGAGATGGCGCCGCGCGGTCGGCCAATCGCCGCGCTGCACGGCCATGTCGAGCGCCATCAGGCGAAGGCGAAGCACGTCGGTTGGATCGAGCCGCGAACCGGCCGCGGCGAACAACTCGTCAATCGCACGCACCGCCGACTCGGCGGCCGCGTCCCGTTCCGCATCGGGCGCGTGCTTCCATTCTTCGCAGAGCAGGCGGCATCGTTCCTGCCGCGCCGCCAGGTAACTCGGATCGCTCGGCGGGATCTTCTCGAGCGCGTCGATCTGTTGCCGGGGCGGCGCCGAACCCATCGACATGCGCATCGCGAGGAACTCGGCTTTGCGCGTGTGTTCGTGTCCGGGGAACTCACGCTTGAGCCAGTCGAGCGCCGCATGGACCGCCTGATCGGATCCCCCTTCGTCCTTCCATCGCCGATGCGCCGCGGCGAACGCCATCCATCCCGATTCGACCGCGCCCGAATCGCCGGCCGTGCGGAGCGTTTCGGCGGCCCGCGCGTATTCCGCCGCCGCTTCGGCGATCCGCCCCGATTGAAACAGGCACCACGCCAATTCCGCTCGGCAATGGCCGGCTCCCACGATGTCGCCGGCCGATTCGGGATCGACGAGCGCCGCGCGCAGCATTTCGAGGGCCGCTTGGTAGTCATCGGCTTTCTTGGATCGATCGGCCGTCTCGCGAAGCTGCCTGCCTCGCAGCCAACGGAGCGTGAATCCCTCGGGATTGTCGAACGCGACCTGGTACTTGTTGAGAAGCTCGCGCAGGATTCCATGTTGCCTGAGCCGCGCGAGCCCCCGGATTCCGGACTGGCCGATCGAACGCGACGCATCGGATTCGCGATGCGCCGGGTCGCCGTACGCGGAGCGAACGAGCAGCGCGCACAGGCTGACACGCTCCTGCGTCGGTTCGCTCGGCAACGCCGCGATCCGGGTCGCGGCGAACCGCGCGGCCTCCTCCCGTTTCCCCGCGTTGATGAGTCCGAGTACGTACCAGTAGTCGGCCTGGCCCCGCAAATCGGCGGGCGCGCCGCCCTTGGCAAGACATTGGAAACAGGCTTGACTCTCCGTCAAATCCCCCAACCCCGCCTCGCAAAGGCCGAGTCCGATCAGCGCGCGGGCGCGCCAGGGCGATTCGAGCCCGAGCAGATCGGGATCGAGGGCGGCGACCTTTTCGTCGTCGGTGATTTCGAGGAGCGATCGGAAGTCGGCCCGAGCCTTCCGCGCGTCATCGTTCATTCCGGTGATCATCAGCGCGCGATAATACCTCGACCACCCCGCGAAATACGCGGCGCGCGCCGCCATCGCCCGATCGCCCATCAGCGCCGCATCGGCGGCCCCGTCCGCCCCTCCCCGCTTCTCCGATTCGGCGATGCGCCGTTCCACGTCGACCCTCAACTGGTCGCTCCGCGATTCGAGCACGGGCGTGATCCGTTCGAGGATGGCGCGGGCCTCGTCGCGCGACGCCGTCTCGCCCGCATCCCCCATCCATTGCCCCGCGAGCTTCTCCGCGCGCTGGAAATCGGCTTGGAGCAGCAAGATGTCGAGCGACGCGGTTCGCGCGGCGGGGTAGTCGTTGAGCAGTTTGGCGACGCGGCGCGACAGGTCGTCGTAACGGTCCTTTCGATCGAGGTTCTCGAGCAACTGCCGCGAATAGAGATCGGCCAACTCGATCGCGGCCGCCTTCTTCCCATCCGAATCCGGACCGATCGCCGACCAGCGCGTCTCGAGAAGCCTCGTCCGCAGATCGACAAGCCCCAATCGTTCGAGATAGGCGGAAAGCCGCTGGTCCTCGGCGTCCGGAGGCGCCAGGACCGACACCGCGACGAGCAGCGCGAGCCGAGCGGCGATCATGGAGTTCCCTCGTCCCACGGCACATACGATACGGGCATGAACCGCGCCGCGGCGCATGCCTGCACGGCGGCCGCCGCCATTCCGAACGGCGCTCCATCGACGACCCGCACGAACGCGCCGTCCGATTTGTTCGGGAATTGACGGAGCCGAGCCGTCAGTTCGGCGACCGACGCCAGGTTGGACGCGCCGAGCCGATACACGTGCGATTCGCCCGACCGAACGATCTCGACGATCGCGGGCTGCAGGTCGCGCTGCGCCGCGTTCGCCCCCGACCGCTCAACGCGGACCGCGGGATCCAACCAGCGTTCGCTGCTTCCGAACGATGTCGTCATGAAGAAAATCAGGAGCAGGAACACGACATCGATCATGCTCGTCATCGCCAGCTCGATCTTCGCGCCCTGCCGCCTGCGGCTTGTCAATCGCATGGGTACTCCGCTCTTCGTTCCGCCCGTCGTTCCGCCCTTCGTTCCGCCCGTCGTGCCGACGGCCTGTCGTCCGCTCCGCGCGCCGCGCCGAGTCGCTCACTCCGTCCTTTGCACGGCGATGCGCACGCGCGTGACGCCAAGGCGCGTCAGCGCGCGGACAATCTCGTTGACGCCGCGACTCTCGCCCCGCGCATCAGCGCGGATCGTGACGGCGACCCGGCTCGCATCCCCCCTCGACTCGGCGATCCGCTTATCGATCCGCCGGACGAAGTCGACGACCGTCACGCGCGTACCGTCGAGCACGAGCGTCTGGTCGCGGAGCACATTGACGACGATTTCGGACAATTCCGCGTCGCGGGAACCGCGGAGTTTCGGCAGCTCGACCGGTTCGTTGCGGGCCTCCGATACCTGCGAGACGGTCATGAAGAAGATCAGGAGCAGGAACACGACGTCGATCATCGGCGTCATGTTCAGTTCGATCCGGGACGCGTGCTTGTGCCTGTTCAATCGCATGGACGCATGCTCCTACCGGTCTAGCGACGGCCGAGCGGCATCAGGATCTGCTCGACTCGTTTCCCCGTTTCGGCGACGAGCGAGTCGATTTTGTTCCGGAAATAGCTGAAGGCGACCATCACGGGGATGGCGACGACGAGCCCCATCAGCGTGGTCGTCAGCGCCTCGCTGATGCCGCCCGCGAGCTGATCGGGACGCGCGGTGGCGTGTGTCTGGGCGATGACGTTGAACGACTTGATCATGCCGAGCACCGTGCCCATGAGTCCGAGCATGGGGGCGATCGCGCCGATGACGCCAAGCACCTCGGTCTTGCGGTAAAGCCGCGCCGTCTGCTCCTCGCCCGCCTCCTCCGCCGCCGCGCGGAACTCGGCGAATCCGAATTCCGAACCGCGAAACCGCTCGAGTCCGGCGAGCACGACGTTCGAGAGCAGGCAGGTCGATCGCGGATCGAGGCAGACCTCGATCGCCTCGTCGACGCGCGATTCGCGCACGAGCGAATCGAGTTGTTCGACGACGGCGTCGGGCATGAAGACCGTCTTTCGGATCGTCAGCGCGTGTTCGACGATCATCGCGACTCCGAGGATCGACAGGAGGAAGATCAGCAGGCCGCAGATACCGCTTTCGAGAAGCGATTGGAGGAGCGTGGTTTGGCCCGCGTCGATCGCGTCGCGCGCTTCGGTCGCGCCTTTTGCCGCGTCGGCGTCCAAGTCCGCATCGGCCCCATCCGAGCTCGACGTGCCCGAGCTCGACGTGCCCGCTCCGCTTGGCCCGGCTTCCTGAGGAATGGTCGCGGCGCGGAGCGCGTGGAGCGATGTGAATGCGAGCGCGCCGGCGAACAGCGCGGCGAACATCGGCGAGGCGAGGGGCCGATCGATCGAGCGGTTTACGGAATGACGCGTCATACGGTCGAGCTCCAACAGGTGGAATTCAGGGAGGTGTCGCCTCGCGGCGGACGATCCGCGCATGGTGCGTCGCTCCGAATTGTCCGAGCAATTCATTCCGCACGGCAACGCTCGCGGGAATGTCCTCCAAGTCCGATAGGCCTTTCATGGCGTCGTGGAGCGCGGCCGCGGCGAGCTCGGGATAGGCCGTTCCGTACAAGGCGGGCACGCGAAGCAGCTTGATCGCCGCGTCGCGCCGATCGGCGCCCCGCAGGATCGCGCCGCGGCCCGAGACATAGAGCGCCGCCGCGCGGCGCAGTCCGGCTTCGGCGGGCTCGTGCCCATCGAGGCGGCTCCAGGCCGGGCCCGGTTCACCCCGCGCGCATTCGCCGAACGCCTCGATGATGTCGCGCCAAGGCGTCCACGCGTCCCCCGAGAGTTCGCCGAGCGCGGCGAGCATCCGGTCGGTCTCCCCCGCCGCCGCCGCGAGGCTCGCATAGTAGATCGGAGCGCCGGGCGGCCACGGCCGGCGCATCGCGCCGATCGCCGCGCCGACCCGCGGCAGTTCGCGCCGAGCCGCATCGGCGTCGAACCAGATCGGCTCGAGCGCGTCGCACAGCCCGGTCGCCGGGTCCGGAACGATCGGATGTTCGCCGGGCACCGGCAACGCCTCGCCCGGGTTCTCGACCGACCGTCGGCACTCCAGGAGAAGCAGGTACGGCTCGACCGCCGATTCACGCCTCCCCGCCGCCAAACGGCTTCGCACGACCGCTTGAAACACCAAGTGCGCCGTCCGACCGCGCCGCGCCGTGTAACGCGGATAGATCGACTCGACCGGCTCCGACAGGCCCTCGACATCGCCGACCGACAGGCGCTGGCGGATCCGATAGAGGGCCGAGCCCAGTTCGCCGAGCATCGTGTCGAATTCCGCCTGGCCGTTCGAGACCGTCGCTTTTTCGATTTCATCCCACGCGAGCACCCGATGATCGTCCAGCACGACACCGTCCTCGTCGAACGACACGACGGTCCGATCCGAGATGACTTCGAGTTTGCGAAGCAGGATTCGATCCGCGCCGAGCGCCGGACCGAGGACCATCGTCCCGCCCGCGAGAAGGACGACCACCTCGGCGGCGCGCCGCGCGAGGAATCCGCGTCGAACCCGCCGCGCGCGTCCGGATCGATCCATCCGATTCATCCGGCCCGTTCCGGAAACGGCGCGCCGACTATCCATGTTCGACCGTCCTATCGAGGTGCTCCTGGTCGTTTGGAAAAGGACGAAATCGCATGCGTCACCGCCGAAGAGGACCACGGGACGGTGACCCATCGATCGGGTCGGCCGCTCGTGCCTTCATTGTACGGAATGACCAGCCTACTCGTCCAAGTGGGCTCGGACCAGCGGATCGATCAGAGCCGTCGTGAGCAGGGGCGAGACGGCGATCGGCCCGAACGCGTACGTGTCGCCACTCACGATCGGCGCGTCGCCCGGGATCAAGTCCCGCGCGGCGTCCGACTGCAGGGGGAGAATAAACGATTCCCATTGAAGACCGCCGGCCGGGCGCCGGGTGAGCACCATCCATTCGGCCGATCGATCCGCGTCGACCGTTTCGAGGATATCGCCGATTCGCGACAGCACCCGCGCGTCCTTCACCGAGCCGATGCGATCGCCGATCGTCCGGGTTCCTGGGTCGGCGACACGTCCGACGACGGCGAACGGGGCGCCGTTTCCGGTGGGACCGGCGAGCCGAGCGCGGTTGGCGTCGAGGCTCGTATCGCGCGGATGCACGATGGTGATCTCGTCCCCAGCGCGCACGGGTATTCCGCCGGCGATGCCCTGTTCGACCGTGAATAGGGGCAGGTACGCGACTCGGGTTGCGATTCCATCCGCGCGGCGCAAGGCCACGAGCAGCGGATCGGGTTCGCCGTCGGTCGAACGGGCGGCGCCGCCCGCGAGCAACAGGGCTTGGCGCAGCGCGAGCCGGCCGTCGCGCGGCATGGCGTACCGGCCGCCCTTGGCGACCCGGCCTCCGATCCAGACGAAAGCCTCGACCGCCTCCGCGCCGGGTTCATTCCTCCATCGATCGGCGCGCGGCATCAAGCGGCAACCGCCCGCGACGACCACGATCGCGACCGCGCTCCAGCGCGCCCATCGACGGCAAGCATCCATGCGAGCATCCCCCGCGCCGCGTCCGGCGGCCGCAGCATGATGGACCCTACAAAACGACTCCCAACCGGGCCGCGACTCGGTCCGCATGGCAGGCGATTCCGAATCCCTGATCATCGACGGCGCGGAGGACGGCGACCCATTCGTATTCCCCGCGCGGCCCCGCGCGGAGCACAGCCGCGCCGCTGTCCCCCGGCGCGGCGAATTCCGCGCGGCCATCGGTCGCGCGGATCTGAACTTGCCCGCGAACCCAAAGGACCGATCCGTCGGGCATGTGGATCGGAATCGGCAGCGATTGCACGGAGTCGGCTTCACCGACCGATAGCCCGGTACTCGCGCCGTACTTGAGCAGCGCCACGCGGTCGATCACATCCTGCCGCGTCAACGCGCCGATCCGCTTGGGCCTCGGCATGCCCGCCGCGAATCCGGAGGCCGCCGTCGATTCGGGCTCGAGCACGGCGGCATCCAACCGTTCGTCGGCCGCCCAACGATCGACAAGGCTTCGCGCGACGACCGCTTGGCCCGAATCGACCACCGGGAGTCGTTCCCGCGCGAGGTCCCCGGTCGGCCGGTCCCCCGTGACGACATGCGCGCAGGTGATCCAGCGTTCCCGCGCGGGATCGAGGCCGTCGAGCAGGGCGAGTCCCATCGTTCCGTACATCGACGGCCGATGGTGCGGCGCGATCGATCCTCCGGCGACGACCGTCGACCGTTCCGCGACGGCCCGGCCCGCGTGGAACCGTCTCGCGATCACATCGACGGGGACACCGTCGAGCTGCCTGGGAACACGCGGTTCGGGCAGCTCGGCCTCGGGCAATTTCCGCGCGACGTGCACACGGACGGCGAATTCACCCGTCGCGCGCCGCCCGACATACCGCAAGCCGATGTCGACCGACAGCACGCCGGGCAGGCCGCGGAGCGGCTCGGCGTATTTCTCGAACGCCAATTCGGCCCGCGCGTAGGCGACTTCGGGCGATGCGGGGACAAGCCGGACCGAACTGCCGCTCGGAAAACGGGCGACGCTCCGCGCGGCCTTCGCGCGTCGCGTTCCTCCCGACCCCGTGCCGCGATCCGCCCGACGCTTCGCCATGACCGCCGATCTCCCGGGGTGCCAGATTCCTGTCACTTCGTTCCGGACCCGTTCCATTGTAGTTGGAGCTTCGGATCGCCGTCAGTCGGTCCCGCGCCGTTGCGACGCGCGCGGGTCGGCCGGGACCGGCTCCCCCGACGGAACGGGCAGGCTCCATTGCATGGGAGGCGGCGGCCCCGACGGCGGGCAGAGCGGCAGGTCGACCGAATGATCGTCCACCAGGGGCAACCGGCGGATTTCCCGTACGCCGGGAGGCATGACCCACGCGTCGTGCGCCCGGTTCAGATGGCAGTTCAGGAACTCGGTCACCTGGATCTCGAAGTTCGGGTCCTCGATTTCGAACAGATTGACGGCGACCACCGATTCGATTTCCCGCAGATCGTCGCCGGCCCCCTTCGACGCGGTCCCGACACCGCCGATCAGGCCTCCCGGCGCGATCGACTCGACAAGCTTCGCGACATCCTCGATCGTCTCGTCGACGACTTTCTGCTTCACGCGCTTGAAATACTGATCGTCGTCGCGGAACGTCACGTCGAGATCGAGGAGCCCGGACGCGGGACGCTTGAAGTCGACCGTGAAGATGCGTTCGGTGTACCGGAATTCCGTATACACCTTTCGGATCGGGATCGGCAGGTCGATGCGGACGAATTGCTGTTTGTCGTCGCGCGCGAGGTAGTGCTTCTCCACGACGGTGACCTGCAGGTGCGTCGGGACCTTGAGCGTGATCGGAACGCCAGGCAAGTGACGGGTTTTCTGCCAACCCGTGTTGCATTCGTTCCGATGCAACATGACCGATCGGATCGACGTGCACCCGGCGGAGCATCCGATGGCGCACCCGACGGCGACGACGATCCGCAGACGGCCCAGACGATCCATGGCGTGCGACTCCCGGGCCGTGCCCGACCCGCATGGGGATTCGACCCCGCGCCCGCCGCGGGATCTCCTTGCCAAGGATATCGTTGGCGCCGGGACGGACGGTAAACGGCGATGGGCCTGGAATGCCTGTTTTTCCGGTTCTTCCGTTCGGCTGGTAGGGGCCGTATCGGTTGTAGGGGCTCGTTCAACCGGCTTGGGCGGATTCACCCCGCATCCTGGGTACGATCTCCGCGAGGGTCACGGCGACGAGCATGACGGCCGCGCCGATCCACTGCGTCGGGCCGAGCCGATCGCCGCCGAGCACGACGCCGAAGAAGGCGGCGAAAACGGTTTCCAGCGTCAGGATCACGGCGACCCGCGCGGCCGCCAGCTTTTGCTGGACGACCGTTTGCACCAGGAACCCGACCGCCGTCGCCAGGACTCCCGTCAGCACGATCGCCGGGATCACGTCGCGCGGAGGCGGTCGAACCCGATCGACCAGCGGCCAGACCGCGAGGAACACGATCGTCGCGACCAGGAACTGCCCACCCGCGAACGCGGCCGCGTCGTGCCGCCGAGCGACCTGTTCGAGCAGCGCGCAGTGCAGCCCGAGGCAGACGGCGGCGCCGAGCGTCAGCAGATCGCCGAATCGCGGACGTTCCATGCCGGCACCCGTGAGCAGGAACAGGCCGGTCACGCTCAGGCACGCCGCGATCCACATCGTTCCCGGTACGGGCCGCCGAAACAAGACGCGGTTGGCGATCGGAACGAACACGACAAAGAGACCGGTGATCAGTCCGCAATGCGTCGCCGACGTCGCGGCCAATCCGAATGTCTGGAACAGGTACGACGCGGCGAGCACGCCGCCGACCAGCGCGCTGTCGCGCGCGAGGCCGACCGATCGGCGCGTCGCGAGGAACGGGCCCATGATGGCCGTCGCGAGCGCGAACCGAGCGGCGAGGAACCCGACGACGCCGTATTGCCCGGTCGCTTCCTTCACAACCAGGAACGTCCAGCCCCATACGGCCGTGACGCCGACGAGCATGCCCGTCCAGAACCGGCGGCGGTGCGGCGTTTCCACGGCTATCCCTCGACCTGGAGTTCCACCATGCGGCGGTAACGATCGGCGCTGCGCATCAGCTCGTCGTGCGTTCCGATCTCGACGACGCGCCCCTGTTCGAGGACCACGATTCGATCGGCCAGCCGCACCGTGCTCATGCGGTGCGCGATGACGAAACAGGTCCGCTCGGCGAGCAGACCGCGGAGACTCTCTTGGATGAGCCGCTCGCTCTCCGTATCGAGATTGCTGGTGGCTTCGTCGAGGATGAGGATCTTGGGATCGGCGAGCACGGCGCGCGCGATGGCGATGCGCTGCCGCTGGCCGCCGCTCAATTTCACGCCCCGTTCGCCGATCACCGTATCGTAGGCCATGTCGAGCCGGCCGATGAATTCGTGCGCGTGGGCGAGCCGCGCCGCCGCCTCGATCCGCTCGGCCGACGCCGACCGCCGCGCGTATCCGATGTTCTGCGCGATCGTCCCGTCGAAGAGGAAGACGTCCTGTTCGACGATGCCGAGCGTTCCGCGGTAGGATTCGATCGGGATCGCGCGCAGATCGCGGCCGTCGAGTTCCACGCGGCCCTCGGTCGGATCGTAGAAGCGGGCCACGAGATTGCAAAACGTCGTCTTGCCCGCGCCGCTGCGGCCGACCAGCGCGATCGTCTCGCCCGCGCGCACGTCCAGGTCGATGCCCTCGAGAACATGCCGCTCCGACTCGGGATACCGGAACCCGACTCCCCGAAACGCGATCCCGCCCTCGATTCGGGCGCGGTCGAACGGAACGAGCGTCGCGCCAGGGGCCGGGCGCATTTCGCGGGGTTCGGCGAGGATATCGAGGATCCGATCGAGGCCCGCCAGGCTGTTCTGGAACGTGGTCGCGCTCGCGACGAGCGTCGCCATGGGATCGAGGAGCATGGCGAGGTAGAAGAGGAACATCATGAGGTCGCCGAGCGTCAATTCGGCGCGGAGGATCCGAGCGCCTCCGTAGAAGAGGAGGAGTCCGGAGGCGAGCGGAATGGCGACTTCCCACACGAATTCGATGATGCGCGTCCACCACCAGGCGAGCAGTTGCTTGCGGATGAGCAGGTCGTTGCCTCGAACGAACCGCGCCGCCTCGCTGCGTTCCCGCGCGAAGGCCCGCACGACCCGCATGCCGCCGAACGCCTCGGTCGCGTATCCGTCGATCTCCTGCCGCTCGCTCCGCACATCGCGGTAGAGCGGCCGGATTCTGCGGATCCACGTGCGGTGGGTGAAGTAGACGACGGGTACGAGCATCATGCCGCCGAGCATGAGCCGCCAGTCGACCCACATCAGGACGAGCAGGCTGCCGATGAACTGCACGATCGCGCGCCACGGATTGTAGATCATGCTGAAGATCAGTTCGGCGACGCTCCCCGCATCCTCCCGCAAGAGGCTGCTCGCGCCACCCGACTTGAGCTGATAGACGCGGTGGAGGGGCAACCGGACGGCATGTTCGAAGAGCCGCCGGCGCAGGACGACTTGGACGCGGTTCACGCAGCGCGTCGCGTGCCAGCGGCCCCACAAATGCATGAGCGAGGAGAGGATCGAGACGCCGACGACGCCGCCCGAAAGGACGGCCAGCACGACGAGCCGGTCGGTCGACGGCACGGCCCGTTCGAGCCATCCGGGCAGCGGCCCGTTCGGGACGAGGACCGAATCGACGGCCCATTTCGTGGCGGCGGGCGGCGCGAGCCGCAGCACGGTCGCGACCGTTAACGTGGCCAGTGCGAAGACGAGCGTCGACCGATGGCCGCGAAGCAAACGCCAGAACTCGACGAGCAGTTCGCCGAACGACCGGTGCCGCTCGGTTTTCCTCGGCGCGTCGGCCCCCTCGTCGGCCCTTCGGCCTCCATCGCGGCGCCGCGCCCGCTCAAGGTACTCCCGAAAACGCCGCCGACTCGAGGATCCTACCATGCGCGTTATGGTGCCTGATCGGGTCGCGTCGGTCTAGAAACGGAACTTCGGATTGCGGGGAATTCCGTACGAAAGAGGTCCGCCGTCTTGATCGTCGAGCTTCGTGTCGACGATCCCCATGATACCGAAGATACCACCTCCCGTCCCCGAAGGCTCCTCCTTCAGCCAGGAGTCCCTATTCTGGGTCAGCTTCCTCAAGACGGGCCATAACTTGAGCAACTCGTAGAACGTAATTCCGCCGATCCCAAGCGTGTGATTCCAACTCCTATTGCGGCTCGCGCGCTGTAGCGATTCCATATTGCCCGCATGATCGGTTGGATCGCCGCCAAACGGCCCGAACGCGCGTCCCACGAAATAGTACTCGATGTCTCGAAGCAAATAACCGCCGCCTTCCCAATAGCCATAGTACCCCCCCACCGCCGCTTTGCGATCTTCCCGCGAGTCATTTGCCTTGCGTCGCGCATCGTAGAGGTAGTCGATCCGCATCAGATCGTTTACGTTCTTGCGCCGAATGATCGAGAACGGCTTGCCAAGGAGCCTCCTCCCCTTGTCGGCGTCCTGGATAGCCGATTGCATCGCTTGAATCGCACCCGCCTGAACCTCCTTCGAGTACGCCATTCGCTCCTTCCAACTCCACGCGACTCCAGGCGCCGTGGACTCCGCCCACAGGATGCCCATCAATACGGTCTTTGTCGCGACCGTTGCCACCGTTACGGCTCGTTGCCAGATCGTCGCGCGCAGCGCCGTGAGATTCACGGTCTGCAGTAGCGGACTTTTTCCGCTTGGGTCGCTGCCGTTCACCGGATCGTCGTGCATATACACATACGGATGCAAGCTCATCGGAATCGTCGGGACGCCGGGGAATGGATCGGGGCTCAGGAAACGTCCGATCGTCGGGTCGTACCAACGCGCCCGCAGGAACAGGAATCCCAGAGGATCGTACTGTTCGCCGCCATATTGCAGCTCATTCAAAGTGTTTCCCGAGTCCGCCAGAACGTTGCCGAACGCATCGTAGGTGTAGCGGTCGGCGATCTGACCATTGAGCGCGAGCAGCAGGCGTGTGTCGCCATGCGCGTCGGGCAGGTAGAGCGACGTGGATCCGCCGCGCGACTGCGCGATGACATTGGCTCCTTGCACAAATCGCGCCAGGATGACACCACCCGACGTGTATTCCTCGACCACCTGCGCGTTCTCAACCCCCGTGTCGAGCAAATAGCGAGTCTGGACGTCGTCGATCGTCCGCGCGACGCGCCGACCTTCGGCGTCGTAGCGATAGGTGAATTGGCGGGTTGTGGCCCCGACCGTCTGGTCGGCTTGGATGAGTCGGTCTTCCGCGTCCCACGTCATGAAGACCTGATCGGTGGCATTGGCAATGCGCGACAGCGTGTTCCCCGCTGCGTCGTAGGTGTACCGCGTGACCTCCGCGCCCCGCGTTGCCGTCAGCAACCGGTCGTTCGCATCGTATTCGTAGGCCGTCGTTCCGTCCAGGCTGTCGGTCATGGATCGCCGGTTGCCCACGGGATCGTAGACATATGACCGAGTACGATCTCCGTTCACGGGGTCGGCGATCGACTCGCCGACGAGTCGGTACAGCGCGTCGTACGCGTACGTCACGACGCGGCCACCACCCTCGTGGATTTGCCGAACGCGCCCGGTCGCGTCGAGTTCGTAATCATACGTCGCAAGAACGCCGTCGAGTCCTCGGTCCACGAGTCGAACCAGGCGATCCCGATTGTCG
This sequence comes from Planctomycetota bacterium, assembly GCA_016872725.1. Taxonomy (GTDB): domain Bacteria; phylum Planctomycetota; class Planctomycetia; order Pirellulales; family Pirellulaceae; genus VGZC01. Next base: position 29,092 of record VGZC01000021.1, read on the forward strand.
TACGTGCGTTCCTCTACAACGCCGTTGGGCAAGGTCGTGCGGATGAGACGATTCGCCGAGTCGTATTCGTAGCGGGTCGTGCCAACCGCCGGATCCGCGACCGAGGTCAAGCGTCCCAGGCTGTCGTACGCGTAGCTCGTCGTGCCCGATGGCGTGACGATCGCCGTCCGCCGACTCGCCGCATCGTAGGCGTACTCAATCCGCCTGCCGTCCGGCTCGGTCCGCGACGTCAAGCGTCCGCGCGCGTCGTAGTCCATCACCGTGGTTCCAGCGGAATCCACCATGGAAACAAGGCGTCCGGCCGGATCGTACGCATAGCGAACCGTTGCGCCTCCAGGCAGTTGTTTCTCAACCAGCCAGTCGCGCTCGTTGGAGACATAGCGAATGGTCTCCCCATTGAACGTGACCGATTCGGTCACGCGGCCGCCCGCATCGAAAACCGTCTCGGACCGCTGCCCGAGCGGAAGGACGGTTGCCGCGAGCCCACCGGCGATGTCGTACTCGTACCGCGTCGTGCGCCCATTGGCGTCGGATTGCGAGATACGGTTTCCGCTTTCGTCATACGCGAATGCCGTTCGCTGAACCAAGGCATCCACGACGGCCGTAATCCGCCCGAGCGCGTCGTACTCGTAGCGGGTTGTTCGTTCGAGCGCGTCGGTCGACGCGATGACGCGCCCCGCCGCATCGTACGCGCGGGATTCCCTCGCGCCGTCGGCATGGACTGTCTCGATCAAGTTTCCGTTGTCGTCGTACCGATAACGTGTCGCGCGCCCCAGAGGATCAATCGACGCGGTGATTTGCCCCACGGCATCGTACTCGGTGCGCCACGAATGGCCGAGCGCGTCGAGGGTCTCAATCCGCCGTCCCGCGGCGTCGTAGGAATACCGCGTGCGGTTACCGAGTTCATCGGTGGCGGCCACCAGCTCCCCCGCCGCATTGTATTCGTTCGTGGTCCGCGGATTGTCGGTCAAGTCGCCGGGGGTCGAGTCGGGAAAGATGGTCTCGAGCAATCGACCGATCGCGTCGTACCGATAGACGGTCGTGCGACCGCTCGCATCGGTTTCCGAAATCATGCGTCCGAGCGCATCGTGGACATGGCGTTCGCGGGGATTGTCCGAATCATCCAGGGGCGTCGCGTCCGGATGCACGATCTCATCGAGTTGTCCCGCGCTGGAATACACAAAGGCCTTGGTGTGTCCCAGTGCGTCCGTCGCGGCGACGACGCGCCCGAGCGAATCGAAACCGGTCGTCTCCGTGGCTCCGGTCGACGACGTGACCGACGTGACATCGCCGCGCGCGTTATACGCGGCCGTCCACGTTTGGGTCACCTGCCCCGCGGGTCCGGTGCGCGTTGTGCCGATCGTCGTGGGCAGACCGTTGGTGTCATACGTGAATGTCCGGCGCTGTCCCGACGCGTCCACCGTGGCCAAGAGATGGCCCTCGGCGTCACCTTCATAACGCGTCGTGTTTCCGAGCGGATCGATCGCCTCACTGGGTTGCCCGAAACGATCGTACGCGAATCGCTGCGTATTCCCGGACGCGTCCTCGATACCGATCGAATTGCCGTTCGCGTCGTACGCGTAGTGTGTCACACGTCCAAGTGCGTCGCTCCGCGCGAGCAGATTCCCGCTTGAGTCGAACGACTTGCGATTCACGCCTCCCAGGGGATCCGTTTCCTCCGCGATGTTCCCGAATCCGTCGTAGGCGTACCGCGTTGTCCGGCCCAGCGCGTCGGTGAACGACAGTACGTTGTTGTCATCATCGAACGTGCGCGTGATCGTTTGTCCGAGCGCGTTCGTCGTGGCGACCACGTTTCCCCGATCGTCGTACTGGTGGCTGGTGCGTCCTCCCATCGCGTCGACGACGGTCTGGGTCGAATGCGCCGCATCGTACTGTTGTCCCGTTCGCTGGCCGTCCGCATTCACAATCCCGATCAACCGTCCCTGCGCGTCGTATTCGTTCCGAATCGCGGGGCGTCCGAGCGGATCGACGATCTGCTCGAGATAGTGTGCGGGCTGTGTCCGATATTGGAACGACGTTGCGTGATCCTCCGGATCCCGCACGGCGACCAGGTCCCCTCGCACGTCGTATTGGTATTCAACCACACCGCCTCCCGGATCCGTGATGGCGACGATGCGTCCCCGCGCGTCCCGCTCGAAGGCGACCCGCCCGCCCGCCGAACTCGTGATGCCATCGCTCACGAATGCGAGATACGCACCGTTGCGATCGGTGATCGTCGCGACCTGCCGCGTTTCCGCGTCGATCCGATAGGTCGCGCCCTCTTTCGTCGTCAGGAGGAACCGGCCGCCGAACGCCGAGTCCTTCGGGTTGTACGGGAACCCGCCGCCGAACTGGAAATACTCGCGGCCGACCTTGGTCAACTGGTAGCGCGGCACGGTGAGCCGGCTCGTCACGCCCTTGTCGGGCACGAACGACGGCACGAAATAGACGCTGCGAAGCCCGTTACCCGGTACGTACTCGGGCGGCACGTCCTGTTCCCGCTGATACGGGTCGAACAGGCCGACCGCTTTGGGACGGAACGTAAAGCCCTCGCGGGCGCCGCCCGGCAACGTGACGTAGACCCGCGTGCCGTCGCGGAACGGCGCGTACAATCCGTACGCTTCGTCCACCCCCGTTCCGACGCTCGTCCGCAGGTCCACGTCGCGATATTCAAGCCGCCACCCGAACCCCAATTCACCGTCGAGACCCGACCGCAGGGTATCGTACGTTCGCACGATCGAGATCGGGATCCCCGCAAGGGGCAACGCGAGATCGGTGAACGACAGCGTGAAATTCCCGAGCTTCAACGCTCCGGCCACGTTCACGAGGATCTCGGTCGAGGCGCTCAGGCCGCCCGTGTTCGTCGCCGTCAACCGCAAGCGATACGTGTCGTTCTGAAGGAGGGTCGGATCCAACTTGCCCAGAAGACCACCGGCGATCGGCTGCGCGCCGTTCGCGATCTCTCGGAATTCACCTTCCTCCATAGGAGCGACTTCGAGCGACCACGACACCAGATTCGCGTCCTCGACGGTACCCAGGACGTCGGTCGGCGAGGTGACGGTTATTCCGTCCGTCGGACTATGCAGCTCGACGAACGGCGCCTCGGTCACCGTGGGATCGATGACCAGGATCGTGACGTTCCGTTCACCCGCGTTGCCCGCCGCGTCGATCGCGGTCGCGACCGCCTCGACGTTGCCGATCCAATTCATCCGCACGGTTCCGCGGCCATTGCCGTCGAGCGGTACGGCGAGTTCTCCGACGATCAACCGCAGCGACTCGACGCGCACGTTGTCCGACGCACTCACCAGGAACGGCACGTCGTCGCCGAACAGCGCGGGGTTCGAACCCACCTGGAGCGCGACGCGCGGAGCCGACGTGTCCGCGTCGACCGCCAGAGTCCAGGACTGGGGAACGTCGCCGCCGCGCCCGTCCGAGACCATCACGCGCACCGCATGCGAACCGATGTCCGCGGCCGACGTCGGCCACGTCAGTCGGCCCACCCCATCGATCGACATCCCGGCGGGTCCTTGCTCGATCCGGAACGCGAGCGGGTCCCCGTTGGGATCGTTTGCGCGCAGGTCGTAACGGTACGTCGCGCCCGCCACCGACGTGGTCGCCGGCGTCGACACGATCGCCGGAGGTTGATTCACGTCGCGCGCCAGGACCTCGAACGACTGTTCCGCCTCGCCGCCTCGAAGGTCGCCGACAAGCACGGTCACGCGTCCGTTGCCCGTTTGCGTCGGCGTCCAACGCACGCGACCGGTGAATTCGTCGATCGTCATGCCGGTCGGCGCCTCGAGCAGCGCGAAGCGCGGCGCGTCGCCGTCGGCGTCGGTCGCCGTGACCAGGTACTCGTACGGCCGACCGATCGTCGCCTCGACGATCGGTCGCGAACGGATTTCCGGCGGATGATTGGGAGGCAAGGGCGCGACGATCACCGAGAACGGCTGATCGGCCGCCGCGCCGCGATCGTCGGTGACACGCACGACCACGTCGACCGAACCCGACTCGGCATCGGTCGGCGTCCATCGCATCACACCCGCCGCGTCGATCCGCATGTCGCCCGATCCGACAAGCAGGGCGAACGCGAGCGGGCCGCCCTCGGGATCGCGCGCCCGCACGGCGTATTCGTACGGTTGATCCGCCGCGGCGTTCGTCGGCGGACTGGAAAGGATCCTCGGCGGGAGATTCGCGCCGCGCGCCGTGACCTCGAACTCCTGCGTGACCGACGCCCCCAACGTGTCCATCGCCCGAACGACGACCGTGTGCGGGCCAAGTTGTTCGGCCGTCGGTGTCCAACGCAACGCGCCGCGGAGCGCGTCGATCGACATGCCGCGCGGGAATTGGTCGAGCGAGTACGCGATCGGATCCCCGTCCGGATCGGATGCGATCAGGTCGTACGCGAAATCCCGGCCAACCGTCGCGGCGTTCGGCGGAGTCGATTCGATTACCGGCGCGCCGTTCCGGTTCGCGCTGATCACCGACACGACGAACGATTGGATCGCGGTCCCTCCCCGCCCGTCGTCGACGCGTACGCGTACGTCATGATCCCCGAATTGCCACGTCGAAGGCGTCCATTCCAGCAATCCACCGGCCGATACGACCATTCCCGCGGGCCCCGCGTCAAGGCTGAATTGCAGCGGATCGCCGTTGGGGTCGGTCGCCTGGATGCCATAGAAATAGGAAGTCCCGAGCCGCGCCGATCGCCGAGGCATCGACGTGATCACCGGATCCTCGTTGGGAAGACTCTCGATGACCACGAGTTCAAACGCCTGGCTTTGGCCCGATCCGAACGAGTCGACGGCGAGCACGGTGACGGGAACCGGACCGAGGGCCGAGGGAACCCAGGTCAGCGACCCGGTGAGCGGATCGACTCCCATTCCGACCGGACCGTTCACGAGCGAATACGCGATCGGGTCAAGTTCGGGGTCCTGCGCGCGGATCGCATACTGATACGCGCGCCCAAGCTCCGCGACCAAGGCCGGTTGGGACGTGATGACCGCGCCCCCGTTCATCGGATCGACGCGCACGGTGAGCGGCTGCAAGTCGATTCCGCCCAACCCATCCGAAACGCGCACGATCGCGGAATGCGTGCCGACCTGATCCTCGCGCGGCGTCCAGAACAGCAAACCGTTCGTTGGATCCACCACCATTCCGCGCGGACGGAGCGGCAAATCGAACGTAAGCCGATCGCCGTCCGCATCGGTGGCCGCGGCCTGATATCGGTAGACGAATCCGACCTTCCCATGGTCGACCGGAGTGCTCGTGAATTCCGGAGCCGTGTTTTCGATTTCCGCGGGAACGACGAGCGTGTTGCCGAAATCGACATCGTCCGCGACCATGCCCGCCGCGACGTCGATGGCATGTTCTCCCGACAGCGGCGTGGTCGGCCGCCAGGACGGAACCGCGATCGTCGCCGCGAGGCCCGTGCTGTCGTACAGACTGCCATACCATCCCTGGCCGACGGAGAAGTCGATCGTGTCGCCCGCGACGACGGAAAGCTCGAAATCGAACGGGACTTGAGCGCCGAAACCGCCCACCGCGCCGCCAGTGATCAAAGCTCCGTTGTGGAGAATGCCCACCTCGGTGGTTGTCGAGTCGAGGCCTTCAAAGCGGCCCGCGACGCGATACGTTGCCGCGACGAACGCCGTCCATCGCACGACCGCGTTCCGGCCATCGAAGCTCGGATCCAGGTTCAGGACGTCGACCGGATGCGTGATCGTCGCGTACCGAACCGTATCGTTGGTTCGATTGTGGATCACATGGGATCCGCCCGACGTTGCGCTCCATCCGTCGATCAGCGCGCCGGTGAACGTCGAATCCGACTTCACGAACGGGGCCGTCATTCCCGCCGTATGACCATAGGTCCAGGCGCCCGCCGGATTCATGTCGATCGAGAAGTCGTTCGCGGCGTCGTAGGTGAACCGTCGCAGCTCCTCGCGCACGACGTACGAGCCGGGCAATAGATCGGTGAAGGCGTAGGCGCCGTCGGAACCCGTCTCGGTCGATCGCTCGCCCGGATCGCGGACTCCATTGTCATTCGCGTCGAGGTAGATCGTCCAACCGGCAAGCGCGCGCTCGGGTCCCGCGTCGGAATCGGCCCAAATGCCGTCCTCGCTCACGTCATGGAACTTGTGGCCGCGGATTTCACCCGTTGTCACGGTCACGACGTCGAGCGAATACGTTTGCGTATCGCTTCCTCCGCGCCCGTCGTCGGCGCGGATCGAGACCGCGTGGGTCGACGGCATCTGGTCGGCGGGAATCGCCCATTCCACGCGCCCCGTCGCGGCGTCGATGGTCATGCCCGGAGGTCCGTCGACAAGCGAATACGCGATCGCATCGCCGTCCGGATCGATCGCGCCCGCGCCGTACGCGTAGCGCGGCATTTCCGAACGCGGCTCGATCACGTACAGATTCTCGCCGTACCCCACGAACAACCGGTTCCCGTCGGGGGCGAAGGCCAGGTCGGCGATCGGAGCTCCTGGAGGAACCGTGATGCCTCGCGCGAACTCCGAGACCGCGCCGTCGGCCGCGATGCGAAGAACCCGCCCGTCGCCGTTGACGATATAGAGGTCCGAACCCAACGATCCGCCTTGTCCAAACCGGGCCGCGAGCGGATCGATCGGTTCCGAAACGGGAAAGGGCGTGATTTCGCCGAGCGGCGACACGCGCCACAGCGCGTTGAGTTTCGGATCGGCGACGAACGCGTAGTCGCCGAACCCGCTCGACGGATCGCCGAACTCGACGTGCAGCGGCAACGCGTCCAACGTCCACGGTCCGCCTTCGGCCACCGTCTCGACCGCGCCGGTCGGCCGGATCCGTTCGAGGATCGGCGTCTGCGAAGACCACCCCTGGAAGTCCATCACGTACAAGTCGGTTCCGAACGCGCCGCCCTTGCCGAGCGCGACGCCGAACGGATCTCCGATCGACCGGTTGGGAGCGCCGGTGACGAGCGTCGTCGAAACTCCCGTCGTTCGATCGGTGCTGAAGACGGCGCCTTGATAGCCGGGCGGATAGTCGCCGTCGGTATGCAACAGGACATCGCCGAACGCTCCCGATGGATCGCCGAGGGCGATGCGTCCGGATGATGCGAGCCCATCCTTGAAGACGGTCATCGCGCCGGTCGCGAGGTCGATCCGCCGGATCGACGTGTTCAGATAGGCCCGCACGCCCGAACTGACATAAAGCTGTCCGTCGGACGAAACGGCCAAACCCGCGATCTGTTCGCCCGTTCCCATCGCGCGTACGAGCGAGGATTGGAATGCGATGGGGACTTGGATCGGCTGAAACGGCACAACGACTTCGGTAACCGGTTCGGTAACGACGAACGGCGCCCGGTTTCCGATCGCTTGCCCAACACGGATCGAATAGTCCTGCCGCGCGGCGCCGCCGTGCCCGTCGGCCACATCGAGACTCACCGCGTGCTCGCCGATCTGATCGGCGGTCGGAGTCCACTGGACACTCCCCGTCGCGCCGTCGACGGTCATGCCGGCGGGTCCGGCCGCGAGCGAGAATGCGAGCGTGTCGCCATCCATGTCCTCGGCGAGCGCCGCGTAGACGTATTCGCCAAGAACATTCGCGTCCACGACCGGCTCGCTCGTGAAGACGGGCGGGCGGTTCGGCGGCGCATCGACGACCCACAGCGTGAACCGTTGCTCGTCCGTCCGCCTCGTCCGTCCGAGGCGAGGAGCGCGACCGAGTGCGCGCCGAGATCGGCCCGGCCGGGAGTCCAGCGCAGCGACGGCGCGCCGCCTTCCATTCCCTCCATCCCGGCCGGCGCGGACAGCATGGCGAACGCGATCGGATCACCGTCCGGATCGCGCGCCGCCGCGTCGTACGCGTACGGCCTCCCCACGATCGCTTCCAACCGCGGTTCCGTGTGAATCCTCGGCGGCCGATTCAATTGGCCGAGCACGACGAGGTCGTAGGTGAACGGAACACCGGTCGGATTGTGGAACGCGATGGTCCGATTCCCCGTCACGGTCGACGGTTCGAACCGCGCCGCGCCGATTCGGTCGCTGAAATCGAAGTACGGCTGTCCATCGGCCAAGACGCCGTCGGCGCCAAGCGCGCGGACCGAGGGATCGCTGATCTGGTCGACGGCGAGCACGAGCGGAGCGGCGAGCGGATAGTCTCCTTCGTGGGCGAGCGCGATTTGCGATTCCAGGATGCGCGACGCCTCGTCGAACGAAGTCCGGAAATACCGCGCCGCGACGCTCGCCGTCACGTCCGACAAGCCGCCAAGATCCAACAAGCCGGATACCGATTCGCCGGACGCAGGCGGGATCGTGGTGACCGGCGTGATGGATGGATCGACGATGAAGGCGAGTCGCGAGACGCCGACTCGACTCTCCGTATCGCCGTCGTTGTTGATCAATCGGAAACGCAAGGCGAGTTCCTCGGCGTTCGCCAATCCGGCGATGTTGACGCGCACTCGATTGCCGTCGATCGTGACGCCCGCCGCGGATTCGGCGGGCAGCCCGTCCGAGAAATTCACGAAGCCGTCGCGGCCCCTGCGAAGCGTGTGGACGCGCGGCGAACCGGCGCCGTCGACGAGCGCCACTTCAAGTGCGTCGCGCATGCGGCCCTCGGAGGCTCCGTCGAATGCGAGCCCGTCGATCGTGAACTCGATCGCCGTCGCTCCGTCCGGGACCGCGAGCCCCGCTTCGGCCCCGACCTCGAACGAGTCTCCCTCGATCAATTGGACGCCGCACGCGTCGACATCGGTCGTTCCCCGCCCCGATTCGGAACCACCCGTCTCCCAACCCGACCACTCCGCATCGGAATCGCAGGCCGGCGTAACCACGACAAGGAACGTGGCCGTGTCGCTCAGCGCCGGCTCGCCCCCGTCCGTGACGCGGACCGTGACGGGAAACGCGCCGACCGATTCGGGAGCCCAATCGAACGCGCCCGTGATCGGATCGATCGACGCGCCTTCGGGAGATCCTTCATCGAGCGAGAACCGCAGCGCGCTCGACGGACCGTCCGGATCCGACGCCGACGCGATGAATGCGACCACGTCGCCCGGCTGAACGTTCCGATCGTCGATCGCGTCGAGGATCGGCGCCTGATTGGCGGAAGAACCCGAGGACGTCACCTGACTCCAATAGACGCCGTCCCGATCCGCGGGCCCTCGGCCGCTCCACGCGATCCGCGCCGACGGGCCGGGCCCGAGCGCGACGGCGGAGAACTGTTGATGGCCCGAAGCCGGTCCGAAAAGGACCGAGTTCGCGAGGAACACATCGAAGGCGTCGATGCGCCCCGGATCGTAGTACCGCCCGGCGACCTCCCAACCCGAGCCATCAGCGCGGCCTGTCGTCCAGGTGACAAGAAACTGCCCCTCGCGCGACATGGCCGCGCGCGCGTCCTTGTTGCGCGCTCCGACCGAATCGGTGATGCGCCACTCGGTGCCGATCGCCGTTTCTTCGGACTCGAAACGACGCCCCCAAATACTCGACGACCCGGCGTCCGCATCCACGCTCGACCACACGACGACGAAACGTCCGCGCGCGTCGACCGCCGTCGACGATCGGAGCTGGCTCGCAAGCGTCGACTCGTTGACCGCGAACTCGATTCCCACCGGCGATCCGTCGGCCGCGTATCGGCGCCCATAGATGCCCCAATCGCTCCCGTCCTGGTGACGGCTGCTCCAGGTCGCGACGAGCGACCCGTCGGGTGTCGCGGCGATCGAAGGATAGGCCTGTTCGAATCGGGTACCGTCGTTCACCAGCAATTCGTCGCCGATCGGCGACCTGTCCGATGAAAAACGCCTCAGGAAGATCCCATCGAAATCTCTGGCACCCGTTCCGCTCCACGCGACGAACGCGCGGCCGTCCGCCGCCATCGCGACCGACGGCTGATCCTGGATTCCACCGATCGTCGTGTTGACGAGCACCTCGCCGCCCACGCGGCTTCCATCGGGCGCGAGCCACTGCGCGAAGATGCCGTGCTGGTCGCCCGTCCCCCGTCCCGACCAGGCGACGAGATAATTCCCCGAACCATCGACGGCGACCGTCGGCGCGTGTTGCGACTCGCGAACCGTCGTGTTCACGCGGAACGCATCGCCGAGCGGGCTGCCGTCGGCGGAATAGCGCCGCGCATAGATCCCATCCAGGTCGTCCAACCCGCGCCCGGCGAAAACGATCATCGATTCGCCGGTCGGCCCGGTTGCGATGGCCGCCGCTTGCTCGCGCGTCGATTGCAATCGCGGCAGGAATGTGTTCACGAGCTCCGCGGGGCTCACGACCGTCCGCGGGCTCGGTCCCTCACGCTCCGGACCCGAGATTTCGGATCCGACCCGCAGTGCGACGTGCATCGGAATCGACGTCGACGCCGGTTCCGGAATCGGCGCGTCGGCGTCCCCCGCCTTCACGCCGCGCACCGCGGCCAACAGGTCCGAAACGGTGATGCGGCCGTCCGGATAAACGTCCGGGTATAGGCCGTCGAGCAGTCCGTCGGCATAGAACCGGCTTGCCGGGCCGGCTCCATGCGCGCCCAAGAGGCGAAGCAGAGCCAGGACGTCGGTGGATGCGAGACGCCCGTCCGCGTTCACGTCGCTCGCCGAAAGCGTATTGCGACCGATGGTGAACGCCACGTCGCCTCGCACGCGCCCGGCCAGGAAATCGATTTCGATGTTGTCCGATCCGACGACCACGGATGCGAACGACGGTCTATCGAATCCGGGCCCGTCCGCCGTCACGACATGAGTACCCGGCGCGACGGCGAGCGACCATCCTCCCGCATCATTCGTCAGGACCTCGGCGTCTCCCACGCGGATCGCGACACCCGCAATCCCTTCGCCCGGGTCGTACTTGGCATCCCCGTTCTTGTCCTCAAACGCGACGCCCGTCAGAAAGACGGCCGGAGACGAACGGTGTGCGACGTTGATCGACCAATGGTCGCGCAGCGCCCTGTCGGGCGCCGATCCATCGCCGCCCAAGGAGAAATACCCGACGCCGATCTCGCGGTCCGACGCGAACGACGCATCGGTCCCCAGCAGTTGGCGCGACGTGATGCGCGTTCCGCCCGCATCACCGGCGAATAACTCGGTGACGACGCGCGCCGCGCTGTCCACGTCCGTTCCAACGAGCGTCGTCTCGATCCCGTTCGCCGCGCTCGGCCATTCCGCGGGCAACGGATATCCGTTGCGGCGCAACAGGCCGTTCGGCCATATGGGAAGCCAACCGGCCTCGCGCTGTCCGCGCCCCATCGCCGCGGCCAATTGGTCGGCTGTCGAGGAAATCGTCGCGTTGACCGCGAGTGGAGGCTTCGCCGATCGACTCGCGATCGACGGACCGTTCGTTTCGCTGAATGCGGCAATCTCCCCGGGGTCGCCCCGCATCCGGTTGATCGTGTAGATCAGATGCTGCTCGAGCGGCGTGACGCTCATGAGCAGGCGAGGCTCGAGGTTCTCCAGGCGGGAAAGCCGCATCTTGCGCCGTTTCGTCCACTGCCGCTTCAAGCCGCGAACCGCGCGACGCAGGCTCTTCCCATAGCGCTCAATCACCGCAATCCTCCACGTTTCCGAGCCATTACCGAAACGCGGGTTCGGCGTACGGCGCATTGTCGATGGGGCCGCCTGTGGTATCCCTTGCACGAGCGACGAAGGGCATGATTATGATTGGGGACGGCGCGATCCGCAAATGCGCCACGAAGGAACCGTCCGGCGCAATGCGTACTCGTGGCACATTCAACTTTGACGGCACGAACGGAATATTTGTTTCGACCGATCGACTCGAACCGATGGTGAACCGTGGAGCGTGGTACGAAACGGGACGAGCTCTACCCGGAAGCGGGGGTGCGCCGCTTCTTGAAGCGAAACCGTCCACCTGGGTTCTTGTCCGAACGCGAAACGAACCGAACCGGGACATGGGGAGAGCCGCAGTGCGACGATCAAGGACCTGCCGCGCATCGATGGACGGCCGAACGGCGGCAAGACGGACGGGCAACGGAAGCGGCGCGCCACCCGTCTTATTCCTTCTGGCGATCGGCTTCATGGCCGGGTTGCCTACGTTCGGTTCCGCGCGGGCCGAGGGATGGCCCGGCGACGGCGGCCCGGAATCGACCGCGCCGTGCGAGGCGGACGGATGTGGCGTATCGGCCTGGACGGTCGGGTTCGATATCGTGTTCGCGAAGCCCTACTTCGAGGGAAACCCGGCGTTCACAACGCTCGAATCCGACGGACTCTCGTTCAATTCCATTTCGGACCGGTCCTTTGACTACGATTTCGAGCTGAGCCCTCGGATCTGGGCGCATTACGAAACGGGCGAGGGCATCGGGGCGCGTGCGGCGTATTGGCATTTCGATCAGTCGGCCGGTTCGCTCACGGCGTCTCCCCCGGCGAATGGTTTCGGAAGTGTGGCGCCGCCCGCATTCGGTCCGTCGAACATTTCGGGAGCGGGAGTCGACATTTCGAGTTCGATTCCGGGTGACACGTTGACCGCGTCGAGCGGACTGGACGCCTACACGCTGGATTTCGAAGTCACGAAGCGGGGCGATTTCGGCGCCTGGAGCCTGCTGGCGTCGGGTGGCCTTCGGTACGCGCGGGTCGGGCAGAACTACGAGGGAACATTACGGAACGCGGCCGCGACGATCCTCGGAGTCGTCGACTACCAGCATGCGAACCAGGGCATCGGCCCGACCGTGGCCATCGAATCGCGGCGGTGGTTGGGCGACGCGATTACGCTCGTCGCCGAATCGCGCGCGTCGCTCCTGATGGGCGACGGCGACTCGCGCCTGTACGCGGGCGAGGATCTTGACCTGACGACTCCCTTCCACACATTCCAGACATCGAGCCGGGACGATCTGCTTCCGATCCTCGAAGGACGGCTCGGCGCGACCTGGACTTCCGCCGATCTCGAATGCGGCCGGTTCTTCGCGCGCGGCGCGTTCGAAGGGCAATGGTGGGGCGGCGCCGGAAGCGCGAGCGGCGAGGCCGGCGACCTCGGGTTCCTCGGCTTCACCGCGGGCGTCGGACTGGTCCGGTAATGTCGGGTCGGCCGCCGTATCCGAGCTAGCGGCCCGTTTGACGCGGCGATGGTAAGCCGTCACCCCTGCGCGAGAAACCGAACGGGCGGCCCTGGTCAGCTTCGGCGTTTGGTTCGGCGCGAGGTTGCCTTCGGCTCAAGCGGCACATCTTCGAGCTTGATCCCCTTTCCGGCCTCGAGGCTCTTTCTGGCCCTCCTTATTCGTTCAAGGAAGCGCGGGTCGTGCTCCAGTTTGTAGTCGAACCAGTCGTCTTCAGAAGCAAACCCCACCAGGATGCCTGCCGGCTTCCCGTGCCTCGTGATCACGATCTCGTCCTTCTCGGCTAAGCGGAGGTACTTCGACAGGTCATCCTTGATCTCAGACAGAGCCACCTGTTTCATCGCACCTCCGGAAAACGCCAAGCTAGTGCGATCGCTCCACACGCATACGTCCCCTGCCGCAATACTTGCCGTTGACGCCTTGGATCTCGATATCGTAGTCCCCGGGATCCTTGGGTGCCTCAAGAATTATCCGGTAATTCCAAAGCCGATGCTCCGTCGGATCGCGTTCCGGACTGCAGGACCCACCCTGCATGAGAACTCGGCCTCCTGACGGTCCGGGCGCACCCGAACGAAACACGTGCGCGACAAGTGCACACCACTGGTTCGGGTCATCCAGTTCGAGTACTCCCCCAAGCATGACCCGGTCGCCGGCAACGACATCGCTTGGCGCGACGGTCACGGCCAATTCGTCGATCCGATCGCGTGGCCGTGATGATGGAAAGACGAATTCCACGGCAATGGGCGGATCGCAATTAGGGGTCTGAGAATCCCCGCGCCTCATGCATCCCGTTAATGCGACAGGTACAAGCACGACAATACTCGGTGATACGAATAGCCGCATGATCCACCAGGCTCCAACCAATGACGTGTCTGCCCCGTCTCTTATCATGGGATGATGGACACGCTGTGAGTGATACTACCGCTCGAAGGGCTGTAATAGACGAGCGTGACCCAATCGGTGCCGGGATGGGGCCAATGGCCTGTCGGCGGATTCAGCGTCGCCTCCCAGTTGGCCATTTGCGGCATTCCTTGCGGCCCCGTGGTTGTACCGGAAACCCCTGTGACCATGTACTCCGCCTGCGACTTGTGCCAGAATTGAACGGCAAACGCCAAACCTTGATTGGGCGCTCCGCCCCCGCACGGAATCGACGCCGACGATGAGACTGTTTGACCTTGGGTCGGCGTGCCCATGGACCAATTCGCGCCGGAGAAGACCGCGACGCAGGCTACGAGAATGCCGGCGACGCCGACTTCCATAAAGAGTTCCCAACAACGACGGCACTTCATGACGCACTCCTCTCCCTAACGCCTCGTATCACTTACAGTCCCAATCGAGCGCCAAATGGACGACTCGATTCGATCCGTTACGAACGCAACATGCCCGTCAACGTAAAGCAGATTGACGCCTCTTGGGTGGAAACTCGACACCGTCGCGGCTCCTGATACGACGTCTCCGCCGTTGAAACACGACGGTAGGTTCGGCGTCAAGACGTGATTGTAGAGCGTAATACAGACATTAGTGATCGTCCATGGTGTTCCCTTGGAACCTGGATCTCCCAGCCACCCATGAATCGCATCGCTCGGAGGAACGGACTTACAATGCGATGCAAAGTCATCAAGTTCGGATGGATACTGAAATTGGTGATTCGTCTGAAGATTGCTCCGGAGCCGATCGAATGAAAGGTCGCCTCGAAGGGCCTCGCAGATCAACCCCGTATTCGAGGCGCCGTCCCGAATATCCGCAAGCGATACTGGCGGACCGTACGCTCGATAGCGAAAGACTCCGTCAAATCCCGTCTTGATGAACCACGTGCCCGAGTTTCCAACATAGTTCACGCCCGCGTATCCGTTCGACGATCCTTCAAAAATGTACGGCGCGGCGTCCGCAGGACACGTGAAGAGCGGGATGTGCGTCCGCCGCAGCAACTCCTCTCGATCCCGCACGTGGGGATCCCGCGACATCGCGGCCGATTCCGAAAAGGGAAGGAGTTGCAATAGGAATGAACCGTCATCCCCTGGCAGCGTTCGGCGGTTCGATGCGAACTGGTGGACGGCCGTTCCCATTTGCTGGAGATTGGCCGAACAACGCGTCCGCATCGCGGCGGCACGGGCGTGCTGAAGTCCGACGAGTGCCAGCGATGCCAACATGCCAAGAACGGCGAGAACGACGATGAGTTCAACGACCGAAAAGGCCCGACGAAGACCATGCCGAACCATGTTCTTCCCCAGCGAAAGTCGCGGTCATGATCCAACTGCCCTGGAATATACGCGCTGCGGGGGGGGGGGCGTCAAGACATGGAACGTGGGGACCCGAGTTCACACGTCACGCCCGGCACGGCACCCACGGGAAACGACGAGCACGCGTTCGAATCGCGACCCCGCCGTGGGCGTCAAACTCACATCCCGGCCGGACCTCTGGCGCATTTCGTGGTCCACGCTCCCCGCGCGCGGACGCCTTGTTTCCGAATTTCCGGAGGGGCAGGCGCCGCGAACAACCCCGAGTTGCACCGAGCGGGACTGTCCGTCATGCTCACAGCCGTACCGGAAGGTTCCGCACCGGCGCGGGACCTTCCATTCGCATTGACGGACGGGGAGACCTCGCATGCGTTGGGACCGGATACTCTGGGTGCGCGCCGTTTGGGTCCTTGTCGGGCTCGCCGTTGTCGATCCACCGGTTCGCGCGGCCGACATCACGCTCCACGTCGCGCCCGACGGGCGGGACGCGTGGTCGGGCCGGCTCGAGCGCCCGAACGCGGAACGCACCGACGGACCGCTCGCCACGCTCACCGGTGCCCGCGACGCCATCCGCCGTCTCCGAGCCGGCGGCCCGCTCGACGGGCCGCTGCGGGTCCAAGTCGCGGACGGCGACTATGCGATCACGGAACCGCTCGTGCTCACTCCCGAGGACAGCGGCACGGCCGACGCGCCGATCCGGTACGAGGCGGCCCGCGGGGCCAAGCCGCGATTCAGCGGCGGCCGCGCGATTCGAGGCTTCACGATCGACGGCGACGGCGCATGGTCGGTGCGTCTGCCCGACGTCGCCGAAGGTCGATGGTATTTCGAACAACTATGGGTCAACGGGCGACGAGCCGTACGCGCGCGCAGTCCGAACCGCTTCCACTTCCATGTCCAAGCGCCCGTGCGGAGCGGCATCGATCCGGCGACCGGAGCGCCCGGCGATCTGACCCATCGGGCGTTTCGAGGCCGAACGGCCGATCTGGAGCCGCTCGCCCGCGTCCCTCCCGAGCGGCTCCACGACGCGACGCTCGTGACCTACCATGCGTGGGAGACGACCCGTTCGCGCGTCGCGGCGTTTGACCCAAAGCGCGGAGTCGTCGTGACGACCGCGCCCGTGCCATGGGGGTTCGCGTACTGGGGCAACCACTGCCGATACCACATCGAGAACATCCGAGCGGCGCTCGACGAGCCCGGCGAGTTCTTTCTCGATCGCGACGGAACGCTCGTCTACCTCCCGCGCCCCGGCGAAACCACGGCGACGGCCCAGGTGACGGCGCCGGTTGTCGAGTCGTTCGTGCGGATTGCCGGAGAACCCGACGCGGGCCGATACGTCGAACACGTTTCGTTCCGCGGACTCGCCTTCCTCCATGGCCAATACATCCTTCCGCCCCAAGGGCACGGCGATGGCCAGGCCGAGATTTCGATCCCCGCGATGATCTCGGTCGACGGGGCGCGGCGTGTGGCGTTCGACGCCTGCGAGGTCCGCCATGTCGGAACGCATGGACTCTGGTTCCGTCGCGACTGCCGCGACTGCGCCGTGACGCGATGCCGTTTCGAGGACCTCGGTGGAGGCGGCGTCTTGATCGGCGATACCCAGGGCGGCGATACCGCGTCGCTTCCCCTCGTCACGAGCGGCATCCGTTGCGACAACAACATCATCCACGGCGGTGGGCGGATCCACCACGGCGCGATCGGAGTCTGGGTCGGTAACAGCGGCCACAATCAGGTCACGCACAATGATATCAGCGATCTCTACTATACGGGCGTCTCGGTCGGATGGAGCTGGGGTTACGCGCCGACCGCGTCGCATAGCAACACAATCGACTTCAATCACATACACCATCTCGGTTGGCACGTGCTGAGCGATATGGGAGGCGTCTATACGCTCGGGATCGCCGAAGGCACGACGGTCAGCAACAATGTCATCCACGATATTGGTTCCTACGATCGCTACGGGCGGGGAGGCTGGGGACTTTACAACGACGAAGGGAGTTCGGGCATCGTCCTCGAAAACAACCTCGTATACCGCGTCCAGACCGGTTCGTATCACCAGCACTACGGCAAGGACAACATCGTCCGCAACAACATTCTGGCGTTCAGCCGCGAAGGCCAGATTCAGCGGTCGCGCGTCGAGGACCACACGTCGTTCCGATTCATGAACAATATCGTGGTCTGGGACCAGGGGCCCCTGGTCGCGGCCGGTTCGGTCCAGGATGAGCGGGTCGATTTCGCGAACAACGTCTATTTCGATGCGTCGGGTCGAGCGGTCGATTTCCAGGGAGCGACGCTGGCCGATCGGCAGGCGAAGGGCTGGGATCGGGGATCGATCATCGCCGATCCTCGGTTCGCCGACCCCGCGCGCGACGACTTCCGGCTGCATCCCGATTCACCGGCGTTCAAGGCGGGATTTGTCGCGTTCGATCCATCGCGGGCGGGAGTCCACGGCGACGACGCCTGGGTGTCGGCGGCCAAATCGCTCGCATTTCCGCCGATGGAATCGTTCCGGCCGCCTGAGCCGCCGCCGGTGGAAATCGACGACACGTTCGAGGACTCTCCGTCCGGCGCGGCGCCCTTTTTCGCGCAGGTCAGCGTTGAAGGTAGCGGCGATGCGATTCGCGTCATAGCGGATCCCGCTCGGACGAATGAGCGGTGCCTTGAAGTACGCGACGCGAAGGGCCTCGCCGCGCGCTACAATCCGCATTTCGCGTACCGGCCTTTCTATGCGTCGGGGCGAGCGCGGTGCGCCTTCGACTTGTGGATCGAACCGGGATCCCACCTATTCCACGAATGGCGCAGTTGGGACGGGGAACCGTATCGCGTCGGACCGTCCGTTTGGATTCAGGACGGGACCCTGCGCGTCGCCGACCGCGAACCGATCCGCATTCCCGATGGCCATTGGATCCATGTCGAGATCGTCGCGCCGGTCGGAAACTCGGCGAGCGGGACGTGGTCGCTGACGGTTCAAATCGCCGGCGAGGAGCCTCGACAATTCGACGACTTGCCGGTCGGAAGCCCCGAATTCCGCAATCTGACGTGGGTGGGGTGGAGCAGCATGGCCGACACGGCGACCGGATTCCGGCTCGACAACATCCAATTGCACCCCGTGAGGGAAGAGGGTCGACAATGATCGAGACGTCGCGATTTTCTCCGTCCGGACGGGACCGTTGCAAACGGCGACGCGTCCGAGTCGCGTGGTCGAACACCGTCGCGCGCCGTTCCGCGCCATGGTTGTTGATCCTGGTTCTCGCCTCCCGCGCGGCAGCTCAGAACGGGACGTACGATTGGTCGGCGGCCCGATCGCTCGGACCGGGGATCCAGTTCGCCCGAGTCGAGACCACGTCGCCGCGCAACCTCGTTGTTCATGGAATCCGGTTCGACACGACGACGCCCGGACTCGCGTTCCACACGACCGGTCGCCGCGCCGAATGGGTGGAGGGCAAAGCCGAAACCGATCGCCGGACCACTCGCGATTTCCTGCGCCAAGCCCGCGCGAAGGGTATTCCGATGGTCGTCGCGATCAATGCGGACGCCTTTTCTCCGTGGCCCGTTCCCTACAATCAGACGACGCCCACGAACCTGCTGGGGCTCGCCGTTTCACGCGGCGAGTTGGTTTCGAAGCCGTCCGGGAGCCCCTCGTTCATCCGCGGGAAGTCGGGCGAGTGCCGGATTCGTGTCATGAACGCCGGCGCGGACACGTCGGATATCGATTTGGCGGTGAGCGGTTTCGCGATCTGCCTCGAGGACGGCAAACCGCTCGATGGGCCGGACGCCCTGCATCCCCGAACGGGACTCGGCTTGGACGCCACGAACCGGTACACGATCGCCGTCGTGATCGACGGGAGGCAGCCGGCGAGCGCCGGGGCGACGACGGAGGAGCTGGGTGATTGGATGCGGTATTTCGGAGCGGACGACGGAATCAACATGGACGGCGGAGGCTCCACGACGATCGCCTGGTGGGATCCCGACGCGCCCGAACCGGACAAATGCCGCCTACTGAACCAACCCGTCGGCAACGGAGCCAAGGCGGAATCCCTGCCGCGTGAGCAATTCCGTCCCACCGAGCGCGCGAACGGCAACAACTTGGGTGTCTCCGTCGACGGCTCATAGGTCTTCCCCTTTCGTTCCTTTCGCGTCTTTCCGGCTCTTTTCCTTTCCGTACCCTATTCCTTCCCTTTTTCCTCGCATTCCTTTCGCACCTTTCGTGGACGTCGTCCTCGCCCCTTGCGCGTTTTCGCGCGATCGCATCGTTCGCGGGCTACCCGACAGCGTCGAGGAACTCCATCGCGCGGTCGACTTGCGCGGGGTCGCCGGCCAGAACGGCGATGTCATCGGCCGCGATACGGAGATCCGGTTCGGGATTCACGAACATCTCGCGACCGCGGCGCACGGCGAGTACGGTCGCTCCCGTGAGGGACCGAAGATTCAATTCGCGCAGGGACCGGCCGTCCGCGGGCGAACCGCCCCGGATCCAGCACGACTTGATCTCCATCATTTCGGGGATCCGCGGATCGGGGAGGACGATGCGCATGGACGAGACATTGCGGTCGCGCAGGACTTCGTAATGATCGCTTCGAATCCGTTCGACCAATTCCATGATCAGGTTCGCCGGCACATCGTATTCGGCGAGCACGCGCGCGAAGATCTCGACCGAGGTCTCGAATTCCTCGGGGATGATCGTATCGGCGCCGAGCGCGCGCAGTTCCGGCACCTCGGCGAGATAGCGCGTCCTCGCGATGATGCGCAGCGCGGGGTTCATGTGCCGGGCCAGTTGGACGATGCGCCGCGAACTGATCGGGTCGGAAATCGCGACGACCAGCAGTCGGGCGGCGCGGATATTGAGATGTTCGAGCACGGCGGGACGCGTTCCGTCGCCATAGTGGACGGGCTCGTTCGCTTGCGCCGCCTTTCGGACCGTTTCCGGGTTGAGTTCCAGAACAACGTACTCGATGTCGGCCGCGCGGAGGACGCGGGCGAGGTTGCGGCCGTTGAGCCCATAGCCCAGGACGACGACGTGGCCCCGAGCCGTGACCGTATCCTCGGCCTCCGCGCCGTCGCGACCCGCGCGCCCGTCGCCTTCGGTCGAAGTGCCCGCGGCCCGCGCGGCGAAACGCGTCGCGAGCCCGATCAATGCGGGAGTCAGCGTGATCGATACGACGGCCGTCGCGAGAAACGCCTGCTGCTGGTCGCGATCGAGAATCCCGAGCGCCAGCCCGCGGTCCGCCAGGATGAACGAGAACTCGCCGATCTGAGCGAGCGACGCGCCGAGCAACACGGCGATCCGCGGCGGGTAGCCCGCCAACTTGCGGGTCGGCAGCGCGGCCGCCGCGAATTTCAGCGTCACGACGACCACCGCCAACGCTCCGATCAAGGGAACATGCGAGGCCACGAATCGCAAGTCGAGCAGCATGCCGACCGAGATGAAGAAGAGGCTCGCAAGCGTGTCGCGGAACGGAAGGACCTCGGCGAGCGTTTCCGCGGCGTATTCCGATTCGGACAGAATCAACCCGGCGAGGAACGCGCCGAGCGCGAGTGACCAGCCCATCGATTCGGTGAGCGCCGCGCCGCCGAGACAGGCGAGGACGAGCACGATGAGGAACAACTCGCGGTTCTTCGTTCGGACCACCTGGAACACCACGAACGGGACGACATACCGGCCCGCCACCAGCAGCAGGCCGATCACGATCGAGCCGAACCCCAAGGATCTCCAAGGCATAGAGGCTTCGCCGTCGCGGGCCGCGAGCAACGGGAGCAAGGCCATGCAGACCACGACCACGAGATCTTGAAACAGAAGCACGGCGGCCGCGATGTTTCCCTGGGCCGATCCCATCTCGCCGCGGTCCGTCAGGATCTTGAACACCACCGCCGTACTCGACATCGCCAGCATCATGCCGAGCAGCGCGGCGAGACGCGCGTCCGCGAACATGAGATGACCGGCGCCGGCTCCCACCACCACGCATGACGCGACTTGCGGCACGCCGACGAGCAGCATAAGCCGTCCGAGACCCACAAGGCGCGGCAGCGAGAATTCGAGCCCGACCGCGAACAAGAGCACGACGACCCCGATCTCCGCGAGCGTCACGACCGTTTCCGTGTCCGCGATGAGGCCGAGCCCGTGGGGCCCGGTGAGCACTCCCGCCACAAGCAGCCCCACAACGGTCGGAACACGCAGGCGGTGGAACAGGAAGACGACCGCCCCCGCCACCGCGAAGACGATCAGCAACTCCCGTAGGAAATGGAGCGGTTCCATCGGTCCGGTGATTTCGAAGAAGGGCGTCAACGCGAGCCGACGCAATAGAGATGATCGACGCCCCGCAGGTATAGCCGATCGCCCGAGGGCACCGGTGACCCGATGATCGACTCGCCCATCGCGTTGTTCGCGACCAACCGGAACCCGTCGTGGATCTCGGCGACGAAGACCACGCCGTCCTCGCGGGGCGCGTGGAGTCGGCCGCCCGCGATCAACGGCGACGCGTAGAACTTCGCGCTGCCCTTGGGAAATGCGTCCTCCCAGTCCGATCGGCCGGTCGCCGGATCGATGCACGCGACACGGCCCTGGTCTCCGACAAGGTAGACGCGGCCGCGATACGCGACCGGCGATGGAACGAACGTGCCGATGTCGGTGCGCAACCATGCGCGATGCGTGGCCGTGACGTCGCCCGATCCGCCCAACCGGATCCCGTGCAGTCGAGGATTGCCTCGATCGTTGCGGCCGAACGCGACGACCGCCATTCCATCGATGACGACGGGCGTCGCGATCGACGGCCAAAGCTCGTTGCCCTCGGGATTGAAACCGCCGCATGTCCAAACGACCCTCCCGTCGCCCAGATCATGGATCGTCAGATGCTGAGCGCCCCAGACCATCAACGCCTCGGACCCTTCGTGCTGGATGACCAGCGGGGTCGCGTACCCGTGATCTCCTTCCACGGGCGTCTCGTAGTTGCGAGGAGTTTTCCAGACCATTTCGCCCGTACCCTTGTCGAACGCCGCCACCCACGATTCGCCTTTGTGCATCCGGGTCATGATCACGAACCGCTCGGTCAGTACGGGCGACGTTCCGTGATCCCAAAAGAGCGTGTCGGGGCCGAAGCGTTCGACAAGATTCGTCTGCCAGCGGATCTTCCCGTCAAATGCGACGGCTGCCAGTGTTCCGCTCTTGAAATAGACGAACAACCCCGCCCCGTCGGTCGCCGGTGACGGGTTGCAACCCGATCCGTTGCGGTGTTTACCCGGATTCTCGGACCCGAATGCCGTTTGCCACAGGCGTTCTCCCGAAGGGTCCAAGGCGAGCAAGGCGTCGCGGCCGTCGGCCGGCGCCGTCACGTAGATTCGGTCGTTCCAGAGAATGGGCGTCGAACACCCCTTGCCGGGTAACCGGCGCTTCCAAACGACCTGCTCGGGATTCCAGCGGACCGGCGGATTCCCGGTCGCCGTGCTTCCCGAATCGTCGGGGCCGCGCCACCGCGGCCACTGACCGGGCTCGGCGGCGACCGAGCCGGCGACGATCATCTCGAAAACCAGAACACGTGCGATGGCGAGTGAAACGCAGCGGATCATGGGGCGGCTCCTCGACCGGCTCGGGGTTCTTGCGCATCGTGGCGTAACGCGGCGCATCATCCAGGGCCTGTTGTGGGCCATCGGTCGCCTGATGTCAACCGATCCACGCCGCCGCCACGCCGGCCTGCACGGAAGGGCCCTCGGCCGCCTGCGGCACCCCCCGCGCGCACCCCTGGCCGTCCCGAATCCACACCGGAGCCACCATCAACATTGGCCAGGTCACCTGTGCACGCTGAATGCACAAACTGCGCTATCTTAGGCAAATGGGAGCCATGGCGAGCCTGGGGCGATTTCAATTTTGGCCAGGTCACTTGCGGACGCGGAATACGCGGACCGCGATGTTTGAGGCGAATGGCTGCCATGGCGAGTCTGGGGCGATTTCAATTTTGGCCAGGTCACTTGCGGACGCGGAATACGCGAACCGCGATGTTTGGGGCGAATGGCGGCCATGGCGAGTCTGGGGCGATTCCGTGTTCGGCTAGGCCGCTCGCGGACCGGCCACTCGCGGACGCGATTTTCCGCGCGGACTCGGCGCCCCGTTGGACGTCCCGATCTTCCTTGATTTCCTCCGATCGTTCTCGATCGTCGCCCATTCGTGTCATTCGTCTCATTCGTGGTCAAAATCCCACGTGCGTCTTTCCCGTTTCGGGCACGGGCACGTATACTGCGGCTTGTCCCCGTTCCATTCCACCGTTCCCAAAACCCGCCCCCGCCCAGTTCGAGTGACTATGTCCGTTGCCCCCATTTCGGCCGCCGATGCGAAGCGTCCCTTGTTCGTCGGTGTCGACGTTGGAGGAACGGGAATCAAATTCGGCATCGTGGACGACGCCGGCCGTACGCTCGGCAAGTTCCGCATCGATACCCACGAGGACCGCGGGCCGGCGGACGCGGTCGATCGGATGCGTCAGGCGATCGACGGACAGGTCGCCGACCTGGGCGTCCCGGCTGGAGACGTCGTCGCGATCGGCCTGGGAACGCCGGGCACGATGGATATCCCCCGTGGGATGATCGTAACCCCACCCAATTTGCCTCATTGGCGACATTTCCCGATCCGCGACGCGCTGAGTCGCGCGTGTGGTCGGCCGGTCTCGTTCGCCAACGACGCGAACGCCGCGGCGTACGGCGAGTTCTGGGTTGGAAGCGGCAGGGGATCGCGGAGCATGATCATGCTCACGCTCGGCACGGGAGTCGGCGGCGGGATTATTGTCGACGGCATGTCGATCGACGGCATCAACAGTTTTGGGTCGGAGTGCGGCCACATTATCATCGATTCCCGCGACGACGCGCGGCTTTGTGTCTGGGGCGGAGGGCGCGGCGAACTCGAAGCGTACGCGAGTGCGAGCGCGGTGACGCAGCGGACCCGCGAACTGCTCGACGCCGGCCGAACGAGCTCGCTCCGCGAACGGTGCCGTCACGAGGACGTCTCGCCGCTGATGGTCGCCGAGGAGGCGAACCGGAACGATGCGCTTGCGCTCGAAGTCATCGACGAGACGGCCCGGTATCTCGGAATCGGCATCGTCACCCTGGTTCATACGATCGATCCCGGCATGGTCGTACTGGGCGGCGCGATGGATTTTGGCGGCCATTCCGCGGCGGCGGGACGCCGGTTCCTGGAATCGGTGCGCCGCGAATTCCGGCGGCGCGCGTTCGATGTGGTCGTCGACACGACGCGGATCGACTTCGCGAGTCTGGGCGGCGACGCCGGGTACATCGGCGCGGCGGGGATCGCCCAGGCGGCGTGGCACAAATCGAACGGATGACTTCCTTAGCCCATCGATCGGCGAACCTTGCTTCCCGCGGCGGACCCAATACCCCGACCCGATTCCAACACGTCCCTCCGGACACCCACGGTATTCCGATCCATGCCCGACTTTGATTGTTCGAGAATCCGCAATTTCTGCATCATCGCCCATATCGACCATGGGAAGAGCACGTTGGCGGACCGGTTGCTGGAGCTGACCGGCACGGTAAC
The DNA here is from genome assembly GCA_016872725.1 of Planctomycetota bacterium. GTDB lineage: Bacteria > Planctomycetota > Planctomycetia > Pirellulales > Pirellulaceae > VGZC01. The sequence continues at coordinate 53,884 of VGZC01000021.1, forward strand.
CCGCCGCGAGATGCGCGACCAGTTGCTCGACGACATGGAACTGGAGCGTGAACGGGGCATCACGATCAAAGCCCGCGCCGTGGCCATGTATTACGAGCACGAGGGAACGCGATACGAACTGAATCTGATCGACACGCCGGGCCACGTCGACTTCCAATACGAGGTCTCGCGATCGCTCCTGTGCTGCGAAGGCGCTCTGCTCCTGGTGGACGCGTTCCAGGGCGTCGAGGCCCAGACGGTGGCCAACGCGTATCTCGCCATGGAACACGAGCTCCACATCATCCCGGTGATCAACAAGATCGACTTGAAGCACGCCCGCATCGAGGAGGTTCTCGAGGAAATGCACCAGTCGCTCGGCATCGATCCCGACGACGTGGTGAAGGTGAGTGCGAAGACGGGACTGGGCGTTCCCGATCTGCTGCGCGCGGTCATCGATCGCGTGCCGTCGCCCAAGGGAGATCCGACCGGGCCTTTGCAGGCGATGGTGTTCGATTCGCACTACGACGACTACCGCGGGGCGATCACCTACGTGCGGGTGATGAACGGGCGCATCGAGCCGGGACAGAAGATCCGGTTTCTGAAGGGAGGCACCAACCACGAGGTGCTCGAATTGGGACAATTCCGGCCTCGCCCCGTCCGTTGCGACTCGCTGGGAACGGGCGAGGTCGGCTATCTCGTATGCAACATCAAGTCGCTCGACCTCGTGCATATCGGCGACACGGTCAGCACGGCCCACCATCCGGCGCAGCCCCTGCCGGGATACCGCGTTCCCAAACGCATGGTCTATTGCGGCCTGTACCCCGCCGACGGCCAGGACTTCGATGAGCTGCGGGAGGAACTGACGAAGTTGTCGATCAACGATCCGAGCTTCGAGTTCGTTCCCGAAACGAGCGAGGCGCTCGGGTTCGGATTCCGGTGCGGGTTCCTTGGATTGCTCCACATGGAGATCATCCAGCAGCGACTCGAACAAGAAGCCGATCTCGATCTGGTCCAGACGGCTCCCAACGTGACGTACGAGATCACGACGAAGAACGGCGAAGTGCTCGAAATCCACCGGCCGCAGGAAGTGCCCGATACGGGATCGATCGACGAGTTCCGCCAGCCGATCGTCCGGGTGAACATCATTGTTCCGACCGAGTCGATCGGGCCCGTGATGACCTTGTGCCAGGATCGGCGCGGGGAACCCAAGGGGAACGAGTATTTGTCGCCGAGCCGCGCGATGGTGACGTACGAGTTGCCGCTCGCCGAGGTCATCTACGACCTGCACGACAAGCTCAAGAGCATCACGCGCGGATACGGCACGATGGACTATGAACTGATCGGATACGCGCCGGCCGACCTGGTGCGATTGGACATCCTCGTCAACGGCAAGCGGGTCGACGCGCTGAGCTTCATCTGCCATCGGGGCGACTCGGACCGCCGAGGCCGGCAGGTCGTCAAGAAACTCAAGTCGGAGATCGACCGGCACATGTTCGAGGTCGCCGTTCAGGCGGCGATCGGATCGCGGGTAATCGCGCGGGAAACGGTGCCCGCGATGCGCAAGAACGTGACGGCGAAGTGTTATGGCGGCGACATCACGCGCAAGCGGAAGCTTTGGGCGAAGCAGCGCGAGGGCAAGAAACGCATGAAATCGGTCGGCAACGTCGACATTCCGCAGAAGGCATTCCTCGCCGTGCTCGACACGGGCGAGAAGAAGTAGCCTCCGAGGCCGATCGCCGGAGCTCGGCGATGGGGATGATACGGACCGCGGCGGCCCTACGGACACTGGCCATCGGCCTTGCGTTCGTGTCGTCGCTGGGGGCATCGAGCGGGTCCGTTGGCGTTCCGCCTTCGTTGGCCGGCTGGATCGCGGCCTGGCTCGCCGCGGCCGCGGTCGTGTCGGCGGTCCTCCCTTCGCGGCGGCCGGGCCGCCGCGCGCGTCGGCTCGACGCATGCTTCGCCACCGCGTCGCTCGCCGCGCTGGCGTGCGCCCTGGCGGACGCGTGGCCGGAGACGGTGGTCGGAGGATTCGTTCGACTGGGCCACGTCGCGCCGCACGCCGCGGGCCTGGCCCTGTTCGTGGCCTCGCTCCGGGACTCGCTCCAGGCCCACCGACCATCCGATGACCGATTCCTGTCACTTGACTGGACGCGACGCATCGCGGCGATAGTTCGGATCGCGGCCGTCGCGCGATTGGCATCGCTGGCCGCCGGAGGTTCGCTCGGATCCGCGCACCTCGGGATCGGACTCGCACTCCTCGCCTGGCCTCGGCGCGCGGTCGTCGTCATCGCATCGGTCTGGCTCCCGCTGTTTCCGTTGTTGTTCGATGATGCGGCGTTCCCCCGGTCCGCGCGGATCGTCGAGGGAATCGCCGACGGCATGCTCCTCTTGGCCGCGGCGCGGCGATCGCGGTCTTCCGGCGACAATTCTCGCGAAAGGCCGAACGGCTTGACGCGATCGATCGAGCGGATCGGGGCGGCCGCCCTTGGGGTCGCCGCGATCGCGATGGGGTACCGCCTGTCCTTCCTCGAGGGCATTGTGCGGCCGATCGAGGTCTCTGGCGTTTCGATGCTTCCGCACTGGACGGGCGAACACGACGCTTGGACGTGCCAAGCGTGCCGATTCGCCTTCCGCCGCTCGGCATCGGACGGCGTCCTCCAGACGGCCTGCCCGAACTGCAACACGCTGACGCATCGGCCCGACACGGCGCGGCGCCGTCCGGCCGACCGTGTCGTCATCGATCGTTGGAACGCGTCGCATCCGCGCCGCTGGGACGTATTCGCGATCCGTGATCGGGCGGATCCCTCGTATTGGGAATTCAAGCGGATCGTCGGACTCCCCGGCGAACGACTCGAACTACGGGACGGCCAGGTCCGGATCGACGGCCGCGTCGCCGCAAAGTCGTTCACCGAACTCCGCGCCTGCGCCGTGCTGGTCCACGACGATGCCTTCTCGGCCCCGTCCCGTCCCCCGCGCTGGTCGACGCGCGCGGATCCGTCCGTCACAGGGCGCGTGTGGCATTCCTTCGCGTTCGCGGGAGATCGACCGACTCCCGTACCGGCACCATCGCGCGACGGGATGAAACCGGACGCGCCCCTTTCCGTCGGGACTCCGATGGCAACCGAGCCCGTGCGGGATGTTCTCCTTCGGTGCGAATTGTCGACACGCGGGAAAGGCGCGCTGACGTGGACCTATGAAAGGCCGACCGGGCAGATCGCGTGGCGGATCACGGTGCCGGACGGCACGTGGGAGCTCGTCGCGGACGGAACAACACGAGCGGAAGGCTCGGCGCCTCCGGGATCGGCGCGCGAGCCGCGCATGGGCGTTTGGGAATTCGCGGTATGGGATCAACAGGTCGCGCTCGCCGTCAACGGGACCACGATCGCCGTTGTCCCGCTGTGGGAGACGGCGCCGCGAACCCCGGATGACGCGCGCCCCGTTTCCGGCCCTCGGCTCGCCGTCGGCGTCGAGGGTTTGGGCGCGACGTTCCGGCGCAGACGCGTCTTCCGCGATTTGGCCCACGATGGGCCCGACGGTCGCGACGTGCCTTGGTCACTTCCCAATCCGTTGACCGACGATCAGGTCTTGGTTCTGGGCGACAATAGCTCGGCGTCCCTGGACGGCCGTCAGCGAGGCCCGACCGATCGGCATGACCTGTTGGGACGCGTCGTGCGATGGTCGGGCCGGTAAGCCCCCCCAAGACCGGGGAAACAGGGAATCCAGATATCCAGTTTGGGTCTTTTCGGCTATATTTCGGCCGTCCGAACGAATGACCGACCGTCCCACGCCGCGCCTGGGGGCCATCGGGCCCGCGCGAGGCGTCGTTCCCGATCTCCGCCAAGGAGTCCTCATTGAATTCCACGAGCACACCGAACGATCGCCACGCTCGCAAGTCCCAGGACAACTCGGAACGCCCGGCGGCGGGCACCCAGGCGACGCGTGAAACCGTCGAATCGGTCGTGATCGCCGTGATCCTGGCCTTCCTGTTTCGGGGATTTGTCGCCGAGGCGTTTGTCATTCCGACCGGTTCGATGGCGCCGACCTTGATGGGTCGTCATGTCGACGTGACGTGTCCCCAATGCCGATACGCGTATCGAACGGGGGCGACGGAGGAGAATGAGCCTCGCCGGGGAGTCGTTGAAACGACCTTCTGCCCCATTTGCCGCTATCCGCTGCACCTGGATCGCGTCCGCAATCCAAACCAGCGGTCCTTTACGGGCGATCGCATTCTGGTGAGCAAGTTCGCGTACGAATTGTCCGAACCCGAGCGATGGGATGTCATCGTCTTCAAATACCCAGGGAATGCGAAACAAAACTACATCAAGCGGCTCATCGGATTGCCCGGCGAGCTGATCCGGATTCGGCACGGCGACATCTATTCGGCTCGCAAGCGGTTCGAATTCGAGAGTGAGGGGTTGGAGCGGGTTCCCGAGGATCGGATCGTCGATGTGCTGCGCCCCCATTTCGAGGGCGCCGGAATCCCGCTCGCCGAAGGCGCGACGGCCTCGCGCATCGCGCGAACCGAGCTCCCCGAGACGGTCGGAGCGCAGTCGATCGACGCGGCCTGGACGGTGACCGATGGCGGCGGTCGCCGGTACTTTGTCCGCCTGCCCGGCGACACGGGAAAGCCCGCCGTCTATTCGGACTTCGCCATCGCGCGCAAGCCGCCTGAACGAGCCGACACGTTGATGCAGACGGTTCACGACACGCGGCGACCCGGCGATACGCTCGTCGAGGTCGGATGGCCCGAACGATGGCGCAACGCATCGGCGGAACCCCAATGGCGCATAGCGGAGGACCGGTCGCACCGACTCGAAAAGACGACCCGGGAAACGGCGTGGCTCCGATACCGGCACGTGTATCCGTCCGAACACGAATGGGAACGCATCCTCTCTACGAATCGGCTTCCCGAATCGATCGCGCGCGCATCGGGCGAGTTGATCAGCGACTACTACACCTACAACGATCGGCACTCGACGGCGCCCGACAACCGTCAGCAGGCGGGCAGCCACTGGGTCGGCGACCTCGCGGTCGAGTGCGCGTTGACGATCGGCGGCGAGTCGGGCCTGGTCCGATTGGATCTGGTCGAGGGCGGCGTACATTACGAGTGCGCGATCGACGTCGCGACGGGCCGCGCGACGTTGTCCAATTCGGACGGAAGACCGTTCGTCGCATCGGATGCCGAAGAGGCCGCCCGCGCCGATGCGACTGGGCAGGTCGGAACGATGCCCGACGCCGGGTCGCCGCCGACGGCCGAGACGCCCGTCCATGGACCGGGCACCTACCGGGTTCGGTTCGCCAATTGCGACGACGAGCTGCGGCTCTGGATCGACGGCCGTTTCATCCGCTTTGATCGGTCGACCGCATATGCGGCCGCGCAGGTCGTCGAGCCTCGTTGGAGTCCGCTCGATCCGGGCGACTTGGCGCCCGTCGGCATTGGCGTGAGCGGCACACCCGCGGAACTCGCGTGGATTCGCGTCCTGCGCGACGTCTACTACCTGGCGATCGTGTCGAGCCGAATGAACGACTACGATCGGGCGTTCAGCGAGTCGGTGATTCAGGACATCTTCCGGTCGCCCGAAGAATGGTCGTCGACGTCGCTGTTCGCAGGCAGGCGAACGGCCGAGTTCGTCATTCCCGACGACCACTTCTTCCCGCTTGGCGACAACAGTCCCGAGAGCCTGGACGGCCGATTATGGGGCAATGAAACGTACTTCGAACGTGATCTGCTCATCGGCAAGGCGATGATGGTGTACTGGCCCCACGCCTGGAGGCGTCCGATCCCGTTCCTGCCAAACTTCCGCCGGATGACGCTGATCCACTAACGCGTCCGCCGTTCGCAACGAACCGTACGCCACCACGGAGGAGCAACGTACGATGGACAGGCACTCGACACGAGCTCGGCGTTCCAGCGATCTGGCCTCGCGCACCGAACCGCGCGCCGCGGAACCGGTCCATCCGATCGACGCCCCCATCCTTCGTGCGGACGGATTGGTGAAATCGTTCGGTCGCCGTAAGGTGGTCGACGGCGTCAGCTTCGAGGTCGCGCGGGGCGAGATTGTCGGCCTGCTCGGACCCAACGGGGCGGGCAAGACGACCAGTTTCCGGATGACATGCGGCATGATCGATCCCGATCGCGGATCGGTCTGGCTGGGTGGGATCGATGTGACAGGGTGGCCCATGTATCGGCGGGCCAAGGAAGGCGGAATGGGTTACCTCGCGCAGGAATCGAGTATTTTTCGCAAAATGACCGTCGAGCAGAACCTGCTGGCCATGATGGAACTCCTGAAGATGGGATGGCGTCAGCGGCGCCGTCGCGCGCAGGAGTTGCTCGAACAGTTCGATATCACCAAGGTGCGTCGCACGCAGGCGGCCAAGTTGTCGGGCGGCGAGCGCCGGCGGCTCGAAATCGCCCGGTGTCTCATTTCGAACCCGACGATCATCCTCCTGGATGAGCCGTTCGCGGGCATCGATCCCGTCACCGTCCAAAGCATCCAAGGGGTCATCGGCGGTTTGAAGAAGAGCGGCATCGCCGTGTTGATTACCGACCATGCGGCGCGGGAGATTCTGCAGATCGTCGATCGGTGCTATGTCATCAGCGACGGACGGGTGCTTTGCGATGGCGAACCGGAGACGATCAAGGGGAACGACGACGTCCGAGCCAAGTACCTGGGCAACCTCGACGCGCCGGCGCCCGGCGGACCGCCCGCTCCCCACATCGCGATCGGCCGGCCAAGCTCCCCGCGCGACGAACGTCCGGCGACCGTCTTTCCTCGCCGCCGCTTCACGTCGGTCCACGAATCGGAGACACTGGACGCCGAGGATCGCTGAGCGACGGTCATCCGACGGCGCGGCGGCGATCCGATGCTCAAGGAGCCCCGCCATGCGACCGTTCGCGCCGATCACCGGCCAAAGCCCGCTCCCGTGCCTTGCACTGCTCGCCGTCCTCAGCGCGCCGTGCGTCGCGGACGAACCTCGCGAACGCCCCGCGTCCGACCGCGCGAATCGCCTCGCGTACCTCGACGAGTTCCTCGATCCCTACCACGTGGGCCGCGCCGCGCCAAGACTCGCGACTCCCCAGTGGATCGGCGAGCCCGGTGTCGAAGCGGTCGTCGTGCTCGCCATCGACGACATGCGTGATTCGGCGCGCTACGAGGACTTCTTGCGGCCGATCCTCGATCGACTCAAGCGGATCGACGGTCGCGCGGGACTGAGCATCATGACGAATCGCGCGGAGCCCGCCGACCCGCGGCTCGCTGCGTGGCTCAAGGAAGGCCTCAGCATCGAGATCCACACGTACGATCATCCGTGCCCCTGCCTGCAAGGAGGCCGTCTGAGCGCGGCTCGGGAGACGTTCGACAAATGCGTCGACCTGATGGCCGGAATCCCCGGCAATCGGCCGGTCGCGTTCCGAATGCCCTGCTGCGATTCGCTGAACACGCCAAGCCCGCGGTTCTGGGCCGAAATCATGCACGGCGTGACACCCGGCGGGAACTACCTCTCGATCGACAGCTCGGTGTTCCAGGTCTTCACGTCCGCGGACCCCGACCTTCCGCGCGACCTCGTCCTGTTGCCGGACGGCGGTGAACGATTCCGGCGATACATCCCGTTCCCCTCGTTCGTCAACACGATCGAGAACTACCCCTACCCCTATCCGATCGGCAACCGGACATGGCAGTTCCCGTGCATGGTTCCGAGCGACTGGGAAGCGCAGCATGTCCAGCGCCCCAACAATCCCGATACCGTGCGCGACATGAAGCTGGCGATCGACGCGACCGTGATCAAGCAAGGCGTGTTCAATCTCGTGTTCCATCCGCACAACTGGATGCGGAACGATCAGGTCGTCGAGTTGATCGACCACGCGGTGGAACGCCACGGGACCAAAGTCAAGTTCCTCAGTTTCCGCGAGGCCCACGAACGGATCAACCAATTCCTGCTCGGCGGAGAACCGCTGCGCGACGCGCGGGGCGCCGACAACGGCGTTCGGCTTCTCGACCTCAACGACGACGGCCGGCTCGACGTCGTCATCGGAAACGCGAACCGACGGGAAACGCGGATCTGGAACGCGGGCGAGCGCCGATGGGACACGTCCGCCTTCCCGACTCGGATCGTCGAGTCGTCGGATGACGGAACCCGCTCCGCGCCCGCTGTGCGGTTCGGCGTGGTCGACGGCGACACGGTGCTCGCGATCGCGCGGACCGATCGTACGAGCGGCGCCTGGTCATGGAGCGATGCGGGCTGGCGGAAGGTCGACACATGGCGAACCGGGTGGGCCGGCGGGCCGGTCGACGTGTTTACGGCGCGGAACGGTCTCGACCAAGGCGCGCGGATGCGCGACCTCGATCAGGACGGAACGTGCGAACTGCTCGTGGCCAACGATCGCGGCGCGGCCGTCTTGCGATGGAACGGCACGACGTGGGGGCCTTGGTTCGCGTTTCCCGAACACGCGCGATTTGTCGACGGTGACGGGCGCGACGCGGGATTGCGGCTGTGCGATATCGACGGCGACGGACGAGTCGACCTCGTGCATTCGAATGAAACACGCTACGGTTTGCACTTGATGACCGCGGGCGACGGAGGGCGGCTCGACGGCTGGACGCGCGCGATCCATGACTCGCCCCGCGCCCAAGGCGACGCCATCCCGATGATCGTCCGCGAAGGCACGAACAACGGCGCATGGTTCCACTCGGGCCATCTGTGGATCCAGAACGAGGACACGCACCGATTGCCCGACCATGTCGATCGCCGCTCCTATGCCGACCTCATGGGCCAAACGGCCGGATTCCCGCCCGCCCGAACGCCCGACCAATCGCTCCGCTCGATGCGCGTCGCTCCGTCGCTGCGTGTCGAGCTGCTCGCGTCGGAACCGCTGATCGCCGACCCGATCGCCTTCGATTGGGGGCCCGATGGCCGGCTATGGGTTCTGGAGATGGGTGACTATCCGCTCGGCGTCGGGCCCGGGAAGTCGACGGGCGGCCGCGTCAGGATTCTCGATGACACGGACGCGGACGGTCGGTATGACCGAGCGACGCTGTTCCTCGATGGCCTCGCCTTCCCGACCGGACTGAAGGCATGGCGCGGCGGCCTGCTCGTGCTCTGCGCACCCGATCTGTTCTTCGCCGAGGACAAGGACGGCGACGGACGATGCGACGCGCGGGATACGCTTTACACGGGCTTCGTCGAAGGCAACCAGCAACATCGAGCCAACGGGCTGCGCTGGGGCATGGACGGATGGCTGTACATCGCGAACGGCGACAGCGGAGGCGCGATCGAATCAAAACGAACCGGAAAACGGGTTCCGATCGGCGGCCGCGACGTGCGGATCCGGCCCGACGACGGGTCGATCGACGCGGAATCGGGCCAAACGCAATACGGCCGCAATCGCGATGATTGGGACAACTGGTTCGGCGGCAACAACAGCAACCCGATCTGGCAATACGTGCTGCCCGACCATGCCGCGCGCCGCAATCCGCATTGGCCCGCGTCGGACAGCCGGCATCAGGTTTCCCAACCGCCCGGCGCGGCGCCCGTTTTTCCGACCAGCACGACCCTCGCGCGGTTCAACGATTTCAACATGGCGAATCGTTTCACGTCGGCGTGCAGCCCCGACATCTACCGCGACCGGTTGCTGGGCGAGGAGTTCGCGGGGAACGCGTTCGTCTGCGAACCGGTGCACAATCTGGTCCACCGCGAGATCCTCACGCGGTCCGGGGTCACGTTCCGCGGAGCGCGGTCGCCAGCGGAACAACAGTCGGAGTTCCTCACGTCGGACGATAATTGGTTTCGTCCGGTCATGGTGCGGACCGGACCGGATGGCGGGATCTGGATCGCCGACATGTACCGCCTGATCATCGAGCATCCCGAGTGGATTCCGATGACGTGGCAGAAACGGTTTGACTTGCGATCGGGTTCCGACCAAGGACGGCTCTACCGCGTATTGCCGGCCGGCGTTCCGGCGCGACCGATACCGCGCCTCGTCGATATGGAGACCCCCGCCCTTGTCGCGCACCTTGAAAGCGACAACGGCTGGGTCCGGGACATGGCCCAGCAGATACTCACCTGGAAGGCCGATCCCGCTGCGGTTCCCGCGCTCGAAACGCTCGTCCGCCAGTCCGCGCAACCGATCGCCCGCGCTCAGGCCTTGGCGACGCTCGGCAGCATCGGACGACTCGAATCGACCCACCTTCTCGATGCGTTCGGCGACTCGCATCCGGCCGTTCGCCGATTCGCCGTGCGGCTCGCCGCCGAACGGCTTTCGACCGACGAGGGACTGGTTTCCGCGATCGAATCGCTCGGGCTGCGCGAGGACGACGCGGCCGTCCGCATCGAGGTGATCCTCGCGCTGGGCAACGCGCCCCGCGCGAAGCGATTGGGTGAAATCGCGGTCCGGTCGGTGAACGACGCCTACGCGGGCGCCGCGTTCGCGAGCTCGCTTCGTATCGAGACCATCGACGCGGTCGCCTCGGCTCTCACGGCGGAAGCGCCGGACGGCACGTTCGTTCCCTCCGAAGGGCTCGTCGCACCGGTGATCCGGTTCGCAGCCGCGACCGGCAACGCCAAGGTCTTCGTACAAGTCCTGCGCGCGGTCGCGTTCGCGGAAGCCGACAAGGCGGAGACACGGGCGATCAAGGTGCGGCTGCTCACCGCGGCGATCGAACAGATTCGCCCCGAACTGCGTTCGGCGTTCGAAGACTCGGACCGCGCTCTGCTCCGCTCGGCAATCGACGGCGCGATGGCCGTGGTCGGCGATCCCAACACGCACGCCGAGACGCGCCGCGCGGCGGTGACGCTGCTGGGACGAGCCGCCCTGCGGGGCGAATCGACCCTCGAACAACTCGAACGATTCCTATCGCCCACCCAACCGTCCGAGGTGCAGAGCGCGGCCGTCGAGGGACTCACGCGCGTGGGGAATGAAGGTGCGGTGAAAATCCTGCTCGCCGGCTGGCGTTCCCATACTCCGTCGCTCCGCGCCCAAGTGCTCGACGCGCTCCTTTCGCGCGAGCCGTGGACGAACGAACTGCTCGACCGGATCACCGACGGCACGATCCCCGCTTCCCAGCTCGACGCGGCCCGGCGATGGCAGCTCCTCGCGCATCGATCCGAGGCGATCCGCGGTCGCGCGGCGGCCTTGATTCACGATCGGATCGCGTCGGACCGCCGCGCCGTGCTCGATCAACTGGCGTCGGTCCGCGACCTCGCGCCCGATCCGGCGCGCGGCCGCGACCGGTTCGCGAAACACTGCTCCGTATGCCATCAATTGGAAGGAGTCGGCAATCACGTCGGGCCCGATCTGACGGCCCTTTCGGATCGTTCCATCGAAAGTCTCCTCGTCGCCGTGCTCGATCCCAACCGGGCCGTCGAAGACAAATACCTCGAATTCACCGCCGTGCTCGCCGACGGCCGGCAAGTCCGAGGCATGCTCGCGAACGAGTCCTCGAACAGCCTGACGTTGGTCGGCCAGGAAGGCAAGCAAATGGATATCTTGCGGAGCGAACTCGACTCGATTGTCGCGACGGGAAAGTCGCTCATGCCCGATGGCCTCGAAAAAGACCTGTCGGCGCAGGATCTCGCCGACACGCTCGCCTACGTGCGGTCGATCGAAGGAACACCCAAGACGTTCTCGGGCAATGAACCCAAAGTCGCCCACGTGCGCGACGACGGATCGATCCGCCTGCTCGCGACCGACTGCCGCGTCTACGGACCGTCGATCGTCTTCGAGGACCTCTATCGCAATCTGGGTTATTGGGGGAGCCCGGAGGATCGAGCCGTTTGGGAGATCGACGTGCCGAAGGCCGGACGCTACACGGTCCACCTCGACTACGCGTGCCACAACGACACGGCCGGAAATCGATACCGGATCACGGTCGGCGATCAGGCCGTTTCGGGCTCGGTCACCGGCACGGGGACATGGGACGACTACCGATCCCGAAAGGCGGGCGAAATCGAATTGCCCGCCGGACCGAACCGGCTCGAATTCCGTTCCGATGGACCCCTGAACGGCATGCTGATCGATCTGCGCGGGATCGTGCTCTACCCGTGAACCGACGAACGCCTATTTACGTTCCACGATCCAGATATTGCGATAGACGACCGGATTGCCGTGTCCTTGCAGATAGAGGCCGCCCGGTCCGGGCCCTTCCGGGTTCTTACCCGGCGTGCCCTGGGTGATCTCGACATTGTCATGGATGACCGTGCCGTTGTGCCGGACGGTGATGCGCGCGTTCTTCGTCTTCTTGCCCTGGCCATCGTACCGTGCGGCCGTGAAATCGATGTCGTACGTTTGCCAGGCGAGCGGAGGATAGCACATGTTGAGGATCGGTTCGGCGATCGAGTAGATGCCTCCGCATTCATTGTTCCTGCCTTCGAGTCCGAACGAGTCGAGCACCTGCACTTCGTAGCGCGATTGGACATAGACGCCGCTGTTGCCGCGGGCTTGTCCCCGCGCGCGGGGTTTGAACGGAGTCCGGAACTCGATGTGGAGCCGATGGTCCCCAAACGTCTGTTTGGATTCGCAGTCCGACGCGAGCAGATTCGCTTCGACGATCTTGCCCGGCGTGAAGGACTCGGCCGACGTTCCGTCAAACAAGACCACGGCGCCTTGCGGCGGTTTTTCGCCGACCGTCGGGCCAGCGCGATGGACCTTCTTCAGAACGCCCGCATCGTTGCCCTGATAGCGGACGGTCATCTCGTCGCCGCGCACCGTCAACTCGACTTCGTCGTTCGTGAAGCGGGCCTCGCGGTCACCCGTGCGTTCGCCTCGCACCACATCCCGGCGGCCGTCGCGTGACGATCCGTCGCCGGGCAGACCGCCCTCGTAGCCGACCGCGTCGAACTTGCCGTCGCCGAGCGCGATGACCTGCGCGCCCCAACGGTGATCCTCGCCTTCCACGCGCAGGTCGCCGACGTACTCGCCCTGAATCGCGAAATCGGGACCCGCCTTCGCCGCGTCGAGAAACGTCTCGCCGTCGTCGTCGGCGCGGAGCGCCGAACCACTCAGGGCGAGCAAGGTGAGGGTCAACACGAATCGGCGAGTAGACATGGCGGAACACCTCGTGGCAAGAACGGGCCCTGGAACGCGCACCAATGGATCGGCTCCATGGTATTCCCGCGGACGGCTTGCGTCACGGGGTTACCCGCGGAAAACTCGGGACAAGACGCCGGACCGCGCGTCACGCCCCGCCCCCCCTCTTTCGAGACCGATCGCGGCTTTCCGGACCGATCACGGGGCGGGCCACCGGAGGTGCTTGTGGAGGAAGGCGAACGTGCCCTGGCCGTTGATCGTATGAGGCCCGTCGAACCACTCGATTTCGCATCGGTCCTTGAGCTTGAGCCGGCCTTGGTAGAGGAACCGCACTTTCGCGAATTCGTAGCCCACCGTCTCGTCGGGCGCCACGCCGTCGAAATGGCCCCGCTCCACCATGAACGGGCGCGGCGCGATCAGCGCGGCCATTTCGGCGTAGTTGAACGTGCTCCCTAAATCGAATTCGAAAATCTCGTATTCGCCCGTCCAGATGTAGCTCTGCGGAGCGATCGTCGACGCGTTCTTCCAAACCCACTCGTTGAAGTCCGCCGAACAAATCGACAGGCAGTAGTCCGTCACGAGGGGCGGGATGCGCATCGCGCTCTTGCCGCCGTACGAGAGTCCATAGAACGCGATGCGTTCCGGATCGACGTTGGGAAGCCCTTTGAGCCAGTCGACGATCCGCTGGTGCTGCGGCACGATCAGCGAGAAGAGCGTCTTCTTGATCGGATTCGCCTTGCGCTGGAGCGTGCGGAAGCGGTCCTTGAAGATGTACAGATTCTGCGGCGCGAACGTGATGAACCCGCGTTCGGCGAGTTTCGTCGCGAAGTCGTGATACGCCGGATGGTCGCCCTGAATCACGTCCTGGGGCCGGCCTTCGAGTCCATGCTGGCAGACGACGACGGGACGGCGCTCGCCCACCCCGATCCCCTTGGGCACGATCAGGACACCGTAGGCGATCAGGTCGGGGAAGACGTCGAGCACGACTTCGAATCCGATCCACTTTTCCCCTTCATACGCCTTTCGGGTCCGCGGACGCGCCGGCGGACGCTCGCGATCGAAATGGCCGATCACCTCGTTCCGGAAGAACGCGCGGTACGACTCGATCGACTTCGCATACGCTTCCGCCGAACTCGTATCAGCCCGCTTCATGAACTCCTGCCGGACATACGGGCTCTTGACCAACAGCTCCTGGCTGTGGCGATCGATCTCGCGCATCTGGGCCGCGTGCCGCGCGACCGGATCGAACGTACGACGCAAATGCCTTGGGCTGGGATTGGGATTGGGACTTGGAGGCGGATTCGATGGGCCGTCGGTCGTACCGAGGAACGCCGCGAGCGCCGCGTCCGAACCAAAAGGTCCCGTTCCATCGCCGCTGACGACGAGCGACCAGCGCGGCGGAGTGGGCCGCCCGGCGGCAAGACGCCTCGCCCGTTCGAATTCGGCCTTCACGTCATCGCGTCGAGCCGTCCTCAGTTCGGCCGGCGCGCCGCCCTCGCTCGGAAATGTCCGCTCGGGACCGCGGCACGCCTCGATCACCAGCCGCCGTTCGGCCAACATCAAGGCGAGCTCGGCGTCGCCGAACTGTTCAAGCAGCCCAAAGACGTTGCGATCGATCGGCTGATTCCAGATCCCTTGCCGCGATTCGAAATAGCCCGATACGAGTACCGATTCGATCCGAGTGTCCAGCGCGGCCGCGTACAGCGCGAGCATGCCGCCTTCACCCCACCCGGCGACGGCGATGGGCCGTTGGGATTCCCCCCGCTCCCGAACGAACCAATCGACGCCGGCGAGGATTTTTTGGAGTTCATATCCGATCAGGTGCCGGCCCATTTCAAAGGCGCTGCGATAGAGGTACTCGCGACTCGTCAATTTCGCTCGGCCTCCGCGCGGTTCGAGCGTCCGGTCGATGAGCATCGGCACGAGGACACGTCGGCCCGTTTCGGCCAGTCGCCGAGCGGTCTGGCTTTCCGGCGGGACGCCCTCGACCAATCCGGCGAGCATTTCCGGCAAGACGTCCGCGTCGGGGATCACCACGACATCGCCGATGAGCGGCTCGGACTTGGGAACGAGCAACAGACCTTCACCGTGCACGTCGGCGAACGCGGGCCATCGAACGGCGAAGATGCGCAGCCGGTCCGATTCGCCGACCAACGCCGGTTCGTCCGTCGTCGCGACCCATTCCATCGATGGCGTCGCGGGCCGCGAATCGCGGAGTCCGAGGATGTGCGCGAGTCGAGCCCGATTCGGTTCGATCGACGCCTCGAATGCGGCGGACGAACCGAAGTCGACTCGCCAATGACCCGCACGCGCTTCGATGGACGACTCGAGCTCCTTCAAGAGGAACCGATCGGCGCCGTCGATCAGCTCGGATGCGATGTCGCCTTGCATCGTCAGCCGGTCGGTCCCCGGCAAGGGATCTCCGACGGCTTGGCCTCGAACGATCGGCGCGGCGAGCAGGACGAGCGCGACGACGAGGTGGGGAACCGGAAACAGGCGTGATTCGCGCGGCATCGGTGCGACTCCCATTCGAGGACTTCCGATCGGGAGAGTCGATCGGAGCGAAGGCGGGACCGCATTAATCCTGGCGCGATTGGCTCCCCAACACAAGCGGAGGATCGTCGGGAGCGCGCGGCGCCGGCCGCCGCGCGGCGAGGATGGCCTCTTCCGATTCGGACCGCGCGTCGGATGCGCCGCGCACCAGATCGGCGGGCGTTCGGCCGGCGGCGCGGAGTTCGGCGAGCTTCAGATCGACGGGAGAGATCGGCGCGTCGAAGACGGCCGGCATCGTGCGCAGAACGTAGGGTCCGGCCAGCGCGCCGCCCGGGTACGCGGCGCACCCCCACGGAACCGTCGGCCAACCCCCGTACGTTACCGAACTGTACCCGCCGACATTGGCCCAATGGACGCGCACCGCGCCCCAGCCGCCGCCGACGAACACATAACCACCCGGATAATATCCCCACGGCCGCGGCCAACACCAGGGAACGCAGGGAAACCAACCGACGTTGGAATGTCCGCCCCAGACGCACGGTCCGAAGTGCCGGTAGGGGCCTCGTCGGATCGGCCATCCCACGCCGACGCAGGTCGGACCGGAAACGCCGGCGGACACGACAACGGACTGCGCGGTGGCGATCGGCGGTGCCAGCGCCGGCAGGCCCACGATCCAGAGAGAACCGGCGAGCATCGTACCGAACATCGCACGCATGGCATCCCGATCGTCCTCGATCGCCTCTCGTATTGGAAAATGAGGTGGCTTGCGATGGTCTTTAGTGTGCCACTTCTCCCCATGCGCGTCAAACAAAAAATCGGACACCGGACGGTCGCGGGCGTCTCCAAAGTCGCGATCGTCGCTGATCGCTCCGCGATCAGCCTGTCCCGGCATCCAAGCCGCGCGGCACTGCCCGGTGGTTCGCGGAGCGAACCACGACTTTGCCCAAACAAGAAACCAAAAGACCCCGTGGTCCAGCCAAGGACCACGGGGTCGGCATCGTCCGCGGATATTGCGGATATCGCGTCAAGTCGCCTACTTCATGGGCGGAATGGGAGGCGCTTCGACGGCCGAGTCCCCCGCCGGAGGAGGTGCCTCCTTTTCGGGCTTCTCGATCTTGTTGCCGCCGCAGCCCGCCGCGAACAGGCTCAGCACGAGCGTCGCGGCAACCGCCGCCATCCATCGTCGAATCATCGCTTGCTTTTCTCCATTGCAATGGCCGGCAAGAGGAACCCCGCGATCGTCTCCCAAGCCACGTTGGTTGGGGATGCGAAACGCCGAGTATTCCGGTTACTGGAAGTTCGGATCGTCCGTCGTGATTCCGTCGTGGATGCCCGACGCATTCGTATACGCGTTGGGGCTGGGATTCCACATTTCCCTGTACTCGGGCGGAACGCGCCGGACCGACCCGTCACCGAATGCGAAGAGAACGGCCGACGGGTGTTTCGAACCGAACATGTACCAAGTCGGCCAGCGGAACTTTGTTTGCGTACCCGGGATCAAGCCGGGGTGGATTCCCCACGCGGTCGCCATCGATCCCGAGCCCATCCAGCTTGCCGCGAACTGCAACCTGTCGTCGTTGACGCTGCCGCTCGCCGAACGGCCGCCGAGGTACTCACCGAAGAGCAGTGTGTTGGAGGTTCCGTCGGTGATGGTCGCGAAATCGTTCTTCGTATCGCTCGAGAAAACGCCTTCCCACTGCTTGTAGTACGAGCTCGCGTCCAGGTTGCCGATCGCCCCCGCGCACGGGAGGTAGTTCGATCGTCCCAAACCCTGGCCGCCCGAGGCGATCGGGAAGTAGACGCCCTGCATCGTCAGCCCGCCCGACTGGTGCTGGAAGAGGGCCGCCCACGTTCCCAGCGCGTTGCTGTACGGGTCGGCCGACGGGCAAAGGAGCATCGAGATCTTCGCCTGCGCCAACTGCCAGCTCACCGGATTTCCTCCCGGAGGCGACGTCGTGTCCCACCATGCATTGTCACCGCAATCGGGATTGCCCGGCACCCACGGAATCCTGTACGGCTTCTGGATGTTCGTGCTCACGTCGAGCTGATCGAAGATCGTGCTGAGCTCCATGAACGGGAACAGGTGCACGAGCGCCCCGACGAATTCCGAGCGCCGAGTGTTGCGGTTGTACGCGTAGCTTCGCGTCTTGTCCGCCTGGCAGCCTGGCGGGAACCGCTTGTACGTGTCGTGGTGGTTGTGCGCGGCGAGCACGATCTGCTTCAGATTGTTCGAGCACTGCATGCGCCGAGCCGCTTCGCGCGCCGCCTGGACGGCGGGCAAGAGCAGAGCCACCAAGATTCCGATGATCGCGATGACCACCAAAAGCTCAACCAGGGTGAAGCCGCGCGCTCGCGGCTTCCAAAACCGAGTCGACCTCATGACCAAGTCCCTCAATTACGTGGAGAAAAACAAAAACGATATGGAATGAATCCTCCTCCGCGAGGAAATCACCTCCCGATTACGTATCCGCCCGTACCCCCGAGCGCCGTTACCGGACCCAAGACAATTATTTCACTGAACCCGCGAGCCAAAACTCGCTTCAGCTCGGCGCAGCTTGCAGCCATCCCGCCGACCGGTACTTGGCCTCGATTATAGCCCACAATCCGGCCATTGCAACTGTTTGGCCCAACTCCTAAAGGCTGGCGATCACCCCTCGCACGAGGTACACGCCATCCCGTGAGCGTCCGATCCCAATCGTTTGGGGAAGGCGGTACGCGGCGTCGAGAAACAAGAAAAAACCTGCGTTTCTCCCGAAGAACAAGGGCCTTCTTGCGATTTTGACGAGGGGTGGCTGAGGGGATTCGAACCCCCGACCCTCAGAGCCACAATCTGATGCTCTATCCAGCTGAGCTACAGCCACCACAATCAATCCGTATCCGTAGCCACGATAATGTAACGGCCGCCGATCGAGCCTGTCAACGCACGCGATCGATTCGGACTATTCAAACGGAAACCGGTCGTCGATCTCGGCCGCCGACAGCTCGCAAAGGAACTCGGCCAGACGGGGGGCCAGGAGGTCCATCAGCCGCTTGCCTTTCTCGGCCGTCGCGGCGTGCGGGTTCCCCGAACCGGCGTTTGTCGTCAGCAAGTGCCACGGCCGAGTGATCGAGACCCAGCCGTCGTTCAGCGCGGAGAACCGGAAACGGGCAGTCGCCCCCGCATCGGCCAGCAGGCGGCCGTCGGCCGATCGGCCGACCAGTTCGGGGAAATAGGCGAGCGCGAAACTGGTCTCCATCTCGCCCGCGTGATCGTCCTCATGCTCGAAAAGGCCCATCGCGCGCGCATCCGCTCGGACGGCCTGATACCAATTGCACAGGAACAAATGCGCGGCCGTCTTCCCGTGGAGCTCGCGGAGGACCGGCTTGAGATCGTTTCCGCCGTGGCTGTTGAGCAGAACGACCTTGCGGATTCCGCTCCCCGCCAACGATTCGACCAGGTCTCCGATCACGCGCAGCAGGGTTGTCGGCCGCACGTTCATGGCGAGCGGAAAACGGCTCAGGTTGGTCTCCGTCCCATACGGGATGGCGGGCAGCAGGACGACGTTCGCACCCCGCCGATCGGCCTCGCCGCAAATCCGTTCGCCCAGCACGCTGGCTTCGAGCGTATCGGTGGCGTACGGCAAATGCAGGTTGTGCGGTTCGGTCGCGCCGAGCGGCAGGACGGCCACTTCATACCGATGGTCCTTCGTGTGGGCGTAATTCGTTTCGGCGAGGATCCAAGGACGCATGGCTTGATGGGACTCTTCGGTTGGAGGGTTTGGTTCTTGGCGAAGTTCTATTCGCGTTGGAGTTCGGGAAGGACCGCGCGCAGCCGCTCGAGGCCCTCGGCCGTCACGCGCGTATCGGCCACATCGAGGCGTTTGAGTCGCTTGAGGGGCGCAAGCCGCAAGAGGCCCGGATCGGTGATCCGAGCGCCCTTCAGCCAGAGCGATTCCAGGTTGGGCAACCGGGCGATCGCGTCGAGGCACGCGTCGTCGATCGGAAGGCCCGCCAGGTCCAAGTACTCGAGGTCGGCAAGCGCGCCGACGACTTCCGCGCCCCGCGCCGTGACGGCCGTCGATTCGAGCGTCAACTTCTTGAGCCGCTTGGCTTCGATCAAACGGGCGGCGGACGCGTCGGTCACGCG
This sequence comes from Planctomycetota bacterium, assembly GCA_016872725.1. GTDB lineage: Bacteria > Planctomycetota > Planctomycetia > Pirellulales > Pirellulaceae > VGZC01. Next base: position 73,503 of record VGZC01000021.1, read on the forward strand.
CGTGTGGCCGAGATCGAGCCATTCGAGTTCTTCGAGCGGAACGTGGGCGAACCCCGCGTCGGTGATCGGCGAATGGCAGAGGACCAATTCGGTCGCGGGTCGGCAATGTTCGAGCCGACGATCGTCGACGAGCAGGAAGCGGGCATAGCCCGTGTCGACGTCGTCCCAGGAGCGTCCGGCGAGTTCGACGAGCATGTCGGGTTCGTCGCGCGCTCGATAGACGCGACCGAGAAAATCGACGAACGCCGCCCGATAACGGCCCTGGTCGGCCGTCATCCAGTAGTCCGCGAATCCCGCCGCCTGGCTGTAGAGCGCGCCGATGTTGGGATCCTGTTGCACGGTCGACCGATCGAGCCGCGCGAATTGCGCCGCAGGAACATAGAACCGGTCGGACAGCGCGCGATAGCGCGCGTACTGGATGCGCGGCGCGTCGACGCCTCCGATCGTCGCGAACGGTCCCTCGTCGCGCAGCGATTCCATGTGCAGCGCGACGCCTTCGACAACCCACACATTGCCAGCCGCCCCCACTTCGGTCACCGTCCTTCCCGTTTCGGCGAACAGTTGGTGCGTGACCTCGTGCCGCCAGTTCGGACCCAGTTCCTCGGGATCGCCGAACAGGAACGCGGTGCGCCGCTTCTCGAGATAGATCCCGAGCGTCTTCTCGATGCGCGGCTCATCGCGGCGCAGCGTCTGGTTGTACGTATCCCGATCGCGGTACCAGACGACCCGATGTTTGTCGGAACGCGGCCGCGCGTCAGGAGCGCCCTTTTCGAGCTGCCGGATGAGCCGCGGGCCGTCTCCCCAATACGCGAAGAACGTCTGCCGCCACACGGTGTGGAACCGTTCGAGGTCGGCGGCGAGCCGCAATCCGGTCGGCTCGTCCGCATCGGTATGGATCCGGAAATTCGGCGATTCAATTCGAAAATAACGGCGGGCGGTCAACCCGAGATCGGGCAGGTTCGTCTTGCCCAGGCTTCCCGCGACGTGATCGCCCGCGTACGACCACGCGTCGCCCGATCGGCGATACCCGAGCGCTTCGCGGGCCACCGTCAGATCGGGATTCTCGTGGAGCGCCTCATGGAGCCACTGGTAGGCGAGCGCGGGATCGAGGGGCGCCGTTTTTTTGGCGAGTTCGAGCAATCGCTCGGCCTGCGCGTCGCGCGCCGCGCGGAAGTCCGCCCACCATCGGCCGCTCGCCTCCCCTCCGCCCTCGATCGGCGATTGCGGTGCGGACGGCGGAGGCAGGAAGGCGTATTGGCGGTCGGGATCGCGGCGGATCCACCAACCGCGCGTCAGCGCGGCTTCCCGTTCGAGGCCCTGCGCATCGCACCGCGCGGCGAGTTCTTCGAGGCTCGATCGAAACGCCGCATCGGCCGCGCCGCGGTCCGGTTCGTCGGTATTCTCCCGGCCTCGCGAGGCCGTTCCCGACAGGAACAGGGTGAGAACGGCGAGAACGACGATCCGCATGTCCGGTTTCCGTGCGGCCGAATCGTCGACGCGCCGATTCGACCGTTCCGCCTTCCATCGATGCCGCCCCGCCTTCACTCCTCGAAGGCGGCGTCGAACGCCCGGCCGCTCGCCGAGAAGTCGAGCCGTCGCGTGAACTCGCACGCCTCACGCGCTCCGAATTCCCGGTCCATGCCCGAATCCTCCCACTCGATCGAGAGCGGCCCCTTGTAGCCGACCTGATTGAGGGCCCGGACGATCTCCTCGAAGTTGATTCCGCCGCGCCCGGGGCTTCGAAAATCCCAGCCGCGCCGAGGATCGCCGAAGTTGAGATGGCTCGCGAGGATGCCCGATCGCCCGTTCAACGTCGTGATCGCGTCCTTCACATGGACGTGGTAGATCCGATCGGGAAACGCCCGGATGAACTCGACCGGATCCACGCCCTGCCAGTGCAGGTGGCTCGGATCGAAATTGAACCCGAACTCCTCGCGGTGATCGATCGCCTCGAGCGCCCGCTGGGCCGTGTGGATGTCGAACGCGATCTCGGTCGGATGGACCTCCAGCGCGAATCGTACGCCGCATTCGCCGAACACGTCGAGGATCGGGTTGAACCGCTCGGCGAACAGGGCGAATCCCGCGTCGATCCTCTTCGCGGACACGGGTGGAAACGAATAGAGCAAGTGCCAGATGCTCGAGCCCGTGAACCCGTTGACGACGCCCACGCCGAAACGCTGCGCCGCGCGGGCCGAATTCTTGAGTTCGTCGGCGGCCCGCCGGTTCACGCCGTCGGGCGAACCGTCGCCCCAAACGTACGGAGGCACGATCATCTTGTGCCGTTCGTCGACGAGGTCGCATACGGCCTGGCCGACGAGGTGCGCGCTGATCGCGTGGCACTGCAGATCGAACCGTTCGAGCGTGTCCCGCTTGCGGGCGCAATACGCGTCGTCCGACAGGGCCTTGTCCACCTCAAAATGGTCGCCCCAACACGCCAGCTCGATGCCGTCGTAACCAAACTCCTTCGTCTTGCGTGCCATTTCCTCGAGCGGCAGGTCGGCCCACTGGCCCGTGAACAAGGTTACCGGTCGTCCCATGAGTCGCTCCTTGGAGGCGGATGCCCACGCCGCGTCCCGAACGAGACACGAAGGCGCCGAGCTTCCATTTTGGATTTTCTTGGTTGTTCGCTATTCTGAGCGTGCGGGGACCGGGATGCAACGGGCGTCGATCGGTGGCCGGTCGTTTCCGACTCGGGGTCCGCCGGAAGATGACGGTCGGGCAAAACAGAGCGTCCCGTCGGATCGCACCCGCCGGGTCCCCGGCCACGCCCGAGTCCGCCAGTAAGGACGTTTTCCATCGGACGGTGGACTATACTGGATACGGTTGCCCTCTTCCCACGTGCCCCGCCCGCGGCCCGTCCCTCACGAGGAGTGCCCCGTTGTCGATGTTTGGAACCCGCGTCCGCGCCGTCGCGTTCAGCGGGCGAATGTCCGTCTCGTTCGCACGGGTCGGTTGCCTGATCGCCCTGTTCGCCGTGCGCGGGTTCGCCGCGCCGCCGGTCGCCGTGGAACTGGCCACCGAGCCCGGCTTCCCGCTGGGCGGCGAACGGCGCTGGATCGAAACGCTCCAGGCGCTGCCCGACGTTTCGATCCGCGTCCGAGCCATTCAATCGGGTGATCGACCGGAAGTCCGCGCCGCGGGCTCGTCGTTCGAGGTCGTCGGCATCCTGACTTCGACGAATCAGCTCCGGTTGAAAGGCGCGACGTTCGGGTTGAGCGATCGGGCCGCGATCGCAAAATGGCTTGACCGGCTCCGCGCCGAAGGCGCCGACGGACTGACCGCGCCGCGCGGTCCGTTCGGCATGACGGCCGATCAGCTCACCGCGCTCCACGATCGGCTCCGTCCCGCGGTCGGCGGGCCGACGAAGGAAACGGCGCTCGACCTGTTCGTGCGGCGCATCGGCGAGCGGTCGGGTTCGTCGGTGTCGATCGATGACGGAGTCCGGGACGACGTGCGCCGCGCCCGCGTCCCGGATGAATTCGAGAAGCTCAGTTGCGGAACGGCGCTCGCCGCCGCCCTCCGTAACGCGGGCCTGGTCGCGACGATCGAACGGCGAGGCGGCGAGACGGCGATCCGCGTCACGCGGGCCGACCGCGCGACCGAATACTGGCCCGTCGGCTACGCGCCCGAATCGTCGCCCCGCGCGGTCGCGCCTTCCCTATTCACCTACTTGCAAGTCGAGATCAACGATACGCCGCTCGCCGAAACGCTCGCCGCGATCCAACCGCGTCTCGGCCTCCCCCTGGTCATCGACCACAACAGCCTCGCGCGCGAGGGAATCGAGCTCGACGCGGCGCGGGTCCGCATCCCATCGGAAAGGACCTACTACAAACGCATCCTCGACCGCGCGCTCGGGCAAGCGAAACTGCGCGCCGAGATCCGGGTCGACGAGGCGGGCACGGCGTTCCTCTGGATCACGACCCTGCGCCGCGGCGATTGACGCCGTACCCACGCTCATCCGTAGCCACGCTCGCCAGAGCGTGGATGAATCGCCGTAGCCACGCTCGCCAGAGCGTGGATGAATCGCCGTAGCCACGCTCGCCAGAGCGTGGATGAATCGTGCGCGCTTCGGCCACCGTCTGGCGACGGTGGCTACGGGCGAAGGTGGCTACGGGCCTATCGTTTTTGGCGCAATAGCCATTCGTAGAGTTCGCCGTTCGCGTAGGTTTCGGTCCACGTGTTGTGACCGGCCTCGGGGTAGATCGTGAACTGGACGTTTCCGCCCGCTTTCTTGCGGCCTTCGACCATCTCCTCGGATCGTTTCAGCGGCACGGCCGAATCCTTCTAAATCAGGCCGTCGAGTTCATCGACCAGGCGGGCGAAATGGTCGAGCGCCGCGAGGATCGGCTCGCGGCGGCTCATGTCGACTCCCGCGTCGCGCAGGAGGTCGAGCGGGTACTTGGAGCATCCGCCTTTCAGGAACCCGAGATACGCGCGCCGCTCGGCCGGCCCACCCTCCCGAACGCGCTGCGCGAGGGCGATTGCGGCCGACATGCCCGTCGCGTACTTGTACACGTAGAACGCCCGATAGAAATGGGGGATCCTCAGGCACTCGCGGGATAGGGCGTCGTCGAGCGTGAACCCGGGTCCGAAATACCGTTCGAGCAGGCCGCGGTACGTCGCGGTCAACGCATCGATCGTGAGCGGTTCGCCCGACTCGACCATGGCGTGGATGACCCTCTCGAACTCGGCGAACATCGTCTGACGGAACAGGGTCTTGCGGATATCGTCGATTTCCCGGTTGAGCAAATAGGCCCGCTCGCGCTCGTCGCCCGCCTGGGATCGGAGGTGCGCGGAGAGCAGTTGCTCGTTGAACGTGCTCGCCACCTCCGCGACGAAGATGGTGTAACCGTAATACGGGAACGGCTGGTGCCGCGCCGAGAAATACGAGTGCATCGAATGGCCGGCTTCGTGGGCGAGCGTGAAGACATCGTCGAACACGTCCGGCTTATAGTTCATCAGGATATACGGATCGCCGTCGTAAGTGCCGTAGCTGAAGGCGCCGCTCTGCTTGCCTCGGTTCGGATAGCGATCGCACCATCGCGCGCGGAGCCCCCCTCCGAGGACTCGGACGTATTCATCGCCGAGCGGCCGGGTCGCGTCGAGGACCGACTCCACGGCTTCGTCCCACGATCGCCGCGCCTTGAGTTCGCTGAGAATGGGAACATACGTGTCGTAGTGGTGGATCTTGGCGAGCCGCATCTTGCGGCGGCGGAGTTCGTAGTAGCGATGCAGGGCCGGAAGACGCGAATGGACAGCCTCGATCAGCCCGTCGTACACGGCGCGCGGCACGTTGTCGGCGAAGAGCGCCTGGTCGAGCGCGCCGGCGTACCCCCGCGCCTTCGCGTAGTACGCGTCCGCCTGCACGGAGCCGTGGAGGAGCGATGCGAGCACATGTTCGTGCGCGAGGAACCGGTCGTAATACTGATGGAACGCCTTGCGCCTCACGTCCCTCCGCGGCGATTGCAGCAGCCTCGCGAACGACTCGTTCGTCAGCTCGATCTTGCGTCCCGATTCGTCCGCGATCGTCCCGAACTTCATGTCGGCGTCGTGCAATTGGCGGAAGGATCGGCCGACCGCCGACGCCATGTCGGCCTGCATGGCGAGCAGTCTTTCCTCGGCGTCGCTCAGCGTGTGCGGCGCGTAACGCAAGAGCCGTTCGAGCAGAATGCGGAACGCCTTGAGCTCGCTCGACGCCAGATACGCCTGCATGGTGTCCGACGGAATGGCGAGCAGCTCGGGACGGATGAAGCTGGCAAGCCGTCCGGCGTTCGTCGCCGCCGTCTGGAACCGGCCGAGCATGCGCTGATAGGCGCTGTTCGCCTGGTCCTCCGCCGCCTTCAAGTAGGCGTACGCCGCCAAGCGTTCGGCCGCGCGGTCGATGTCCGCGTCGAAACGCAGGCAGGCGGCGAGCATTCCCGCGTTTTCGCCGAGCCGGCCTCGGAATTTCTTGTACGATTCGATCCGCCGTTCGTATTTCCGGAACGCCGTCTCCCACTGCGCGTCGTCGGCGAAGAGACTCGCGAGGTCCCACGTCTCCTCGGCGGGGACCCGCGACCGCTCGGGAATCCGTTCAGCCTTGCCGCGCATCGGATGTGCACTCCTCGGTTATCGCTCCAACGCGGCGACTTCGACCGCCCGTCCGCGTCATGCCGGAATCGGCCATCCATCGCGAGGTCGCGCCACGCGGCTCGCCGCTACCATTCGAGCACGCCGGCGCCCCAGGCGAGTCCCGCTCCGAATCCCGCGACGAGAATCCGGCCGCCGCGCCCGATCCGTCCCGCGCGTTGGCCTTCACCGAGCACGAGCGGAATGCTCGCCGCCGACGTGTTGCCGTAGCGGTCGAGGTTCACAAGCACACGGTCGCGGGGGATGGCCAAGTCGGCGACGAGCGCGTCGATGATCCGGATGTTCGCCTGATGCAGGACGAACAGGTCGATCTGGTCGACCGTGGTCGACGCCCGTTCGAGCACGTCGCGGATCGACTCCTGCACGGTCCGAACGGCCCACTTGAACACCGACCGCCCGTCCATCTGGACGTATTGTCTCCTCGCGTCCAGCGCCGCGTGCGTGATCGGCTCCCGCGAACCGCCCGTCGGCATGCAAAGGAAGTCGTTGCCCGATCCATCGGCGCCGAGCGTGAACGAAAGGAACCCTTGTTCCCGCGATCCCCGACCCAGAACGACCGCTCCCGCTCCATCGCCGAAGAGCGGGAACGTCTTGCGGTCCTCGGGATCGACGATCCGCGTCATGACGTCGGACCCGACCACCAGGACATGGCGGCAACAGCCGGTCTTGACGAACTGCATGCCCGTCACGAGCGCGTAGATGAAACCCGCGCACGCCGCATTGATGTCGATCGCAGGCGCGGTCGCGCCGAGCCGATGCTGGAGGGCGCACGCGGTCGAGGGCGCCGGCATGTCGGGCGTCATTGTGGCCAAAAGGATCAGATCCAATTCATCCGGATGAAGGCCCGCCTGTTCGAGGCACTGGCGGGAAGCCTCGACCGCCAGGTCGCTCGTCGCCTGCTCCGGCGCCGCGCGGCGCCGTTCGAGGATACCCGTGCGCTGCACGATCCAATCGGCGTCGTAGCCGAGCTCCCGCAGGTCCTCGTTCCGCACGATCCGATCGGGCACGTAGCATCCCGTCCCCAGGATACGCACGCCGGTGAGCGACCCGAGCCGGGCGAGGGGCTGCCGTTCGCTGCGCGCCGCGGCGCCGAGTGTTCCGGCCTCGCGCGGCTGCCGGCCGCTTGGCGGTTCATCCTGCATGCGATCGGTCCGCGGGTCGGTCGTCGTCGACGCCATGATTCGATTCCCTCAATGCCGGCGATCCGCCGATGAGCGGGCGCCGCGTTCGGATGCCACCTTCCTCAATATATCCGGCACGGCGCGCGGTCCCAGCGAAATCGCGTCCGATGCGGGGGAAACCGACCGTCGCCGCCGGCCGTCCTCTCCGGTCGTTCGACCTGCGAAAACCCTGACGTCTATGCCGGTTCGTCCCGGACCGAGACCCACGCCCGCCGCGCATACGATTCGAGCACCGCGTCGGCCACGGCCTGCGCGCGCAGCCCGTCCGCGAAACTCGGAACCGCGTCCCGGCCCTCGACGATCGCCGCAACGAACTCCCAAACGAGGTCGTACCGAAATACGGTCGCCGGCTTGCCCTGCGACGGATCGCGCGGACTTCCCGCCGGCTTCAGGAATTCGGACGGCACGTCGACCGGTGCCAAGTCCTTGCCGCTTCGCCCCAACAGGATCTCATTCGGACGATGCAGGCGGTATACGGCCGATTGGTCCGATCCGTTGATCTCGGCCCACTCGTGGCCGAAGCCGTCGAGTCCATATCCCTTGGCGAGCGTCGTTCCTTCCCACACGCCCGTGGCTCCCGATCGGAATTCGCCGATCAACGTCGACCAATCATCGACGTCGCTCGGCGGACACGCATCGCCGTCGGGCGCTCGATCGCGCGGCGCGAACCGCTTCACCGCGCCGCAAACCTGATCGAGGGGTCCGAGCAGATCGATCGCGAAGTCGATGCGGTGGATCGTCATGTCGAACAGGTCGCCCGCCCCCGCCGTCGCGCGATACTGCCTCCATCCCCAGCTCGTCTCCGGCCAATCGAGGAACCGCTGGCTGCGGAAATGACGCGGCGCACCGAGCTCGCCCGAATGGGCCAGATGCCGCACGTACCGCATCGCCGGAGCGAACCGGTAGGTGAACGCCGTCATGTGCACGACACCCGCCGCGCGCGCCGCGCCGAGCATGTCGCGGACTTCGCCCGCGTTCAAGCCGAGCGGTTTTTCACACAGGACATGCTTGCCTTGCGCGATGGCGGCCAGCGCGATCGGACGATGCGTGTGGTTCGGCGTCGCGATGATCACGGCGTCCACGTCGGGATCCGAGCACAGCGTCTCAAACCGAGTCGTTCCTTTCGGGCAATTCCAATCGGCCTTCCGCTTCGCGACGAGCCTTTCGTCGGCGTCGCACACCGCAGCCAACTCGGCCCGCCCGTCCATCCGAATGGCCGGCACGTGATGATAGTCGCTCACCGCGCCCGCACCGATGATCCCAATCCGAATCCGATCCTCCATCCCCACCCTCCGACCACCCGTTCCGCCCTCGAGCGGATCCTCAACCTTTCCCAAAGTCGCTCGCCTCTCCGAGGCGAGTACCCCTTCCAAAACCTTTCCCAAAGTCGCTCGCCTCTCCGAGGCGAGTACCCCTTCCAAAACCTTTCCCAAAGTCGCTCGCCTCTCCGAGGCGAGTACCCCTTCCAAAACCTTTCCCAAAGTCGCTCGCCTCTCCGAG
>VGZC01000022.1 GCA_016872725.1 Planctomycetota bacterium
GACGCTGCATTCGAGCACGAGCACGAGCACGAGCACGAGCACGAGCACGCGCACGAGCACGAGCACGAGCACGAGCACGAGCACGAGCACGAGCACGAGCACGAGCACGACGACTCGAGTTCCAATCGCCGAACAATGAGGTCAACCCGAGCGGCGGATCGGGCGGATTCTGAAATCAGTGGTTCTTGGCCGCCGCCGGGGTACGGCTGATCGTTCGTGCGGACAGCAGACCAGCCGCGTGGCGACTTGGTTGGCAAGTCGGACTTGTTGGCGAATCGGGCCACCGTTGGTGAGGTCGTCCCGCTATCGCATCCTTCGACGCCGGCGGTCTGAGGTCTTCCGAATTGAGTCCCGAGATTCTGGCCGAAGGCCATATTCACCGTAGCCTGGGGCAACGCCCCAGGAAGAAAACATCCGGCTCTTTGGCCGAAGGCCATATTCATCATGCCCTGTCGCCTGGGTAAATATGGCCTTCGGCCAAAAAATGCGGTCGAAATACCACGGCCACGGTGTCTTCATGGGGCAGCCCGTGTTTGAGCGACTCGCCAGCCACATAGGGTGTATCAAAGGTGCATCGCCAACTCGACATCGTCGCATCTACGATCACAGACCCAAATCCCGAGCGATCTGCTTCACCCGCTTCACCGCATCGGTGCGAGACATGCGGCACGTCTTCCGCAGGTACCGGAGTTTCGGCGGCGTCCATCCCGATCCGCGTCGCCTGATCCGAGATCAGCCCTCTTTGCGGGCATCGGCGGACGGGAAACCGGGTCAAGGAGGCGGTACGGCGAGCTCGGGAACGCCTCGATCGACTTCTTCCGCGGGTGACGACTCGGGACGCATTTCGATCGTCGCTTCGCCGTCGGGCACATCGAGCATGCGCAGCACGTCCCGCGAGTACCAGACGCCCGGCGGCAAGTCGCCGTACGGTCGGCCCGATTCGGACGCCGGCGCGAATGTCGGCTCGGGCTGGAACCCTTCATCGTGAAGGGGTAGCCAGAAACCCATGTCGTCCAATTGCATCAGTTCGGTATCGAGGAAGAGCTGGATGCGACCGAGCAGGAATCGGATATGGACGCCGGCGACCGAACTCAACGAGGCCGTATACGCCTGCTGGGCTTCGAGGAAGTCGCGGGCCGCGACGTTTTGGATATTGAGCGCGAGTTGCAGTCGGGTGCTCGTCACCCGTTCGAATGCCAGCGCGGCGCTCGCGACGGCGATCCGGTATTGTTCGCGGTTCAGGTCGAGCTGACGCAAGTCATCGCGGATCTGGAGCTTGATCGCGTCCTCGAACGCCATGACGCCGCGCAGCGAGCGCTGGTAGTCGATCAACGCGCCGCGGTACTGGTTGCGTTGGGACTTGCGGTTGAGCGGCGAGTCGAATGTGAGCGACGCGCGCGTGCTGCTTTCGTCCCACGTGAAATCGAAGACGCGATCGACGTCGGCCCGCGTGCGGATCGACTGCGTCGCCCGGAGATTCAAGATCGACCGCAGGTCGTCCCCCGCGAGCTTGATCCGCCGCCAGGTATCGGCGAGCCGGCCTCGCTCGCTCATCAAGTCGTAGCGCAGCGCGAGGGCGGTGAGCATGGCGTCGTCCATTCCGATGTCGACGGCGGCGAGCCCGCCGGCCCGTTCGGCGAGCATCTCGCCGCTGACCTCGATCAGCCGATCGAGGATCCGCGCCGTCGCCGCGCGCCGTTCGTCCGGCGTCGGCGAGGCGGGTTCGTACAGCCCGTCCACCGTCGCCAGGAACCCGTCGACGTCGGCCAGCAGTCGACGGCCCTCGTCGACCAGATCGGGTATCCGCTCGATGCGCGACTCGGAGACCGCCTTTTCCAAATCGGCGCGGAGTTGATCGTCGCGGACGTCGAACGCCGCGAGCCGCTCGCGAGCCGCCGCCACCGGACCAGGCCGGTCGGCCCGCTCGGTCAGCAAGGCGAGCTGTCGGCGGGCCAGGCCCCGCATCGCCTCCATCAAGTCGATCGTCCGTTGGAAAACCCGCAATGGCGGAGCGGGCGGCTGCGATAGGCGGGCTTGTTCGAGGGCGACTCGATTGTATTCGACCAATAGGCGATACTCGGTGACGCGGAGCCGGCCCAAGTCGCGGTCGAGATCCGCGGGATCCCATCGGGCATGGCCCAACCGGCCCTGCAGGCTCGCGTAATCCGCCATGCGTTCGGCGAGCCCGAGTCCGTTGTTGATGAGCACGCCGTCGTCCGGTTCGGCCTGACCGCGTTCCGACGCCAGCGCGCGGCGCGCTCGGCGAACCCGCTCGCCCAATACGGCGCCCTCGTCGGTGAGCGTCAACCGTTCGAGTTCCTTGAGGTCCAGGTTGATTGGGGTTTCGGTCGGAAGACCGATCAGGATCTTGACGTTGTCCAGATCGTTTTCGAGCGCGTTGCACGTTCCGATCAGCCGGCTTCGGCTGCTCAGCGAGTTCTGTTCGAGCTGGTCGACCTGCACGCGGGGCAGGCGGGCCGCTTGGAACTCGGCCTCTCCCTGAAGGAACGCCCGCGTTGTGCTGAAGTAGTCTTGCGAACCGATTTCCACCGCGCGGAAACTCAGCAGAAGGTTGTAGTACTGCGATGCCAGATTGCGGAACAGGCTCTTGCGGAAACGCGCGAAGTCGCGGGCCGCGTAGACCAGATCCCGCTCCGTTTGCGTCAAGGACTCGAACCGGACGTCGCGCTGGATCAGCGCCTGCGAGAGGTCGAGCAGGATCTCGGAGCCGACGTCGGTGGCGAATCCGCTCGCGCCGTTGAAGGTGAGGACCACATCGTTCGCGAATCGGGCGAGCAGATTCCCGCCGGTCGCCAACATCCGATCGCCCGCGAATTGGGATGGCACGAGCAGGTCGTTGACCGTGACGCCCCCATCCCGATTGTGCCGATAGTCGGTCGTCGTCCGATGACCGGTCGACGAGAACTTGGTCGCGTAGTCGAACCGTGCGAGCGTGAGACGCAAGGCCGCGCGGTACAGGTTCTCCTTTTGGGTCTGGTAGTCGCGGTTGTTGATCCGAGCCAGTTCGACGATGTTCTCGAACGTCAGTCGCGGCGCATCGTCGCGCCGTTCCGCTCCAGCGCCCGCGCCCTGCGACCGTTCGCGTTCCGTGCGCACCGACGCGAATTCGAACATGCGGCGCAGGCACGCGCCCGGCAGGTTGTCCCAGGTCTCGGCGGGGAGCGGCGGTACGCGCGTCGCCGAATCGTCGGCGCCGCGAGCCGACGGCACCGGCGCGCCCGCGCCCCCCGCGTCCGCCGGACCCCCGCCGCCTCGCCGAGCCGAGCGGACATCTCCGTGCGAGGCGTCTTGCCCGATCACCGTCGGCGCCGACATCCCGTCGGGAATCGCGTAGGCGTAGAGTCGCGGAGCGGGAATCGGCAGCATCGGATCATCCGGATGCGTCGGGTCATGGAACCGGGACTGCTCGTCGGGCAGGATCGAATAGTCGGTCGGCAGTTGCCACGGCGCTTCGCACGTCTTCTCGTTGAGCGTTGTGTAGGCCTCACGGTCGGCCCGCATGCGGTAATGCGATCGCGAGCACGCGGCCAGCACCGCGATCCCGCCCGCGACCATCGCCCATTTCGCCCGCATCGCCGCTTCGCCCCAGTTCCGCCAGTGTGCCGTTTCTTGATCGCGCCGAGCCTCGACGAATGCGCATTCCGAGCGATTCGGCGCGGTACCGTCGATATTATCGATACGCGCTGCGCGACCGCTAAAGTCAAATGCGGGACAATGCGGCCTACTCGTGCCGAAGGGCCTCGATGGGGTCCTTGAGCGCGGCCCGTCGGGCGGGATAGACGCCGAAGACGACGCCGATAGCGACGGAGATTCCAAACGCGAGCGCGACGGTCCAGCCGCGGACGACCGCTTCGATCTGGGACGCCGAGCTGACGACGAGCGGGATGGCGATCCCAAGTCCGATGCCGAGCAAACCGCCGCTCGCCGCGAGCACGGTGCTTTCCACAACGAACTGCATCGTGATGTGGACGCGGCGTGCGCCGAGCGCTCGTCGGATGCCGATTTCGCGCGTGCGTTCGGTCACGGTGGCGAGCATGATGTTCATGATGCCGATGCCGCCCACGAGCAGCGAGATGCCCGCGATCGAGCCGAGCACGAGATCCCAGACCCGTTTCTCGCGCTGCGCCTGGCGGAGCAATTCGAGGGGAACCTGGATTTCAAAATCCTCCTTGGGATGGTGCGGTTCGAGCAGTTGCCGGGCCATGGCCGCGGTCTGGCTGACCTGGCTTTCGTGGCGCACGGTGAGCGTGATTTCGCTGAGCTGGGTCCGTTCGAATTCCAAGCTCCCGGTCTGGGCGATCACTTGAAGTTCGCCGAATCGGCTGCGGGCCGACGCGAGGGGGATATAGAGGTCCTCGTTGAGATCCTGCGATTCGAGCGATCCGGCGACGGCCGTTCCGCTGTCTTGGGGAGACAAGACGCCGACGACGCGGTAGGCGCCGGCCCCGAGCAGCAGAGCCCGGCCAAGCGGATCCTCGAAACCAAAGAGCCGGCGCGCGGCGCCGGCGGCGAGAACGACCACATTCGCCGTCCTATGCAGATCGGGATATTCGAGAAACCGGCCCCGGTGGACCGCGATGTTCTTGATGTGAAGGTACTCGGGGGTTGTGCCGAGGATTCGCGCGTTGGCGAGCCGTCGCTTGCCGCACTGGGCGTTGGCGCGGATCAGCGCGATGGGCACCGCGCGTTCCGCCGTCGGCAGCGTGCTTGTCAGGATATCGAGATCCTTGTAGCGCAAGCCGTATTCCAAGACGTGCGACGTCTGCTGTTGGGTCGTCGAACTTCCTCCGCCTTTCTTGCCCGACGTGTCGGGTTTCACGCTGCGAATGATGACGTTGGAAGCGCCAAGCCGACGGATCTGTTCGAGGGCTTCCCGCTTGGATCCCTCGCCGATCGCGAGCATGGCGATCACCGAGGCGACACCGAGGATGGTGCCGAGCATCGTGAGAAAACTGCGGAGCTTGTGCAGCAGCAGATTGCGGATACTGAGTTGGATCGTCGTGAGCCACATGGGACGCGCCGAGCGGCCGGTCTAGCCTTTCGCCGGGGGACGAGCCGCGGCGTCCGATTCACGCCCTCGCCGCGCTTCCGACCCGCTCGCCGAACGCGACCCGCCCGCCTTGTCGGCCTTCGCATCACCCGCGCCGCGTTCACCCGCGCCGTCCGGACTCGAATCCGACTCGCCTTCGAGGATTGCCATCGGGTTGAGCACGACCTCGTCGCCCGCCTGGAGGCCCGAACGAATCTCAACGAACTTGTCATTCGTCCGGCCCAATTCCACGTGTCGCTTGTCGACGCCGTTGTTCGACCGGATGTAGCACCAGGTCGAATCGTCGATTTGCATGACCGCCTGGACGGGGACCGTGAGCACATCGCAGACTTTCGCGACATCGATTTCGACGATGGCGTTCATTCCCGGCTTGATCTGCTCGACTTCTTCTTCGATGGTCACGATCGTCTGATAGACCTTCGTATCCGAGCTCATCCAGCCGCCCTGATCGGGAAGGACGGCGACGGTTTGGACGAGGCCGCGGTGGATCCGGTCGGGAAACGCCTCGACGCGCACGCGCGCCGGGAGCCCCGAGCGGATCTCGTCGAGGACCGATTCGTGAACGGACGTCTTGACCTGCATCTTGCGCAGATCGGGCAGCGTGAGGATCGTCTGCCGCGGTCGCACGGGAGCGCCTTCGCGGATCTCGTCCGATGACCAGCGGTCCTCGGCGACGTAGGCGACCATCCCTTCGGACGGGGCCGTGATATGGCATTTCTCGACCTGTTCCCGGTAGCGCTGCAGGCGTTCCTCTTCCTTCTTCAGCGATTCGTTGGCCGCTTCCATGGCCGCCCTGGCCTGCGCGAGTTTGGCCTCGTTGTCGAGTTGCACCTGGGCAAGGCCGCGTTCGGCCGTCCGGAGTTTGCCGTCGAGCTGCATCAACTGCATTTGCCGCTCGTACGTCTCCTTCTTGGTGAGGGTCGCCATTTGCGTCTTGAGCCGGTTCATCTTCGCCGCGTATTGGCTTTCGGCCTGCAGGTATTCGAGCCGACTTCGGTCCCGCTCGTTCTTTCCCGAGTAACCGAGCTTGAAGAGCGTTTCGATGCCGAGCTTGTCGTTTTTCTTCAGTTCGAGGTTGGCCTGGGCCGCGAGGATCTCGTTATTGACGTCGTCGATCGACCGCTTGATTTCCTCGACTTCGAGCTGATGGGTGCCGTTCTCGTCGTCCTTGAACATCTCGAGTTCGAGTTTGGCGAGTTCGACCTTCAGATTGGTTTCGGCATACAGGGTTTCGTTCTGCGTGATCTGGTTTTGATGACGGGCTTCGGCCTGGATCTGTTCCGACTTGGCTTTCTCCGTCGCGAGCACCTGGAGATCGAGCCGTTCGCGGTGAGAGGACGGGTCCAATTCGACGAGCAGATCCCCCTTGGCGACACTCGATCCGTTCGGAACGATCCAGACGATCGGCGTGCCGTTGATGCTGTCGCCGGGGATGTCGTCCACCTCGCAAAGGACCTTGGTGACGTGTTGGCTTTCCAGGCTGCCCCGCTCGGTGACGACGATCGACAGCTCGCCGGGCGAGACGTCCGCGAAGATCAAGTGGTCGACGGGCGAATCCCAGCGGGGCATCCACCACGTTCGGCTGAACCAGGCGGCGGGCGCCGCCGCGACGAGCAACGCGAGCGCCCACACGCGGCCGTTCCCGCGTCGAGCGACGGGTGGCGCGGCGCGGTGGGCGGGCGACGGCCGAACGACTTTCTTCGGAGTGGATTCGCGAACAATCGTCGTCATCGGACTCCTCGAATCCTACGCACGTCAGGCGGGAGCCCAGGGCCGCACACTTCCTTGCGTGTCACCACCCGGGCACGTGGCGGGCACGGTCCATTCTAGTCGAGTGGGCCACCCTTCGTCGAGCCCGAACGACGGGTACGGTGTTCCACGTAGGGCGATCGTCCTCGATCGCCCGGCGCCGTCGATTGACCGGGACGGCGTCTTACGTAGGGCGATCGTCCTCGATCGCCCGGCGCGGTCGAACGGAAGCTCGATCGCTCGGCGCGCCTTCCGAATTCCCGAGGAAGGCCGCCTGGGGCTCGTTGACGCTTGAATCGGCGGGACGTTCGGCGATTGGGACGGAGACATGCAGGATCTTGATCTGGATGTTCAGTTTCAATCCACTGCTGCGGTGATGGATGATCTCGAGCAGTTTGTTGTACAGCAGCGACCCGTTCTCCTGGGAATAGTATCCCGCGATGACGCTGACGAGTCCCAGCAGATCGCTGCAGATTCCAAGATACCGAAGGTTCTCCTCGCGCCGGACCGAGTCGGTCATGCCGAGCGCGTCCTTATTGCTTTGATGCATCGAGATGAGGCTGATCAACGTATCGAGTTCGTTGAACCGCTTGCGATAGGTTGCGACTTCGAGGCCGAGCAGCGTGAGCACGGCGACGCCGACGTACACGATGATCCCGAGGAACGCCTCGACACCCTGCACGAGGTCGACCGTTTCGGCAAGTGTCGGTTCGAATCCCCGCGCCGTCAGCGGAACGGAATCGGCGTCGATCAGATGCGCGGCCGCGGCGAGGAGGCGGGGAGTCAAGTCGCGCCGCGCGACGAGATAGGTAGCGACCGAAAACGTCGATAGGGGTTCCGCCGGAATGCGCGGTGTCACGGCGACGAAGCCGGGTTCGAGCGCAACGGCGCGAAGGTAGTCGAGCGTCAGACGGCGTCCGCCGATCTCGGGTTCGATCAACCGAAAGCCCGCTTGCGCGAGTTTACGGGCCGCCTGTTCGACCTTCGACGTACCAAGGTCCTTGACGACGAACACGCCGTCGATATCGGCTGGAATCGTGTAGGAGGGGTCGTCCGTCAACGACTTCCAATCGTGCACGAATTCGATCGGCCGTTCAGGCGCCCAGATCGCTTCGAGCGCGACGGCGACCGTGTGGCTTCCCTGTCCCGCCACGGACGTGAGCATTCTCTTGATTTCGCGCGGATGGCCGATCGATTCGCGGACGAAGAGCAAGAGAGTCTCTTGGCTGGGGATTTCGACTCGCGGCAAGTCGGTGGGGATTTCGAGTCCGCCCTGGACGAACGCGACGTCGGCCGTGCCCGCCTCGACCATCGCGAGATTTTCGCGCGAGCCTTCGGTCCTAATTTCACGAACGCGGATCCGCCCGCCTCGCCCCGCATGTTCGCGGAGATACGTCGCGTCCCGGCTTGGCATCGCGATGCGGAGCGTGGCGACATGAACGAAATGCCAATAGACCCACGCCGCGATCAACGCGAGTGCGACGATCAGGAATGCGAGGGGCAATCGGTGGAGCCCCCATGGGCGATGGAGGTTCCTCGCGATCCGCTTCGCGTCCCGCGCGGCCGCCGCCACGCCGCTCGCGGCGCGCCCCAACCCGTTGTGCGTCGGAAGTTCGCGTTGGACGCGTACCGCGATCGCCTCGGCCGCCTCGATGATCGGGTCGATCTCGAGCCGGAGCACGGTCCGTTTCGCTGAGCTCATTCCACGCCCGTTTCGAAAAGGATGAAGTACAGACTCCGGTCCGCGCCTTCGACGATGCAACGCGCGATTGACGCGGGAATCGATCACGAATAGCACGTCGAATCGGTCGAAACAAGCGGCCAATTTGACAGGCTTTTTCGTCATCGTCCGTTCGTGAATGGCCAATCGGCCAGACTTGGGGACGGTGCACAATGATGCCGCGAACGGCTGAAAAGACGCCCTGCGACTTGACAAGCCGTTCGGATTGGGCTCATCGTCGCTCGGTTTCCCGCCGCGCGCCGTCCGGCACGCGAGTTGCATTTCGTTCATGGCACAGGCGCGGCGCCGGCAACCCGCGGAATGCCGCGAGCCAAGGTGCATCAACGGAGTGACGGGAAAGCGTCAGGTAACGAAATCGTGGTTTTCGTGAAAACGAGAAGGAGATGTGCGACATGTTGGCGAAACGATGGCAACCGTTCGCGGAGATGACGCGGGAGATCGATCGGCTGCAGGCCGAAATGGGAGCTCTTTTCCATGGCCAGGGCGCCGCGACGACTCGGCCGCGCGGCCGGGGTTCCTTTCCGGCCCTCAACGTATGGGACGACGAGAACGCCCTGTTCGTCGAAGGCGAACTGCCCGGTTTGGAGTTGGCCGACATCGAGATCCATGTCACGCGCGACAATCAGCTCAGCATCCGGGGAACCCGCAAGGCGCCGGACGTGGAGGAAGGCGCCTGGTATCGGCGGGAACGCGGGTTCGGCGAGTTCGCTCGGGTCGTGAGCCTCCCGTACGACGTGGATCCCGATGCGGTCTCCGCCGAATTGAAGCTGGGTATCCTTCAAATCGTCCTCCCCAAGCGAGCCGAAATCCGGCCTCGCCGCATCGAGGTGAAGGCGGGCTGAAGGCAAGGCATGACGGATGACGGTTGAGGAACGGTGAGGAACGCATTCAACGATCGTGATGGGAAGACGGCAAAGAACGTCGAGATTCCGGAAAAGAAACGGAGGATGACCATGATCAGCCAATCGGAAACAGGCAATCGGACCCGGTCGGCGAAACGAAGTGGCGAAATCGACGAATCCGGGAAGGCCGCGCGGTCGTCGACACCGACGATGTACGCGCCTCGGTTCGACATCGCGGAAACGTCGAGCGAGTTCACGATGTTCGGCGATCTGCCGGGTGTCGCGCCCGATCAACTGGAGATTCACGTGGATCAACGTGAACTGACCATCGTGGGCAAGGTCGCCCCGCGGGAGCACTCGGAGCGGTTTCTCTACAGCGAGTACGGCATCGGCGACTTCCGCCGTTCGTTCACGCTGGACGAGATCATCGACGGGCAAGCGATCAAGGCCGAACTGGCCAACGGTGTGTTGGTCCTCCATCTGCCGAAAATCCCGGAGGTGAAGCCGAGGCGCATCGAAGTGAAGGCGGGCTGATGCGGAAGGAGGACGGAGGAAGGAGTAAGGTCCCCGTCTTTCAAAGGGACGGCGCGCGTGCTACACCTGATGGCCGGTCAGGAGGTGGATTGGAACCCGGAGGAAGAGGGTATCGGCCATGGTCAGGAGGATGCTCCCGATCGGACGGCTGAGCGCGTTGGTCGTCGTGGGGGCCATGGTGGGAGGGGCGGTCGCCGTCGGGCAACCGGTGCCGGCCCCGACTTCGCAAGGAGTCGGGGCGCCGCGTCCGGTGGCGATCGACGAGGTTGACAAGCGGCTCGCCGAACTGGAAGCGGCGCCGATCGAGGAATCGGTCAGGGCGAAGGCGCGGGAGTTTTACCAACAAGCGCGGAGCGAGCTTGAGCAGGACGCGGCGGCACGCGGTCAATTGGCCGGGTACCGCGAGCGCGCGGCGAGCGCGGCCGCGCGGCTGGCTCGACAGCATCAGTTCGAGATTCGCGGCGACATGGGCGAATTTCCCGTGATGCCGCCCGACCACGCCGAACTGGACGTGTTCGCCGCCGCGCTTTCGGAACACGAAGGCGAGCTCAAACGGGTCGAGGACCTGGTGAAGCGGGCGGAGACCGAGTCGCCTCGACGGGCGAGTCGGCGACTGGAGATTCCCAGGCAGGTCGCGGCGTTTCGCGAGCGGCTTGTGGAAGTTGAATCGCGGCTCGGGGAGCCGCCGGACCCGGCGGAACCCGCTCCGGCCGCGTCCGCCCGCCAGATGCTGCTCGCCGCGCGCCGGCAATCCCACGCGTCTCAAATCGAATCGCTTCTTGCCGAGCTTGACGCGTACGACGCGGAGAAGGACCTTCCCAACCGCGAGCGCGCGCGATACCGCGCGCGGATGACGCGGATCGCGCAATCCGTCGAGCGACTCCGCACGACGCTCGACGCGCGCCGGAACGACGAGGTCGAGGCGCGCTATGAGGAAGCGCGCGAGCGCGCGGCGAAGGCGCTTCCCGCGAACGCCGACCAGGCGCGGACCAACTTGAAGCTCGCCGGTCAGACGCGCCAAACGGCGCGCGACATCGCGGCCGCGGGCAACGCGATCACGGCCCTCCATCGCGAGGCCTCCGATTGGAGCGGCCGGATCGAGCGATCGAAGCGGCGGGTCGAGAAGGGCGCCTCGGCCAGCTCGGTGGCCGCCCTGAGGCAGGATCGGATCAACGCGGCCGCGCGGGTCGAACGCCTCGATCGGGAAATCCGGGACCGCGACGGAACGATCCGTGCCCTGCAGGACGACATGCTCGAAACGCAGGATTTGACCGATGAATACGCGGAAATCGACGCGATCGTCGCGAAGATCGCGCGGGAACGGGCGTTTGCCTTGTCGCCCGAGGAGGAACCGGCGTTGCGCAAGGACCTTCGGGAATTGCTCGTCGCCCACCGACAACTGCTCGACGACAGCGCGACCCGCGCCGACCAGCACTTCGAAAACCTGCTCGAACTCAACGACGCCAGCGACGACCTCCGGCGCGAACTGAGGTCGTACCTCGCGTTCATCGATGCGCGAATCCTGTGGATGCGCAGCGCCGACGCCGTATCGTACGCGACCCTGCGCGAGGCCGCGGCGGCGATCGCTCCCGCCGATTTCGAACGGTGGCTCGACGCGGTTCGGCGAGTGGGCCTTTCGTTGAGGGACGAGGCGATGGACCATCCCTTGCTCGCCGCGGCCTTCCTGCTCGTCCTTCTCGCCGCCCTGCGCTACCAGCGCCCTCTTCGGGCGATCCTCGTGCATCTGGGCGATGTCGCGGCGAAGGGGAACTGCGTGCGATTCCTGCCCAGTCTCGAAGCGGTCGTCGTCACGCTGCTCCTTGCCTTGCCGTGGGCACTCGTGACGGCGTTCCTCGGATGGCGTCTCGCCTGGAATGGACATGCGGCCGGATCGGGACTCTTGCTGACGGCGACCGTCTTTCTTCCGATCGAACTCTTCCGACAGGCGTGCCGGAGCAAGGGTCTTTGCGAGTCTCATTATGGCTGGTCGGACCGGATCCTCGCGCCCCTTCGAACGCGCCTTCGATGGTACGTGCTCGTGGCCACGCCGTTCATTCTGATCTCCGCGTCGTTCCATTCGGTCGACGATTCGGAGTACGACGACTCGGTGGGGCGCATCGCCTTCCTGGCGTGGATGGCCCTCACGACCTGGGCGGCGCGCGGCGTGATCCGACCGCGCGGCGGCGTATTCCACGACTACCTGACATTTCACGCGGCGGGCTGGGCCGATCGGCTGGCCGTGATTTGGTATCCGGCCGCGTGCGGAATCCCCCTCGCGCTCGGCGTCGTCGCGGGAATCGGCTTTTATCATTCGGCATGGGACCTGGCGATTCGCCTTTTCCGTACGATCGCGATCGTCATGCTCGCGATCACGGCGGGTGGTCTGTTGCATCGACTCCTGCTGGTCAGTCGGCGAAGGCTCGCCATGCTGCGGGCCCGTGAATGGCGACTGCGCGTCCAAGCCGCGGCGGGTATCGAGGAGAAAGCGCGGACTCCCCAGGAACCGCGCGTCGACCTGGCGGCGATCAACCAACAGACGCGGCGTCTGATCCAAAGCCTCGTGTGGCTCGCCGCGCTCTCCGCCGTGTGGATGATCTGGAGGGACGTCATGCCGGCCCTCGCGATCTTCACCGAGGTCGAACTGTACCGTACCGAGGGAGTGGTGGCCGGCGTCATGCAAGGCGTGAAGCTGAAGCACGTCGGTTTCGCGCTTGTCGTATTGATCATGACATCGGTCGCGGCCCGCAACATCCCCGGACTTCTCGAAATCGTCCTGCTTCAGAAACTGCCGCTGGATTCGGCCGTTCGCTACGCGATCACGACGATCAGTCGTTACGTACTCGTCTTGACCGGGCTGATCATGGCGAGCTCCGCCTTGGGAATCTCATGGCGGCGCGTCCAATGGCTCGTCGCCGCGCTCGGCGTCGGTCTCGGGTTCGGTCTCCAGGAAATCTTCGCGAACCTCGTCTCGGGTGTGATTCTGCTCTTTGAACGGCCGATCCGGGTGGGCGACGTCGTGACGCTCGGCGATGTCACGGGCACGGTGACCCGCATCCGCATCCGCGCCACGACCGTCCGCGATTGGGACGGCAAGGAACTCATCGTTCCCAACAAGGAACTCATTACGGGCCGCCTCTTGAACTGGACGTTGTCGGACACGACGAATCGCATCCTGGTTTCGGTCGGTGTCGCCTACGGTTCGGACGTGGCCCGCGCGTGCGAACTGATCCTGGAGGCGGTAGCCGAGTATCCGGCGATCCTCGCCGATCCCGCGCCCACGGTCACATTCGAGTCGTTTGGCGAGAGTTGCCTGACGCTGAACCTGCGAGCCTTCCTTCCGCAATTGGAGCAGCGTTTGCCCTGCGTCCATTTCCTCCATTCGGCGATCGACCGGAAATTCCGCGCCAACCGGATCGATATCGCCTTTCCCCAATTGGATGTGCACATCAAGGATGCCGCTCGATTGGACCTCGGCCGCATGTCGATCGCACGGTGATTGCTCGCGAGAAACGGGTCGATCGGCCCTTTCCGGGTCGGTGTCCCGAAGGGGTTCCGCCGCTCCGTGTCGGCCGCGCGGCCGATCGGCGGCTCTTGACGGCGACTCTTGACAATGGGGAGCCCGGTGGAGTCTAGTCAATGGGCTTTGGCCGATGGCGAGGCGCATGGTGAGCGGAACCGATCCGAATCCTCGAAATCCCGAGAACACGGCGTTGCCCCGTGAAGGGCCCCGCACGACGCTGTCGCCCCGCGAAACGGTGGTCCTGTTTCCGACGTACGGCCATTTTTCGGACGGCGATGGGACGTGGCGCATTCCCGTTTCGGGCGCGGTATTCGAGCCGGGTGTGGTGACCGTGCGGCGGCGCATCCTGCTGAGGCTTTTGCGGCGCGTGATGAACGTTCCGCCCGAGGCGCTGGAGAGTTCGATTTTCCGCGAGCGGATCGGCGCGTTCATCGCCGCGGCGGAACGGGGCCGTTCGATCGCCCTGCAGTCCGGCTCGATCGCGTTCCCCCTCCGGCGCAAGACGCGCCGCGACGGACGGTTTTCGGGAGTGCTCCGGCTGGCGGCCGGCGATCTGGACCGTCTCGTGCGGCACGGTCAGATCGCCGACGGATGGCTCAACTTCGACGTCGCCCTTCCCGACGGCGATCAGCGCGCGTTCGGCGGCCGCGCGGCCCTGTTGCCCGCGCGGGGCGCGAGCGTGATTTCGGATATCGACGATACGATCAAGCACTCGGCGGTCTGGTCCCGCCGGGCACTGCTCGCCAATACGTTCCTCCGCGAGTTCGAATACGTCGCGGGCATGGCGGAACGCTATCAGGTCTGGGCCGCGGGCGGGGCCGCGTTCCATTATGTTTCGTCGAGTCCCTGGCAACTATACGGCCCGCTCGCCGACCTCCAGCGCTGTGCCGGGTTCCCCGAAGGTTCGTTCCACTTGCGTGCGTTCCGGCTGCGGGACCAGATGCTGCGCGGCGTTCCCCTCCTGCGGCGCCACGGGAAACTGGCCGCGATCCGGCGCGTCCTCAGGGCGTTTCCCGAACGGCGATTCGTGTTGATCGGCGATTCGGGCGAGCGCGATCCGGAACTCTATGGCGCCGTCGCGAGGCGCTATCCCCGGCAGGTCGCCTCGATCCACATTCGGCTCGTCCACGGCCGGCCGTGGAGCGATGAGCGTGGGGCGCGAGCCTTCCGGCGGATCGACAGGGATCGCTGGTCGGTGTTCGAGGACGCGGCCGAGCTTCCCGACAGGCTGACGGCGGCGGGCGGTTCCCCCCTTGCGTAAACGGCCCAAATCCGCGACGATCAGGCGTTTACGCATCTGGACTGTCAGGCACGGGAGAGGCCAAGGAGATTTGTCCCCATGGGTCGGTACACGGGACCGAAGGCACGCGTCAATCGACGGCTGGCGACTCAAGTCTACGAGGCGGCGGGAACGCGCCGCGCGCACCAGCGCCGCGAGCAGCCGCCCGGCATGCATACCCGCGTGCCCCGCACGTCCGAATTCGGCACGGCGCTTCAGGAGAAGCAGAAACTCAAACACTACTACGGCGTCGGCGAACGCCAGCTCCGGCGATACTTCGAGCTCGCTTCCAAGAAGGCCGGCAACACGGGCGAGTCGCTGCTCATCTTTTGTGAATGCCGGCTCGACAACGTCGTCCGGCGCGCCGGATACACGCGGACACGCCCCCAGGCGCGGCAGGGAATCGTCCACGGCCATTTCCAAGTCAACGGCATCAAGGTGACAAGCCCGTCGTACCTGTTGCGCCCCGGTGATGTGATCACCGTGCGGCCACGCGAGAACCTGCTGACCTACTACCGGGATCTGGGCGCCCAGGAATCCGGCCAGCCGCTCGATTGGGTCAGCTTCGACGGCGAGACGCTCCGCGCGACGATGCTCGGCGTTCCAGGCCCGTCCGACATCAGTTGCCCCGTGGGACAAGTGAACCTGGTGACCGAGTTCCTTTCGCGATAGGCGGCTCGCACAGGGACCTCGTATGCACTCGCAACTCGTCGTGCTCGGAGGCGGTCCGGGCGGGTACGCGTCTGCGTTCCTCGCGGCGGACGCCGGGCTCGGCGTGACGATCGTCGAGTCGCGGGGTCGGCTTGGCGGCACGTGCCTGTTGCACGGTTGCATCCCGTCGAAGGCCCTGTTGCACGTCGCGCGTGTTCTCGCCGAAGTCGACGAACTGCGCGCCGATTGGGGCATCGAAATCGGTCGGCCCGCGGTGCGCGTCGAATCGCTGCGCGGCCGCAAGGAAAAGGTGATCGCCGCGCTGTCGACCGGCCTGCAACAGCTCGCCAAGCGTCGGCGCGTCCAGGTCGTCCGCGCCCGCGGCATTCTCGACGGCAACAACGCGCTCGCGCTCGAGGGCGACGACCCGTCGATTCCCGCGGATCGACGCGTCTCCTTCGATCATCTCATCCTCGCGACCGGGTCCGTTCCCGTCATGCCCGCCCTGTTCCGAATCGACTCGCCCCGCGTCATGGATTCGTCGGGCGCACTCGACCTTCAAGACATTCCCGCACGGCTCCTCGTGATCGGCGGCGGCTACATCGGACTGGAACTCGGAACGGTCTACGCTCGGTTGGGCTCGCAGGTCAGCGTCGCGGAACTCACCGAAGGACTGCTCCCCGGCGCCGACCGCGACCTGGTGAAACCGCTGCGCCGCCGACTCGATGTCCTCTTTGATAAGCGGATCCGCCTGAACACGCGCGTCGGATCGCTCGCGGTCGACGGCGAGGAAGTCGTCGCGACGTTCGAGGGTCCCGGGCATTACGGAGCCGAACGGTTCGATCGCGTGCTCGTCGCCGTCGGGCGGGCTCCCAACAGCCGGGGAATCGGTTTGGAAACCACGTCGATCGAAACGACCGATCGCGGGTTCGTCGTATGCGACCGTTCGATGCGGACGGCGGAGCCCAATATTTTGGCGATCGGAGACGTCGCGGGCGAACCGATGCTCGCCCACAAGGCCACGCATCAGGCGAAGGCGGCCGTCGAGACGATCCTCGGCCGAAACGCCGCGTTCGAGAAACGGGCCATCCCCGCCGTCGTCTTCACCGATCCCGAACTCGCCTGGGCGGGTCTGACCGAGGATCAAGCGAAACGTGAGGGTGTCGCGTACGAGACGGCCGTGTATCCGTGGGGGGCGAGCGGGCGGGCTCAGGCGATCGGCCGCACCGAAGGGCTCACCAAATGGCTCGTCGACCCCGCCACCCGTCGATTGCTCGGTTGCGGCATGGTCGGCGCCGGCGCGGGCGAGCTGATCGGCGAATCGGCCTTAGCCATTGAAATGGGCTGCGAGGTCCACGATCTGACCGAAACGGTCCATCCGCATCCGACGCTGAGCGAGACGGTCATGAATGCGGGCGAAGTCTATTTGGGATCGGCCATCGAGATCCACAAGCCTCGACGCGAATCGGCCGCCAATTCGAATGCGGAGACCGGTCACTGATGGCGAGCGACCCGTCGGCCCCGTCGCCGACCGATGGTTCCGTGGACGCGAATCCCGATACGTCGTTCGGGCCCGCCTTGCAGGACGTGGATCCGGCGGAAACGGCCGAGTGGATCGACGCGATCGATTACGTCCTCGAAAGCAAGGGGACGGAGCGGGCCAAGCAGTTGATCGGCGCGATCGAGGACCGTGCTCGACGCGCCGGCGCGGATCTTCCGATCGCTTCGAACACGCCGTACGTGAACACGATCCACGCGTCGCGCCAGCCGGCCTATCCGGGCAACCGTGAGATCGAACGGCGCATCAAGAGCATCGTGCGGTGGAATGCGATGGCGATGGTCTCGCGCCAGAACAAGCTCATCGATGGCATCGGCGGCCACATTTCCACGTACGCGTCGGCCGCGACCCTTTACGAGGTCGCGTTCCATCATTGTTTTCGAGGCCGCGGCCCGTCGGGATACGACGGAGATCAGATCTATTTCCAGGGTCACGCGTCGCCGGGCATGTACGCCCGCGCGTTTCTGGAAGGCCGTTTGACCGAGGACCATTTGCGGAACTTCCGGTGCGAACTGCGGGAGTCCCCCGGTCTATCGTCGTATCCGCACCCCTGGTTGATGCCGGGCTTCTGGGAATTCCCGACCGTCTCGATGGGGCTTGGGCCGATCATGGCCATCTATCAGGCCCGCTTCAATCGGTATCTCTCGAATCGCCGGATCAAGGACACGGCGCGGCAGCACGTGTGGGCCTTTCTGGGCGACGGGGAATGCGACGAGCCGGAAACGCTCGGCGCGATCACGCTCGCCTCGCGCGAAAAACTCGACAATCTCATCTTCGTCATCAATTGCAATCTCCAGCGGCTCGACGGCCCCGTTCGAGGCAACGGGAAGATCATTCAGGAATTGGAGGCCCTCTTCCGCGGCGCCGGCTGGAACGTCATCAAGGTCATTTGGGGCGATGATTGGGACACGCTGCTCGACAAGGACGAATCCGGCCTGCTCGTCAAACGCATGGGTGAAGTCGTCGACGGCGAGTACCAGAAATACACGTGCATGCCCGGCGCGTACATCCGCGAGCATTTTTTCGGCAAGTACCCCGAACTGCTCAAGCTCGTCGCCAACTACTCCGACGAGAAGCTCGAACGCCTCCGGCGCGGCGGTCATGATCCCGAAAAGGTGTTCGCCGCGTACCGCGCGGCGATCGAATCGGTCGACCGTCCGACCGTCATCCTGGCCAAGACGATCAAGGGCTACGGGCTCGGGGAGGCCGGCGAAGGGCGGAACATCACGCATCAGCAGAAGAAGCTGAACGAGCAGCAGTTGATCGAGTTCCGAAGCCGATTCGGGATTCCGATCTCGGACGCGGCGGTGGCCGACACGCCGTTCTATCGACCTCCCGCCGACAGCGTGGAGATGCGGTACCTGCGAGAGCGTCGCGAGAGACTCGGCGGATCCGCGCCCAGCCGGCCGATCGACCATCCCCGGTCCGACATACCTTCGATCGAGGACTACGGCGAGTTCCTCGAAGGCAGCCGCGGCAAGGAAATGTCGACGACGATGGCCGTCGTGCGGCTGTTGCGCAAGCTCTGCCGCGATCCGCGCATCGGCCGATGCGTCGTTCCGATCGTGCCCGACGAATCACGCACGTTCGGTATGGAGGGCATGTTCCGCGAGATCGGCATCTATTCGAACGCGGGCCAATTGTACGAGCCGGTCGATTCCGATCAGGTGATGTACTACAAGGAGGCGATCGACGGCCAGATTCTCGAGGAAGGCATCACCGAGGCGGGCTCGATGTCGTCGTTCATCGCGGCGGGAACCGCCTACGCCACGCACGGCGTCAACATGATCCCGTTCTTCATCTACTATTCGATGTTCGGGTTCCAGCGGATCGGCGACCTCATTTGGGCCGCGTGCGATATCCGGGCCAAGGGGATCATGATCGGAGGCACGGCGGGGCGCACCACGCTCAACGGCGAAGGACTCCAGCACCAGGACGGACACAGTCTGCTGAACGCCATGGCCTTCCCGTCCGTCCGCGCATACGATCCGGCGTTCGGCTACGAGTACGCCGTTGTCATCCTCGACGGACTTCGGCGGCTTTACCGGGAAGGCGAGACGGGGATTTGGTATCTCGCGGCGGAAAACGAGACGTACGAAATGCCTCCGATGCCGGAAGGCGTCGAGGAGGGCATACGCCGAGGCATCTATCGGTTCTCGACGGTCGCGGCCGGTTCTCTCGAGCGTCATGTCCAGTTGTTCGGGAGCGGAGCCATCCTGCGCGGCGTGCTCGACGCCCAGCGATTGCTCGCCGAACGATTCGGTGTGGGAAGCACGGTGTGGAGCGTGACGAGTTACGGCGAGCTGCGCCGCGACGGTCTGGCCGCATCCCGTTGGAACATGTTCCATCCGACCGAACCGCCTCGCCGCTCGTATCTGGAGGACTGCCTCCAGGGTGTGAACGGGCCGTTCGTCGCCGCGTCGGACTACGTCCGCGCGGTACCCGAGCAGATCGCGCCGTGGATCCCCGGCGATTACGCCGTGCTCGGAACGGACGGGATGGGTCGGAGCGAGACGCGCGACCGTTTGCGGCGTCACTTTGAAGTGGATGGACCGTGCATCGCGATCGCGGCCCTTCACCGGTTGGCGCGGGCGGGACGGATTCCCGTCCAACAGGTCGCCCGCGCCATCGAGGAACTCGGCGTCGATCCCGAGAAGCGTAATCCCGTGGGCGCGTGAACGAAATCGAATTCTGTGAGTCTCCGCATGGCGATGGAAATCCGATTGCCGCAGCTCGGCGATGGAATCGAGTCGGCCGACATCCTTGAAGTGCTGGTGAAGGAGGGCGATGCCGTCTCGGAGGATCAAGGCGTCGTCGAGATCGAAACCGACAAGGCGACCGTTCAGGTTCCGGCCGGTCGTGCGGGGACGGTAGCCAAGGTCCACGTCACCCCGGGCCAGTCGATCCGCATCGGCACCTTGCTCGTAACGATGGAATCGCCCGCATCGGTCGCTCCATCGGCCACGATTCCCGCGCCCTCGGCCGACTGTCCGGCCGCGGCGCGCGTCGAGGCGGCGGTACGGAAGCCGTCTCCCGCGTCATCGAACGCCCCCGCGCCGCTCCATCGTCCGGCCGAACCGCCTTCATCGGCGGGACCAACGCCTTCCTCGCCTCCGCCGAAGGCCGCGCGGCATGAAACGCCGGTTGCCCAGGCGACCGGGAATCCGCTTCCTGGGCCACAACCGCCCGCCGCGGCCGCCGATACTCGACCGATCGTGCCCGCGGGGCCGGCCGTACGGCGGTTCGCTCGGGAACTGGGCGTGGACTTGCGACGCGTGACGGGAACAGGAGCGGGAGGAAGGATCACGCGCGACGATCTGCTGGCGGTCGTCCGAAGCGATACGCGGGCCGCCTCGAAGAGTGCGGCGCCTGGTTCCACGCGTGACGCGTGGGGCGTCGTTCGCATCGAGCGCCTCTCGAAGGTCCGGCGCACGATCGCGGAGAAGATGCGTGCTTCGTGGAGCCAAGTCGCTCGCGTCACGAATTTCGACGATGCCGACGTCACCGAGCTCGAACAGATCCGCCAGGCCAGCAAGGGCGATTACGCGAAGATCGGAATCAAGCTCACCACGCTCCCGTTCGCGCTCAAGGCGGTCGCCATGGCGCTCAAGGCCCATCCCACGATCAACGCATCGATCGACATCGAAAACGATCAACTCATCCTGAAGGAGTACGTGCACCTGGGCATCGCGGTCGACACGGACCGCGGGTTGATCGTACCCGTGCTTCGCGACGCCGACGCGCTTTCGATTTCGGAAATCGCGAGGGGGGTCGGCGCCTTGTCCGAACGGGTCCGGGGCGGGGAGTTCTCGGTCGAGGACCTGAGGGGCGGGACATTCACGGTCAGCAACCTCGGGGCCGTCGGCGGAACCTATTCCACGCCGATCGTCAATGTCCCGGAAGTCGCCATCCTGCTCCTGGGCAAATCGCGCCAAATGCCCGTGGTCCGCCATGACGCGATCGTACGGCGATTGATGATGCCGCTGAGCCTCTCGTACGACCATCGGTTGGTGGACGGCGCGGCGGCCGCGCGGTTCCTGAACGACGTGATCGGTTACCTCGAAAACCCGAGCCGCCTGCTGCTCGTTCCCTGAGCCATGGGTGGCCGACGGGCCTCGCGGCGGGTTCTCACGGGGAACCCGCGAGGACGGCGCGCACGACGTGGTATCCCGTTCCGAAAACCGCGGCGTCGACGATCGCATGGCTGATCCAGGAGGGAACGAGCAATCCCTCACGTTCGAAAAGCCACGCCCAGAACGCGCCGCCGACGGCGACTCCCCCCGAGAAGACGTACGTCAGCGGCGATGACCAGCCGAAATACTGGGCGAGCAGAATGACGTGGTGCGCCATGAATCCGACGCTCGAAACGACGATCGCCGCCGGAAGGCTCCACCGGACTCGACACGCCCGGAAGACGAACCAACGCCAGTAGTACTCTTCCAGGAGCGAATGGGCCAGCGAGTAGAAAACGCCGAGCGCCGCGAATCGCGCGGGGGTCGCCAGCCCTAGGCCTTCGACCTTGAGCCGGATCTTCTCGGCCGGAACGTCGAACGCGCCGGACGGTTCGAGCACGAACGCGTAGAGGATGCCGATCGCCGCGCCGACAGCGATTCCAAATGCGACGCCGATCGCGATCGGCATCGGTCTCCATCGCGGTCGGCCGATCCGCTCCCCGAGGACGCCGAGGCACCAGACGGCGGGCAAGCCGAACTGGATCGTCTTTCCGACCGTGAATGCCGTTTGTTGCAGGGCGGCCGGGGCCTCCCGGAGCAAGACGAAATAAACCCACGTCACAAGCGATGGGAAGGCGAGTGCCGTGACGAGGAGCCGGGCGGGAAACGGCCGTGCGCGCTGCGGTGCGGTCATGTCGACATGGTAGTGCGGCGCGTTCCGAATGCAACTATAATCCGCCGGTCCGCGAAGAGCCGCGGTCCATCGAGGGAATTCCAAGGAGCCGATCGTGATCGACTTGCTGCTCCGGAACGCCACGGTCATCGACGGAACGGGCTCGGACGGATTCCCGGCGGATGTCGCCGTCGAAGGCGGGCGCATCGCCCGTGTCGGCCGTATCGAGGGTGTCGAGGCGACACGCACGATCGAAGCGGCGGGGCGGATCATCACGCCGGGGTTCATCGATGTCCACACGCACAGCGACGGTCCGCTTCTGCGGCAGGCGAATTTCGCCGCCAAGACGAGCCAGGGGTTCACGACCGAACTGCTGATGCTCGACGGAATCGCCTATGCGCCGGTCTCCGCCGAGAACTGGCGCGAGTGGTTCGTCTACCTGCGCGCGCT
This sequence comes from Planctomycetota bacterium, assembly GCA_016872725.1. Classification (GTDB taxonomy): domain Bacteria; phylum Planctomycetota; class Planctomycetia; order Pirellulales; family Pirellulaceae; genus VGZC01. Next base: position 22,241 of record VGZC01000022.1, read on the forward strand.
CGACGGATTGCGGCTCGACGATTACCGCGGATGGACGACGATCGAAGACTACATGCGGTGCGTCGACGGCGCGACGGCCCAGAACGCGCTGCCGCTGGTCGCCTACGGTAACGTGCGCGCGCTCGTCCTCGGCTTCGGCCCCGGGCCGATCGACGATTACCAGTCGATGCTGGTTTCGGGCGAAGTCGCTCGAGGCATGCGCGCGGGCGCCGCCGGCCTATCGACCGGACTCGACTACCTCGCCCAGTGGCACGCGACGACGGACGAATTGGTCGACGCGTGCCGAGCGATCGCGCCGTTTTCGGGAATCTACGTGACGCACGTCCGGTACAAGCGGGGCCTGCGCCGAGCGCTCGACGAGGCGGTCGACATCGCGCGGCGCGCGGATGTGCCGCTCCACCTTTCCCACCTCAAGGCGGTCGGCGACATGTCGGCCGACGACCTGTTTGAGTTCCTCGGGAAGTGCGAGCGCGAGGTCGACGTCAGTTTCGACCTCTATCCATACCAGAGCGGCTCGACCATGCTGCACTTCATGCTTCCCTACGAAGTTTGGTGCGACGGTCCGCTCGCGACCCTCCCCAAACTCGCCGATCCCCAAGTCCGGCGACGGGTGGCCGAGGGCCTTCAGCGGCACCGGGTGCAACTGGATCGGATCCGCATCGCATGGGTGACGACGGCGGACAACAAGATCCATCAAGGCCGAACCGTCGCTCAGTATGTTGCCGATACGGGCCGGTCGCCGGCCGACGCTTTGTGCGATCTGCTCATCGAGGAACGGCTCGCCGTGCTTGCGGTCTTCGTCGAGGGAGACGATGAAGCGGCCTTTCCGCTCCTGGAGCACGATCGGTTCATGCTCGGTTCCGACGGCATTTTTTTCGCCGAGAGCGCGGCGCATCCGCGCGTGTGCGGATCGGCGACGCGACTCCTCCAGCGGGCCGTCCAAGGGCGGACGCGCCGATCGCTCGGCGGGATCATCCACCGTATGACGCAATTCCCCGCCGAACGGTTCGGATTGACGGAGCGGGGCGTAGTGCGGGCCGGGTATTGGGCCGATCTGGTCGTGTGGAATCCCGAACAAGTCGCCGATCGGGCCACGTACGAGAATCCGAATCGGATGAGCGCGGGGATCGACTTCGTGTTGGTGAACGGGACTCCGGTCGTGGACAACGGAGCGGTGATCGAATTCCAGAACGGAGGCGCGCCCGGCCGACGCCTTTGGTTCCGCGCCTAGTGATCGGCTCCCGCGCCGGCGCTTTCTCCGCCGTCGAACGTCATGTCGACGTCGTCGGCAGGGGGCTCGGCGTCCATCCCGGCCGGTGCGCCTTCGCCATCGATCGGCGACGCGTCGATCGGTCCCGCCTCGATGAAGGTCGCGTCACCCTCGTCGAACCGCGATCCCGCTCGGCCGAACGTCGGATGCGATCGTTGGGTGGCGCCGCCCCAGTACGAATAGGCGTCGTCGTCGCCGGGCGGGCAGATCGCGCAGCCGGATGCGGCAAGCGTCAGGACGATGGTCCACGGTAGGCAGCGAACGTTGCGCATGCGCCGAATCCTTTTCGCGCTTCCTTGGAGCGGGGAGCGTGGGCTCCCGCCGCCGGCGCGCGGGTATCGCGAGACGCCCTGAATCCAGGAATGCCATTACATTCGGCTCTTTTCGGGCGGCGACTTTAGGAGGACTTTTCCGGATGCGCGGATCGTGCGGGCTCTTGCTTCGCGGGTCGGCGGCGCAGTACGGTACCAACGCGGAACCCCAACCCACGAAAGGCGGCCCGCATGCAAGCCGGTATTCAAGCCGCGGCTCCGGTATCGACCATCGAAAGCGCGCCTCGCGACGTGCTCGGCATTCTAAGCCGGTTGGGGCCCGGCCTGATCATCGCGGGTTCGATCGTCGGATCGGGCGAACTGATCGCGACGACGAAAACGGGCGCGGCCGCCGGCTTTTCGCTCCTTTGGCTCATCCTGCTCGGATGCGTCATCAAGGTGTTCGTTCAGGTCGAATTCGGCCGGTATTCCGTCGTGACGGGCATGACGACGATGGACGGACTCAATCAAGTCCCCGGACCGCGGCTGGGGCGCGGCAATTGGCTCGTCTGGTTTTGGTTCATCATGTTTCTCGGAAGCATGGGCCAGCTCGGAGGCATTGTGGGAAGCGTGGGCCAGGCGATGGCGATCAGCATTCCGCTGACCGCCGCGGGGCGCGAGTTCAATGCGCACCTCGACGCCGTCACCGAATCGCAGGTCGCCCGCGCCGAACTGCGGAGGCTGCGCGACCTCGATGCGAACGCGGACGGGAACTGGGACGACGGCTCGGACCGCCGGCGGATTCTCGGCGACGCGATCGAACGGCATGAGCGGTACGTCAAGTCGCATGCGACTCCGCCCAAACCGTACGACGCCTATCTGTGGGCCGTGCTGATTACGGGCTTCACGAGCGTCCTGCTCGTGCTCGGCCGCTATAACCTCATCCAAAACGCATCGACGGCCATGGTGGCCGGGTTCACGTTGGTGACCGTCATCACGGTCGGCATGCTGCAATCGGACGCGGCATGGGCCGTGACGTGGAGCGAGATGGCGCACGGAATGAGCTTCCGTCTGCCGGCCGCGGTCGCCGGAGGATCCGATGGTTTTTCCGCGATCGGCATGGCGCTCGCCGCGTTCGGGATCATCGGAGTCGGTGCGAGCGAACTGGTCGCCTATCCGTACTGGTGCCTCGAAAAGGGCTACGCGCGATTCACCGGACCGAGGAACGACTCGGCGGAATGGGCCGACCGCGCGCGGGGTTGGATGCGCGTCATGCGATGGGACACGTGGTGTTCGATGGTCATCTACACGTTCGCGACGCTCGCATTCTATCTGTTGGGCGCCGCCATACTGGGTCGGACGGGCCTGAACCCTTCCAAGGACGACCTGATCCGAACGCTCGCCGTCATGTACGAACCGGTATTCGGGAAATACGCGGCCGTGCTCTTCCTGTTCGGCGCGCTTGCCGTGCTCTATTCAACGTTCTTCGTTGCGAATGCCGGCCTGGCGCGTGTGCTGTCCGATGCGCTGCGCGTCCTGGGTTTCGTGCCGGATTCGCACGCGGACCACCTTCGAAGGGTCCGATGGCTGAGCGGATCATTGCCGGTGGTCTGCCTCGTCATGTACATCGCCGTCCGGCAGCCCGCGTTGCTTGTGCTGATCAGCGGCGTCCTTCAGGCCGTCATGCTTCCGATGCTCTCGGCCGCCGCGTTGTTCTTCCGATATCGGCGCATCGATCCGCGCATCGCGCCGAGCCGTTTGTGGGACGTGCTCCTCTGGTTGTCGGCGATCGGCATGACGATCACCGGCGGTTGGGCCTTTGTTGAATCGGTGCAATCGGCCCTTGGGTCGCGCTAGGCGCCCGCGTGGGAGGGCGGGAGTCCGCGCCCGAACTACCCGGCGCGCGATCGAAGGCCAGGCGGCGGTACGGCGCGCGGGAGTTCGCGGATCTGGTCAATCACCGGGATCCCCGGAGGGGCCTGGGGGACATCGACTCCGAGGCACCGCATGCCGGCCGCGACGGCCCCTTGAAGGCGGGCGGGCCGGGAACTCACGAAGAGGATCGATGAGGGACTGACACCCAGTCGCACCAACGCCGCTTGCCAGACGTTGTCCGTCGCCGATCGAGCCAGGTCGCGTGACGCGAGGATTTCCTGAAAACAGTCGTCGATCCCCATCCGGCGAACTTGATCCCGTACCGTCGAGCCGTCATAGGCGCAGCACGCGAAGAGGCTCATTTTCCATCCCTGAGCGGACACGCGCAGGAGGGCCGTGCGAACGCCCGGAAACGCGCGGGGGGACGCGTCGAGCACGCGGCGTCGGGAAACGGCCGCCGCGCAAAGCTCCGCGACGTGGCACGGCGCGAGTCCCGCGCCGCGAAGGAACTCCCGAACGGCTTCCTCAAACGAAACGTGTCCGCAATGGACGCGGTCCGCGAACTCGGCGTTCCAAGTCGATGTGAACCGATCGAACGACGCATCCCGTCCGAGCGGATCCCGCAAGAGCCGATAGAGCCAACGGATCCAGACCGTGTCATCGTGAATGACGCCCCCGTAGTCGACAAGCATCGAGGTGGGCGACGCGCCGGAACCGGAACCGGGATCGAGGGCCGCTCCGGGGAACCCATCGTCCGATTGGGGATTGCCGATCGGTCGTGGATCAGCCGGAACGTGCGTCGGCGGGATCGTCACAACCGGTGCCTCGCGTGGGAGATTCCAGAATGCCGTCGATGGCTCGATGCCCCGTTCATCACGAAGCGCCGAGCGGGCGGGAGTCTAGTCGGGGGATCCGACCGCCGTCAATGGAGACCGGGCGGGATGGAGAAACGGGGAAGAGCCGGACTCGCGCGCGATCCGAACGACGATCATGATTCGAGATCTCGGATGAAATGGGCCTCGAGGCCCCGCATTGCGTCCAGGCCCGAGATGTTCCATATTGCGGACCGCGCGGCGAACCCTGCCCGCCGCGATCGGTTTGTCCTTGCCTTGCACCGGAAACCGCCTCGATGCCCGACGCCCGACAACGCATCCGCGTGGGTCACAGCCCGGATCCCGATGACGCGTTCATGTTCCATGCGCTCGCGTGCGACAAGATCGCGACCGGCCGGTATCGTTTCGAGCACGAATTGGTCGACATTGAAACGCTCAACCGACGCGCCTTCCAGGGTGAACTGGAATTGACCGCGCTGAGTCTCCACGCCTACGCATACCTGACGGACAAATACCTGCTCTGTTCGTGCGGCGCCAGCATGGGCGATGGGTACGGTCCGATGGTTGTGACGCGCGAGCCGACGACGGTCGACCGACTCCGCGACCAGCCGATCGCCGTTCCGGGCACGTTGACGACCGCGTTCCTTGCACTGTCCCTGTGTATCGGCAAGGATTTCCGGCACGTGGTCGTTCCGTTCGATCGGATTCTCGACGCCGTGCGCGACGGATCGTATCAAGGCCAACCGGTCGGCTCGGGGTTGGTGATCCATGAGGGGCAACTGACCTACGCGCGGCAGCGGTTGCATCTCGTGGTCGACCTGGGAGTTTGGTGGCTGGGCCGGACCGGCTTGCCGCTGCCGCTCGGCGCGAACGGCATCCGGAAAGACCTCGGCGAGCCGGCGATCGGCGACGTCAACCGGTTATTGCGCGAGAGCATCGATTTTGGACTCGCCCACCGTCCCGAGGCGCTCGCTTACGCGGCCCGTTTTGGGCGCGATTTGGACGATGCGCGAACCGACACGTTCGTCGGAATGTACGTCAACGAGTGGACGCGGGCTTTTGGGGCGAGGGGCCGCGAGGCGGTCGGCGAGCTCCTTCGGCTGGGCTTTGAGGCGGGCATCCTGCCCAAGCGGGTCTCGGCCGAATTCGTAGGCGAGTGATCGACGGAGGCCGCCGGCCCGCGGCGAACGGTCGGGTTGGGGCCGGACGGCCCGCGAACAATCGAACGTCCCGTCGAGAACCGGACCCGCGGCACTCGCCGGACCGCGTCGGATTTTCTAGAATCGGCGAAAGCAATCGCGGCGCGCGGCGGGGCAACGGACCCGGCCGTCGGCATTCCGGGATTCGAGTCGCCGCTATCCGTTGGACTTCAAGCCTTTTTTTCCTCGGGCGGAAGGGACTGTTGCAGAGCCATGAGCGATCGATCAACCGTGGATCCGTTCGGTGCGCGGGACCGATTCGAGACGGGCGCGGGAGCCGCCGCCATCTATCGACTCCAACGCCTCGAAGACCAAGGGCTCGGCGCGGTTGGCCGACTGCCTTATTCGATTCGCGTGCTTCTCGAGTCGGTCCTTCGGAACTGCGACGGTTTCGCGGTGACGGAAACCGACGTGCGGAATCTGGCGGGTTGGTCCGCCGCGTCTCCGGCGCCCGACGAGCTGCCGTTCAAGCTCGCGAGGGTCGTCCTCCAGGACTTCACGGGTGTTCCGGCCATCGTGGATCTCGCGGCCATGCGGTCGGCCATGCAGCGCCTCGGCGGCGATCCGAAGAAGATCAACCCGCTGATCCCGGTCGACCTCGTCATCGATCACTCGGTACAAGTCGACTTTTTTGGATCGACCGACGCGCTCGAACGCAACGTCGCGCTCGAGTTCGAACGGAATCGGGAACGGTATGAGTTCCTGCGATGGGGCCGTCGCGCGTTCGACAACCTGCGCGTCGTCCCGCCCAATGTGGGCATCGTGCACCAGGTCAATCTGGAATACCTCGCGAAGGTCGTCTTCCTCGGGCGCGATGCGATCGGCCCGGTCGCCTATCCCGATACGCTCGTCGGTACGGACAGCCATACCACGATGATCAATGGACTGGGCGTCGTCGGATGGGGCGTGGGGGGCATCGAGGCCGAAGCCGTCATGCTCGGCCAGCCCCTCTACATGCTGATGCCCGAAGTCATCGGTTTCGAATTGACGGGCGCACTGCCGAGCGGCGCGACGGCGACCGATCTGGTCCTGACCGTGACGCAGATCCTTCGGAAGGAAGGCGTCGTCGGGAAATTCGTCGAGTTTTTTGGATCGGGTGTATCGGCCATGTCGCTCGCCGATCGCGCGACGATCGCCAACATGGCGCCCGAATACGGAGCGACGATCGGGTATTTTCCGATCGACGCCGAGACGCTGCGGTTCCTGCGCCGCACCGGTCGTTCGAAGGCCGATCTGGAACTCGTCGAACGGTATGCGAAGGAGCAGGCGCTCTTCCACACGGACGCGGCGCCGGTGCCCGTGTACACGCGCACGGTCCGTCTCGATCTGGCGACGGTGGAACCGTCGCTTGCCGGCCCCAAACGGCCTCAGGACCGCGTTCCGCTCGCGAACATGCGATCGGCGTTCCGCGAGGCCTTGCGCGCGCCGGTGACGGCGCGGGGATTCGGGATGGCCGAGGATCGGCTCGGCGCGACGGCCGACGTGAAAGGGCCAAACGGGCCGACGCGGCTCGGACACGGCGCCGTCATCATCGCCGCGATCACGAGCTGCACGAATACGAGCAACCCGTCGGTCATGATGGCGGCGGGGTTGTTGGCGAGGAACGCGGTTGCCGTCGGACTGCGGGTTCCTCCCCACGTGAAGACCAGCCTGGCGCCGGGTTCCCGAGTCGTCACGGACTACCTGGATCGCGCGGGAGTCACGGGCGCGCTGGAGCGAATGGGATTCCACACGGTCGGCTATGGATGCACGACGTGCATCGGGAACAGCGGTCCGATCCCCGATCCCGTCGCGAGCGCCGTGCGCGAGGGCGATCTGGTCGCGGCGGCCGTCTTGAGCGGCAACCGGAATTTCGAAGGGCGCGTGAACCCGCTGGCCAAGGCGAATTTTCTGGCGAGCCCGCCGCTCGTCGTCGCCTACGCCATCGCGGGAACCGTGGATACGGACCTGGCGACCGAGCCGCTCGGCCGCGACCCCAGCGGGCGCGACGTTTTCCTGCGCGATATTTGGCCCTCGGCCTCCGATGTCCGGGACGCCGTGGACCGATGCGTCCTTCCGGAGATGTTCGCGTCCCGATACGGCGAAGCACTCGACGGAACCGAGGAATGGAAGCGCATTCACGTCGCCGAGGGCGCACTCTACGCGTGGGACGCGACAAGCACCTACATCCAGGAACCTCCGTTCCTGGAGAACCTGGCGCGCGGGACGCGACCGACACCACCGCTCAAGAACGCCCGCGCACTCGCCGTGCTCGGCGATTCGGTTACGACCGACCACATCTCGCCGGCGGGTTCGATCGGAAAGGACACTCCGGCGGGGCGCTACCTGATCGAGCACGGCGTCGCGCCGGCCGACTTCAACAGCTATGGGGCGCGGCGCGGAAACGACCGAGTCATGGTCCGAGGCACATTCGCCAACATCCGGATCCGTAATCACCTCGTGCCGGGCGTCGAGGGCGGTGTCACGCGCCACCTTCCTTCGGATGCGAGGATGTCGATCTACGACGCGGCCATGCGGTACCAAGAGGAAGGCGTGCCGCTGATTGTGCTCGCCGGCGCCGAATACGGCACGGGCAGCAGCCGCGACTGGGCCGCGAAAGGAACCCACCTCTTGGGCGTGCGCGCCGTGCTGGCGTCGAGCTTCGAACGCATCCATCGCAGCAATCTTGTCGGCATGGGAATCCTGCCGCTCGAATTCGAATCCGGTGCCACGTGGCAATCGCTGGGATTGAACGGCGAGGAGACGTACGACGTCGCCGGCATCGACGATTCCCTGCGGCCCCGGAACACCGTGATGGTCAACGCGCGAAGGGCGGACGGGGAGAGCATCCGTTTTCCGGCCCGGGTGCGGATCGATACGCCGGTCGAGCTCGACTACTACCGAAACGGCGGCATCCTGCAAACGGTCCTGCGCAATCTCCTGTAGGCGAATACTCCGAGGGCAGTGTCCTTCCCGCGCGGACCGCGACTTTGGCCCGATGCGGGGAGCGGGCCGCAAGACGTTTCATCATGGGGACTTAGACAGCGTCGCCGCGCGTTCGCCTCGCGCGGCGCGCGGAAGTTTCTATTGCCGCGTCCCGAATCGCGAATTACCCTTAACCGTAGGGACAGAGCGCGGAGCGGACGCGGCGACACGGACGTGCGGGCCTGAGTGCGCGTCCGAACGGCGACTCGTCCTCCCCTCATACCCTGCCTTCACGGTCTTTTTCAAGTTCCCGCCGCCCGCCGTGAGCCGGTCGAGCTTGCGTCTTTCCGCGTCCCACGCGCGGACGTGCCAGCGAATACGAGGACGCGCATCGAGTCGGGGCCGATCGCGCCATGGCCGGACGGCGGCCATCCGATGGAATGCATGGCCGTTCGCGCGGGCCGCCCGGCGCGCCCCGGCGGCCCGGTCGCGGGCACACGAGGAGGAACAAGACGATGGTCGGTCGACACATCATCGACTGGATCGGATCGAAACAGGACCTGAATCGGTTCCACAAGGAGAATTGGACCGGTTCGTTCGCCGAATACCTCGATCTCGTCCGCGGCGATCCCCGCGTGACGCGGAACGCCTACGAACGGCTCTACGACATGATCTTGAGCCACGGCGTCGAGATCGACGAGCCGCACCGGGGCGAAAAGCGGACGCGGTACCCTTTCTTCGACGATCCGTTCGACGGAAGCGAGGCGGTCTACGGGCTCGATGAACCGCTCGAAATGTTCGTCAACGCGCTCAAGAGCGCCGCGAAGGGTTACGGCATCGAGCGTCGGGTCCTGCTCCTGCACGGCCCGGTCGGCAGCAGCAAGAGCACGATCGTGCGCCTGCTGAAGCGGGGCATCGAGCGATACAGCGCGACCGACGCCGGCGCGCTCTACACGCTCGGGTGGCGCGACGAGGACTCGGGCGACGTCCACTGGTGCCCGATGAACGAGGAGCCTCTGCACCTCGTGCCCCACGATTTCCGGGCGGCCGTCGAGGACCAACTGAACGCGGGCCGCGATCCGGGCGACTACCAGGTCCGGACCCGCGGCGATCTCGATCCGTTCTGCCGGTTCATGTACGAGCAACAGCTCAGGAAGTACGACGGCGATTGGACGCGCGTGGTCGAGCATGTGCGCGTCAGGCGGGTCCTCCTGTCGGAGAAGGACCGCATCGGCATCGGGACATTCCAGCCGAAGGACGAGAAGAACCAGGATTCGACCGAACTCACCGGGGACATCAACTACCGCAAGATCGCCGAACTGGGCAGCGACAGCGATCCGAGGGCGTTCAATTTCGACGGCGAATTCAACATCGCCAACCGGGGCATCATCGAGTTCATCGAGATGCTCAAGCTCGACGTCGCCTTCCTGTACGATCTGCTCGGCGCGAGCCAGGAGCACAAGATCAAGCCCAAGAAGTTCGCGCAGACGGACATCGACGAGGTGATCCTCGGGCACACGAACGAGCCGGAGTATCGGCGGCTGCAGAACAACGAGTTCATGGAGGCGCTGCGGGACCGCACGGTGAAGATCGACATCCCGTACGTCACGCGGCTCGCCGATGAAATCAAGATCTACGAGAAGGACTACAACGCGCGGAAGGTGCGCGGAAAACATATCGCGCCGCACACGATCGAAATGGCCGCGATGTGGGCCGTGCTCACCCGGCTCGAGGATCCCGCGCACGCGGGGCTCACCCTCCTCCAGAAACTCAAGCTCTACAACGGCAAGACACTTCCGGGATTCACCGAGGAGAACGTCAAGGAGCTGAAGAGCGCCGCGAAGAACGAGGGAATGATCGGCATCTCGCCGCGCTACGTCCAGGACAAGATCTCGAACGCGCTCGTCGCGCACCACGACGCCCACTCGATCAACCCGTTCATGGTCCTCAACGAACTCGAATCCGGCCTCAAGCACCATTCGCTCATCACCAACGAGGATCTCCGGGCCCGTTACCGCGAGTTGCTGCAGGTGGTCAAGGAGGAATACGAGAACATCGTGAAGAACGAGGTCCAGCGCGCGATCGCGGCGGACGAGGACGCGCTCAAGCGGCTGTGCGCCAACTACATCGACAACGTCAAGGCCTACACGCAGCGGGAACGCGTCCGCAATAAGTTCACCGGCCAGTACGAGGAACCCGACGAACGGCTGATGCGGTCGATCGAGGAGAAGATCGACATCCCCGAGAGCCGCAAGGACGACTTCCGGCGCGAGATGATGAACTACATCGGCGCGCTGTCGATCGACGGGAAGATCTTCGACTACCGGTCGAACGAACGGCTCTACAAGGCTCTGCAGCTCAAGCTGTTCGAGGACCAGAAGGACTCGATCAAGCTCACGAGCCTCGTTTCCAACGTGGTCGACAAGGATACGCAGGCGAAGATCGACGTCGTCAAGGGGCGGCTGATCCGCGACCACGGCTACGACGAGGAAAGCGCGACCGACGTGTTGAATTTCGTGGCGAGCATTTTCGCGCGGGGCGATGTGAAGGAGAACTGAACGCGGGGGCGGGGGAATCCACCATGGTCGACAAGATCCACCGGGATCAAGGCCGATTTCGCGATATTGTGCGGGGCAAGATCCGCGACAACCTGAGAAAGTACCTATCGAACGGCGATCTGATCGGCCGCAAGGGCAAGCAGCTCGTCAGCATCCCGCTCCCCCAGCTCGACATCCCCCATTTCCGCTACGGAGACAACGGGCGCGGGGGCGTCGGCCAGGGCGACGGGGAGATCGGTCGGCCGATCGCGCGCGGCGAAGGCGAATCGGGGCCGGGGCCCGCCGGCGCCGAACCGGGCGAACACCTGCTCGAAGTCGATATCACGCTCGACGAACTCGCCGCCCTGCTCGGCGAATCGCTCGGCCTCCCCCAGATCGAACCGAAGGGAAAGAACCGGCTCGAACGCCAAAAGACGAAGTACTCGACCGTGCGGCGCGTCGGCCCCGAATCGCTCCGGCACTTCAAGAGGACCTACGTCGCCGCGCTGCGCCGGCAGCTCGTCGACGGCACCTACCAACCCGACGCTCCATGCGTCCTTCCGATCCGCGACGACCGGAGGTATCGGTCATGGCGCTCGACGCCCGAGCCCGACGCGAACGCGCTCATCATCTACATGATGGATGTCTCCGGCTCGATGGGCGACGAACAGAAAGCGGTCGTGCGCACGTGCGCATTCTGGATCGACACGTGGCTTCGCTCGAAGTACCGGGGCGTCGAACGGCGGTTCATCATCCACGACGCGGCCGCGAAGGTCGTCGATGAGACGACCTTCTTCCAGACCCGAGAGAGTGGAGGCACGCGCATCAGTTCGGCGTACCACGTCGCCGCCGGACTGCTCGACGGACCATTCCCCCACGAGGATTGGAACATCTATTGCTTCCAATTCTCCGATGGGGACAACTGGGGCGAGGACAGCAAAGAGGCGCTCCGCCTGCTCGACCAAAGCCTGTTGCCCCGATGCAACCTGTTCTGTTACGGCCAGGTGGAGAGCCCGTACGGGAGCGGCGAGTTCCTCCGCGCGCTCGACGCCCGGTTCCCCGCGGGCGCCGACAACCTCGTCACGACCGAGATCGAGGGGAAGGAAGGGATCTGCGACGCGATCCGGGAGTTCCTGGGAACGGGTCGCTGAGGCATTTCGAGGAATAAGGACGATGTCCATGATCGCGCCGACGTGCCGAGACCTTCCGAAGGAACTGGTTGAAATCCAGTCGACCATGCAACATTGGGCCCGGCATTACGGACTCGACTTCTTCCCGACCCTCTTCGAACTCGTTGATTCCGAACAGCTGAGCGCGATCGCCGCGTACGGCGGCTTTCCGACGCGCTATCCCCATTGGCGGTTCGGCATGGAATTCGAGCGGCTCGCGAAGGGGTATGCGTACGGCCTGCAGAAGATCTACGAGCTGGTCATCAACAACGATCCTTGCTACGCCTATCTGCTCGACAGCAACTCGCTCGCCGACCATAAGCTCGTGATGGCCCACGTCTACGGCCACTGCGATTTTTTCAAGAACAACGAGTGGTTCCGGCGGACAAACCGGCACATGATCGACGAGATGGCCAACCACGGGAATCGGATCCGCCGGTACATGGATCGGTTCGGCGTGGAGACGGTCGAGTCGTACATCGACGCGTGCCTGAGCATCGAGGACCTGATCGACCTCCACGCTCCGTTCGTGGGCCGGACGACCGATCGGCCGGACCGGTACGCGTTCCCCGAAGCGACGGCGCCCGACGAACCGCCTCGACGCGCGGCCCGCTTTCCGGCGAAGGAGTACATGGAACCGTTCATCAATCCGCTCGATCGGACCGAATCCGCGGTTCGGAAGCCGGAGGTCGAGGACGGAAGGCCGCGCGTCCCTGAGGAACCGCACCGCGACGTCCTCGGGTTCGTTCTCGAACACGCTCCGCTCAAACCGTGGCAGGTCGACGTGATGTCGATGGTGCGCGATGAAGCGTATTATTTCGCGCCGCAGGGTCAGACGAAGATCATGAACGAGGGATGGGCGACCTACTGGCATTCGACGATCATGACCAGGCATGGGCTCGATGCCCGGGACGTCGTCTGCTATGCCGACCACTGCAGCGGAGCGCTCGCGAGTTCCCCCGCTCGGCTCAATCCGTACAAGCTGGGCGTCGAACTGTTTCGCGACATCGAGGATCGATGGGACCACGGCCGTTTTGGACCGGACTACGACGCGTGCGACGACCTGCGCGAGCGGCGTCATTGGAACACGCGCGCCGGACTCGGCCGCCAAAAGATCTTCGAGGTCCGCCGTATCCACAACGACCTGACGTTCATCGACGAATTCCTGACGCTCGAATTCTGCGAGCGCCACCGTCTTTTTTCCTTCGGATTCAACCCGTCGTCCGGCATGTACGAGATCGAGAGCCGGCGGTTCGACGAGATCAAGCGGCGACTGCTGTTCAATCTCACCAATCTCGGCCGCCCGATCATCTACGTGAAGGACGGCAATTTCCGGAACCGCGGCGAACTCTATTTGGAGCATCGTTACGGAGGAGCGGAATTGCACCAGGGGTACGCCGAGGACACGCTTCGCAACCTGCATCGCCTTTGGTCCCGCCCGGTTCATATCGAGACGATCCGGCAGGACAAGAAATGGGTGGTTTCGTTCGACGGCCAGAAGCTGGAGTCGAGCAATTAGGCACCGGGAGTCCGACGACCGGAGTTTGACGTGCCTCTTCGCATTCGGGGAGAGAGCGGTCGATTCGAAAACTCTCCACACACCGGAGTCCGACGCTCATGACGGCCGCATCGACGCTTGACGGGGAACTGCGCGCCATGGCGCTCCGCGCGCCGCCTTCGGGAACGATCCGTGTGCCGTGGGGCAGAGGTTCGGTCGAATGCGACGTGGCCGCGGCCGACGCGATCGGCTGCTCGGTCGATCGCGTGCGAATCGCGTTCCTCGATCCGCGCGGTGTCGACGCGGCCGGAATCCGGAGCGTGGCCGATACGCTTTGCCGCAAGCTGAAATACCTGATGGAGCCGCTCGAAGTCCTGGAAGTCGAGACCGATCCCCCAACCGTGCAGGCGCGATCCCGGCCTCCGTCGAGCGGAACGGGCGGCGCATCCTATTACGAATTGCGGTTGGCGCGGGATTCGATCGTGCTCGTGCGGTTCCAGGCCGCGCGCGGCGCGCCGCGCATCCCCTGCGCCATGCAATTGACCCGCGAGGTTCTTGTCCGTCTCGTCGACGACCTCGTGGCCGCCGCCGAACAACTCGCCTGATGGCCGCCCATGCGATGGCCGCCGATCAGGGCAGGTGGACGAACACGCACCAGATCTTGACGCCGATGAGACCGCACGCGGCGCCCAGGGCCGCTTGGTATTCGCGGTTGTGACGCCATTGACGCCAGGACACGGCGCCCAGGGACGTGGGAAGGCGCGTGGGAAAGAACATGGGCGTGCGGCGGCGATACGACTCCCAAGCGTCACCGTGCCGTTCCCTCAACCGGCGTTCCTCGCGGAACATGGTCGGCAGGTACAGGACCCAAAACAGGCCGAACACCACGGCGATCGATACGCCGTCGTGGAGGGCGCACCCGAATCCGATGAGCAGGAAGAGGGTGCCCAGATACAACGGATGGCGGCAGATCCGGTACGGTCCCGTCACGGAAAGCACGTTTTCCTTATGCAACAGCGAGGCCGCCCAGGAACGGATTGCGATGCCGCCAAGGATCAGGACAATCCCGGCCAGGCTGATCGGGTTCGCCGGATTCCAGGGGTCGGCCAACGGATTTCGCAAGAACACGATGCGGACCACCAACAAGACGCCGATGAACCGCGTCACCGACAGCCGGTGCCAGGCAATCCATTGGAGCCCGGTGAGCCGTTCTTGGGCCGGATGGGGCCCGGCACTCGGCGACCCCTGCATCGCGGAGTTGCCCGGACGAGACACTGGGTCGTGCACAATGGCCATTGACGTTCTCCGCTTGTCGCGAATCGCCGTGTTCCAAGTGGGTCCACACGCGGGCGCGTCGACGAATCGGGGGCGGAGTATGACGATCCTCGATCTTCCTGGCCACAGCAGTTTCTTGGAACCGCGGGGACGAGCCCGGTGGTTGTCAACCCTCGACCAAGCCTCTCTTGGACCCAGGCAAGCCGGACGCCTACCTCATGGCTGGACTCGTCAGTTTGGCGGTTGCGTCCTATATTGCGCGTAGGTTTCGAATCGGTCCGGCGCCGCGGCGCCGGCGCCCCCTCGCGCGGCCATGGGCCGAACCAACCATGCAGGAACACCACGCATCGTCCGCCGTGCCTTCCGAGACGAGCCTCACGCCGATCGAAGGCTGGCACTGCTCGCATTTCTACTATCGATTCGACCGCCGGATCCTCGCCCAGCTCGATCACGAGTCGATCAGCGCGGGCAAGCGCCAGTTCCTGGCGATCCTCGATCCGAATGGTCCCGATGCCGCCGCGCGCATGCAGGTGGGCGTGGTGAGCGGCCACAAGGCCGACTTCGGCCTCATGGCTCTGGACGCCGATCCCCTTCGCGTCCAAGGCGTCCATCAACGGCTGCTCGCATGCGAACTCGGCCCCGCGCTGATGCCGACCTATTCGTTCGTGTCGATGACCGAAGTATCCGAATACGTTCCCACGGTGGAGGTCTACGGGGAACGGCTGCGCGCGGGCGGCGAATCGGCGGACAGTCCGGCCTACGCCGCGAAGGTGCGGACGTTCGCCGAGCGTGAACCTCGCATGCGCCGTCAACGGCTGACGCCCGACTTGCCCGGATGGCCGGCCACCTGCTTCTATCCGATGAACAAGAAACGGGCGGTCGGCGAGAACTGGTTCCTGCTTCCGTTCGCCGACCGCAATCGCCTGATGGCCGACCACGCCCGCAGCGGCATGGATTTCGCCGACCGCGTGACGCAGCTCATTACGGTCGGCGTCGGGCTCGATGACTGGGAATGGGGAGTGACCCTTTGGGCCCGCAATCCTCAGTTCCTGCGCGAGATCGTCTATCGCATGCGGTTCGACGAGGCCAGTGCGCGGTACGGGGAATTCGGCCCGTTCCATGCCGGCTTCGTACTGTCCGCCGATGCCGTGCTCCGCCATTGCCGGGTCGGCCGCGAGGGGTGACGGGGCGATCAGCGCGGTCTTGGATCGGGCGTTGACTTGGATCCCGTGCGTGGGACGAGTACGAGCCGGACGGGCGTCTTCGGTTCGGGGATCCGTTCCGTGAACGCCTCGAACAGCCATTCGCCTTCGGCCTGCGAGCTCTCGATCGTCAGGTCCATCGTCGCGGTCGGGAAATTCGAAACGCAGATGAAATCGCCCGCATCGGCCTGATAGAGCGATTGGCCGGTCCGCGGGTCCTTCCAAAACGAGCTTCCCGAAAAGACCCAGGGGTGGCTGAGCGATTCCTTGGTTCGCGTGTTGCGGACCCAATCGCGGGCCCGAGCGCGCCGCGGTTTGCCGTCGGCATCCTTCCAGAGGACCCAAACGTCGATCTCCGTGCCGCTGGCCGGTTCGTATTTCGGCGTGAAGACGGCCGGTTTTCCGGGTTTCGCGCCGACGGCGACGAGCGCCGCATGGGCCTCGAACGCCCGCGCTTCGACGGCCACGACCGATTCGTGTTCCTTGGTCCCCGTGAGGCACGCGAACATCTCGAGCGTTCCGCGTTTCAGACAAACGCGACCGTCCATCACCACCCACTTGCGTTTCCGATCGATCCAAATGGCGTTCTTCTTCGAGAGTCGGACCATTCCCGCCGTATCGATTTCATCAGGCACGTCGACCGACGCGCCCGCCTCCGCGCCTGCGGGAGGTTCCGACGCGCCCGCCCGGCTCCCTTCCGGCTCGACGGCCCACAACGAAGGCGGGAGATTCCGCGAGCCGGGCGAATCCAACACACCGGGGAGGCACAGGAGGAGGCTCAGGACAGCCAACAGACTCGGGGAACCCGAACTGCGCCGCTCGGCGAGAACCCTCGATGGGCGTCGACCGACGATCGCGGCGATGCGCGGCGTTCGCCGCGACGCATGTCGGTTCCTCGCACGGATCCGCCTCGAACGGCACTCGGCCTGTTCTCGCGTCGTCATGGTCGCCATCGATTCGCCTCGCCTTGTTGACCGCATGGACCTCGTTCGAAAACCACGCCGGCCGGGATTCGCGAGGCCGATCGCCTGTTATGATGATGCGTTCCCGAGCAACGGAAACCGCGGGAATTCCGCGTTCGCTCGGCCACGTCGGCGATGGTCGTCGCGGGCCGCCGCCCGTACTTCCGTCGCATTATACGCGTTCGAGCCCTTCTCCCCAACGAAGATCGCCGATCCCATGTCGACCACCACGCCGCCGCGCCGCAACAAGAAGCGTTCCAAGACAAAACCGGAGGTTCCTCCCGGTATCCCGTCGGACGAGGCCATCGCGGCGCATGCGCTCGATTCGGGAAACGGATCGCCGGCCCACGCACCCGATTCCGATTGGGATCGGTGGACCGACTACTTGTCGCGGCGCCAGGTTTTCCGACCTTGGCCCGACGCCGATCCGCGCGGCGACCGACGCCCCATCTGGTTTTGGGGCCTCCCCGACGACGACACGGTCGCCGAGCTCGGACGATTGTGTTCGGCGCTCGAACGGATCGCGGGCGCGGGCCTCGGTCAACGATGCGAGCAAAGAAGGCGGAACGAACGAGGCGCGTCGCTCGCCGATCCGCACGGGTCACCGGAAACGGACAACGATGTCTCGGATCGATTCAACCGATTCCTGGATCGTTCGAACGCGGAGCCTCGCGCCGCCTCGCTTCGCATCGAGGCCCTGGTCTGGGCATCGGCGTCTCCGTCGCTCGCGAAGCGGCTCGGCGCGGAACGCTGGCACGCGCTCATGGCGGCGCTGAACCGGCTGGGCGCCGAGGACTGGAACGTGTCGGCGGTTCGCGATCCGTGGCCGTACTTTCTCGCGTGCGAGTTGCGATTGCTCGTCGCCATGCTCTATCCCGAGATCGCGGCGTACGCCGCGGAGTGGTCGGCTGCGCGGGACGCGCTGTCGCACGGCGTATGCGAATGGACCGACGGAAAGGGCTGGCCCGTCGCGTCGTACGTGAAGTGGCTGCGGCCCGTCCTCGCATGTTGGGCCCGGTGCCGGTCGCTCGCCGACGCGCGCGGCGAGCCGTGCTTCCACCGCGAAGCCCGGCGGCAATTCGGCCTGAGCGTGCGCCAGGCAATGGCCCTGTCACGCCCCGACGGCACGCCCGTGTTCGGCGACGGTCGCTCGTGGTCGCTCGATCGGCCCTTCCTCCAGACACTCCTCCACGCGACGCGCGACAGGACGGCTCAATGCCTGGTTGACACGGCGTTCACCGACAAACCGTCCGGTCGCGGACGACGGTCCGCCGAACGCTTGCCGAGAGCATCGCGCGTTTCCGAATGGTCACGGCTCGCCGTGCTGCGGACCGATTGGTCGCCCCGCGCCGCGCGGCTCACGGTCGCCTTCGATAGCCATCGCATCCTCGGCGAGTTCCAGGTCGGGGAATTCCGGTTATGGTCGGGTGATTGCAGTCCGGAGGTCCGCATCGATGGAGCATGCGTGAATCCATCCACGGAATACGAAGTCGTCTGCTCGTTCCACGACAAGGACGTCGAGTACGTCGAACTGCAATGCCGGTTCGGGAACGAATGGAAACTGCAGCGGCAGATGATGCTCGCGCTGCGCGACGAGTTCCTCTTGATCGCCGACGCGCTGATCGGACCGCGCCGCGCGGCGGTCGAACATGCGTTCACGCTGCCCGCGCCGACGCGCGTCGACGCGAGGCTTGCCGACGCGTCCCGCGAAGGCGCGTGGATGGTCGACGGGAAGCGACGAGCCTGGGCCCTCCCGATCGGTCTGCCCGAATGGCGGGCCGAACCATCGACGGGCGAACTGATCGTCCACGACGGCGGACTCACGCTCTCGAGCCGATCCGAGGGTCGAGCCGTGTTCTGCCCGCTGTTCATCGACTTCTCCAAGCACCGCCGCGACCTCGCTCGGACGTGGCGCCGACTCACCGTTGCCGAGGATCGAACGCGGCTCCCGCCCGACCGGGCGGCCGGTTTTCGGGTGCGGATCGGGAAGGAACAGTGGCTGATCTACCGATCGCTCGACAAGCAAGCCTGCCGATCGGTGCTCGGCCAACACCTCTTGCCCGAATTCGTCGTCGGCCGCTTCCCCGGTTCGGGCCAATTGGATGTCCTGATTCAAATCGAAGCCGCCGATGGATGATCTTATCCGCCGATTGGAAGGGAACCTGGGGCGCGTCCGCGCTCGTATCGATAACGCCGCGGGCCGCGCGGGCCGCGACCCGTCGCGCGTTCGGCTCGTCGCGATCACCAAGTACGTGGATCCGCGCGGAGCCCGCGCGCTGGTCGCCGCCGGTTGCCGAGTGCTCGGCGAAAACCGCCCCCAGTCGCTGTGGGAAAAGGCGGACTCGCTGAACGATCTGCCGGTTGAATGGCACCTCGTCGGCCCTTTGCAGCGCAACAAGGTGCGGCGCACGCTTCCCCTCACGGCGTGCGTCCATTCGGTCGACAGCGTTCGGTTGCTCGAGGAAATCAACGCGTGCGCCGAATCGCTCGGCAAGGTCCAGGACGTCTTGTTGGAAGTCAATGTTTCGGGCGATTCGGCCAAACACGGTTTTCATCCGCGGGCATTGGCCGGAATCGTTGGGGAACTTACCCGATTCCCCCGGCTTGCCGCGCGCGGCCTGATGACGATGGCGTCGCTGAACCACCCGGGCGACGCGGCCCGAGTCGATTTCCGCGCGCTCCGCGACCTGAGGGATTTTCTCAATCGGAAACCACCTCCCACCGGACCGCTCGTCGAACTCTCGATGGGCATGAGCGACGATTTTGAGACGGCCGTCGAGGAAGGCGCGACGATGGTTCGAATCGGTTCGGCTCTGTTCGAAGGACTTTCCGGTGGATGAACGGGCAAGCGGGGCGGAAGGCGCGGCGCTCCCCGTGCGAGCGGCGGCCGGCGCCCGATCGAACCAGATCCTCGGCTGGCACGCCGGCGAACTCAAGGTCGCCGTGACGCAGATCGCGGAACGGGGCAAGGCCAATCAGGCCATCATCGAACTGCTCGCCCGGCGGTTGAAACTGCGCCGATCGCAGATCGTCCTTCGCAGCGGGCCGACCGCCTCGCGCAAGGTCTTCCTGGTCCGCGACATCACGTCCGACGATCTCAACGCGCGGATCCAAGCCGCGCTCGACGCATGATCCGGGCCGGGAACACCGGCGAACCGCGCAGCGGGCGCAAGGCCGGGGACCTGCGAAGGCCGAACCGGTTATTCGGAAAAAGCTGGCTGCCCGCGATCGGTCCAGTCGAACAGCAGTATACCGAACGACGGCGCGGCACAGAGAAGGCTGGGGTCGGATCGCGCCCGACGCCCTCCCGTCCGAGCGGCACGCGATGCGCGGGCCCCGCCGGTCGTTCGGGTGCCTGGGAGGGAGACTCCGTGATTGGGAAGCTTGGCACCTTGATCGTCTCCGCGGTCGTTGCCTTCTCGATCGGCGGCACGGCCTCCGTCGGTTGCGGGCAGACGAGCCCGAGCGACCAAGACGCATCGCCGCCGCCCCAGGCGGGACCCATGCTGCGTTCCCTGAAGGACGTGGATCGGCGGATCCAACCACCCGGCGAGGAGTTGCCGCCCGACCAATCGGCCGAGATCCTGGGTGAGTGGAGCGCGCGGGAAGGGCAGGTCGTGATTCCCTATTACTGGGAAGCGCCGGAGATCTGGCACAACCCGCTCTATTTCGACGACGTGCTGCTGGAACGATATGGCCAGACCGCGCCGCCCCGATTGCAGCCGTACGTCTCCGGCGCGCACTTCTTCCTCCAGTTTCCCATTCTGCCCTACAAGGCGACGATCGACCGGCCGTTCGATTGCAAGACGAATCTCGGATACTACCGGCCGGGGAGCCCGGCGCCTTGCGTGGGACGACGCATGCCCCTCCAGGCCGATGCGGCATTGGTTGAAACGGGCGTATGGATCGCCCTCCTCTTTGTCTTGCCGTAGGACAGGACCCTCCATCGAAAGGACTCGGTGGGGATCGAACGCGGCGGTATCGAAGAACGCGAATGGTCCGAACGGACCCGAATGATGGCGAGGTCGAGGGACATGGAAGCGAGGCAGGGACGCGATCGCTCCGAGAACATCCGTCGTTGGACGGCGGGTTGGATCGCTTGTGGGTGGTTCGTGGCGGCCGGCGCCGTCCTGGGCTGCCGTTTGCGATCGGATTGTCGGTTCGGCGATTCGTGGCACGACTATCGAACGCTCGCAACGGAAACCGAGTACCCCGAGGTGACGCGCGAGCCCGACGAGTCGATTCGCGCGACGGCGAGCCCCCACACGCTGCGCAACGTGGACGACGCGGCGACGTGGGACCTGTCGCTCGACGAGGCGATCCAGATCGCGCTCGGCAACAGCCGGGTGATGCGGGACCTGGGCGGCCGCGTCGTCAGCGCGCCGGGCGCCTCGCGAACGATCTTCGATCCGGCCATTCAGGAAACGAGCCCCCTGTCGGGAACCGAGGCGGCGCTCAGCGCTTTCGATGCGCAGCTCAACTCGCGGTTGTTCCTCAACCACAACGAACGAACGTTCAACAACTTCTTCTTCGGCGGCGGCGCCGCCAGTTTCAAGCAGAATGCGGCGAACTTCGAGACCGAGGTATCCAAGCAGTCGGCGGAAGGCACGGCGTTCGCGCTGCGCAACATCACGACCTATGACCGAAACACGTCACCGGTCAACCGGTTTCCGAGCGCGTTTGAAACGATGTTCGAGTCCGAGTTCCGGCATCCTCTGTTGCAGGGAGCCGGCACCGAGTTCAACCGGATCGCGGGCCCCGGGGCGCGCGCGGGCGTCTACAACGGCGTCTTACTCGCCCGCATCAACACCGATGTGGCGATCGCCGACTTCGAGATCGGCGTCCGCGACCTGGTTCGCGACGTCGAACAGACCTATTGGGAGCTCTGTCTCGCGTACCGGGTCCTCGACGCGCAGCGGAGCAATCGGGACGCGGCGCTCCGGATCTGGCGCGTCCTCAAGACCCAGTTGGAGCTTGGAGCCACGGCGCGCTACGACGAATCGCTTGCCCGCGAGCAATACTACTCGGCGGAAGCCGCCGTCGAAGACGCCTTGGACGGCGGTTCCGCGACGGGGCTTGGCGTCTATGGCGTGGAGCGGCGGCTTCGACGATTGCTGGGCCTGCCCGTCGCCGACGGCAAGGTGATTCGGCCGGTCGACGAGCCGAAACTGACCGAGTTCCGATTCGAATGGCGTGATTCGCTCGCCCAGTCCTTCTGGCGCCGCCCCGAGCTGCGGCGGCAACAATGGCAGATCAAACGGCGGGAACTTGAATTGGTCGCCGCGCGGAATTTCCGGCTCGGACGACTCGACCTCGTCGGACTCTACCGATGGCGCGGTTTTGGAGACGACCTGTTCGGGAACCCGAATGTGACGAACGGCAGCGCGATGGCCGACCTGTTCTCGGGCGATTTGCAGGATTGGCAAATGGGCGTCCAATACTCCAATCCGATCGGCAATCGGCTCGGCAATACGGCCGTGCGGAACGCCGAACTGCTGCTCGCCCGGGAGCGGGCCCTGTATCGCGATCAGGAGCTCCTCGTCTCGCACGAGCTGGCCGATGCCTTCGCCGGCCTGGACCGGGCCTACGTCGTCACCAAGTCGAACTACAACCGGCGGATCGCGTCGTACGAACAGGTGCAGGTGAAACAGATCCGGTACGACGGCGGCGCGGAAAAACTCGACTTCCTGCTCGACGCCATACGCCGCGCGACGATCGCCGATATCGCCTACTACCGCGCGCTGACCGATTACAACCTGGCCTTGCTGCAGATCGACGTGGCTCGAGGGACCGTCCTGGTCCAGCGCGGCGTCGAACTCGCCGAAGGCCCCTGGTCGACCGACGCGCACGAGGCGGCCGCCAAAGAGTCGCGTCGTTTCGGACCGTTCCGCATGAGCGAATGCGTCGTCGAGCCGTGTCCGGTCAGCGCGGGTACGATCGAGGACATTCCGCCGGGCTCCGCCGTCGAACCCGGGGCTCCTACGCCGGCGGCCGATCCCTGATACAATGGGCCTCGTGCCCGCCCGCATCAACCGCGCACGGTCCGTGGCGGGCGCTCGTTCGGCCGAGCCGAGCGTCCGCACCGCACCCCTGGCGCAGGAGTTTGGTCGCATGGTCGATATCGTCCCGATGACGCGCGACGCCTACAATCGGAAGAAGGCGGAAGTCGATCGACTCGAGCGCGAAGAGATGCCCAAGATCGCGGAGAAGATCGCGCAGGCGCGCGCCGAGGGCGACCTCAAGGAAAACGCCGAATACCATGCGCAGCGCGAAGCCCAGGGTCTCCTCCAGGCCAAGATCAATCAGATCAAGACCGAGCTGGCGCGGGCCCGCATCGTCGATATGGCCAACGTGCCCCGCGACGAGGTCGCGTTCGGTGCGACGGTCGTCGTCCGCGACCTCGACTATGGCGACGAAGAGGAATTCACGCTCGTCGGAGCGGGCGACGAGGATTACGATTCCGGTCGGTACCTGATCACGAGCCCCATCGGACAGGGATTGCTCGGCAAGAAACAGGGCGACCGGGTCGACATCCCCGTCCCCAAGGGCGTGCTGAAATACGAGATCCTCGCGATCCGTTACGAATCGGGAAGATAGAGCAGGCAGCCGCAATTGCGGCAGGCGGCGAGCCGCGCGAGACGCAATTCGGCGACCATCTGGGATGTCAGCGATTGATTGCACCCGCCGCAAAAGCCGCCGTCGGCGGGGGCGAGCGCGTCCTCGCCTCGAACCTTGCTCAGCCGCAAGTACTCGGGGCGAATGTCGTCGGGCAGGCGCGATTCGGCCTCATGGAGCTGGTCCGTGACGCGGGCCAGCTCGCTTTCAAGGCCGGCCTGTTCCTGGGCGATCCGTTTGCGGTTCTTCTCCAAATCCTCGCGGGTAAGTTGGAGTTGGCGGTCGGCCTGGCCCACCTTGCGTTGGAACGTGTCGATCGCTTCGAGCCCTTCGAGGATCTCGTCTTCGAGCACGAGGTTGGCCTGGCGGTCCGCCGCGATTTGCTCCTTGAGCGTCTGGTATTCGCGATTGGTGGCGCAGGCGTTCAGCTTTCCGTTCAGGTCGGCGATCCGCGCTTCGCGCTGGCGCAGTTGGAGTTGTTTCTGATCGACGGCCACCCGCGCGCGGGTGTGCGATTCCTTGGCCGCCTTCAGCCCTTCGTCACATGCCTTGACGTTCGCCTCGCCCGCGTGCACGGCTTTCGGCCCCTGGGCCAGCCGCTCACGCAGGTCGGTGAGCTGCTTGTGGATCCGGTGCAGATCCCGCAACACTTCCCCCAAACCGGTCATGGACTGGCTTCCCTCCGCGGACGCTCCGATCGATCGGACTCGGCGCACCCAGCCGTATCACCGCCGTGCGACGCGGCGAAAAGCGACCGCCGCGCACTTCCGAATGCCCATCTTCGCCCCTGGGAGGGTCGCTGTCGAGTACGCCTTGGCGCGCCCTCGCCGATTCCCGAGTCGGGCGGCCGCCGCTTCGCGCGCCGCGAACGACTCCAAGAACAAGGAACGAGGCGTCGAGACGGCGCGCCCCGACGCCTCGTTCGTGTCCGACGTTCAACCGGCCACGCCGCGGAGGAATCCTTCGAGCACCCGGCTTCGAACGGGGTTTTGCAGTTTCTTGACCGCTTTCGCCTCGATCTGCCGGACACGCTCGCGCGTCACCTTGAAGATGCGTCCGACCTCCTCGAGCGTGTAGGTGTATCCGTCGCCGAGCCCATACCGGAGGCGGATGATCTCGCGCTCGCGGTACGTCAGCGTCTTCAACAGACCCTCGATCTTCTCGCGGAGGATTTCGTTGCCCGCGTTCCGCACCGGGTTGTCGCTCTTCGAATCCTCAATGAACTCGCCAAACGCGCAGTCCTCGCCCTCGCCGATCGGCCGGTCGAGGCTCACGGGATGGCGGCCGATATCCATGACCCGGCGGACCTCGTCGACATCCATTTCGGCGAGCCTCGCGATCTCGTCCATCGACGGCTCGCGCTTGAGCTCCTGCAGGAGGCGCTTCTGGAGGTTGCGCAGCCGCGACAGCACGTCGATCATGTGGACCGGGATGCGGATCGTGCGAGCCTGATCGGCGATGGCGCGCGTGATCGCCTGCCGGATCCACCAGGTCGCGTACGTCGAGAACTTGAAGCCCCGGCGATACTCGTATTTGTCGACCGCGCGCATGAGGCCCGTATTGCCTTCCTGGATGAGGTCGAGGAAGCTCAGTCCGCGGTTGCGGTACTTCTTGGCGATCGAAACGACGAGTCGCAGGTTGCCGCTCGAGAGCTGCCGTTTGACGATCTCGTAGTCCTGGAACTGCTTCCGAATGGTCTCGCATCGGCGAGCGAGGCTGCGCGGGCTTTCCTGCGTCTTGAGGAACAAGCCGGACAACGCGCGGCGCAGTTCGGTCCTTTCCTGTCCCGCCGTCCGATCGTCGCGGATCGCGTCCAGCCGCGCGAGAACCTCGCGTTTCCGTTCGAGAAACTCGACCAATTGCCTCATCAGCGGTTGCACGCGGCGCGTGCGCAGACTGAGTTCCTCGACGAGATGCAGGCACTTGCGGCGGCACCGCACGAACGCGCGCCGCGCCGCGATCCGCTCGCCGCGCGGCGTCGACTTGCGGACCAGCGTCTCGAAACGACGGCGGTTCTCGTCGAGCAGCCTTTGCAGGGTCGCCAGGTTGTGCGGCATGCGGGCGAGGATCTGCTCCTTCGTCAACCGCTCGGTCAGCGATACCTTGATCGTCCGGTCGAACGGAAGATCGCCCGCATGCACCTTGCTCAGCGTCTCGACGGTCGCCCGCATCGCGAAGTCGCAGGCGAGCACCGAGCGGCGGAACCGCTTCCGGGTGATCTCGACCTTCTTCGCCAATGCGATCTCCTCGGCCCGCGACAACAAGGGAAGCTCGGCCATCTGGCTCAGATACATGCGGATCGGATCGTCGCTCGGCTTCGGCGGCTCGACCGGAAGTCCGGTCGCGTCCGCCTTGTCGCCTTCCGCATTCGGCTCGCGGCTCGCCACGCCCGGAAAGGGCAGAATGGGCGAACGGTCGAGCAGTTCGATGCCGGACTCGTCGAGCGCGGCGAGGAGGTTGTCGAGCTTCTCCGGGCTCACATCCTCGTCGGGCAGATACGCGTTCACCTCGTCGTACGTCAGGAACCCTTGGGCACGGCCTTTCCGGATCAACGAACGAAGGTCCTTCTCCGCATGATGATTCACCGTAAACTCCTTGCGCCTCGTGCGCCGTGTCAAAACCAAACCGCGCCCCCACGCTCCCCCCAGCGGGATTTCAATCCGGCGTGAGCCGCGGCCGTCGACGAACGTCCCCTCCTTGGGCGCGGTGATACCAGGCCATCGGCGAGTCCGATCGATTACCTCCTCGATTCCATGTCCATGCGCGCCGTCCATCCACGCACCGCGCGCGTCGCTTCCGTCTTCCGTCTTCCGTACTCCGTCTTCCGTACTCCGTCTTCCGTACTCCGTCTTCGGGACGGCGTCCTCGTGATTTCCGACTCACGGGCATTTGGTCTGGCGATGGATGGCGAGCAGGGCTTCGAGCTTATCGACCTGATCGTCGCCTTCCTCGGCCGTGCGTTGCAGGTCGGCCAAAATGCCTTCGCCCTCGCGCCGGGCGACGATCCGATCGTAAGCGCGGACCAGCAATGTCAGCCGTTCGCGGGTCGAATGTTCGGTCCTTGCCGCCTTGCGCCGCGCCGTCTCGTCGACGTCGACGAGCACATTCTTGAGGTCGGCGTCCTCGATGTCGGTCATGATCTGCGCGAACGTCAGGGACTCCGTCGCGTGCCAGCGTTCCGCGCACGCTTCGTAGATGCGTCTCGCTTCCTGGGAGGCGACGAGTTCGGAGGGCAGCGTATCGACAAGTTGTCCGATCAGGGCGGGATCGAGCACCAGGATTTCGAGCAACTCGCGGTCGCGGTCGGGCAGGCCGCGCGCGGAGAGGGCGAGGTCGGCGGAATCGCCCGGCGAGGCGGAAGGCCCCGGCCCGCGATCCAAACCCCGCGCGGATCGCTCGGCGGCCGGCGAGCCGGCCGGTGTGGCTCGGCTCCCGCGAATCGCATCGCACCGGGTCGTCAGCGCCGATTCGGAAACGCCGAATCGACGACCCAGCCTCGCGACGATCTGTTGATGCCTCAGCCGCACGGGCGACGCCGGATCGTCGATCGGTTGGAGGGCGAGTGTCGCGAGGATCTCTTCGAGGGCCACATTGGCCCGGTGCGTGTCGCGCGCGAGATCCAGTCCTTCGGTTTCGACGCGGATCTTGTGTTCGATCGCGTCCGGCGCCTCGTCGCACCGCGTACGGAACGCATCGGCGCCGCGATCCCGCAGGAAGTCGCACGGGTCCAATTCGTCCGGCAGCGTGAGGATGCGCAGATCGAGGTTCGCGGCGAGGAAGAGTTTGAGCACGTCGTTCGCGCGCCGCCGCCCCGCCGCGTCCCCGTCCAGCACGAGCGTGACGCGATCGACATACCGTTTCAGGACGCGCAGGTGCCGTTCCCCCAGCGCCGTTCCCAGCACGGCCGCGACCTCCGCGACGCCGTGCTGAACGGCGGCGATCACGTCGGTGTAGCCCTCCATGATCATGATGTGCCGCGACTTGGCGATCGCGTCGCGCGCCAGGTCGAGTCCGTAGAGCTGTTCGCTTTTTGAAAACAGGGGCGTTTCCGGCGAGTTGATATACTTCGCGGCGTTCGCATCGTCGTCGCCCGGAAGCACGCGCCCTCCAAACGCGATCGTACGCCCCTGCGGATCGCGAATCGGAAAGATGACCCGGTTCCGGAACCGGTCGTAGAACGTCCGGGTGCGCTCGCTGACGGCGACGAGCCCCACCGCCTGCAGCACGTCGCGGGCGATCCCGTCCCGGCTCGCCTGCTCGAGGATCCATTGCCAGGTCGGCGGCGAGTAACCGATGCGGAACCGGCGGATATTCGGATCGCTGATCGAACGCGACGCGACGTAGCGTCGAGCCGTTTCCGCTTCGGGCGCGTTCAGGAGGAACTCATGGAAACGGGCCTCGGCCCACGCCGCCGCGCGCAACAACGTCCGTTTGTCCCCTGGCCCCTCCGCCGGTGCTGGACCTCCACCCCGACTCGGCAACTCGATGCCCGCGCGATCGGCGAGCCATTGGAGTGCGTCGCGGAAGTCGATCCCTTCCCGGCGCATGACGAAACTGAAAACATCCCCGCCGATATCGCAAACCCAGCACTTCCAGGACTGGCGTTCCCGGTTCAGACGAAGGCTCGGCCGCGAGTCGTTGTGCCAAGGACAGAGCGCCACGAAGTCGCGGCCCTGACTGCGCAGGTCGAGATACCCGCCGACCAGGTCCACGATATCCGTGGCCTGCCGAACGCGTTCCTTGGCGTCGTGATACGCTCCGAAGGACACCGGCGACTCCTGTGGCAAGAGGCCTGCGGGATGGCAAGACCACGGCCGGAGTGTCACTTCCGTGCAACATGTCCCCTGTGCGTCAGATCGCAAGCCGCCGGTTCTGGGAAACCAGCAGAGCGCGCCTTCCTTAGCACGTGGCCGAATTGTAACCGCCTCCCGCCAACCGGTCAATCTCGTCTCCGACTCGCCTGAGCGAGGCCCGAGGCCATTCCGGCTGATGTCCGTCGACGATCGAGTCGCCCGGTACGCGGAACGGGCGCCGTTCGCCTCCGCGGCGGCGAGGGCTTCGATCGCGCGGCGACGCGCGACGCAATCGGCTCGGCGCGACGCGACGTCCCTTGACGAACGGCGCCGGGCCTCCTCCAATGGTCGAAACTCCACAGTCGCGGCGGAGCCCGTTGTCATGAAGGAACCGGCGAGCGATCGAACGATGGCGGGCCTCGCGTCGCGCAGTCCCGAACTCGCGTCGCGCCGCGACAGCGGTCTGCTCGTCGTCGACATGCAGCAAAAACTGCTCCCCGCCATCCCGCACGCCGATCGCCTCGTTTGGAACATCGGCCGCCTGCTCGACGGCGCCGCGGCGCTCGACGTTCCCGCGCACGGGACCGAACAGTATCCTGCCGGACTCGGCCCGACGGTTCCCCTTCTCGCGGCCCGCCTTCCGAGCCTTTCGGAAAAGCGGCGGTTCAGTTGCTGCGGCTGCGACGCGATGCCTTCCGATTGGCCCGCGCGAGGCATCCACCGGATGATCGTGGCGGGCATCGAGGCCCATGTCTGCGTGCTGCAGACGGTCGCCGACCTGTTGGCCGAAGGGTATCGCGTGTACGTCGTGGCCGACGCGATCGCGTCCCGTTCGCCGCGCGACGCCGAGATCGCCCTGCGGCGCATGGACGCCTACGGCGCATCGCTCGTCACGACCGAGATGATCCTGTTCGAATGGTGCGAGACGGCGGCCGCCCCCGAGTTCAAAACGATCAGCCGGCTCGTGCGGGAGCCGGGGCCCGAACCCAGCCAGGGAGCCTCCGCGTGACCGAACTTCCGCCCCTCGTGAACCCGCCCGTGCGCACGTTGATGGGGCCGGGGCCGAGCGATATCCATCCCCGCGTGCTTGCCGCGCTCGCCCGCCCCACCGTCGGCCATCTCGATCCCTACTATCTGCAATTGATGGACGGCTTGCAGGGCATGCTGCGGTCCGTCTTCCACACCCGGAACCGCATGACGTTCGCCGTGAGCGCGACCGGATCGGCCGGAATGGAAGCGGCGGTCGTGAATCTGGTCGAGCCGGGCGACGCGATGGTGGTCTGCGTGAACGGCGTGTTCGGCGAACGTATGGCCGATGTCGCCGCGCGAGCCGGCGCCGCCGTGACGCGGATCGACAAGCCCTGGGGCGACGTGTTCGAACCCGACGACCTGAAGCCGGTCCTCGAACGCACGCGCCCGAAAGTGGTCGGTATCGTCATGGCCGAGACATCGACCGGCGCCTGGCAGCCGATCGAGGAGATCGCTCGGCTCACCCGCGCCCATGACGGGCTCCTGGTCGTGGACACGGTCACGGCACTCGGCGGCATCCCGGTCGACGTCGATGGTTGGGGAATCGATGTGGCGTACGCCGGTTCCCAAAAATGCCTTGGTTGTCCGCCGGGCCTCGCGCCGATCACGTTCAACGAACGAGCCCTGCAAGCCGTGAATGCGCGGAAGAAGAAGGTCCAAAGCTGGTACCTCGACGTCTCGCTGCTCGCCAGCTACTGGGGACAGGAACGCGTGTACCACCATACGGGCCCGATCAACATGTCGTACGCGCTCCACGAATCGCTCCGCATCGTGCATGAGGAAGGCCTCGACGCGTGCCACGCCCGGCACATGCGGCACCATCGAGCGCTCAAGGCCGGGCTCGCCGCGATCGGAATCGGCTACGCCGCGCGCGAGGGCCACCAGCTTCCGATGCTCAATGCCGTCCGCGTGCCCGACGGTGTGGACGACGCGCGCGTGCGCCGCGGACTGCTCGAACGGTTCGGCATCGAAATCGGCGGAGGGCTCGGCGCGTTCAAAGGCAAGGTATGGCGCGTCGGACTCATGGGCTACACGGCCCGAGCCGCCAACGTGCTGCTGTTCCTCGGAGCCCTCGAACAGCTCCTGCGCGAACAGGCCTATGCGTTCGCTCCCGGGTCGAGCATCGCGGCGGCCAACGATGCCTACCTCTGAGCCGGTCCCGACCGCGCGGTTCCCCCGCCCCCCCTTCGCCGACGCGCGCGGGCCAACCGCGCCTCGCCCCGCTCCCCGCCGCGCGGACACGCGTTCCCCGCCGCATGGCTTGCGTCGCTAGCACGGGCTCGCTAGCATGATCCGAGCGAAGCGTGCGGCGCGCCCGGGCGGGTGCGCCGCGAGCCGCCGGGCGCACAGGAAGTTGTCTATGCTGGTGCTGACGCGGAAGGAAGGCGAGCGGATTCAGATTGGGGACCGGATCACGGTCACGGTCGTTCGAATCGGTCCCCACAGCGTGCGGATCGGCGTCGAGGCGCCGTTGGAAACCGTCGTCATGCGCAAGGAATTGCTCGCGACCGACCCGCCCGAACGGCGACCGGCGTCCGAGCCCCGCCCCGGTGAGACGCGACCGGAGCCCGCACGACCGAGTACCAATGGTCGCTCGGCCGTTTCGCCGCGGTCCGAGGCATTTCCTTCGCGACCCGATCCCCATCGATCGTCCGACGACGATCCGGACGATCGATCTTGGGACGACGGCGTCGCCTGACGCGACCGGTTCGCGTTTCGCTGCCGGCCGCGGGGAAACGGGCCGCGGGGAGGCCTACCGAGTCGGATTGGGTTCGGTGCCGGGCATGGGAGGCGCGTTCGCGGTCCGCAATCCCGTCGAGTTCCGCACGTCGAGCACGAGCGGTTCCTTGCCCGATGGGTCGAACGGCCCGTTTTGCCGGACGAACTCGGCGATCCACTCGACCTTACGCACCGAATCGGGTTCGCCTTGCGGTTCGCTGCCCGGCGCATGGCCCCACAGGACGCGCGACGCGCCGCGGGTCCGCAGTTCATAGGCCGGCATGCCGCCGGACGACGACGGCTCGACGGCGACGATCCGGTAGAGATTCCATGGAGCCCACGCTTTTTCGAGGACCGCGGCGATGCGCGCCGCGCCGACGATCCGTTCGTCGTTCCATACCGTTCCGAGAGGCCCCGACGGCATCGAATAATCGGTTGTGATCTTGGGAAAGCGGTCGAGCAGTCCGCTGTCCCGGTGGAATCGGTCCTCCGGCAGGACGACGCCGTCCGCATCGACCGGTTCGTACGACAGGATCTTGTTGAAAATGACCTCGACGAGCGCGACGGGACGTCGGTATTCGAGTTCCACTTCGACGGCGGCCGGCGCCCGCTTGCGAACGCGGATCACGCGCCGCACCCACGTATGAAGTTCGAAGGCGCGCGCGATCTTCACCGCCGCCTGCTCGTCCAGGACGTTGACCTCGAGCAGACCGCCGTCCCGGATCGCCTCATGCTTGACGCGCGTCGAGGGATCGATCCAGTCGGGTTGTTCGGTGACGATCAGCGATTCCTCGGTCAACCGATGCTCGGGGCGTTCGGCAATCCAATGTCCCCATTGTTTCCAGGCCGCGATCGAGCCGACGGCGACGGCGAGCACGAGTCCCGCGATCCAAAGCCACCCGGCTCCAAACACGCCGCGCGCGAATCCGGGGAACCGGGACAAGGCCCTCGCAAAGCCGCGACCGGAGTTCGAGCCTCCGGTCGATCGTCCTCGTTTTGCGGCGCTCATCGCGGCTACCAGACTTCGAGCGTGGTTTCGAGTTCGATGCCGAGCCGATCGAAGACCGTCTTGCGCAGGATGTCGACCAGTTTCAGGACGTCGCTCGCCGACGCGCCCGGATGGGCGATCAGGAAATTCGGATCGCGATCGGAGACTTCGGCGTTGCCGACCCGCGTTCCTTTCAATCCGGCCTGTTCGATGAGCGACGCGGCGGACGCCCAGCTCGGGTTGGCGAAAACCGCCGCCGCGCACTGGCTCGCAAGGGGCTGCGCGGCCTTCCGCATGATCCACAATTGTTGCATCCGTTGGGTCAACAACGCGGGCTCGCCTCGATCGAGAATGAACTCGGCGCGGAGGATGACGAGGTCGTCGAGATTGCTTGCGCGGTACGAGAACTGGAGTCCGTCGCGGGCATACGTCTTGGTTTCGCCACGGCGCGTCAACGTCACGACGCCGGCCGTCCATTGACCGATGTCGGTTCCCTGGGCATTCGTATTCGATTTGAGTGCGCCCCCGATCGTTCCGGGGATTCCGACGAACGATTCGAGGCCGGCGAGTCCTTCACGTACGGCCGTGGAAACGACATGTCCGAGCCGAGCGCCTCCGCCCGCCGTCACGGTGCGGTCGTTCACCGTTATTTCGGTGAACGCCGGAGCCGTCACGGAGATGACCAGATCCGGAACGCCCTCGTCGCGCACCAGCAGATTCGATCCTCCCCCGAGGATGCGAACCGGTACGCCGTTCGCATCGCACCGGCGCAGCAGTTCCCGCAATTCGTCGGCCGTCGTCGGTTCGGCGAAGTACTCGGCGGGACCTCCCAGCCTGAGCCAGGTATGCGGCGCGAGGGGTTCGTTGGCTCGAACCACATGTTCCAGTCCCTGAAAGATCCGCATGGCGTCATCCATCCCCGGCTCCATCGCATGTCATCCGCGCGATAATATGCCGTTCGTTCGGGAGTGTCAATTGTGTTCACCGGGCCGTGCCGACGCGGTCGACTCCGCGATCGACGCGAACAAGGCCCGTCTTGGGGATTGGGAGGCGGTCGGGTGCGGGCGGAAATCCTCTCCATCGGCGATGAGCTGATCACCGGGCAGCGGCTCGACACGAACAGCGCGTGGCTCAGCGCCCGGCTGCTCGAACTGGGCATCCGCGCGGCGTTCCATACCACGGTCGGCGACGACCTCGACTCGAATGTCGATGCGTTTCGGCTCGCCATGGAACGCGCCGACGTCGTTGTCGCCACCGGAGGGCTCGGCCCGACCGCCGATGATCTCACGCGCGACGCGCTCGCGGCCGCGTGCGACACGGAATTGGACGTCGATCGCGAATCGCTCGACCGGATTACGGCCCTATTCGCGCGGCGAGGGCGGCCGATGCCCGAGCGCAACCGCGTTCAGGCGCTCGTTCCCCGAGGCGCCCGCCCCATCCCCAATCCCAACGGAACGGCGCCCGGAATCGAGTTGTCGCGCGATCGGGCGGGTCGAACTCCCGTTTGGTTGTTCGCGCTGCCGGGCGTGCCGGCCGAGATGATCGAGATGTGGCACGCTTCGGTCGCGCCGCGCCTTCAAAGCGAGTTCCCGCGCCCGCGCGTCTGGAAACACCATGTCGTCAAGTGCTTTGGCGCGGGCGAGAGCGAACTGGAGGCGAGGCTGCCCGATCTGATCCGACGCGGTCGGAGGCCCGAGGTGGGGATCACGGTGAGCCAGGCGACCATTTCCCTGCGGATCCAGGCGGAAGGAACCGACGAAGGCGAATGCGACGCGTTGATCGCCGAGACCCGCGCCGCGATCGATGCCTGTTTGGGAACGCTGGTCTTCGGAACCGGGGACGACGAATTGCAGCACGCCGTCGCGTGCCTCCTTCAGGAACGGAGGTATTCGCTCGCCGTCCATGAGTCGGGGACGCAAGGTCGCATCGCCTCATGGTTCGCGGAAGCCGGCGCCCCGTCCGTGTGGCGCGGCGCGATCGTCGAACCCGACTCGCCGGGCGAAGCAGACCCGGGTCGACCGGATGCGGAATCCGAACGGGTCATCGAGCGGGCCCGTCGCTGCCGCGATGCGTTCGGCGCGGATATCGGGCTTGCCGTCGGGCCATGGCCCGCGAACCGTTCATCGAGCGATGGGGCGCGCATCGTGTTCGCGGTCGCCGCGCGCGACGGCGCATTCTCTCAAACCGCCTCCGTCGCCGGACATCCCGATCTCGTGCGCACGCGCGCCGCGAAGCAGGCGCTGAACGGCCTCCGGTTGTGGCTCCTGCGCGAAACCACGTCCACACGCGGATAACCGGCCAACGCCCGGCGCCAAGGACACGATACCGCGGAATCCCTCGGGCGACCTCAGCGGGACGGCGACCAGCCCGAAGCCGAGTCGCTCGGCGCGCTGGAGTCGGTAGGGGATCGAGGCGTTGGAGGAGCGGCGACCTTGAGGTACGCGTCGATCCATGCCTTTCCGCGGTCCGCTTCCTCGATGTTCCCCGCGGACCGATGGATGTTGACGATCCAATTGCGGACGGGAACGGCTGTCGGATCGCGTTGCAGGGCCTCTTGCGCCGATGCGATGGCCTCGGGGACGCGGTCAAGCACTTGTAGAGCGCGGGCCCGCATGAAATGAGGCTCGGGAAGATCGGGGTTCGCCGCGATCATTCGATCGGCGTATTCCAGAAACGCGCGCGGGTCCCCGTTCGCCGCCGACAGGAGGGCCAGCGCGCGCAGGCTCGGTCCCCGGTCGGGTTGCAACGCGACGGCCCGCTGCCAACACGCGATCCCCCGCTCGGTGTCCTGAACCACCATGTAACAGGCCGCCAACGGATCGAGGACGGCGATGTCGTCGCCCGTGGCCGCCGCGCCGACCGGGTCCAGTTCCCGGATCGCGAACCGCGCCAACTCGATGCTCCCCGTGGCGACCGCCTCGGTGGCCATGGCCACTCCCCGTGCTCGCCGCAGATCCGTTTCGCTCACCGATCCCCCGTCGATTCCGAATACGGCGAACCGTTCCCGCAGCGAGACCGGCGGAAGCGGTTTCGACGGTCGATTTCGAAAATCGCGGAAGATCCGATGGTCGCTGATCGCCGTGTGGGGAATGAAGCTCGAGATCTCGGAGGGCATATGGCACGCGACGCACGAGCCGGACGCGGGAGGCGCCTGTCGCGTCTCCTCGGCGACGCTGCAACCTCGATCGGCGTGGCATTGGAGGCATCGTTCGCGGTAGTAGACCGCGCGCTGTTCGGCGGAAGGCCGTTCGTGCGGATTGTGGCAACTGATGCATCCCAGCCGGCCGTCGCTCTCCCGGAAACAGCGGCTCATCATCATCTGCAGGACGATCGACTGGTCGCCCTCGGGCGTATCCGGACGCGTGGAGCCCCGGTCGTAGACGATCAGCCGGTTCTCGTCGAGCCGCTGGCCGGGGCGGAAATCGTAGAGGTCTCGACCGAGCAGGGGAAGGGTCACTTTGGCTTTCAAATGGCACTGCCAGCAGACGGCGCCGCGGCGTTCGGGCGCGAGGTCGCCGATCTTCACCATCGGGTCGTCGGGGATCCCCTTCAAACGACGCGCGACATGCTCGCCGCCCGGGCCGTGGCACCGTTCACAGCCCACAAAAAGTTCGAGAAACGGCGGATCGACGAACTGGCCCGTATTCGCGCCCCACGATTCCATGCGGCCCGCGTGGCAGTACAGCCAGCCTTCGAGCAGTTGGTATTGGAATCGGCTATGGGTCCACGGCTTGTATCCGGGCGAAAGGCCCCATGACTGCGACTGCGTGTACCACGAGATGGGCGATTGATAGAGTCGGCCCTCGCGGTTGATCACATATCCGCGCCCCCGTACGCCCGACCCGATGGCGAACATGACGCGCGCGGAATCATCGTACAACACCCCACCCCGCTCGTCGCGCACCCGTTCGTGATGCACGACCTTTCCGTCAACCTGTTCCATGAAATAGTCTCGCCCGTCCGCCGTTTCGAACCGCGTGTCGGCGAAGTTCTCGATCGGCGTCGCGTTCTCGATTCGGCACATCGACCGACCCATTCCGTGCGTCGTCGTGTACGTATCGTATTGCCGCGGGTGGCAATCGCGGCAGGCCTGGCTGCCGAGGTAGTCGCCGTCCGGACGAGCGATCCGTTCCCGGCGCGCGACCGGCGCGCTGCGAACGGGCGGCTCCCCGTTGTTCGGGCGCTTCAGGGAATGCCAGACGCCCGCCCCGACCAGCGCCGCCGCAACGATCGCCAACGTCCAATTCAATCCGCGCACGGGATGCTCCATTCCAAGGGTACTCGGTATTTTGCCGTAAGATCGTCTCCATGACGATAGACGCGCGCGGAGGATTCCCGGGCCCGCGGGTCGATTCGAGTCTGGGTCGGGTACGCGTACGCGCTCGGCGGCGCGGACGGCGCCTGTGAACGGCCGGACCTGTTCGCTTCTCGGGCCATTGGCCTCGCGGAATTCGATCGGTCGTTCGTGAATCGAGTTGACGGGCGCGGGGGGATCCCGCTAGAGTGATGAAGTCCCGGAAGAGCACGACCGAAACGGCCCGTGGATTGTGGTCCGGTCATCGCACTTGCCATCCGCGGGCCGCGTTTGCGGGAGGAGGACTAGCAATGACGGTTCGTGAGTCCGACACGAGCGGACTGGCGTCGGGGTGTTATCAGGAATTGCGGACGCAGCTCGATCGCCTTGGCAACTGTGTTGCGACGACGCGAAGCGATCCCGAAGAGATTTTGTTCGCGCTTCGCAAACTGCAGCGCGCGATGATCGTCCGATTCGCGCGGGAGCTCGCCTGGCATCAGTCGCGTGTCGGTCAATGTCCGTGGCTGGAGCCGGATGTCCGGAAGCTTGAATCCCGCCACGATCGGCTCATGGCCGAAGTCGCGTCGATCCAGGCAAGCAGCGATCGCCATCCGCTCCATGTCTGCACGCGGGTCGCGGACCTCGCCGAGCGACTCATGGAGCATGAGACGGCCGAACGGCGGCTTTACGACGCGTTGGCGAGCGCCGAAACGGTCAACGCCCTCTGAACCGTCGAGACCCGCGCCGGACGGTGTTGTCGCCGGACGGTGTTGTCGCCGGACGGTGTTGTCGCCGGACGGTGTTGTCGCCGGACGGTGTTGTCGCCGGACGGTGTTGTCGCCGGACGGTGTTGTCGCCGGACGGTGTTGGGGGTGACTTGGGCGTCGGGACGGGGTTGGCGGGGCCCGCCGGGCCCGAGCGCGCGTCATTCGATCGACGGTCGATCGCCGACAACGATGGCGAGCTCGATTTCGTCACCGTCGCGCAGCAACCGCAACGTCGCGCCGGTGCCGATCTGAGTTCCGGCGACGAGCCGGCTGAGTGTCGATGGATTGGTGATTTCCTCGCCGTTCCATCCGACGATGACGTCACCGGCTCGAACGCCCGCGTCGCGAGCGGGCGAGTTGCCGTCGATTTCAACGACATGGGTGACGAGCACGCCGTGCGGGTGGGCCATCCGGAGGCGGTCGGCCAGCGCATCGGACACATCGTCCATCTGAACGCCGAGCCAACCTCGGGCGACTCGGCCGTCGCGCACGAGTCGTTCGAAGACGTCGCGGGCGACATGGCTGGGTACCGCGAAGCTGACACCTTGATACGCTTCGCCGACGATGGCCGTATTGATTCCGATGACGCGGCCTTGTTCGTCGACGAGCGGACCTCCACTGTTTCCCGGATTGACGGCGGCGTCGGTTTGGAGGAAATCCTGATAGGGAGTTCCCGCGATGCCGCCGCGGTGCTTGGCGCTCAGGATGCCGAGCGTGACCGTGCGTTGTAGGCCGAACGGGCTTCCGGCGGCCCAGACGAGCGAGCCGACGTCGATACGGTGGCTATCACCCCAGGATGCCGCCGTCAATCGATCGGCGTCGACCTTGAGCACGGCGAGGTCGGAGGGTCCGTCGTAGCCGACGAGCTGCGCGCCGACGCGCCGGCCGTCACTGAGCCCCACTCGAATTTCGCTCGCGCCGCGCACGACATGGTAGTTCGTCAGAATGAAGCCCGACGCATCGACGATGACGCCGGACCCTTGTCCGGACCGATCGTGTTCGGGATGCCCAAAAAAGACGGACGGTTCGGTCGCCACTTCCGCCGTCGCCGTTTCCACGTTGATATGCACGACGCTCGGACCGATCCGTTTGCTGACGCGCTGACCGGCGTTGGAGATCTCGGCGGTCGGATCGGAAACGAGCGCGGCGCCGGCGGCCTCGTATTCCGCCCGTTCGCGCCCCCGCGTGATCGCGTATTGGATCTCCTCGGCGAACCACGGCACAAAATACCGCACGCCGACCATCAGCAATACGACGGCCGCCATCCAGAGGAACCGGGGAAGCGGTTCGGAGGATTGCGCGCGAGCCGGCCCGATGTGTGTCGCCGCCGGAGCGCCGACACGCGTCGCGGCGACGCGGTCGGTATCGAGCGGACCGTCGATCGGAACGGGTACCGCCGCCTGATGATCGGCGGGCGGTGGAGGAACCGGGGATCCCGTGGGTGCGCGCATGATCGGATGCTTCACCGGAGAAAAGAACCGATGTCCCGAACGATCCTCGGCAACGGATGCGCGGCGGGACGGGCCCGCCGAACGAACCTCGCGATCCTCCTTCATCGGAACGCCCTTCTTTATACCGGGACGGGTACCATTCGTCAAAGAACTCGGCCGGAAGACGCGAGCCGAGCGGGTGGATCGTTCGGGTTTCGGGCGGCCTGGCAGGGCTGATACGTTCTATGGTAATCGCCGCGGGAAACGCGGCAAATCGGCCGGGCGCGGCCGGAACAACCGGCGTCCTCGTCCCATTTCACCGGGGCCTGGGATTGAGCCCACAACGAACGGCGACGGCCCGGGGAGATAGGCGGCCGACTTCGCCGCGCTACCCCACTCGCCGCTCTTCGCGAAATCGAAGACAATGCGCCGCGTCGAAGGGAGGTGCCATGGAACCATTCCACGGAACGACCATCCTGTCGGTTCGGCGCGGCGGTCGCGTCGCGATGGGGGGGGACGGGCAGGTCACGCTCGGTTCGGCCATCATGAAGGCCGACGCGGTCAAGATCCGAAGGCTGGCCGGCGGCGAGGTCCTTTGCGGATTCGCGGGAGCGAGCGCGGATGCGTTCGCACTGCTCGAGCGGTTCGAGGCGAAACTGAAGGATTACCCGGCGAACGTGCCCCGAGCGGCGACGGAGCTCGCCAAGGAGTGGCGGACGGACCGCGCTCTGCGGCGTCTCGAGGCCTTGCTCGCCGTCGCCGACGCGCGGTGTTCGCTGCTGGTCAGCGGTACCGGGGACGTGATCCAGCCGTCCGATGGGGTCATCGGAATCGGGTCGGGAGGCCACTACGCGGTCGCCGCCGCGCGCGGTCTGCTCGCCCACTCGTCACTCGCCGCCGCCGAATTGGTGCGCGCTTCGCTTGAAATCGCGGCCGGCATCGATATCTACACGAATATGCAGATCATGGTGGAGGAACTCGTTTGTCCGCATTGAAACGCCGCGAATCGGAAGCCGAGGAATCCTCGATCGATTTTACGTGGACGCCGACCCGGATCGTCGCCGAACTGGACCGGCATATCGTCGGGCAGCACGACGCCAAACGGGCGGTCGCGATCGCCGTCCGAAACCGATGGCGCCGCCAACAGCTCCCCGAGCCGATGCGGCTCGAAGTCACGCCCAAGAACATCCTCATGATCGGACCCACGGGAGTCGGGAAAACCGAGATCGCGCGCCGCCTCGCGCGGATGACCGGCGCTCCGTTTCTGAAAGTCGAGGCATCCAAATACACCGAGGTCGGCTACTACGGGCGCGACGTCGAGAGCATGATCCGCGACCTTGTGGAGAACGCGGTCAATCTGGTCCGCCAACGCGAACGCGCATCGGTCGAGACCGAAGCGCGCGAACGGGCGGAGACCCGACTCTTGGACCTGCTCGGCCCACCCCCCCCGATCGACGATGATGAGGAGACCGACTCGCGCGCGGGGCGCGAGCGCGCCCGCGAGAAGATGCGGGCGATGCTCGCCGCCGGCGAATTGGAGGATCGGCGCGTCGAACTCGCCATCGAACAAAAAGCGACGCCGCTCATGGTCGGCGGGGTCGGCGTCGAACAGATGGACGTCGATCTCCAAGGCATGCTCGAAAAAATCCTGCCCCGCAACACCGTGCGGCGGGAATTGACGGTCCGCGAAGCCCGCGACTTCCTCTTCAATCAGGAATGCGACGCGCTCCTCGACCCCGCCAAGATCCATGGCCAGGCCGTGGCGCTCACCGAGAATTCCGGAATCGTGTTCATCGACGAGATCGACAAGGTCGTCGCGAGCGAGTCGCGCGGCGCCGACGTTTCACGCCAGGGCGTGCAGCGCGACCTGCTGCCGATCGTCGAGGGAACCGCGGTCAACACGCGCTATGGGCATGTCCGCACCGACTACATCCTCTTCATCGCGGCGGGCGCGTTCCATCGGAATCGCCCAAGCGATCTCATGCCCGAACTCCAAGGACGGTTCCCGATCCGCGTCGAACTCAAAGACCTCGATCAGGATGATTTCGTCCGCATCCTCCGGGAACCCAGCAGCTCCTTGACT
This sequence comes from Planctomycetota bacterium, assembly GCA_016872725.1. GTDB lineage: Bacteria > Planctomycetota > Planctomycetia > Pirellulales > Pirellulaceae > VGZC01. Next base: position 62,934 of record VGZC01000022.1, read on the forward strand.
CGCCAATACGCCGCGCTGATCGGCACCGAGAATGTCCAGATCGAGTTCGCTTCCGACGGCATCGAATCGATCGCGGCGTTCGCCTTCCGCGTCAATCAGACCACGCAGAACATCGGTGCCCGACGGCTCGCGACCATCCTCGAACGGCTTCTCGACGAGATCAGTTTTCAAGCGCCCGAACGGAAGGGCCAGACATATCTGATCGACGCCGATTATGTCCAACGGCGTCTCCAGACGTTCGTCGACGACCAGGACCTGAGCCGATTCATCTTGTGAATCGAGTGTTCAGGACGTCGAGCCTGGGGACGCATCGCTCGATGCGTTGCCCGTCGGGCGGTGGGCCGAGGATTCCGGTTGGCTTCGAAGGCGTTCCGCCAACCCAAGGACGACGCCGCGCGACACCCGATCGTGGGCTCGGACCGTGAACCGGCGACGGTCATCCGCGCCGAGGATTTCGATCCGAATCTCGAGAAGGGGCGGAACGAGGAAGTGTGCGAACCGGTCCGCCCATTCGATCAGCGTCCAACCCGAACTCGACGTCCATTCCTCGACGCCCAGTTCATGCCACGCGTCGTCGTCGGAGACCCGGTAGGCATCGAGATGATGGATGGGTACTCGGCCCAGGTAGTGCCGGCAGAGCACGAACGTCGGGCTCGCGACCGACCGGGGCGGAACCCCCGACGACTCGGCAAGTGCCCGGACGAACCGCGTCTTTCCCGAGCCCAGGGGACCGATCAGCGCCACGGTGATGCGCGGAGGCAAGCGACCGGCGATGCGTCGAGCCAGGTCCTCGGTTCCGACCTCGCCCACGACCGTCTCGATGTATTCGACGCTGGCCAACGTCAAGTTCCATGCCGATAGCCGACGGGTTCGAGCGGGCGGCGCGTGCCGTCGGGATCTTCGAGCCACAGGCCGGGTTCCGGGACAAAACGGCCGACGACGACAAGCGGCGTTTCCGGTGTCGCTTCCGCGACCAGCCTCGCGACTTCGCTCGGCGGAACGGCGAACAGCAATTCAAAATCCTCTCCGTCGCCCAAGGCGTGCCACAACGGATCGCGCCCGCTGATCGTCGATTCGGACACCGCGTCGCCGTGGATCGGTATCTGTTTGGCTTCGAGCAGGGCGCCGCAACCGCTCGCTTTCGCGACGCGCCACAGATCGAGGGCCAATCCGTCGCTGATGTCGCACCCCGCGTGCAACGTGAATCCGGCGCGGAGGCGGATTGCCGTCTCGATGCGGGGGACGAAGTCGAGATGCCTTCCCCGGAGACTTCCCCCCAACGGCCCCGTCACGACGATCGCATCGCCCGGATGCGCGCCCGACCGCGTCAGCGCCCTACCTTTGCCGCACCGGCCGACGACCGTCACGTCAATGACCGCCGGCCCACGCCAGCAGTTCGTATCGCCCCCGGCGATTTCGCATCCGAACCGCCGGGCCAAGGGCAGCATGCCCCCGAGGAGGCCCCGAGCCAACTCGGCCGCGTTGTCGTTCGGAAGCGCGGCCGAAACGAAAGCCGCGACCGGCTCGGCCGCCATCGCCGCAATGTCACTCAGGCTCACGGCGAGACACTTCCGCCCCACACGCTCCGCAGCCTGTTCGGACAGCTTGAAATGCGTCCCATCCATCAACATGTCGGTCGTCACGACCCATTCCTGATTGGAACCGGCGTCGAGCACCGCCGCGTCGTCGCCGATGCCGATCCGCACGGCGGGATGGCGCGGAGCGGGAATCTGTCGGGTGAGCCAATCGATGAATTCGAGTTCCATGGCCGATCACGGCCCTATTCGCTCGACCCGAACGACACGCGCAGATGGCCGTACAGCGTCTCCTCGCCCCGCAGGACGTAGAACTTGACGGGCTGCGAACTGCGGAATTCCGGATCCTTGATGATATAGGCGACGTGATCGAGCGTGGTCGTTTCCCATTTGTGGATGCCCACCAGGACATCGCCGCGGCGCACGCCCCGCTGAGCCGCCGGTCCGTCCGCCCGAACCGAGACGACACGCAGGCCCCCACGATACCGCGATTCGCCGGCTCCGACAATCGCCGCCGGATCCACGGCGGCCAACTTCAACCCAAGCAGGGACCACACGAGCGACTCGACCGATCCGTTCTCCCGCGCGGTCGTCGCGGTCTTCGCCAAGTCGCACGACGTCGCCTTCCCGTTCCGCTCGACTTCGACCGCCATCGACTCACCCAGTTTCGCGTCAATCCAGGCCCGCTCCCAATCCAGCGTGCGGGCGATGTGCATCCCGCCCACGCTCGTCACCACGTCACCGGGCTGCAGCCGCGAAGCGGTCGCGGGGGATTCCGTATCCACGTGCGTAACGACGAACCGGCTGACCCGGTCCGCGATCCGCGTTTCACCCCGCACGCCGAGCGAACCGGCACGCTCGGACGCGATCAGTCGCGCCGCGATCTCCGTGGCTTCGTCGATCGGCAGCGCGAACCCGATTCCCTGAGCGCCGACCCGTACGGCCACATTGATCCCGATCATCTCTCCGTCGATGTTCAGGAGCGGCCCACCCGAGTTCCCCGGATTGATGCTCGCGTCGGTTTGGATCAGGTCCGGATAGTGTTGCTCCTCGCTGACCTGCACCGAGCGATGGAGCGCGCTGATGATCCCGCGCGTCACCGTGTGCATATATCCGTACGCGTTCCCGACCGCGATCACTTCCTCACCCGGCATCAGGTCGGATGACGTTCCGATCCGGATGACGGGCAGAGGATCGGTCGCGGGGATCTTGATCACGGCCAAGTCGGTCTTCACGTCGTTGGCGACGAGCGTCGCGGTCAGCGTGCGCTCGTCGGCGAGCGTCACTTTGATCTGACTGACACCGTCGATCACGTGGTAGTTCGTGAGGACATAACCCCGCTCATCGATGAGAATCCCCGTCCCCATGCCGTTGACCTGGGGCGCCGGACCGGTGGACGCGCCGGCTTGCCGAGGATCGACGCGAACCGACTTGCGACCGTGGATATTGACGACCGATTCCTTGGCCTGCTCGACCGCTTTCACGATCGCCGTGCGGCGCAGGGCGGAAATTTCCGCCGATTCCAATCGTCGACCGCCGATCCCGAACAAGCCGTTCGCCAGTAGCAATCCAAAGGCGACGGATCGAAATCGCTTGGGCATGAGCGGCTCATCAGCGCGGGTGTTCACGAATTCGGCGGCCCACTCCCGATGAACGGGTACGGCCGGCGCGGCAACGTACGGCGATCACGTCCCCTCACAACATCGGCCCATCGCGCCGCGCCCCTTCAAACGCCGCGCGCCGCACCACAAAGTACGATGCAATCCCCCCATTTTTTTCGGAACGGGGCCGACGGTTGTGCCGTCGAGCCCGCCGAGCGAAACAAATGGGGCCCAAAGGCATCGATTGGGGTCTTGAACGAAAACGGGGCGGATCGTTACGGGCGGCACCCGTCGAATCGTTCAAGTTCGACCGGGTCTCCGGCCGAAATACGAGGGAGCCGGGGGGCCGTCGAAGGATCGTGCCATGCTCCGCGCCGCCCGAGCTCGATACGCCGCCCTGGCCAGCGTGGCGTTTTTCCTTCCGTTCCAGGCCGGTTGCCAAATCGTCGTGCCGTCGGTCCGAAACGACGGGCCGGTGCCCGCCGCGTGCGGCGCCCCCGCCGACTCATGGGAAACGGAAGCGCCGGAACAGGGCCATCCGCTGCCCGTCATGCCCCACGCCAAGTTCCATCCGGTGCCGACGCGACCCGTATTCGAATCGGCGTTCGAGTCCTGTCGGACCTCCGTGTCGGAAGGGAGCGGGGCACCCACCGAGCCGCCGACTCCACAAAGGACGCGACCGTCGGCGAAGGAGGGCGCGGAGCCCGAGGCCATCCACGTTCCGCCGTCGCCCAAGCCGCTCGACCAACCCGACTCGCCCCTTCGAGAGACGGGTGTTTCCGCGGAACACGCGCCGCCTCGCTCCTACCCGGTGTTGATCCCGCCGCGATCGGACACCCCGTCCGATCCGGCCTCGCCCGCCGGGGGGCTGTTGCGATCCTCGCACTCCGAGCCGGTCCGGCGCGCGGCGTCGATCCGCTGGGTCGATCCCGGTTGAATGGCGACGATCCGCAACAACTGCAGTCCGAGAAAAAGGCCCAGCGGATAGACGGGCCATAGGCGAAGCCAAAGGGGAACCCTCGACGATTCGGCCTCGCCGGGTTCGACCGTTCCGTCGAACCCGCGGCTGAGGGTCTCGGCCCGTTGCCGTTCCCGCCACCGCGCGAACTCCGACGGATAACGCAACCCCTCGACGATCGCTCCCACGACCAACATGACAAGGGCCACGGTCAGCAAGAGGCAACTGCCCATCGCCATGACGCCCTTGAACGTCCCCTCCTCCGAATGCCGCTCGTTCAGAATGTCGACCGTTCGCGCCCGACGAACCGACCGCTCGATCGCCTCGGCCACTTCGGTCGCGCGGGCGCCGTCCAACCACGTCGCGTTGGGACGGAGGAGAATCCGCGCGATCGGGCCGGTTTCGGAAACGGAATCTCTTGCGACACGGCCCGAGACCAATGACTCGCCCTCGACGGACAGGAAATCGGCGGCGTCAACCGCGACCTGAGGGGGCTCCGTCGCGCCCAGCGCGCGTTCGTGCACGGTCCACGGCCGATCGATGGCCCGCTGAGCGACCACGAGCGAGCCGGCCGGTCCCGCCGCTTCGATCCGAACGCGGTTCTCCGATGTCTCGGACGCCATCGACCAGCGCACCAGGACGCCGGCATGCGATTCGATCTGAGCACTGAGTTGGAACGAGCCTCCCGTCAAGGCGCCGCCCAAGGCATTGACGCGCGACGCGTCGCCGAGCAGCCATCGGACCAGCAGCATGTCCCGAGCCAGTTGCCGCCGCACGCCGGAAGGCGTCCGTTCGTCGATCCGCCGCTCGATCACCACATGCCGCGCCTCGTTCGGATCGCGCGACGCACTCGGCGCGAGCCATGCGCGCAGGCGGCCGATCGCCCGTTCGTTCAGGTCATCGTGCACGATCCCGAGCGAGGCGTCCCCGTCGCCTCGAATCATGTCGATCTCGAATGCGACCATCGACTCGCACGCGGGCTGGACGGCAAGGAGGGGAAGGCGGGTCGCGGCGAGCTTGCGCCATTGGTCGGCCCGTCGCTCGACCGCCGGGCGTTCATCGGGCTCCGCCGCGAAAACCACGCATTCGACAAGCGATTCGTGCAGCAGGGCTTCCCAATCGTCGCGCTGCGGGATCGGCCCGACCCGGTCCCGCAACGGCTCCGCGAAGGCGGGCGGCACGTCGTAGGCGACCCGGCACCGGCCGCATCCCGTGCGGGTCGTCGCGTCGACCCATCGGAGCGTCGCATCGTCAACGCCGATCAGCGCGTAGTTCATCCGATCGACTGTAGATCAGAGTCGGCGGATATGGAACCCGCCGTCCACGTGGAAGCACTGCCCGGTGCAGAAGTCGAAATCGTCGCCGACGAGGACCGCGACGACTTTCGCCACGTCCTCGGGCGTTCCCCATCGACGGATCGGCGTGAGTCCCTCGGCGATCCGCCGATCGTAGGCCTCGCGGACCGGCGCCGTCATGTCGCTCGCGATGACTCCCGGGCAGACTTCGTGGACGCGAATCGGGAACTCGGCGAGCCGATCGGCGAAGAGGCGCGTCATCATGCCCATCGCGGCCTTCGCCATGCAGTAGTCCGCGCGGTTCGTCGACGCGGCATAGGACGAGATCGACGAGATGTTCACGATGGTGCCGCGCGTCGACGTGCCCCGTCGGATCGAGTCGATCATCGCGACGGCGGCGGCCTGGGATAGAAAAAACGGGCCTTTCAGATTGGTGCCGAAGACCTGTTCCCAGCTTTCGTCGGTCGCTTCCAACACGTCGCGTCGCCCGACCGACGTGATCCCGGCGTTGTTGACGAGCACGTCGATGCGGCCGAACGACGCGAGCGACGCGCCGACGAGCGTATCGCGGTCTCGCCGATCGGAAACGTCGGCTCGCACGGCGACCGCCGATCCGCCGCGCGCGGCGATCGACGCGACGACTTCGTTCGCCTCGTCCGAGCGGCTTCGATAATTCACGACGACGTCGTGCCCGGCGTCGGCGAGCCGTTCGGCGATGCCGCGACCGATTCCGCGGGAAGACCCGGTGACGATGGCGACCGGACGGCGCGACGCCATGCGAGAAGACCTCCGTTCCATCGAAAAAACCGGCTGGGCCGCGATGGCCCAGCCGGTTCGTATTCCCTGGCGTCGGAGCGGTCCGAAGACCGCTCCGACGCGCAGTCAAAAGCCCCGCCGTGAAGCGCTTGCCGAAGCGGTTGACCCAGTAACCGCCGACTCGGCAAGCCAATCGCTTCAACCCAGGAGGGAGGGCAGCGCCGGATTCCCGCAAACCCGGCGCTGACGACGGAACTTCCTTGTGGTCTGTCTTGATGCGGGGCGTGTAAATACCGGGATTGGTCCACGCGCACAAGGCCAAATCGACTCAAAAACCCGGGAACATCTTGAGGATGATCGGTTCGTCGTCGGAGTCGGCCTTCGAACGATCCCCGGGGCCCTCGTCGGGCGGCGCGCCGCCGAGCAGCCAACGGCGAGCTTCCTCGGCATCATCGAACGGCATCGTCCGTCCGCGCGCCGTTTGTCCCTGGCGTTCTCCCTTTCCGGCGATCAGCACGGTATCGCCCGGGCGCGCCATGTCGAGCGCGTGACGGATCGCTCGGCGCCGATCCGGTATGAAATGCGCCCGCGCTGGCCGCTGATACCCGTCCAGGACGTCGTCGTGGATGCGTACAACGGGCACATCCTCCGGGTCGTTGCTCGTGATGATCCCGTAGTCCGCGTGCCGTTCCACGGTTCTTCCCAACAGCGATCGTTCGGCGCGCGGCGTCCGGGCCGTCGGACCGTACACGCAGATGACGCGACCACGGGTCACGGGCCGCAAGACGCCGATCGCGCGCTCCAATCTCCCCACCGTCGCCCCGCCGTCGATGAAGACGGAGAACGGCTGGCCGCACTCGACGCGTTCCAGCCGCCCGGGCACCGATCGCACCGATTCGAGTCCGCGGACAACCGTGGTCGCTTCGATGCCGAGCGCGAGGCCGGCCGCCGCGGCGGCGAGGCAGTTCATGACGTGATGATCGCCGAGACAGGTCGTCCGTATGGGAAGGGTCTCCGCGCCGGCCGACAACAAGAACGTCTGCTCGCTCACGTGGCGTTCGATGACGGTTGCGAAAAGATGGCTATCCGACTCCATGCCGATCCTCAACGCGGGCCCCGGCAGTTCGTCGCACATGCGATCCGAAAGGGGATCGTCGCCGTTGAGCACAACCAATCCGTCGGGCTTGAGCTGGCCGAGCCAGCGGTGGAGCGCGCCGCGAAACCGCCGTTCGTCGCATCGCCAGGAACTGTCTCCGCGCCCGACGTTCGTCACGATGGCCGCGTCGAGCGCGATGCCCGACGTGCGGCGTTCGGCGAGCGACCGGCCGTCGACTTCCAGGACGGCCGCCTGACAACCGGCCGCCTCCATGTCGGCGAGCCGTCGCGCGAATTCCGGAGCGCTCCAATCATGGCACGCGCCGCCCCACGGCTCGACTCCATCGCTCGAACCCAACGACGTGGCCCAGCCGCTACGTCCTCCCGCGGCGCGGAAAATGGCGGCCAGCAACAGCGCGGTGGTCGTCTTGCCGCTCGTTCCCGCCACGCCCACCGTGCAGAGCCGATGGGAGGGACGCGAGACGACGTGCTGGCAGAGTTTGCCGAGCGCGTCGCGCGTGTCCTCGACCAGATAGAGCGGTACGTTCACCGGAAGCAAGCGTTCCGCGACGATGGCCGAAGCGCCCCGATCCACGGCCAGCGCCGCATCGAAGTGCCCGTCCCCGTGGCCGTCGACGATCGGAACAAAAATGTCGCCCGGACGAACGCGGCGGGCATCCCATGTACAACTGGCGAGCCGTACGTCGGGCCCATTGCAAAGACGCGCTTCGGGCAAAACGGCGGATACGCGCAGATCCGCCGCGCATCGCATGCGCACCATTCCCTCGGCCTCCATGCCTCGGACGTTGCTCCATCGACCCGGTACGGCTCCCTGCCGACTTGCGCGCGACGCGGTACGTCCCTTCACCGCCCGCGCGTTTCCCGCGAATCGAACATGCGACCCGCGGACACGCCGATTGGCAAGCGATTCTCAGGTTTTGGACGTCCCTGTCAAGTCGGATCTCGAAAGGCCCCTCCAACCTGGACACGAGCCGTGAAGATGCCCAGAATGGGCAAACCGCCGGGAGCGGCGCGCCGTTCGAGGGTTTGCGTGGTTCTTGGGGAGGCGACCGATCGTGGCGAACGAGGATTTTGATATCGACCGCCTCGCGCGTTACCTTCACATCTCCGCGTCCCAGGTCCACCGGATGGCGGAACGAGGCCACCTACCCGCGCGGCGCATCGCCGGGCAATGGCGTTTCGCGCCGGGCGAAATCCACCATTGGCTCGAGGAACGGATCGGCATCGGCGACGAAGGAGAGCTCGCCGACATGGAGGGCGCGCTCGACCGCCACCACGGCGTCGAGGACGCGGTCGATCTGGTCGCCATGATGCCCGTCGAGGCGATCGACGCGAGCCTGCCGGCGAAGACGCGTGGAGCGGTCATTCTTGCGATGGCCGACCTCGCGGCGAACGCGGGCCTGCTGTGGGACCCCGCCAAGATGGCGAACGCCGTCCGCGCCCGCGAAAACCTCCACCCCACCGCGCTGGAAAGCGGCGTGGCGTTGCTGCATCCGCGGCGACCTCTGTCGGGAGTCGTTTCCGAACCCTTCTTGGCGCTCGGACGCACTCCGTCGGCCCTTCCGTTCGGCGGCCCTCGAGGAACGCTCACCGATCTTTTCTTCCTGCTCGGATCGCGGACGGACGCGGGACACTTGAGGTTGCTCGCCCGCTTGAGCCGTTTCCTGTCGACGCCCGGAACGATCGGCGCCCTCCGCGAAGCGCCCGACGCCGTATCCATGCGGGAAGTTCTCGCGACATGGGAAGACGCATTCAAGAACTAGGCTCCGAATCTCCGATGGATATCCGATCGCGTCAGGGATCGGAGACCGCGTGATCGCGCGAATCGATATGAGCCCCGCAACAACCAGCGCCTCGGTTCGCGTCGCAACGAATCGGCGCAGCCCGCACGCCGTGGTGGTGGGCGATCACCGGGCGTCGGAATTCGCCGCCGCGCTGCGGTGGCTCGAAGACCGAGTCGTCGTGACGCGTCTTGATTCGCTCGATGCGTCGAATGCCTACCAGGCGGCGCTCGAGGGGCGGCCCGTCGATCTCCTCGTGCTCGCCCAGTCCCGACCAGGGCAAGTCGACGCCGACGCACTGGCCCGTTTGCATCGGGCGTTTCCTCTCGCGCGCGTCGTCGGCCTGCTGGGAAGTTGGTGCGAGGGGGAAACGCGAAGCGGGACACCGTGGCCCGGCGTCCCGCGTCTGGCCTGGCATCAATTCGTCACGCGGTTGGAGCGCGAATGGCTTGCGCCGTCGGGCCCGTTGGCCACGTGGTCGCTGCCTCGGACCGCGACCAACGCCGACCGGCTGGCCGCGTCGCGCGCGACGCATCGCCCCATCGGCTCGCGCGGCCTCGCCGTGGTGCGCGCGTCCCAGTTCGCGGTCTACGAAGGGCTCGATGCGTCGCTCCGGTCCGACGGCTGGTCGACCGTCTGGTGGGCGCCGCATTCTCCATTGCAGCGCGTGCGAGCCGACGCCCTCGTGTGGGATCTCGCGACGATCGGAAACGGCGAACTCGACGCATTCCGAATGGCTCGGCGCATGTTGGACGACGCGCCCGCGATCGTCATCGCCGGATTCCCAAGGCTCGACGACCACCAAGCATTCTCCGAGGCGGGCGCGGCGTCCGTCATCGCCAAACCGTACGAACTCGACGACTTGCTTGCCTCGCTCGCCCGACTCACGCCGCGTTCGGACGCCGTCCGCGAATCGGCCGCCTCGCCGCGCCTCTCGCGCCGCACCGCGTGAGACGCTTCGCAGGCACCCGACCGCGAACCCGAACGGGCGACTTTCGCGGCCGTTCTGCACGACTACAATACGGCCATGGCGTCGGCCCGCCCGGACCGGCCGTCTTGATTCCCGGGTGATTCGCGAAGGGAGTTTACCACGATGCGGAACCGCTTCGTACCGCGTTTGGCGTTGGCGATCCTCGTGATCTGGGCCCGACCGGGATCGGCGGCCGCGGAAGACCACGCGTTCACGCTCACCATGCTCGACAAGGACCTGTCGCGCTGGCTCGTCACCGATTGCGCCGTCGAGTGCGATGGCGAGGTGCTTACGCTGAAGGAAGGCAACGGTTTGGTCCGGTCGCTCCACCGCGTCCGCGATTTCACGCTCGAATGGACCTATCGGCCGCTCCAATCGGACACGTGGGATTCGGGCGTCTATTTCCGAGCCGACCTTCCGCCCCAGGGCCGACCGTGGCCCGTTCGCTACCAGATCAACCTCCGCAAAGGCCAGGAAGGCGATCTCGTCGGTGATCCCGAGGCGCGCGCCGATTCGCTCGTGAACCCAGGCGCCTGGAACACGATGCGACTCACCGTCGTCGGGCACCACGCCGTACTCGACGTCAACGGAAAGCCCGCGTGGCGCACCGACCGGATCGAACCCCTCGATGGCTATGTCGGCTTCCAAGTCGAAGCTCCTCAAGGCGGCCCGTTCGAAATCCGTGACGTGAAGCTCACCGAAATCGGCGCGCGCGGTCTGCTCAACGGCGTCGACTTGAGCGGATGGGAGGGAGCGGGTAAGGATGCGTCGTCCTGTTGGCAAGTGCGGGACGGACTCCTTGTCTGTACGGGTGCCGAGGGTCCTTGGCTCCGGTCGGTCGAGGAATACGACGACTTCAATTTCCGCATCGAATACAAGGTCGGGCCCGGCGGCAATTCGGGGGTCTATGTGCGGGTCCCCGCCGATGGAAACCACCATGGCGATCAGTCGGGCGTGGAGGTCCAAATCCTTGACGACGCGGCGGATCGATACCGTGAATTGAAGGACTATCAATTCTCGGCGAGCCTCTATGCCGTTCAGGCCGCGTCGCCCCGGACGGCGAGGCCGGCCGGAGCGTGGAATCTGCTCGAAATCGACTGCCGGGGAGGCTCGTACGCGATCACGCACAACGGCGTCCTGGTTGTGCGCGCGGACACGGCCCTCGCACCGGAACTCGCCGCCCGTCGCCTTCGGGGTTTTCTCGGCCTTCAAAACCACAGCGAGGAGGTCTGGTTCCGGAATGCGCGGGTGGCGCCGTCGAGCCAACCGGCCGACGCGGCGCGTCCGGTCGCCGATCTGTTGGCACGGCCCGTCATCGGTTCCAAACGATCCTCGTCCGAGTTGCTCGCGCATGTCGGATCGCGCGTCGCGCCGATGCCCCCTTTGTCGACGGCCGAGGCATGGAACGCGTACGCCGATCCGTTGCGGTCCCGCATCCTTGATGAAGTCGTCTTCCGAGGCGCGGCGCGCGCCTGGCGGGAAACACGGGGCGCCGTCGAATGGCAGGAAGTCCTGGAACCCGTTCCGGAATACCGGATCCGAAAACTCCGATTCGAAGCGCTCCCCGGACTTTGGATCCCGGCCCTCCTCTATGAGCCCACATCGCCCGGCGAAAAAATGCCCGTCATGCTCAACGTCAACGGGCATGATCCGAACGGCAAGTCCGCTCCGTACAAACAGACCCGATGCGTCAATCTCGTACGGAGAGGCATCCCGTCGCTGAACGTCGAATGGTTCGGCATGGGACAACTCCGATCGCCGGGATTCGATCATGGGCGGCTCAATCAACTCGAACTTTGCGGGGCGGGAGGCATCGCTCCCTTCCTGCTCGCCATGCAGCGGGGCCTCGACGTCCTCCTCGAACAACCCTATGCCGATCCGTCGCGCGTCGGCGTCGCGGGCCTTTCGGGCGGCGGCTGGCAGACGATTTGGATCGGCGCGATGGACACGCGCGTGACGCTCAGCAACCCCGTCGCCGGATATTCCGGTTTCCTGACGCGCATCGCGCACCCGTCGGACCTGGGTGATTCGGAACAAATGCCGACCGACATGGCGACGATGGCCGACTACACGCACCTCACGGCCATGTTGGCGCCGAGGCATGCGCTCCTGACGTACAACGTGAAGGACGACTGCTGCTTCAAGGCGGACCACGCGCTGCCCCCTCTGCTCGAAGCGGCAAGGCCCGTCTTCGCCCTGCTCGGGATCGCCGAACGGCTCCGCCACCACGTGAACCAGGACCCGGGCACGCACAATTTCGAGAAGGACAACCGCGAGGCGCTCTACCGCGCGATCCGCGCCGCTTTCTTCGCCGATTCCGCCGATTTTTCCGTGGTCGATATCGACTGCGCCGCCGAGATCCTGACCGCCGAGCAACTCCAGGTCGCCATGCCCGAATCGAACGCGGACTTCCACACGATCGCCGTCGGCCTGTCGCAAGCGATGCCGCTCGAACCGGCCCTTCCGGAAACGGCCGACGCCGACGCGGCATGGCGAACCGAGCGAACGATGCGATTGGCCCAGACAGTTCGGTTCCATCCCGAATACGACGTATCGGGTCGGCGCGTCGCCGTCGAGTCATGGCGAGGGCACCGAGTCACCCACTGGAAACTCCGGGTCGGTGACGCTTGGACGGTTCCCGCGACCGAAATCGAACCGCCCGACGCCGTCGGAACGGCCCTCTTGGTCGGCGAATCGGGGCGCGCGGCGCTGGGAGCGATCCTCCAACCGTGGCTCGATCGGAGCTACCGCGTCATCGCCGTCGATCCGTTCTTCTGGGGTGAACAGCGGTTTCCCGATCGTGAATACCTCAGCGCGTTGCTCGCCGCGACCGTCGGCGATCGGCCGCTCGGAATCCAGTCAAGTCAGATCGCGGGCGTCGCCCGATGGCTCCGCGGTCATCGCGGCCACAAAGTGGAATTGGTCGCCGTCGGTCCGCGCGCGTCCCTCGCCGCGCTCGTCGCGGCCGCCTGCGATCGAGAACCGATCGCGGGCGCGCACCTGCACAATGGTCTCGCGTCACTCAAGGAAGTCCTCGAACGCGATCTGACATTCGCGCAGGGCCCCGAGTATTTCTGCTTCGGGCTCCTGGAACGGTTCGATATTCCCCAAATCGCGGCGATCGCCGCGACCAACCCGCTCCACTTCCACGGGATCCCCGAATCCAACCGAAACCGGCTCCAGCCGCTCGTCGACTATTGCCAACGCCGCAACGTGCCGCTCACGCTCGCCCCCTGATCCGTGTCCGTGCGGCGGAGCCGGCCATGCATACGACCGTCGCGCGGAGCGATCGTCTTATCGGGACGCCTTGAGGAACTCGATCAGGTCGGCGAGTTCCTGAACGGAAAGCTGCTGGTCCAAGCCCGCCGGCATGACCGACGTCTTGCTTGGCTGGATCGTTTCGATCGACGATCGCGGAAGGATCACGAACTTGTCGGCGGCGAGCGCCAACGTCGTCTCGTTCGGCCCTTCGTTGCGGATCGTCCCGTTGTAGATTCGCCCGTCGGTCGTCGTCACCAGGACCGGTTCGTAGCTCCGTACGAAACTCGCTCCGGGAAACACGACCGATTCGAGCAGATCCTCTGGAGTTCGGATCCCGGCGATCCGCGTGAGATCCGGGCCGATGTCGCCGCCGAGATACCCGATGGCATGACAGGTCGAACAGGCGGCCTTGGATCCGTAGAACACCGTCTGGCCTCGCCGTACGTCGCCCGACGGCAGCGTGTCGAGCAACTCGGCGAGTTTCGCCTTTTGCGCGTCGGTATCGATGTCGAGCTTGGCGAAGAGCCGTTCCCCCTCGGCGCGCACGGGCTCGCCGAAATGGCCGATCCGCTCGCGCAGCGTCGCGATCGGGACGCCGCGTGCCGCCGGGAGACCGGCGACCGCCTCGATGAGCGATGCGCCGATGGAGTCGTCGGTCGTTTGACGGAACGCGGGCAGCACGCGCGCCAGTTCCATCGGTCCGAGCGTGCGCAGCGCGGCGATCAGAGCGCGCAACCGGTTCGCATCGAGGGTCGCGGTCGCGAGGATGTCGGCGGCCCGCAATCGAAGATCGACCGGCCTGCTCTCGGCGAACTGGCCGAGCGCGAAGTCGATGAGCGATGGGTCGATCGCCTGGACGTCGCCGATCGACCCGAGCGCGCCCAAACGCACGGGTTCAGCGAATGTTTCCCGACGGGCGACATCGAGCAGCGGTTCGCGGAGCACCGAGAGATCGACGCCTTGCCGTCTCCAATCGGAACAGGCGGTGACGGCCGTTTGCACGAGTTCCCGATCGTCGGACCGCAGGATGCCCGAGAACGGCGCCGCCCAGGTCTCGGGAAACGCGGTCAGCGATGCCCGCCCCACGGAACGCAGCAAGGCGATCTTCTGGAGGCTCGGCGCGGACGCGTCGTCCAGACGCCGCGCGACGAGCCGTTGCATTTCGGGCTGTCCGCCAAATCGGGCAACGAGCGGCTCCCACATCTCGGCCGACGCGCGCCACGCGGCGTCCCGCAGCCTTCCATCGAGGAAAGCGGCGACGTCACCGGCCCAATCGGCGTGCTGTTCCACGATCCAAATCGCCGTGGCCCGTTCGATCGCATCGGACGACGCGAGCCTCGGCACGACCGTGGGCGCGTCGAGCCCTCCCGAGAGCATCTGATCGGCGGCGATGAGCGCGGCGCGGCGGCGATGCGGATCGGCATGATCGATCGACGCCCGTACCGATGCGACATCGCCGATTTCGATGCACGCGTAGATGACGGAATGTTCGAGCACGCGGTCGTCGACGCCCTCGATCGCGGCGAGCAGTCCGTCGACCGACGCCTTGTCGCCCAATCGGCCCAACGCCTCGGCCGCCGCCCGGCGAAGGTGCGCCGACGATTCACCCAGTCGCCCGAGCAGCGCGGGCTCGGCGAACGCGTCGCGCCATAGCGACGCCATATGGCATGCGGCCCAACGAATCGAACGATCCGGGTCGGTTAACGCGTGCCGACTCGACGCGCGGGCTCCTTCGCCGTCGATCGCGGCGAGCGTCCACAGCGCGGCCCGCCGCAGCTCCACACTCGATCCGCCGCGCGTCAGAACCGAGTTCAGCGCGCCGACGCTCGACGAACCCGCTTCGCGCAAGAGACCTTGCGCGCGGTTCCGGACTCGAGGGCGCGGATCGCCGAGCCGTTCCGCGAGCTGATTCGGATCGAGGTCCTTCCAGTCCAGATCGACGCCCCACGGATCGGCTCGGTAGGGTCGATCGGCTCGACGTACGCGGTAGATCGCGCCAAGAACATCCGGCTTATGCAGATGGGACGTCGGACAACAGATGTTGTACCAGCCCCCCGTATCGATGACCAAGACGCTTCCATCCGCGTCCTCGATGACATCCGTCGGGTGGAAGTCGACGTCGTCGGACACCAACCAATCCGTATCGGCCGTTCGAAACGTAGCGCCCTCCGCTTCCAGTTGATGCCGCGTTACCTTGTGCATGTTGAACGAGCAGGCGAGAAGGTCGTTCGCGGACGCGGGACCGAGTCCGCCGGTTTCGAGGATCGCGAGGCCGCACGGCGCGGCGGGGCCCAAGTGCGTCATCACGGGCATCAGATCGCCGGTCCGCACGTGCCCCTGAAGGACGTCGTGCGGCTTGCCGTAGACGCCTCCGTAGACGGCGTGCAAGAGTCCGTCGCGCCGACCGCCTCCGGGGTGCTGCAGGAAGGTCGTCGTGAAGATCCGTTCTCCCTCGGGCGTAAACGCGATTTCGACGGGATTGTCCATGCCTCCCGTCATGACCGCCTCGATCGCGCCGGTTACCGGGTGTTTTCGAAAGATGTGGGAGGCGCGGGAACGGAAACCGGGCCGGCCTGGAAAATCACGCGTCTGTTCGGCGAACGCGCCCTTGCACCAATAGATCCAGCCGTCGCGGCCGAGATAGGGGCCATGCAGGTCATTCGCGCAGCCGGTGAGCGTTCGCCCGTCGTGGAACACGTCGCGCTCCTCGGCGACACCGTCGCCGTCCCGATCGGTGAACCGCCAAATGCTCGGCGGAGCCGCGACATAGACCGAGCCCGCGTGCCAAAGCACGCCCTCCGGAAACATGAGCCGGTCGGCGAACACGGTCGACGTTTCGTACGAGCCGTCGCGGTCGCGGTCTTCGAGGCGGAGCAGGCGATGGGGCCGTGACTCGACCTGCTTTGCGACCGGCTCGTTCGAACCGGAGGAATCGGCGACGTACAGTCGGCCTTGTTCGTCGAAATCCGCGCAAATCGGCCGCTCGACAATCGGACTCGCCGCAACCCGTTCGATGACCAGCCCGTCGGGGAGACGGAATGCGCGGCCTTCGACGGCGACATCGCCGGCCCGCGCGGCGGTCGCGACGCCGAGTACGATTCCGATGGCCAGTCCGAGCCTCGCGGAAACGGGACCCGCGTGGGATAGAGCGTTCATCAAATGGCTCCGTGGGATTGGGGCGAGGCGAATCGCTTCGTTAGTCGATACCGGGACCGGAGTGGGCGAATCCCGCCCAAACCCGCTCCGCAAGCCGTCCCGAGCGCGGCTCGGAGGCGACGAGTTTCCTCGCGGCTTTTCGGAAGTCGGGGCCGCGCAGCGCGGCGAGCGACTCGGCCTGGTCGGGGTCGCGGAGTACGGCGAGCTGCGCCTGCCGCAAGGCTTCGAGCGAACCCAAATGCTCGTCGTGCCGGAAGTGATAGAAGAGTTTCATGAGCACGGCCGTGCTCCGATCGTCGACGCGCCAGAGCGTCGACACGACATTGCGCGCTCCGGCGAGATGGAAGGCTCGCTGAAGCCCGACGGCGCCGTCGCCCGAGGCCGCGCCGGCTCCCGTCTCGCAACCGGACAATACGACGAGCTCGAGGTGCGCGAGGGGAAGGTGGGCGATGATGTTCCCGGTCAATACGCCGCCGTCGTCGGTCGGCACGCCGAGCGGATCGCGGGATGGTCCGAGGTTCGCGCCGGCGAACGCGATGCCGTTGAGCAGCAGAGGATGGCGCCGGACGACGGCGTGCCGCGCGGGGTCCCGGTCGACGCCGAGTTCCGCCTGAATGCGGGGGTCGGCGAAGAACGCATGGGTCGCGATATGGGCGAACCGGCACTTCGCGAGTTCCTGGAGCACTCGATCGGTCGTCGCCTCGGCGCCCTCGACGCGCACGCGATTCGCCGCCTCGGGAAGCGACTCGGCGACATCGTCGAGTTCGACGCGCGTGTAGGGGAGGGGCTCCCAGTGGAACGGCCGTTGGTCGGACGCCGGCGCGTCGCGCCGCGTCACGCCCGTACGCCGATCGTAGTCGACATTGCCGACAAGCAACCATGCTCCATCCGACGCCGCCCGCCTTTCGTCGACGGTCCGCCCTCGATCGGCGGCGCCCGGCGGACTTTCGGAGACCTCGCCTCGGTCGGCCAGGTAGGCGCCGTAGGGGAGGAGACCGAGAACATATTCGTCAAGAAGGAACCGTTCATCTGTTCGACCGGGAAGCGCACACCAGGGGATCTCGGCGAGCATTCCGTCGGGGGCGATGAAGACGCGCCGCGTGCCGGGACTGAATCGCTCCTCGACCTGCGCCCAGACCCGTTCCCGGAGGATTTTCCTCGCCTCATCGGCAGGCAGACCCCTATGGACGGCGTCCATCCATTCGGCAACCCTTCGATCGATCTCGGCCGCCTCGCCCACATCGATCAGCTGGACGCCCTGTCGTCGATCGACGACGAACGCGCAGTACGCCCCCGGGCCACCCCCATCCGCCCCCTGAACGCGAACAAATTCGACAACACAATCCTCCGGCGCCAAAACCGACGCCAGATCGCGCCGGGGGAGAA
>VGZC01000023.1 GCA_016872725.1 Planctomycetota bacterium
TCCTGGACTATGTGCTGACATTGCCCGATTCATTGGCCTGTCGGTTTGACCGGGAGGTGGAGGATATCGAGGAGGTCTTGAATATGCCTTATGTGACCAGCATCGAACGACGCGCGCGCCAGGAAGGACTCCAACAGGGAATGCAGGAAGGACTCCAACAGGGAATCCAGGAAGGGCTCCAACAGGGAATCCAGGAAGGACTCCAGCAGGGAATGCAGGAAGGACTCCAACAGGGAATCCAGGAAGGACTCCAACAGGGAATCCAGGAAGGACTCCAGCAGGGTCAGCAGGAGGGGATGCTCCAGGGCGTGCGTGACTTGTTGCGGCAGGCGCTCGAGGTGCGGTTCGGCGCGCCACCCGATTCGGTGCTGTCGAAGATCGAACAGTGCCGGGATGTGGCGGCGCTGCGCGCCTTGCATGAGCAGGCGCTCACCGTCTCATCCATCGGGGAACTCACGTTCTGATCGGTCATCGTCCTTCGCGCCCCGGACCCCGCGATATCCATCGTCCACGAAAAAACCCTCGGGAGTTCCCGAGGGTCCATTCATTGGGCGCGACGCCTGGTCCTTAGCCGTTGATCGGGCCGGGCATCGGGCGCAGCCGCTTCTGGATGTCCGTTTCGAGCACTCCGAAAATCGCTTCGTGGCGCTGCACGGACATCTGGAGCGCGGCGAGGAGCCGTTTCGCCGTGTAGTAGTTCACGATCACGCGCTGCCCGACCTTGATCGGATCGCGGGGGACGCCGACCGGTTGCGGATTCAAGCCGAAATCGATGATCAGTTCCTCGGGTGAACCCGTGACTCGGCAAAAATTCGAATAGGTCGCCATGACATTGCTGTCGTCCACATGGACTTGGGCCACGGGATTCTGGGCCTGAGGCGCCCCTTCACCCTTCGCCGCCACCGGGGTCGGTTCCGCCGCGATCGCGTCGTTCTTGGCCGTGTCTTTCGTCATCTCGCTCTCCTTCCAGTTACCAACAGGACTCTACCATGGGATCCGTACGTGGATCCCATACCAGCAGCTTACGACACTTCCGACATCTTACAACTCAAAATGGAACGTCTTGGCGACGTACCGGTATAACCGACTTCCCAGCGGAGTCCAGGCCGTACCGACACGGGCCTGTCCCTTCATTCCGATGATCAAACGACGTTCGGGGTCGTCGAGGAAGACCTTGGCCGGATATGACGGACTTTGCGGTATTGCCGCACCCGTTTCGTCGGTCACCGTCTCGACACCACCGCCTCCGGCGCCTGACAGGCTCGCGGGGACCGTTTCGAGCTTATCCTCGCCGATCTTGTCGATCGTGCCGTTCAGCGTATCGTGCGGGAACGCGTCGAGTTTGAGCTTCACCGGCTGTTCGAGGCGAATCGCGTCGATGAACGCCTGATCGACGACCAACTCGGCGACGAGCCGGCTCGGGTCGCCCACACGGCAGAGCATGTCGCTCGGCTCGATATGCGCGGCGGCGTTTCGCGGCTCCAGGAGCGATCCGGTCCAACCGGGGAGCCTCCCTTCGCTCGACTTGCGGTCGGGCCGCGGTTCGGCGGAGATTACGAAACCGTCGATCGGGGCGGCGATCTCCTGATACGCGATCTGTTGGCGCAATTCGAGGATCTCGTTCCGCGTCCCGGCGATCAGCTTCTCCATCTGAGCGATTTGGCCGCTCACCGGATCCCCGCTCTTCACGACGCGGACCTGCTGCCGTCGCAACGTGTCCAACTGGGCCACATAGCGCCGCTCGTCGCCGATGCGTTCGGCGAGCGCGATCTGCAACGTCACGTTGTCGACTCGGGCAAGCGTTTGTCCTTTTCGGACGGATTCGCCCGGCCGGACAAGGACCTCCTTGAGTGTGCCGGGGACGTGCGGGAAAACGGGCTGCGACTCGCTTGGCTGCACGGTGAACATGCAGTGGACTTCGTGCGGCAGAGGCACGAAGAGGACGAACGCGAGCGCCGCGAGCGCCGCGGCGACGCTGCTGGTCAATCGAACGCGTTTCACTTGATGCATCCTCCCCGGAACGTGGAAGAACTTGCCCAGTTGCCAAAGCGGTTGAACGATCAATCCCACGAACCCGATCGCCGCGATCGTCCGGCCGATGATCTTCAGACCGTACGGCTCAAGGACCTTGTTCAGGAAATAGAGAATCGAGAACACGACGATCCAGCGGTACACGACCGCGGCCACGGTATAGAGCCCGAACAGGAAGTGGTTCCGCTGGGGAAGGAACGGATTCTCGGGCTGCTCGATGCCGAGGCAGAGCCAGACCATGAATCGCTTCAGGATCTCGGTCGATTTCTGCCGGAGATTCGGGATCTCGAGCAGGTCCATCAGGATATAGTAGCCGTCGAACCGCAGGAGCGGATTGCCGTTGAACAGCACCGTGCTCACCGAACAGATGAACATCATGCTGAGGCAGAGCTGGTTGAGCAGGCCGGGCGACGAGAACCACCAAATGAACGTCGCGATCGACGCCAGAAACAGCTCGACATACATACCCGCCGCGCCGATGAACGCGCGGTGCCACTTGTTCGGGAGCATCCATGAATCGGAGACGTTGCAGTACAGGCAAGGCGTAAAGACCAGCAACATGACGCCGATTTCGTGGCATTCACCGCCGTATCGCTTGCAACTGAGCCCGTGCCCGAATTCATGCAGCACCTTCACGGCGGCCATCGTAACGCCCAGGTAGATCCAATTGGACGGTCCGAAGAACTCGTGGAACGAGGGCAGGCGCGACTGGAAAATGTCGAACTGCACGGCGACGAGCGTCGCGGCCGCGGCGCCGATGAGCGTGACGCCCAGGATGGCGGCCGGCGAGAAGAACCAGCCCGTAAAGCGGATCAGCCAATTCAAGAACCGTTCGGGATCGACGCCGCGAAATCGCAGCGAGAAAACGTTGGCGACCTTGCCGATCAGCTCCTTGCGTTTCTTCTCGTCGCGCCGCTTCTTGAGCTGCTGGCCCTGGCCGGGCACGTCCGAGATCACCAGCCCGCTGCGGTGGAGCATGCCGACAAACTGTTGCAGATCCTGAAACGTGATCTTCTGCGGCGCGAACCGGTTCTCGAACTCCTCCTTGATCCGGTCCATGCTCGTCTGCCCGTCGAGCATGCGGAGGATGGCGAATTCCTCCTCGTGGAACCGGAAGTAGTTCAGTCCGACCGGTTCCTTGACCACCCAGAAGACGCGTCCGTGGTAGCGATGCTGACGCGCCGAAAGGTCGGGCCTTAGCCGGAGCGGCAACGGGCGCGATGTGCTGCTTACCAGGCTTTCGGCGAGGGTTGCCATGCGGGCGCCGCGTCAGGAAGGCGAATGGAAGAGCCGAGGAACCAAGACGGAAAGCGACAACCGGCCCGGTCGACACCGAACGGGCCGGGCGGGAATCTCGAGGATCATCGGTTCGAGCCGATATCGATCGACATCGAAGCCGACATGCCGGGGCGCATGAGCCAGTGCGTGCGCTGTTCCGTCTCGCGAACGGGCACGTTGTCGATCTCCGCCCAAACGCGATACTCGCCGCTCGCCTCGATGATCTGGCTTGCGAACAGGATCGTGCCCTCGACGGAATGCTCCTTCCTACCGGGGAGCGCGACCTTGATGACGACGGGCCGACCCTCGATTTCGTGCGGCGCGAACAGGTCGGCCTTGACCTGTCCTTCGACGCGCAGCCGGTCCATCCGCACGATCCGGAGCACGGCATCGCCGGCCTGCACCCACTCACCCTCCTGCCGATACCGCTCGGCGACGTACCCCGCGAACGGCGCGATGATGCGGCGCGTCTCGATCTCGTGCTGGATCAACCGGACCTTGGCCTCCTGGGCCAACGAATTATGCCCGGCGACGGCGTACTCCATTTCGGCGACCTTGACCTGAAAACCGGCGCGCTCGGCGGTCAATTCCTGGCGCCGGACTTCGGTGAGCGGAATCGCGCCGGGGGAACGCGCGTTGACGGCGACGGAATCCCGATGCTCCACTTCGGCCACCGCGGCGGCGGCGCGAGCCGCCTGCGCCTCGACGTCCTCCTTCGCCTGCTCGGCCGCCGCGTCGTATTCGCGCTGGGCCGCGGCGAGTCGCAGTTGGGCCTCGCGTTCATCGACCTGCGCCAGAAGTTGGTCGGCCGCCACCATCATCCCCTCGGTGACCGGAAACGACTCGAGCACTCCGGATTGGCGAGCCGGGATCTCGGCGAACCGGATCAACGTGAGTTCGCAGTAGGGCAATTCCAGCCGCGTCGAGGAAGGCGCGTTTCCGGATTGGGCGATCGCCATCGAGAGGAACACCACGGCCACCGAATGCATGCGATTCTCCTCAAAAGAGCAGCTTGGTCTGGACCCAGGCGATCACTTCATGGAACAGCCGGTATCCGAGGTTCGTGCGTCCCGCGACGACCCGCGCGTGGACCTTCGCGCCCGGCCGGAGATTCGATTCCAAGTCGCCTTTCGCGATCCCGACTCGCAGCAGGACAACGTGCCCCGCCTCGCCCTCCACGCGCGTCACCTGGTCCACGTATCGCAGTTCGCCCTTGAGCTGTCGGCGCGGATCGGTCGCAAGGACGTAGTCGACCGGCAAATCCCGATCGCCCTCCGAGCGATCCAGCCGCGCCCGGTTCACATGGCCGACCCGCCGATCGGGCATCGCCAGTTCCAGTTCCCAGTCGCCTTGGAGATTGGCGACCGCCATGATCACCTGGCCCGGCTCGACGTGCCGCCCCAGGAGCGACCGTTCGACGTCCCACGACAACATGATCTGGCCGGAAGCCGGCGCGACGACCGTCAAGTCCTCGATCTGCCGGCGCCGCAGGACGACCTGCTCGTCAAGACTCTTCAGCGATTGTTCCAATTCGAGCACCTGTCCGAACAGCTTGTGCCGTTCGTCCTCGGCCAGCCTCGCCACATGCGTCGCGGCGCGGACGGCCGCGAGCCTCTGTTCGGTCACCGAGCGCTCGCCCTCGATCTTCTTGAGCTCGACGGTCAGTTCCGGATTCTCCATCACGGCGATCACGTCGTCCTTGGCCACCTTCTGCTGGTCTTTCACTTTCAGCTCGACGACCGTTCCCGGCACGTTGACGAAAACGAATTTCTTGTCGACCGGTTCGAGCGTTCCGTCGGCCGCCAGTTTGAAATCGACGGGGATCACGAACATGGCGACGACCAGGACGAGCATCGCGGCGATGGCGGTGAGCGTCTTGGGGAGGTTTCGCGCCTGGACGACCCAACCCGCCTTCCCGAGCGAGCGCCATACGGGCATCAGGAAGAGACTGTTGTGAACGACTGTATTCGACATCGCGCGGGCAGCGTGCTCGTACACGAGGTCGATGCGGGGCGCCAACAACTCGCGGGGCAGGTCGGTCTCGATCTGCTCGATGATCATCGCGCCGATGATCTCGTTCGATTCGTTCCGCTCCGCGCTCGCCTCATGCCGCTTCAGTTCGATCACCTTCATGTCGACCGATTTCGGCCGGCGCAGCGGCATGACGATGATCGTCTTCGCGTACGATTCCTCGACGTACCGGTGGATGGCTCGATCGAGCTGGGGCGGGAGGTCGTCGGTGTGGCCCTCGTACCAGAGCGTTTCGCCCGTCGCGACGACCTTGGAGGCCAGTTCATTGAGCGCCGCGATGACGTTCGATCGGCTTTCGACCGTGTCCTGGCCGCTCACCGCCTCGACGACGCACTTGCGGCCTCGCCGGATCGCCAGCGTGACCCGGTCGGCGCCGATCAACCGCCGCCCCTCGTTGACGACCGTGTACGCCGTTTCCCGAAGGCTCAGACTCTCGTGCACGAGCCTCGCGAACTGATCCGCCTGGGCCCAAAGCGAATGGCGATCGCTGAAGTGGCGCAGTTTCTGCGATTTGAGCCACTCGCCCGCCAGTTCGCACATCTGAGTCAGGAACCGCTCGTAGCCGCGCTGCGTCGCGGGCGGCGAGTCGGACCTCTGGAACACCTCGATGATCGCTTCCGGATCGCCGTCCGCCGTGATCGGAGCCAACACGAGCAAGTAGCGCGTCGGATTCGCGCCGAACTCCTCTTTCTCCGCGCTCGAAAGGGGCGGGATCAGATGCGAACGGCGCGAGGCGAGCGCGAAGCGGAGCAGGTTCATGTGCCGCTGCGCGTCCTCGGTGTCCGTATCGAGCAGCGACTCGCTCAGGTTGATCTGATACCGCATCCGCAGGCCGCGGCCCTCGCCCACCGTCCATACCGCCCCACCCACCGCCGCGAGCGCCTGGAGGATGCGCTGCATCAACGCCGGATAGTATTCGTCGGGCCCCAGATCGCTCTTCGAAAGCTGGGCGATCTCGCTCACCAAACCCCGGATCTGCTGACGCGTCTGTTCGATCGTCTCGGAATTGACGGCGGAGGGATCGGACGACATGACTCACCATTTTCCACGCGAGAGGAACGCCGCGCCAGCTTCAATAGGAGGCTCGGCGAGACCGCCGGGCGCGCAAGACAATTTCAATGTATCGAGGCCTCCGGCGCCTTACAACGCATTGGCGCCGCCAACCCCGCGAAAAACGGGTCACCCGCGTTCGGTTTAACGGTTGTGCCTGATTCCCATGGACGTCCGATGACCGCGGATGTGACCGATGATTGTCACTCATACATCCCGCAAAAACCCCCCAGGCCTCCCAAGCCCCCAAGCCGGATCGGCTTCGACGGGTGAGCGCCGTATCGGGGATTCCAGCCCGCGTGCGAACCAACGCGGGTGTGTGGTCTTGGAGTGCGGCGCGGAGTGCAACACGGCACGGAGTGCCGTGCGATGGGGGGATTAGTCGGGTGTATCGAGATAGGGGTCCTGGCCGAGTTCGCGTTGCAGTTTCTTGCGCTGTTTCTCGTGGTGGAGGAGGACCGACCGATCGCGGAAATGACGCCGCTCGACCTTCCGCTGCGCGCGGCGGAACAGCCCGGTGAACCGGTCGCACGGCGCGGCGTCGATCGCCGCGCCGCGCCGCTTCCAACGACGGGACGCCTTGGGCCCGAAACCCGAAAGGAGGATTTCGTCGTCGAGCGACATGAACTGTCGAGCCGTTCCGGGATCGCCTTGGCGCCCGCATCGGCCGATCAACTGGCGGTCGATCCGCGCCGCGTCGTGAACCTCGGTGCAGATCACGTGCAGCCCGCCGAGTTCGGCGACGCCGGGGCCAAGCTTGATGTCGGTGCCGCGGCCCGCCATATTGGTCGCCACGGTGACCTTGCCGGTCTGGCCGGCCAGCGCGACGATCTCGGCTTCCTTGGCGATCTCGTGCGCGTTGAGCACTTGGTGCGGAACACCTTCCTGGGTCAGGTACCCGGCGAGGATCTGCGACTTGTCGATCGACCGGGTCCCGATCAGCACCGGTCGCCCCGCAAGATGGAGTTCGCGGATCTCGGCGACGATCGCTTGCCATTTCGCGTCGCTCGTCCCGAACGCGCGATCGGCCAGTCGCCGCCGGCACACCGGCCGGTTCGTCGGAACGCGGACGAACGGCATCTTGTAGATCTTCCGGAATTCGCGGGCCGAGCTGCGCGCGGTTCCGGTCATGCCGGCGATTTGCCGGTAGCGGAGGAACAGATCCTGGACGGTGATCCGCGCGGCTTGGCCGGTCGGCACGGTGACCTCGACCCCTTCCTTGGCCTCGACCGCCTGATGGATGCCGTCGCGCCATTTGCGGCCTTCGGCCTTCCGCCCCGTGTATTCGTCGACGATCACGATTTCGCCGTCGTCGACGACGTATTCCCGATCGAGCTGGTACTCGCGGTCGACCTTGACCGCGCGCTCGGTGTACTCGTACAGATCGACCAGCCCCATCGAACGCACGAGATCCGGGCGGGGAAGCACGCGGACGAACTGCCGGCCCGTCGCCGTCAGTTCGACCTTTTTCTTGTCGTGGTCGAACGTGTAGTGTTCGTCCTCGATGAACTGCTTGGCGTTCCGCGCCGCCCAGTTGTATGTCGCGACGATCTGTTCGCGGGCCTTGCCCTCGATCGAACCGATGATGAGCGGCGTGCGCGCCTCGTCGATCAAGATGCTGTCGGCCTCATCGACAAGACAGAAATGGAATCCGCGCTGAACGGGTTTCTCGCCGCTCGTGTCCCAGCGCTGGGAACTGCCTCCGCCCAGAAAGTCCGTTTCGTTCAAGCCCATGCGGCGCATGAGCAGCCGATCCCGGAGGAAATCAAACCCGAATTCCTTCGCCGTGCCGTACGTGATATCGCACGCATAGGCGGCTCGCCGCTGGTCGGACGAATGCGGCGTCAGCACGACGCCGACGGAAAGTCCGAGCAGTTCGTAGAGGGGCCTCAGGAGTTCGCCGTCGCGTTCGGCCAGGTAGTCGTTCACCGTCGCCAGGTGAACGCCCCGCCCCCCCAACGCGTGGAGATACAAGGGTAGCGAGGCGGTGAGCGTCTTCCCCTCGCCCGTCTCCATCTCGGCGATCGCGCCGAAGAAGAGGGCCGCGCCGCCGAGCATTTGCACATCGTAGTGGCGGAGCCCGGTCGCCCGGCAACTGGCCTCGCGCACCAACGCGAACGCCTCGGGGAGCAATCCGGCGAGGCGTTCTCCGCTTTTCGCCCGATAGCGAAGCGACAGACTTTGTTTTCGGAGTTCGCGGTCCGTCAACTGGGAATACTCCGATTCCCACGCGCCGCACCGCGCGACCACGTCGCGGTATGTGGCGACGCGCCCTCGAAAAAAGGTCGTCCAACTCGTCGCCGTTCGAAATTGCAAACTGGGCACCTTGCCCTCCCGCTCCCGCTGACCGGGGTTTTGGGATTCCCGCGGTCGGCGTCCCACCGAACCGTCCGAATCGCCCGCGCCGCCTTCCTTCAATTTACCAGTGAATCCCAGGGCGTGCGATGAACGGGTTGATGCCGCGCGGGGTTCCGCCGAGCGACCTTGGGTGCAGGCCGCAGTTTTTGCTCAATCGTCATAACGCGTTTTGCCGAATGAACAGTAGGAATCCGACCAACCCGCATTTCGGGCGTCTTGCGGAGGTCTGGGAAAACCAGACAAGCTCCGAAGAACGCCTCGGATGCGGTTCAAGCCGGTTTTGCTTGAATTTCACGTTATACCGGCCGATCTGAATTGAACGGATAGGCGGACCGCTCCATCCACGCGGGAAATACGCGATGAAACGAACAACGCTGGCGATGGCGACTGTCGTGCTGGGACTCTTGGCGAGCCCCCGAGAGGGCGCCGGACAGGATGCGAACATGTGGCGACCCGCCGTCGCGCCGGCTCCGATCAACAGCCCGGCCCCTCCGCCGGGTGAACCCGTGTGGCAGCCCGCGGTCTACCCCTCGCCGTTTCAGCCGGGCATGATGGTCTCGCCCCAGGCCCAAATGGCGGCCTATGGAACGAACGGCGCGTCCTGCGCGTCGCAAGGGTGCGCGTCGGCGGATTGCGCGAGTCGCGGAGGCACCGGACAGGATTGCGGCTGCGAGCGTGATTGGTGCCGGGAATTCCTCGCCGACCGATTCGGCGTCTGCGGGACCTGGGGGTCGGTTGAGTTCCTCCATGTCTGGGCCGAGGGGCGGACTCTCCCGCCGCTCATCACAACCAGCCCGGACGCCACGCCGCGTTCTTCGGCCTGCGTCCTTCCCGGCGCGACGATTCTCTTCGGCGGTGACCGTGTCGGCGACGACCGGCAGTCGGCCGGACGGCTCACGACCGGCGTTTGGCTCGACGAGTGCCAGACCACGGGCGTTGGAGTGCGGCTCTTCGCGATCGAGGGAAGCAACGCGGGCATGCTCTGCTATTCCGATGCCACCGGTTCGCCGATCTGCGGCGTCCCGTTCAATAACGTGCTCACCGGCCTCCCCGACGCGCTGCTCGGCTCCTATCCAGGCGAGCAAGCGGGCCAGGTCCGTGTCACCACGTCCCAGGACGTGATGACCGGTGAACTCTTCCTCCGCGCGCTCGTGCTGCGGGGCGACGGCCTCCGCGTCGATTTACTCGGCGGCTATCACTACGCCCAAGTGAGCGACGGCGTCAATATCAACACGAATACGACGATGATCGACCCGGGTGGCCTCTTTCCCGTCGGAACCACAGTCGACGTCATCGACCGGTTTGACGCGCGCAACGACTTCCACGGCGCATCCGCGGGCCTGCAGGGCGAACTCCGCCACGGATGCTGGCGCTGGCACAGCCTTACCAAGATCAGCTTCGGCAACATGCGCGAAGTACTTACCGTCTCCGGGCAGACAACGACGTTCATCGCCGGCGGCGCGAGCACGATCGATGCCAACGGGCTCTTCGCTCAGACATCGAATATCGGCACGTTCGTCCGCGACGAAACGACGTTCATTCCCGAGTTGGGGTTGGGAATGGGCTATCAGATCACGGACATGCTCGAATTGACGGTCGGATACTCGGCCATCTACTGGGCCAACATCCTCGCCGCCGGAGATCAGATCGACACCTACGTCGATCTGTCGCAGGCCGGCGGCGGTCCCGTCGCCGCACGCCCGGCGATCAACCTCCGCGACACCGAGTTCTGGGTCCAGGGCATTTCGCTGGGACTGAACTGGAACTACTAGGAGCCCGGTTCGCGTCTTACGCCCAAGCGGCGTCCGCCATCAGCGCATCGACGTCCCGCTCATACGACTCGGCCGATTGCCCCGCATCGTTCGGGCCTTCGCCCTCGCCGTCCGATGCCGCCAGCGTGAACCCGAAATCCGTCGCCGCGCCATCGAACCGAATCACTCGGGCCCCCGACGGATCATGGCCCATGATGCGGAGTCGATTTCCGTCGACCGGCAGGTTGCGCGGCCGCGGCCCCACGTGATCGTGGATGATCGCGTCGATCGATGAGGGCCCCGGACCGAGCAGCCTCGCATGGGCGTCCGACAGGTTGGTCCAACCGCCGAGCGTCACGAACCAGAAATCGTCGCCCGCTCCGTTCGCCCCGATCATCAGGCCGTTGCCCGACGATCCGTCGCCGCTCGAACCCCGCGAAGCCAGGATCTCGTAGATCGAGAAATAGGCCGCGTCGAGCCCCCGTTCGCCGAAGTTGTTGCCGGTCCCCGTCACGCCGCCGGGCAGATTCACCGTGAACGTGATCGCGTCGTCGGCGAGCGTTCCGCCTTGCGTCCCGACACGGTCGAGACCATCGAGGATCATTTGGGGTCCGTGTTCGACGATGGTGTACGTCCCGGGCATCGTCAGCGTGAACTGATAGTGGCCCGTCGGATCGGTGCGCCGCGTATCGACCACCGCGCTGGTCGCCGTATTGACCAAGTCCACGCGTACTCCGCCGATCCCTCGCTCCATCGGGCCCTTCAAGCCGTTGTTGTCGACATCCATGTAGACGAATCCCGAGATCGGACTCGGAATGAAGTCGATGACGTT
Source organism: Planctomycetota bacterium (assembly GCA_016872725.1). Taxonomy (GTDB): domain Bacteria; phylum Planctomycetota; class Planctomycetia; order Pirellulales; family Pirellulaceae; genus VGZC01. The sequence goes on from VGZC01000023.1 coordinate 11,332, forward strand.
CAGATTGAGATGAGCCACCGTTTCGTTGAACTGCTTCACGCCGTCCGCCGGTCCGCTGTCGCGGACGATGTACGTGACCACGTCCGGACCAAGATAGCCGGTCGGAGGCGTGTATTGGATCGTCTGACCGACCAACACAACGGTTCCGCCTTGCTGGCTCAGGCCCGTCACGCTCGCGATGGAAAGCGTCTGCGCCGACTCGTTCGCCGGGCCCGGCGAGTCGTTCGCGAGGACCGTCGACGCCGAGTGCTCGGTCGTGAAGTTCTTGATGCCTATGCCCGCATCGTCGACGACGACCGGAGCGTCGTTGAGCGGATTGACGGTGACGGTCACCGTGCCCGTCGTCGACTTGAAATCGTCGACGCCGTTCGACTGGCCGTTGTCGCGGAGCGTGTACGTGAACGTATCGGTTCCAAAAAAGTCCTGAGCCGGCGTGTAGGTCACCATTCCGCCCGCCAGGACGACCGCACCGCCTTGAGCGCTCGTCGCGCCGACCCCCGTGATCGAAAGCGCCTGGCCCAATTCGTCGGCGCCTCCGCCCGGCGCGCCCTTGCCGGTCAGCGTGCCGAGCGGGATGGCGAGCGGCGTGTCCTCATCCGTCGAGCCGGAATGGGCGCCGGGAACGGGCGCGTCATTGACCGACCGCACGGTCATCGTCACGGTGCCGACCGCCGTCTTCGGATCGGGCTGTCCGTTGGTCGTCCCGTTGTCCTGGATCGTGTAGGTGAACGTGTCGACGCCGTTGTAGTTGAGCGGCGACTGGTACCGCACGTTGCCGTTGACGAGCGACACCGAGGCGCCGGCCGCCGAGGTCGCCGAGACGCCGACGATCGTGAGCGACTGGCCGCTCTCGTTCGCGGGGCCTTTCGAGTCATTGCCCGTCAGGTTGAGCGAGACGATCTCGATCGGGATGTCCTCGTCGGTCGCCGCCAGGTCGTTCGCGGCCGTCGGCGCGTCGTTGATCTCCGTCACGCGCGCCGTGACCGTCGCCGTGCTGTCGGCCCCCGCGCCGCTCGTGTCGTTGATCGTGTATCCAAACGTATCGATCCCAAAGAAATCGGGGTTCGGCGTGTAGAACAGGCGGTCGTCGGTAAGGTCGCCCGGTGTGCCCCGATCGTCACGCGCCACGGTCCCGTTCGGGCTCTGGGTGAACCCGATCAACGTGACCCGCGCTTCGACATTCGGAATATCGTTGTTGAGCACGGCGAAGATATTGCCGGCCGAATCCTCGACGACCGTCCCCTGATCGGCCCGAGCACGCGGCCGAACCGCCGGCTCGACCACGATCGCGAACGCGTCGGTGTCGGTCAAAGCGCCGCCCACTCCCGTGTTACCGAGGTCGTTGGTGACCATGGTCATGGTCACCGTTCCGATGAACCCGGCGGCCGGCGTGTACGTCGCATTGAGCAACGCGGATTGAATGGCCGCGAGAGTACCTTGGAACGTCGCCGACGGGCTGTTGTCGGCTCCCGCGACGAGCGTGATTCCGGCCGTCGATCCGATCTTCAATTTGCCCGGATCGGGCCCGTCACCCGTCGCCACCGCGATCTGAACCTGGATATTCCCCGCGCCCACGTCGACGTCCGTCGGGAAGAACACCGCGTTTCCCGCCCCGTCGTTGTTTGTCAGCACCTCGTCCTCGACGATGAACTGATCGCCGGGCATCGTATTGACCGGCGCGTCGTTCACGGCCGTGACGGTGATCGCGACCGTATCGACATCCGTCTTTGGCCCCCCGTCGCCCGTATTGCCCAAATCGTCGGTCGTCATGACGAGCTGATCGGCGCCGTTGTAATTCAAGTGGGGCGTGTATCGCAGGCCGTTCAGAGCCGCGTTGATGCTCGCGATCGGTCCTTCAAGCCTCAGCGCCGACGTGTTCTGGCCGTTCACGGTCGTGAGACCCGCCGTCGTGGAAACGAACAGGCCGCCGTGCTGCGCCGCCAGGTCGACGCGCACCGTCGCGGCTCCCGCGTCGACGTCGCTCGTCGACATGCCGTTCGCATTCGCCGTCGAAAATACCAGCGCGGTGTCCTCGGGCGTCGTCTGAAGGAGAGGGGTCACGTTCACCGGCGGATCGTTGACCGGCCCCACACTGACGGTCGCCGTCGCGGTCGCCGTGGTGCTCTGCCCGTCGTTGATCGTGTAGACAATCTCGACTTGCCCGACGAAGCCCGCCGCTGGAGTAAACCGGATCCGGTCGTCGTTGCCGACGCCCGGCGTTCCGTTGTTGTCGACGACCGCATTGCCCGAGGACGCGCTGATGATCGTCAAACCGCCGAGCGAAACGCCGTTGATCGGCAATTGGACCGTCGGATAGAGGATCTCCGCTTCCGGCACAATGAGACTTCTGATGTCCGGCGCGGAAAAATAGGTCGCGACCGGGTTGCTGTCGCCGTTGGCGAACGAGCCCTGAACCCTCAGGTTGCCGTTCACGGTGTCGTTGCTGAGAACCGTTAAGAAGTTGTTCTGCGAGCTCTCGTCGACATTGTAATTGTCGTTCACCGCCTTCGGATTGCCGCTGTCGACGTGCAGCGCCAACTGCACCAGGTTGAACTCGCCCGGACCGAGCGGATCAAAAATCACGTTCCCCGAGTTGTCGATCGTGAAGTTCTGATTGCCCCCTAGGTCCTCGATGATGCCGACGCCGAGGTTCGGATACGGGACGCCGTTGTTGCTGCCCGACGCGAACAGCGTGTACGGAGCAAAGTGATTGAACGTGTGGGCCGGCGCCGGCGTCGTGTAGAAATTCGGAACAACCGACGCGTTCAACGAGTAGACCAGGTCCAGGAACGCCTGAGTCAATCCCATGCGCGCCTGGCTGCCTTGCAGGTCCGGAAAACGCGGATCGTTCGGGTCGCGGATGTCCTGAACGGTGAGATTGACGAGCACCGTTTGACCGACCGATACACTGTTGATCGCCTGGCCCGACGTGTTCGTAATCGTCGCCCGGAATCGAGCCTGCGGGTCGCCCGGAGCACCCTCCCCGAGTTTTTTCAGGACATGCACGGCATCCTGCATCGTGAGACGGCTGTCGCCGTCGACGTCAAGCATCACCGCTCGGCTGGTTCCCGACGACGGCTCGCCCTCCCCCCCACCAATCCCGCTCCGCGACGCGGTCAAATACCGCGAGCCGTAGCTCCGAATGTCCGAAAACAAGGTGATCAGATCGGTCGGCGTCACCTTCGAGTCGACATTCACGTCGAACCGATTGATCGGATTCTGGAAATCGGACGCGAGCAGACACCGGCTTTCGAGCTGCTCCGCGTTCAACGGACGACGCACTGACTCGGATTGCCCCCGAGCCAAACGCAACCGGCGGCGCAGCGACCGACGAATCGACCCCGAAATTCGCTCTTTCATGACTCGCACTGGACCCTCTCGCGGACGACGAAACCGATGAGAAGCCATGGGCAGCCACGCGAGCGCCGCACCCGATCGAGCGGGCGGCGCACCACCTGATGGAGCCGAGTTCCGTTTTCGTCGCGGGAAACCAACTCGGTCCGCCGGGCTGCAAACTTCAGACTAGTTACGATCGAAAAACTTTGCAAACGAATTGCAAATTCCCTAGGCGTTAGCCGCTGACAATACACAACGCCATGATTTTGAACAGGTTACGCGGAAAGCCCGCGCGAATTACCCAAGCTCTCCGCATTATCATTGAAGGGCGGGACGACTTCAAGCACTTTCGCGGTGCACGCGGACGAAACTGAGTCGTTGACGCGGAAAGTCGCCAAGAAGTTCCGCAAAACCGCTACGAGTTCCCCGGATTCCCTCGTCCCGTCGACCGAACCGGACCGATCGCCCATCGCCCCGACCCCAACGTCCGCCGACCAAGGCGATTCGACGGCCTGTCATCCGAAAGTCCGCTCAATAACTCGGACTTGTCCCGTCCCGCGCGCGACGCGTCCGGCCAGACCGCCATCACTCGGTCGACGTCATTCACCTTCGCCGACGCCGGACCCGACCGGCTTCTCGCCGAGTCAAGAACGGCGGCGGACGGAACGGACCGCTTCGCGCGATGCGATTCTGCGAACGGGGTGAGCGGCGGTTCGCCTTCCTTCGGGGAATAATGCGTGGGAAGTGCGGCCGGGTGGAGGGCGATTCGGATCTCGCCGCGCGGCCGATCGCTTTCGGCGTGCGCGTCGGAAACCCGATCCGGTCCGAGGTTCGACCGCCCACCCGCGTCTCCCGAACGGCCCCCCGACGCCCCGTCTTGGGACTCGCCGGAACCCGACCCTTGGCTTTGGGAAAGGAACGTCAACAGGCGGACGATATCCTGGGTCGACACGCTTCCGTCGCCCGTGATGTCAAGGTACGGAAAAGGTCCATACGCGTCCGTCGGCGCGGGCAGGACGCGTGAGTGATTGCGCGAAACGTCGGTGACCAGCAACACCAAATCGGTCGTGGTGACCAGTCCATCCCCATTGATGTCGTGGACTTGCTGGGGGTTCTGCCAGCGATGGGCGGGGCGGAGTCCGAAATCCAAGTCTTCGGCCGATCCGCCCGAGGCAAGCGTCACCATGTGGAACCCGTTTTCCGGCGTGGTCACCGTCGAGCCGGCCGGCGCGACGACCTGGACGCGATAGCTGGCGGCGGGCAACGAGGAGAACCAATACGCGCCTCCGGCTTGGGTCGTCGCGATGGGCGACGGCCCCAATCGGAGTCGATCGAGTTGCACGGTGGTCCCGCCATATCCGAACGCGCGGACCGAGACGATGTCAGCCGTGGGTCGAGCGACCACCAACGTCGTCGATTGGCCCGCGCTCAACAATGAACTCGTCGTCCGCGCGATCCGGTTCCCCGCCGCGTCGTACGCCTCAAGCCGCGCGTAGCTGCCGCCCGTTTCCCCCCGCGCGTCGATGGTGACATACGTCCGCGGCGAACCGAACGTCGCACGCAATTCGGCCGATTCGCGCGAAAAACTCAGCGGTGAACCAAACCCGATCGAATCATACGCGAAGACACGGCTTCCGGTCGGCGCCTGGGTCGTCGTTCGCGACCGTACCGATTCGTCGATGGCGTTGTAGCCGTAGACCGAGAGCGTGACGCCGGGAACCGCTTCGTTCAAGAGGCTCGAATCGTTGTAATTGTCCGGCTCCACCGTCGTCTGGAGAGCCGCGAGATCCCCGTTCGCGTCGACCAATCGAACCGTTTGCTGGGTGAGGCCGGCATCCTTGGCGTCCCGCGTTCCATCGCCGTCGGGATCATTCCAGACCAAGCCCGATAGACCTTGCGCGTCGGTCAATGCCGCGCCGTTCGTCGCGCCGACGAACAGGGGTGAAGCGGTGACGAGTTGCCCGGTGATCGGATCGATCGTCACCGTTCGAATGGCGATCGCGCGCACTCCCGAGGGAACCGTGATTCGCAGGTCCAGATCGGCCGTATGGGTTCCGTAGCTCGCGGCCGTCTGCCACGCGCCCCCATCGATCCGATACTCGGCCCGCGTAATCGTATTGATGGTGAGATCGCTCTGCAAGCCGCTCGAATTCCGGTTCAGGAGCGTGCCGACCTCGGCCGTCCCCCGGAACCGGTATTTGCCGATCGCCGGATCGTAGTACCCCGCGCCCCGCAGCACATGGGGCACATCGAGCACATCAAAAACGCCGTCCGCGTCCGAGTCCTGCCATCCGAGTTGGGCCAGCGTGCTCGGGGCGCTCGTGTGATTCTCGTACGCGTTGAACATCCGCGTACCGGCCGCCATGATGCTGTCCTGTTGGACGAACCCAGGGGTCGGATTGTCGGCCGCATTCCAGTTCTGCGTGTCGTAGTAACCGCGACGATCGGAATAGCTGCCCCCGCCGTCATATTCGTCCCGCGCCCAAAAAATATGCCCCGTCTCGTGGGTGATCGTCATGGCCGGACGACGGGACGGCGTCACCAGGTACCGCCCGCCCGGATAGGCGAACGCCTGCGAAAAACTGCCTCCCGCCCGAAACTGGCCGTCGACGTCGTTCTGCGCGTTCACGACGAAAATCGTGAACGCCCAATTCGTATCGTGGTTCCCTCGCAGCGCGTTGTTGTAGAGGCGAATGTCGTCGTCAAGGCTGAGCGGCGAGTCATAGCCCACGAAGCCGAGGAACTCGCCGATCCAGAGCCGCGAGTCGTCCGAAACCCGCGAGATCGGCTCGTACGCCGTCGGAACGGGGTTGTCGGCGTAGGTGAAGTCGAATCGGAAATCGAGCGAGTGGACCGAATTCCGTTCGGCGAGCGTCTGCTCCCACCATTCGACGCCCGTAACGACCTTGGCTTTCGCGTCGGCGATGAGCTGCGGGGTCCAGTTCTCGGTGCTCGCGTCGATCTGACCGTTCGATTCGAGCAAGACCACGCCGACCGTCACCGTCCCCATCATGAATTCGGCCGTGTCCTGCGGGTGGGCGCCGAACGGAACGGCGGAGAGCAGGGCGCGGCCTTCGAGCCGTTCCAGCGCGAGGCGGCGCGGACGTTTTCGGGATCGTCGCCGATGGGGCCGTTCCAAGGTCATGCTCTCCCTGATCCTAACCAGACCCCCTCGATGCCTCAAGGAATCCGTATTTCGCACGCTGGGAAACGTAGGAATCCCCGGCGAATCGTAGCGGTTAAGACAAGAAACGGAGAAAGGAGGGTTCCTCCTCCTTTCTCGTTTCCTTCGTACCTTGGACGACGCGGCGCGCCGATTAGTTGCCGAATTCCGCGAAGAAATCGTCCACCGCGCCGGCATACGCGTCGGCCGATCGATGGTCGGCAAGCGACTTGAGCAGATCCTCATCCTGATGCCGGGACGCGTCGAGTGGGCCGATGGCCGTCCGCCCGATATCCGCGAACGGCGTCTCGCTCCGGGCCGGCAGTCGGAAGGTGACTTCCCGCACCGACCTGGACGACGACGGTCGCCTCGCGGCACTCCCCGAATCCCCGGTTGCCTCGTCGCTGGCCGCGACCGACGCGCGGCCGGAGCTCGAAAGGTCGGACGTCGAGACAACGAACGACGTGGATGCCCGATCGCCTTCCACCGAACGCGCCGGTTCGTTCGCCGAGTCCACGTCGAGCGCCGCCGACTCGCCCTCTCCGACGCCCCGTGTCCGGACGTACCTCAGGACATCGAAAAGGTCTTGGGTCGTGGCGCGGGTGTCGCCGTCGACGTCGATCATGAAACGCGTCGCGAAGATCTGCTTTCCGCCGGCGGCCACATAGGGCGGAACGGCGGGAAGTGCGACCGAACCGTAGCTTTGCAGGAACCGCAGCAGGAGGAGCACGTCGAACGGCACGACGCGCCCGTCGCCGTTCACATCCTGACGCAGGGCTCCGTTCTGCCATGGGCTCGAACTGACCGTGACCTGATAGTCCTCGACTTCACCGTCGGCCGCGTCGCCGAACGGCGCGAGGCCGCCGACGCTGCTCATGCGGAATCGCGCGTACGTCCCTCCCAATTTCGTCGTCGTCGGCAATGTCACGGTGAACGTGTTGGCGCCGTTGGCGAGCACGGCCCGATTCAGGATCTGTTCACCGGCGTCGTTCCAATCGCCGTCACCGTTGAGATCGATCCAGGCGTCGAGATATCCGGGCATGGCCGCCGTGATACCGCTTGCCGCGACGACGATCGACGAGGCATAACCCCGCACGAGCGTGCCGAATGTCACACCATCCTCGTCGTCCGATGCGTCGGCATCATCACCCGTCGCCCCGATCGTCGGCTGGCCGTCGACATCGACATCGACCGAATCCCCAAGGCGGTAACCGCTGACGATCGCATGCCGAGCTCCATTGTCGGTGAGCAGGGTCGGGTATCCGAGCGTCTGGGGGGCGTCGCCGAAGTCGAGTCCCGATCCGAGTTCGATCGTGAATTCGGTCGTGCCGTCGTCCTGGTTCGGCCGGAGCACATTCCCGGCGATGTCGCGGATGCCCGACACGAAGACCTTCACGATCCCGCTGACGCTCGTCGCGCCGCTGATCAACACCTGATCATCGCGAACGGTCGCCGATACGCCGTCGAGCGCCGTGTTGGCGTTGATCAATTGGCCGATCAGCGCGGCCATGGCGGCCGCCGTGAACGAATCGTCGGGCACATAGTTGATCGGTACGGCCGCATCGACACCCGGAGTGCCCAATTGGGTCAATGGGCTCGTGAGCCCGTTGAAGGAATGCGACGGCGTGTCCCCGTTCAGAAGTACCCGACCGCTTCCCACGCTGACCGCCGTCACGCCCAAACCAACGCTGTTGATCGCCTGCGCCATCGCGTTCGCGATCTGCGTCAACGTCGGATCGGTCGCCGGAATGCGGACAATCGTGTTGCCGGGAACGACCACATTGTCGGAATCGAACTCGAACGTCACCGGCAGACCCACACCGTTTCCGATCCGGAATGTCTGCCCATCCAGGATTCCGACCGGCTTCCCGGCGGAACTCGGGATGAGGATTCCGAACTCCGGTCGAACGCCCGGCTGCCCCGCTTGCGTCAGCCGGCTTCCGCTCGTGTTGAGCACGGTCAGCAGATTGCCGCCGACGTGGACAACGCCGAGTCCGTAATGCGTCGGATTGAGGCCGACCGCATAGGTGCGGATCGCATTCGCGAATTTGTCGGCGATCTGTTCGTACGTATCGGCTTGTCGAATGGGAATCGTCGTGTTTCCGGCCGCCGACTTGCCGTCGATGTCGAACTCGAACGTCTGGAGCGTCGCTCCGTCGTCGAGCGTGAACGTGTCGCCGTCTCCGACCCCCCCGTTCACCGACCCGGTCTGGGTCAGGCTCGGCGCGTTCGTAATGTCGACGACGTGCGACGAGAGCGTTCCGACGTGCACGACGCCCCGTCCGAGGTCGACCGGTTCGAGCTTGACGTTCGCGTCGATCAAGGCCTGAACGACGGCGGCCGCGAGCTGTTCCGACGAATACTGCGGCGTGAAGACGATCGGCTGATTGCCGGCCGCCACGCTTCCGTTGTTGTCGAACTCGAGCGTCACCTGCTTCGAGCCGTCCGAAACGCGGAACGACTGGCGGTCGGTCATGCCACCAAGCCCGCCGCCGGCGGCGGGCATCGTGAGCGCCAATGTCGGCGCCACCGTCACCGTATATCCCGACTCGAATTCAAACGTCGCCGTGTTCCCTTGTCCGTCGGTCACATCGAATCGACTTCCGTCGGCGACCCGGTCGCCCGCCGGCGCGGTCACGATGAACTGGTCCTGATTCGTCATCTGGATGCGGTACGTGTGGTTCGTTTCCCAGATGCCCGCGATCGGAGTAAGCCGAATGACATCGTTGAGCGCGTCGTAGCGGAACCGGTAATCGACACCCTCGGTCAGACGCACGCCGTCCCGCAGGAGGGTAAGCTGTTCCTTGATGACCGAACGATCATCGATGCCCGATCCGTTGACCGCGTCGATCGGTTCAACGCCGTCGATCAGTTGGATCGAGAAACCCTCGAGCGATACGACGGACAGCTTGACGATCGTCAACCGGCCGTCGAGATCCTTCCCTTGCGAGTCGTTGTCGCGGGGGTCGAGCAAGAGGGCCGACGGACCGCCGAAATCGACGCGATCGAGCGCGCCGCGGTCGATATACACGTTCTCGCCTGCGCCCGGCGGCGGCTCGACCGTCGGATCGTCGCCGCGGAGTTGACCGAGTTGATCCCGCGCGGGAGCGAGGATCGGCGAGACGGGGATCCCGATCGCGCCTTTGACCGAGACCAGAGCGGGGCGATCGGTGAGCGAGTTGATGCCGCTGTCGATCGCCTGCGACCTCGATGCCAGATAGAAGTTACCGATCGCCGGTTCCATGAAAAGCGGTTCACCCGGCTGGACGGTGATTGCGTAGCTTCCAAGCGTACCAGTGGAATGGACGCGGTTTCCCTGATAGAGCGTGCCGCCGACCACGGTCGTGCTCGACGATGCGTCAATCCTCAGCCCCGTGTCGAAGTTCGCGATGACGTTGTTCAGGAGGGTCGGGCTCGCGTTGTTTTCGACCAGGATACCCGTATCGGCGCCTTGGCGGCCGTACACCGTGTTGTTGACGATGCGCCCGAAGGGAACCGAGGCAATCTGGCCCTGCGCGTTCGTGTTCGCGTCCCCGGAGTAACGGATGCCGCCCGCGACATTCGCGTACACGATGCTGTTCTCGACCACGACGCCGGGAACCAGCCGCTGGGCGTTGACTTCACGGGTCACTCGGGTCGCGCCCTGGTGCGGCGTTCCCTCGGGTCCGTCGCGCCGACCCGAATCGATGTCGACGCCGAATCGCGCCGAGTTCGAAACCCGGCTCGACGCGATCACGAACTGACCTTGATCCCTCGTCAGATTGCGGTCGCCCAATCCCGACGTCTGTTCGAAGGCGATGCCTCCGGACCGCGACGTGACCTCGATGGCGTATTCGCCCGTGCTGAGCCCCGCCGTGCCGCTCGCCACCGTCTCGATGTCGTAGGTCTGGTTATTGTACGCGCTGATCCCGATGAAATAGGTTCCCGTCACGGGGATCACGAAGTCGAGGTAGGGATCGAGGGTGAACGGCTCGCCCGGGGCGGGCGTGTCATCGCTGATCGCGAGCTGGTTTCCGGCGACGTCGAAGAGACGGAGCATGCCGTCGAGGAACGAACCGTTCAGCGCCGCGTCGATGTCGACGGTGACCCGGGTCCCGGTCGTGAACTGGAACTGGAGCAGATCGACATCGAGCGAGGCGTTGTTGCCGACGAGCGTCGGGTTGTCGCCGATCCGGCCCGATGCGCGGTAGGTCGACGTGGCGCCCGCGATCGTGTTGGCCCGCACGGCCTGCGGGCGGGCGTCGTTGATCTCGGTCGCCGACGACAGGTCGCCGACCACGTCCGTGCCCGTAATGCCGCCTACGACCGCGTTGCCGTAGAGGTGCACGCGCGAGTCGGTGCTCGACGTCCCCGAGTTTTCGCCGTCCGAAAATCCCGCCTTGAGCTTCAGCACGGCCTGGACAGGAACGCTGTTGATCGCGTCCCGAATGCGCTGCGCCATCACCGTCGACGATTCGGCGGTGAACCCGCCTTTCCCGTCGCTGGCCGCCGGATGGAACAGGATCGGAATATGGCCCTGCGCCACGCCGTTCGCGAGCGACGCGTCCTCGAACTCGAACACGACGCTGTTCGTGCCGTCGCTCAGCGTGAACGTCTGGCCGTCCGTGATCTGATGCGCCGCCGGCGCCAGCAGCGTGTGCTCCTCCGAGAACCGGTAGTTCGTATCGAATGTGTCGGGCAGCAGGGGCGTCGGAACCGGCGCGGGATCGGCGATGCCGTAGTCGGTGCTCCGCCGGATTTCGAGCTGATAGTCGCCGACGAGGATCTGGTTATCCGGAAGTACGGGGTTCGCGATGAATGCCGTGGAGTCAGCCGCCGAACCGGTGACCATCTCGCCGCGCTCGGCGAACCCGATCACAATGTCGTCGACATACACGCCTTCGAAGTCGTTGTTCTGGGCGCGCAGCGCGCCCGGATTGTTGGCGTCTATCGTTCCGTCGAAACGGGTCGATGCGTAGAACGAGCCGAACGGGTCGCCGACCTGTGACCGCGTCAAGCCGAGCGGACCCGGCGCGGAGACGTTGTGGCCGATCACCCGGACGCGCGTCCGATCGACGGGGAACGCGGAGAGTTCGCCGCCCGCGTACGCGTCGGCGAGCGCCTGCTGGACGACGCCCGCGACCTGGGCGGCCGTCATGTCGGCGTGCACGCGGACCGCGTTCGCGCCCGCCGCGACGCCCGCCGCGCCGTCGATCACCGTCGCCGCGCCGGCGCTCTGCGAGACCTTCACCGCGCCGTCCAACTGGATGCGGTTGTCGTGCAGCCGAGGAATCACGCCCGTGAACCCGTTGACCACGATCTCGAGCTCGTACGCGCCCGTGCTGCCGTTGATCGCGAACCCCTCGATGATCGGATTGTAGTTGTCGTTCGGAGCGCCGCTCACGCCGATGTAGTACAATCCGGTCCGCTGCACGGTGATATCGAGCTGCGAATCGAGGCCGATCGCGTTGTCGTCCAAGGCGAGCGGGACACCCGCGACATCGAAGAGCCGGAGAACTGAATCGAGCGTCGAACCGATCCGCTGGGCGCGGACGTTGACGAGGATATGATCGCCCTGGTTCAGCGCGAGACGGACCATGTCGACGTCGAGACCCGGCGTCACGGTGAGATTGGGGTTGTCGCCGATCACGCCGAGCGCGCGGAAGATGTCGGCGCCGCCGAGCAGACCCGTGTTCACCGAGGTCGACATGACCTCGTTGCCCGTCGTTTCGGCCCGCAGATCGGCGGTCATCGTGTAGTCGGCCGCGCGCAGCGCGTTCTCGATCGTCGAGGCGATCGCGCCCGCCGACTGCGTCGCGTCGAACGGAATGCGGATGTTCGAACCCAAAACGCCGTTGCCCGAATCGAATTCAAAAGTCCGGCTGTGGATCGTGAACGTCTCGCCGTCCGTCAAATGGGCTCCGGTCGGCGCCACGAGCGTCGAGCCGAGATCGAATTCAAACACGTCGCCGCCCACGATCATGCGCTGGCCGTCTCGGACGTCCCGGCCGTCGATCGCGTGCAGGAACTGACCCGTCGAATTGACATTGCCGACATTGAGCGATCCGGCCGTGCTGAAATCGAACTTGATCCGCAGGTTCCCGCGGCCGGCGAACGGCGCGAGATTGACCCGCGCCTGGCGCCAGCTATCGGGAGCCCCGTTGTCGCCGACGTCATGCAACTCCTGCACATCGACAGTGATTCCGTCCGCCGTGAAGTCGTCGTACTCGTCGTTCGCCCAGCCCGTTCGACGCCCCGAGTTGTTCGTCGCGACAAGTTGCCATTCGCCGTCGTCGTCGGCCACGAACACGCGGAACGCGTCGCGCATGTACTGCGGCGGGTTCACGCCCAGCACGGCGCTCGCATTCTCCGTCGCGAGACGGTAGTTGAAATACAGCGTCGGCAAGTCAATCGACGAGTATCCCTTCAGGCTGAACGGATTCGAAACGAGCGAGCCGTGCGCGCCGCCCGGGAAATCGAAGTCGTTGACGTTGTTGACCGGATTGTAAAACGGATCCACCGAAACGTTGTTGCGCGCTTGCGATTCCCACCCAAACCAGAAACTGCTGCCCCCGTCGACCGCCCGCCGGCTCCCGTCGAACGGCTGGTTGATGCCGTGGCCGGCGTTGGTGTCCCGGTTGTTCGTCACGTGCCAAAGGTTCGAGTCGAGGATCGAGAAGGTCAGGCCGTTCGCGGCGAACACGCCCGTGTCGATCGAGGATTGACCGTCGATGAAGAGGGGGAGCAGGCTCCCGTTCGTGTCGAACGCGTAGATCCGGCCGTTCCCGGTGATTCCGAACAGGACGTCTTGGTACAGGCCGTTGCCGAGATTGCGGGGCCCGGCCGCCAAGCCCTGGAACGCGATGCCGAGCAGGTCGGTCGCCGTATCCACGTAGTCCACGAACGCGCCCATCGGCGCGTGCGGATTGACCACGCGGTACAAGCCGCCTCGATCGCTGACCGCATACAGGGCCGATCCGAGGAACGCGAGGCCCGTCACGTTGCCGCCGGGCGCGGCGCCCGCGATCTTGAGCGGCGGATCGTCGGTTTGATTGGGATCGAACCGGGCACCGCCGCGCAGCGACACGACGGTCCCGTTCGTATTCACCAAGACACCCGCGCCCGAAATGGCGTTCGCCATCCGCGCCGCGATCTGGCTGCCCGAATCCTCGGCGAGGAACGGAACGGCGATCGCCGCCGGATTGTTCGGCAGATTGTCGTGCCCCAAATCGATGGCGACACCCCGCGCGACGAGCTCCGTGAAGCTGCCGCCCGCCGGTCCCACGAAGTTCACGCGGTTCCCGTCCGTTCCCACCGTGATTCCGGGAACGCCCGGTACCGGCGGCGGACCGACCTGCCCATTGAACACGCGCCGCAGATTCTGTGTCAGCTCCGCGTTCAGACTCACTTCCTCGATCGGAATCAGCACCGTGCCCGGCGGATTCGGGAGTCCGCGCGACGTGCTTCGGCCCGTATTGCCCGAAATGCTCGTGCCGAGCGACGTCTCCGTCGCCGAAGTGCTGCTCAGCAGGCTGATCCGGTTCGACTGCAGAAGGGCCTGCGCCGAGGCGGCGTATCCGCCGAGCCCCGTCTGGCTGTTGATCGCGTTCACGGCGGCCGTGACCAGCGCGGCCTGGTTCATGCCGACGTTGAAATTCACGCCGATGACGCTGCCGCCGAGCGGCGGGCCCGATCCGTTGTCCCATTCAAAAATCCGGGTCACCGGAACCAACTGGTTGTCCGTGACGGTGAATCGGTCTCCATCCGTAATGAAATTCCCGCTCGCCGCGTCGATCACGAACACCTCGCCCGTGTCGAACTCGTAGGGAACCGAATCCAGGAAGAACGTGTCCCCGTCCCGAATGTAGGCTTGGTTCGGCAACCGGTTCGGCGCGAGGCCGACCGTGATTTCGGGTCCGCTCACGAACTCAAAGTAGGTCGTGGCCGCGCCGTCGAGCACTGTGAATCGCGTGCCGTCGAGAATGATCGGCGTGGTGACGCCCAGCGAATCGACGTTCGTCGCCTCCGGAGCGATGATCACCGTGTCCCCCGTCGAAAAGGGATCCGCGTCCGTGATCAAATGGCCCCGCTCGACGATCTGCGTGCCGGCGCCCTGCAACAGGCCCGTGCCCGTCCGGTCGGACGCCGGATCGCTGATCGCGTCTCCCGTCGCCGGAAGGAACTCGTACATGATGTTGCTCGTGTACGCGATCCCCGGAGGCCGTACTCCGGCCGGACGCCCGCCGACCGCGAAACCGCGTTCGGTATTGTCGCCGATCTGGCCGAACGTGATGGCATCGAAGTGGATCCCGTGCCCGATCCGGTTTCCATTCACGAGGTTGCTTCGGATCGCGTTGCCCGGATTCGCGGTGTCCTCCTCGTACGTCTCAATCCCCGACGCGCCGATATCGGTCGTCGCGGCGGTGCCCGTGTCGATCTGGAAGTAGATCCCCGTCGTCGCGTCGGCGGGGGGCGGGTTCTCCAAGTCAAGCGAGTACGACATCAGGTCGCCGTTGGGCCGCATCGCGATGTCGCCGACATCGTAGTTGAATCGGCCGACCTGCGTCTCGCGCTGGCCGGTGAACGGGTTCACCGTGAAAAGATTCGTCTGGTCCCGCGTTCCCGGGTCCTGGCTCACGTAGAGCGTGATGTCGCCGAGCGTCCAGGGAACGACGCTCGAATCGTCGAGCAGCACGGGAACGAGGGGCGCCGACGCGGTCCCGCCGCCGCTCGAATTGATGTGGTCCTCGGCGATCCGCTGGATCGAGTCGACCGGTTCGAGTCGGGCGAGCGCGTTTGACGGATTCGCGAGCGAGAATTGCCCGAGGTCGGTCGGAACCCGCGCGACCGACGAAACGGCCACGTTGTAGGTGCCCACCGGGAGTTCCACGGTTCCAAGGAATGGATCGAGGGCCCCCGCCGTGCCTCGAGACAGGTCGTCCATGTTCGCTCCCGAAATGGGAGCCGGACGGTCCTCGGCGATGTTGCTGTCGTTCGCGACAAGCACGAGATTTCCGGCGGCATCAAACACCGAAAGCATCGTGTTCGGACGGCCGAGCCCGTCGGCGTAGTCGACGTCGAATGTCGTCGCCACGTACTGTGGATTTGTCGCCGTGCTCTGCGACTGCACCTTCATGTACCGAACATCGAACTGAAAGAAGTCGACGTCGTTCGCGGAACTCAACGCGCCCGACGTTCCGAGCGCGGCGCGATCCGTCTCCATCAGATTTCCGACTTGCTGCGCGTCCACGACGAGGTCGTTCGGCGAAGCATCCTCGCCGATCTCACCCGTCAGCGGCGAGTGGATCGACTGGCCGCGCACCTCGATGCCCGTCCGCGCGTATCGGATATCGGCGCCTCGGATGACCGAACCGGCGATTTCATCCAATTCGCGCAACCGGACCTGAAGCTGATAGACGCCCTGCGTCCGCCCTCCGTCGAGCAGGCTCAGATCGGGTCCGTTGCTCCGCACGCGCGCGTAATACGTCCCGCGTGATCCCTTGATGCCAGGAAGAACGACCCGCATTCCCGCGTCCCGCGGATTCGTCGTCCACCGATCCTCTCCCTCGAAGACCGATTTCTGAAGGATGTTCACGGCGTTCGACGGGAGACTCGGATCTCGCACAAGCAGATTCGGATTGGCGCCTTCCGCTGCCGAGTCGTTCGATCGGGCGAGGACTTTGCCGTCGGCGTCGACCAGTTCCAGGACCGTATCGAGCGCGTGCGTCGTCCGATCGATGTCGAACCACGCCTCGGTGCCCGCCTCGGCCGTGAACCGGTACACATCCACGTCGTAGGGGCTGTTGATCGCGCCGTGCACGGTGAACCCGAGCCGCAACTTGTCGTCGCCCGCCTTCTCGTGCGGCGCCAATTCCCCGAGGAACTCCGCCGTTCCCGGCGTGCCGTTCGTATTGGGAATGACGCTGTCGAACGGTTCGATCTCGGTGAGCACATCGACGTTGCGGTCGTGGCTGTACGTGTCGAGCATCACGCTGCGCCAATCGCCGGGCGCCGCCGGATTGCCCCCAGCCTGCTCGACGATCGAACTGACCATCGCGCGGCTGAAGCTCGTCGCCGTCAATCCGCCCGCCGAAATCTGATAGATGTCGCCGACGATCCCGCCGGTCGCGAAGACCATGTTCGCGTAATCGGGTACCGTGGTGTCCCAGCCAGGGAGAATCTGGCCGCCCGGAGACGTGGTGAACCCGCCCGCGCCGTCCTGCTGATAGGCGTTACCCTGCGAGTCGATCGCCATCGCGCGCAGGCCCTGCGCGTCGACGATCGAGACGCCGAGGATACCTTCGAGCTTGACGCCGGCGGCCTGCAGTTTGGTGAGCGTGTTCTGATACGTCAGCGTCGAATCGAGCTCGTCGCGGTCCTCGTCCGTCACCAGGATGGCGAACTTCGCCGACTCGGGTCGGTACGAATACGTATCGACCATGAAGTGCAGCCCTTGCCAGCCGTCCTCCCACGATCCGCTCGTCGAAAGCGTCTGTGCCGCGGCCGCGTACTCAGTCGACGTGCCGAACAACGCTCGGCCCGCTCCGACGGGCACCGCCCGCGCGTAGTCGTTGATGTCGCCGTAGCCGACGAGCCCGAACCGATTGATGCCCTTCGAGCCGTCGCCGATACCGGCGGCGGCGAGCGACGCGTCGAGGTCGGCGATCATGCCGATCGAGAACTGCTGCGCCGAATACATCGAGTCCGATTCGTCCATGACCACGATGACGTCGGCGTAGGGGACGGACGTCGCGCCGCCGCAAAGTCCCGTGTTCGCGGTATCGGTCTGCGGGCTTCCGTCCGGCGTGAACCCCGCGCCGACGCTGCAGTCGTTCAGCGACGTCACCACGACCGGATGCCGCGGTTGGCCGAGCACCCGGAGCGCGCCGCCGATCCGGTCGTCGATATCGAGCGGAGCGCCCGTCGCCGTGAACCCCGCATCGGGACCGAACGCCTTCACCACAAGGCTCTGATCGGCCTTGCTCGCCAACCGCAGTCCGCCGAACGAATGGAAATCGGGAATCTCGATATTGCCCTGCATCACGTGGACGATATCCGTGTCGTCCCACACGCCCTCGGTGTTCAGCGTGCCTTCGCGCACGACCATCGCGTTGATGTCGTTATTGTGCAGTCGGTTGCCGGAGACGAGCGGGCCCTGGTTGCCGAACACGCCGCGATACACGTTGGCGGTTCCCGTCGCGCGACCCAGGTCGTTGACCAGATTCGAATTCAGCGCGTTGACGTTGGCGTTCAGCGCCGGCGCGGCATTGTCGCGCAGGATGCTGTTCACGATGACGGGCTGGGCGCCCCGAATGAAGATCGCGGCGGGACGGTTGAACCCGAGTCCAAACCGTGATTCGATACTCGCCGGATTGTTGTCGGCCGGTTGGAATCCGTCCGCATTGCGTTCGAAGACCGAATTCGCGACGCGCGCGTCGGCCTGATGGATCTCGAGCGCGTTGATGCTCCGGAAACTCCCGCCGATCCGCGCCATGCCGCCGCCGTACGCGACGATGGTGTGGTCGAAATGGAGCGACGACGCGGGTCCGGCGACGATGCCGCCCCAGTCGCCGGGCTGCGCGACGTGCGTCGCGCTCAGGTTGTTCGTATTGAACGTGCCCCCCGCTCCGTAGCGTTTGTCGGCGAGCGACGTGAAGACGGCCCGATCTCCGTCGACACCCTCGGCGATCAAGTGCGCGCCCATGCCCACATGAATGTACGCCGCCTCGCTCTTGACGATCGTCCCCGGATCGAGCCGCAGGCGCGCGTCGAGCCTGCCGCGGACGATCTCGTCGAAATCGGCGAGCGATCCGCCGACCGTCGTCCCGTCGTCGGTGAACGATGTCGACGTTCCGTTGATCTGGGCGACCAGCGCATACGGTCCGAAACCGCCCGGCGTGCTCCGATAGATCCGCCGCGCCACGTTGCCCGGGAACCGCGCCACCGTCGGCAAGTTCGACAGCACGACCGTGCCGATGTTCGGCGCGCCGTTCGTGTCGGGGTTGCCTTCGACCACCACGTCCGACGTGACGTCCGACGCGGGACCCTCATTGCCGTTCACATCGACGAACGTCATGCGGTAGTTGTAGGTTCCCGGAGTCAACATCCCACCGACCGCCGTGCCGGGTAGCGCCGTTACGAGCGTCACGGGAGGGGCGATCGATTCGAGGATCGGTCCGCCCGGCGTTCCCGCGATCGCGAGATTCTCCTGAAGGACATGCACGATGTCGGAATCATCGAAACGCGCGGAAACGGTCAGCGATTCGGGCGCGGCGCCCGGCGCCGTGCGCACCCGAACGAACAGGCCATTGATCGTGTTGTCCGTCTCGCGATTGCCCGTCGCGTCGAGACCGCTTCGCGTATAGTCCGACGTGAACGCTCCCGATACCTGGTACTCCGGCGCGTGGAAATTCGATTCCTCGAAACTGTTCGGGTTCGCCGATACGGCCGCGTGCGCGCTCCGCGCGATCCGGTTGTACGCGATCGTCGGCCGCGAATCGACGATGTGGATCGGGTCAACCAGCGTGGGGATGCCGTCGACCGTGACGTTGCCGCCTCCGTACCGCATGTCGGCGAACGTCACGTTGTTGAGGAAAATACCCTGCTTCTCGTAGCTGAACCGGTTCGCGTCGCGCGAATCGAGGTCCGCGCGCATCACGATGCCGCCCCAATCACCGGACAAAGCGGCGGGCGGCTTGCTGTCCGGATTGGTTCCAACGCCGATCTTCTCGTGCAACGACGTGAAGACCACATTCCCCTCGATCGTCTGGCCGGTCGAATCGCGCCGCACGGCGCCCGCCGCGTCGACCACGCGGGGCGTGCCAAGGACCTGCAGCGCGCCGGCGCTGCGGTCGATCGACGGCGAGGAACTCCCGACGCCGATCCGCGCGCGGCGCATCTTGATCATCGCGCCCGAGTCGATCATGACGGTGACGCCCTTGGGAACCTCCAGGGTCGAACCGTCCGCCAACACCTGCCCGCCCAATGCGCTGAAACCGACCTCGTACGCGAGGTTGTCCTTCAACGTCGTGATGTCGCCGTCCGCGCCGCCGTTCCCCACAATTCGGACGATGTCGCCGGCCCGCGCGGCGCTGATCCCCGCCTTGATCGTGTTGAACGGCGCGGCGAGCGATCCGTCGGAAACGGCGCCTCTGTAGGCCTTGTCGACGAAGATCGTCCGAGCGGCCGCCTGGACGCGGAACCACGTGTTGTACACGCCGCCCGGCACGCCGTCCGCGTCGCCGTCGAGCGGCGTGGACCTCGAAAGGGCCGACGCCGTCGGCGTCGTCGCGTTGTCCGCGTCGATCATGCTGCTCGTCGCCTCGCCACGGAAATTCAGCCGCAGTTGGTAGAGGCCCTCCGAGCGCCCGCCGATTCCCGTATCCTCGACACTCGGGTCGTACTCGTCGTTCCCGCTCGCCGATACGCCGATGTAGTAGGTGCCCGGTTCGAGCTGCAGTTCGAGGTACGAGTCCTTGCTGAAGTAGTCGTCGTTCCGCGCGACCAACTCGCGCCTCGTCGGCGTTTCGCGGTAAACGGCCAGCACCGTGTTCAAGCGGCTGTCGTTCGGCAATCGCTCGGCGATCGTCTCCGCCGTGAAGAGGCCCTTCTGCGGAACCTCGAATCTGAAGAGATCGATGTCCTTGCTCTCGGGCCGATAGAGATACTGGCCGTGCACGATGTCGTGGTCGCCCGGAAAGACCGGTTCGGCCGTCGCCGACACGGCCTGCGCGAACCCCGACATGACGGTCAGCGCGGGCAGTTCCGTGTCGTGGCCGAGCCGGAGCAAATGGCCGATCTCGTGCATGGCCGTCCGGAAAAACAGCTCGCCGTATTCGTCGTTCTGATCATCGAAATCCTGCAGGTCCATCACGAGGCGGCCGGTCAAACCGCCGGAAGCGACGCCGAGCACGCCGCCGGGACCGGTCGGGATGGTGGGATCGAGCGCGCGCAGGTCCCCGACGGCGATCGTCATGCCGCGCGTCGCGCTCTCGATGAACTGAATCCCGAAATAGCTCCCGTAAAGCTCGTAGATCTCGCGCACACGCTCCTTCTGCACGTCGGTGATCGCGTTGCGGAGAACGTTGCCCTGCGGGTCGAACCCGTAATCGCTCTGGAAGTTGTAGTACGCCGTCGTGATCCCGCTCGTCGCGTCCGGACCCGAAAGGTAGTGATTCTCGACAAGGTAGTGATTCTCGACGGGAATCGTCCGGTGCCCCGCCTCCTCGATGTCGCCCGGGAACGTCAAATCGTACGGCTGGCCGCCGTTGTCAATCGAACCGGAGACGATCAACCCCTCGCTGGATTCGGCGATCGCCGTCATCGTCGGGGAAAGGACGACGCGCTGATCGTTCGCCAGATAGACGCGATTGCCCAGGGCCGTCGCAATGACGCCCATATTCACGTTGTTGATCGCGTTGGCGAGCGATTGGGCAATCTCGTCGGGCGTCGATCCGGCGCTGAACGCCACCGGTTCGCGCCCCGCCAGAACGCCCGTCGGCCCTCGGAGCGTGTCCTCGAACTCGAAGATCCGCTCGGTCCCCGCGCGGCTCGCCACCGTCACCGTCTGCCCGTCGCTCAGCGCCGATCCGTCGTCCCGCACCACCAGCACGGCGCCTGTTTCAAACCGGGAAACCACATCCAACGCCGTCGCGAAACTCGAACCCGCGTCCGAACCGGGATCGTAGGCGACCGGCGCCAACGGAAGCGCTTCGTCGGTTCCGATCCTCAGCCGGAACGTCGCCGCGACCTGCGGACCCAGCAGGTTGTCCAAGTCGGCCTCGAACGTCAACACGGCTCGATCGGCCGCCGCGTCGTACGCGACCGATACGGGCCGAAACGTCGTGTCGTCCGTGTTCCGGACCGTGTCGTTCGTCGCAATCAGCTGATAGAAATTCGGGTTCTCGGCCGACGCGCGATCGAGATCGTCGTCGTTGAAATAGACGTGGACCTGATTGCGGGCCTGAACCAGTGCCCCCGCCGCATTGCGCGAAACGGGCATCGGCACGACCGAAAGGACCCGGGCGCCAAGATCGAGTTCGAACGAAAGCGACGTGTTCGCTTTCCCCTCGAGGTACACGTTGCCCGAAAGATCGGAGACGGGCTGCCGACCCGCGCCCGCGCGACCCAAGATGTTCACTCGGTACGTGTCGTCGATCAGCGTCTCCGCGAACCGGAATACGGCGACGTTCGGAGATTCGCCGAGCCCCACGTATCCGGGCGTCAAGACGAAGTCGGTGGCGCCGAGCAGCGTCACGTCGGGAATCGCCTGGCTGGTGATGAGTCGAGTCGAACCGGCGCCCGCGACGAGACTCGCGCGCGCCAGTTGGCTCGCCTGGGGATGCGCGTTGATCGCGCCGATCAGCGCCGAAGCCGTGGTTTCGTTGCCGGCGTTCGAGTTCAAGACGACGTCGATCCGCCGATTGAGCGGATCGGTCGCGTCGACCGTGATCCGGGGAGCGCCCGCTCCGCCGAAATCGCTCTTCGCGAACGTCAACCGCACGCCGTTGCCCGCGACCCCCGCGCCGACCGCCATGAACTCGATCTGCAGCGAGTTCCCCTGGTTGACGTCGCTCGTGCCCCGCGCCTTGTTCGCGCCGGTCAACGTGAGCGGCGAATAGTTGATGTCGGGGCTCGCCACCGCCGTGAACGCGTTGCCGCGCACGATCGACGCCGTCACCAATTGGCTCGCCAACGGATGCGCGTTGATCGCCGAACGCAGGTCCGACGCCGTCGTCAACGCGCCGAACGTCGAATTCAGGTCGACCTTGATCGTCGCGCCCTGCACGTCGATCCCGACGCCGCCACCGATCCCCCGCGCGTTCTTGCTCACGACGAGCGCGATGCCGTCCCCAGCACTCCCCGCCTGCCTCGCGGAAAACTCCATCACCACCGCGCCGCCCGTGTTCAGATCGGTCCGCACCGATGCCGACTCGAACGCGCCGTCCAACCCGCTCCGAAGGATCTCGATCCCGCTCGATAAGGTCGCCTCATTCAGACGCGCCCCGTCGTTGAATCGGAACTGCAATTCCTTCGGACCCGTGTTGAACACGAGCCCGTCACGGAGCAGAGACCCCTGATTGGTCGCGATTCCGGCAAGCTCCAAACCGGCCATCAGACGGCGATCCTCGAGCGCCTCCATCTGAAGGTCCCGGCTCGTCTTCCGACGGTCCAACCTCGCGCGCCGTACGCGGCGATAGGATGCTCGAGCCAACTGCGATCGCGTGGAACGGATGGTCATAAACCGAACCCTAAGAATGCCTTCGATTCACGAGGATCGTCGGATGGAGCGTTACGCGTCCCGAGGTCCCGCTCGGTCGGCGCACACAACGCCTCCCCAACGCGACCCCATCCCCGCCCCGCACTCGACACGCCAAGCGCGGACCCATTCCCTCCCCTTGGACGAGAATTTGGAGAAAGCGGGAATAATGGGCAAATTCGACAATGCAATGAAGGTACCAGTTTTGGATTGTAATTACCGAGCTAAGGTTTGCAACGAAAAAGGGTCCGGCCGGCCGCCCGCCCGCCCCCACGGGCCTATCGTCCCTTGTCCATGCCATGCCAGCCGTTGCAACCGCGCCAACCGCTGCGACCCGCCCGGTTCACACCGCCCCTGAGCCTCGATCGAGACCTAATCCAACGGAAGGAACCCCACTCAACAAGGCGAATGCACACCCCTCACGCCGAGTAATCCGGCCCTTCATCCGCGGTTCGACCTGGAAGACGCCCCGACTTCGACGACCGGCGCGCCGGAAAAGTTCCCTCCGACGCCCCCGTCCCGCCGGATACCGGGACGTGTCATTCGCGGTCCATTCCCGCGTGGATCGCGTGGTTTGGCGTCGAAGACGCGACCCGGTGACCGTCGAATGGCCCGGAATGCGGAGCGTGCGTGGTCTGCCGTCCAGCGCCCACTGCAAACACGGCCCATTCGTGCCGGCGGCACTAGAGATGATCCCGCAGGAAGCGGGTCATCAGTTCCTGCAAATGGCGCGATTGCTGGGGCTGCGAGATGCCGTGCCGGTTCTGCGGATAGATCATCATGTCGAACACCTTGCCCGCGCGCTGCAGGGAGCGGGCGAGCTGGAGCGTATTCGCCAAATGCACGTTGTCGTCGGCGTCGCCGTGGATGAGCAGGAGTCGCCCGTGCGTCTGATCGGCCCCTTCAACGACCGACGATCGGCGGTAGCCCTCGGCGTTCGACTGCGGCATGCCCATCAGCCGTTCGGTATAGACGGCGTCGTAGTTCCGCCAATCGGTCACCGGCGCGCCGGCGATGCCGGCTTTGAACAACGTGCTGTGGGTCAGCGCGTAGGCCGTGAAATAGCCGCCGTAGCTCCACCCCCAGATGCCCATGCGATCGGCGTCGACCCACGGCTGGGCCCGCAACCAGTTCACGCCGTCCTCAAGGTCGGCCAGTTCCTGTGTGCCAAGCTGACGATGGACTTTCCACGTATGGGTGATCCCCCGGTGGCTCGCGGCCCGATTATCGCTGATCCAAATGCAATAACCTTGCTGCGCGAGCATCTGATGCCATAGGTAGTTGGAGCCTCCCCACCGATCGCGAACGACGGGAGACTGCGGACCTCCATAGACGTAGCAAAGGACCGGATATCTCTTGGATCCGTTCGCCGCCGCCTCCGCATCAAAATCGGCCGGTTTGATAAGATACGCGTCGAGCGGATGGCCGTCCCGCGCGGCGAAGGCGACAGGTTCCGGCGCATTCACACGATAGTACGGCAGGTGATCGTCGATCGCGGCGGACAGCACGTGGCATATCGTCCCATCGGCTCGGCAAACGCGAACGCCCGGCGGTCCGTGGATTCGGCTATGCGAGTCGATGAAATACGTCTTCGCATCGTTGAAACGGGCGGAATGGCAACCTTCGCCATCGGTGATCCGTTGGGGTTCGCCTCCGGCCGGCGCGACGCGGTAGACCTGTTCACGGGCAGGCGTCTCGCGCGCCGCCTGGAAGTAGCACCACTGTTCGTCGTGATCGGCGCCGAGAAGCGACCGGACTTCCCATGCGCCGCTCGTCACCGGATCGACCGCCGCGCCGTCGTCGCGGACCCGGTAGATATGAACGTATCCCGACCGAGGGCTCAGCCAAAGGAAGCTGCCGTCCTTGAGCCACTGGGGGTCGTCGAGCGGATCGATCCACGCGCTGCTCGATTCCCGCAGGATCCGTTTGGACGGTCCGCCGCCCGCATCGGCGCGCCGCAGATCCAGCCACGTCTGCGCGCGATCCTGCACCTGGAAATAGACGGCCGTCGCACTCGGGTGCCACGCCACGCGCACGATGAGGAACTCCGCCGCGGAATACTCGTAGTCCTCCACCCACGCGACAGCGCCGCCCGCCGCTTCCACAATGCCCAACTTGACGTGGGGCAGGGGATCTCCCGCCTTGGGATACGACGTGACTTCCAGATCCTGCCGATAGGGCATGTGATTGGTCACCGTGTACCGATGCACGGGCGTTTCGTCGAGCATGATCAGCGCGATGCGCCGCGAGTCGGGACTCCACCAAAACCCCCGGAAATTCCCTCGCCCAAAGATCTCCTCCTGATACACCCAGTCGAGCTCGCCATAGAGCCGCGACGCGTCGCCGTCGGCCGTCAGGCTCCAACCCCGCGCGTCCTCGATCGAAACGACGTGCAGGTTGTGTTGCCGTACGAATGCGATGAAGCGGCCGTCCGGACTGAATTGGGGAAGCTGTTCCTTGTGGGGATCGTGGGTGAGCCGGCGCGCGGCCGATCCATCGAGCTTGACGTAGTACAGATCGTTGTTGAGTTCGATCAACTCGGCGTCGGCTTGAGGGCTCAGCGCGTGCGGGGACCGCGCGAAACGGGCCGCCTGTTCCCGCGTGAATTCGGGCAGCTTGCCCAGCGCTTCCGCGACCTTCGCGCTGTCGAAGAACGGAGAGACGGCTCCCGTCGTGGCGTCGACTCGCACCGACTCGCCGCCGTATTCCCCCAGATACGCGTCCGCGCCGGGCAGCCACCGCCCCCCTCCGCCGCCCGATCCGCCGATCGGAACGCGACGCTTCGGCCCATAGATCCGATCCAAATCAAGCCGCTCGGCCGGTTCGATCGCGTCGACTTCCCGCAACGGCAGGTCATGCGGGTCGGAAATCCGGTACACGGGGATCGAGTCGCCCGCGTCGGCGCAATCGGCGTCCCAGAAGTTCCAGGTGGCGAGTCCATCCTGCGACTCGGGTTCGAGCAGATTGACGATCAGGTTCGCGTTCGGCTGGTTGAGCCGAACGACGTACGACCGAGCCGGCAGCATTGTATCCTTCGATTCCCACCGCGCCGTGATCGCGGTCAGCGCGTGCCGCTGAAAGGGAGGCGACCGCCGCTCGATTTTTTCCGCAACGGCCGATTCGGCGACCAGCGTTTGATCGGCGGTGAGTTGTTCGACGCGGACGCCGTGCATCCGCAGCCGCGCGGCGACGCGGCTCGCTTCGAACGGCAGCGCGTAGGCCCACGGCCGTCGCACGGACCGCGTCGGCTCGGCTCGCCCCCAAAATTCGATTTCATAGTCGTTTGGCGTCCCGGTCTCCGCGCCGCGTTCGTCGCGCCGGAACCCGCGGATGACCGCCTTCTCCGCGTACTTGGCGAGTTCTCCCGCGATCGGCACCGAATCACGTTCGGTCGATTGGTTCGCGGCGACCACCGATTCCCGCATCGTTCGGCGAGCGGCGACCGCCGCGTCCCGATTCGCCGCGAACGCATCCAGGCATTCGGAAAGGAACTGCCAGCTCGCTCGGACACGCTCCTCGTACGGTCGGTAGGTATACGATTCCGCGAGGATCGAAAACCGACCGCAAAGCCCGAAATACTCGGTTCCATATCTGGGTTCGAGACCATACGTCGTCCAGCGCGAATGGTCGGCGTTGAAGTTCCCGTAGTAGAACGTGCCGATGCCCTGGCTATCGAGCCTCCGTGTCACCACGGGCAGGACGTGGTCCCTCAGGAAGCCGACGCCGGCCCCCGGCGCGGCCGGATGATGGGGTATGTCGTAGGTGAGCGCGTACCGATGGCGTGAGCCGTTGGTCGTGTGCGTGTCGATGACGACGTCGACATCCCAATCGTGGACGAACCGCACGAGCGCGCGGACCTCGGGCGTTTCGAGCTTGACAAAATCCCGGTTCAGATCGAGTTGCTGAGCGTTTTCGCGGCGGCCCGTCCGCTCGGGCCCCGCCTGGCCCGGCCGCTGTCCGGGTCCCATCCGTTCGCCGCCGTCCACGTTGAAATTCGGCACGGCGATCAACACGAAGTCGCGCCACCATCCATGCGCCGGGTCGGCCGCCAGATCGCGGAGCAAGGCGAGGATCGCTTCCTTGCCGTCGCATTCCCCGCTATGGATGCCGCCCACGAGGAGCACGACGAGCCTCCCGTCGTCCGAGGCCCGCGCCGGCGATGCCGGAAGCGGATCGCCCGCGATCGCCGCCAACAGGGGCCGGTCTTCGACCGACCGGCCAAACGTCTCGATCCGAATCCGATCGGTTCGCGACGCGATCCGTTCGAGAAATCCCCGCACGTCCGACTCGACGGCCGTCGCCTGATAGCCGCTCGATTCGGCGATCGTCTTCGGCCACGGCTCATCGCCCCGCGCGGCGCCTACCGCGTCGACCGCGATCGGGAGAGCATAGACAACACAAAGGACAAGACGCCCGACATGGACACGGATCGATCGCACGACGCATACTCCTGGAGGTTGGTTCGAGTATAACCAACGCCGATTCGGTTTTCCCGCTTCCATCGAGGAGTTGACGATCCATGTCGCGATGGCCCAACCGGCGGACGCTCCGCACGCTCGTCCTTTTCAGCACGATGCTGGTGATCCCGCCGGATGCCTGCGAGTTCGTTACGGGCGCGGCGAACGGACGGAACTCGCCGAACCGGCCGGGCCGGAGCCACGTTGCGGCGGGCCGCGCATCGGCCCAGGAACCCGACGCGGCGGCCGTCCAACCGTCCGCCTCGTCGCCGATCGTCGACGCCCAGACGCCGATCCCCGACCTGGACGCGTATGTCCGGAGCGCGATGGAGGCGTGGCGCGTACCCGGCCTGTCGGTCGCCGTGGTCAAGGACGGCCGGTTCCTCTTGAGCAAGGGATACGGAACGAAACGGGCCGGAACCGACGATCCCGTCGATCGCCGCACGCTGTTCGCCATCGCGTCGAACACGAAAGCGTTCACCGCCGCGGCGATCGCCATGCTCGTTGAGGACGGCAAGGTGCGATGGGACGATCCCGTGCGGCGTCATCTGCCTTGGCTGGAAATGTACAATCCGTACGTCACGGCGGAACTGCGCGTGCGGGATCTGCTTTGCCACCGCAGTGGGCTCGGCACGTTCAGCGGCGATCTGCTCTGGTACGGCACCAGCTACTCGCCGCGGGAGATCCTCGACCGCGCGAAACACCTCAAGCCCGAGGGCCCCTTCCGCACGCACTACGGGTACTCGAATCTGATGTTCCTCGCCGCCGGGGAGGTCGTCGCCTCGGCCGGAGGGAAATCGTGGAACGCGTTCGTCGAGGAACGCATCCTGAAACGGCTGGGCATGGACCGGTCGGCCACGTCCGTTCGGGACCTCGTTTCGCGAGGCAACTTCGCGACGCCCCACAAGACGAACGCCAACGACTCGCAGCCGATCGAATGGGTCAACTGGGACTCGATGGCGGCGGCGGGTGGCATCGTGTCGAGCGCCGACGATATGGGCCGCTGGATGATGGCCCAATTGCGCCAAGGACAAATCGACGACCATCAGCGACTGTTCAGCGCCGAATCGAGCCATGAAATGTGGTCGGCCCAGATGCCGATCCGCATCGGACCGCGCGCTTCCCAGCGGTTCCCGACAACCCATTTCCGCGCGTACGGCCTGGGCTGGTCGCTCTCCGATTACCGCGGTTCCAAACTCGTGGGGCACGGAGGCGGATACGACGGAATGTACTCCCAGGTGATGCTCGTCCCCGAAATGAATCTCGGCATCGTCGTTCTGACGAACAGCATGACATCGCTGCCCGACTCGATCGTCTACCGGGCGATCGATCTGTTCATAGGCGGCGAGCCTCGCGACTGGAGCGCCGAGAACCTCGAGGTCTTTTCGAAGTCGCGCGCGGAGTTCCGCGAACGGATCGACCGGGCGATTCAGCCTGTAAGGGCCGATACGAAGCCGAGCCACGACTTGGCGGACTATGGGGGCCGTTATGGTTGCGATCTGTACGGCGACGCGGTCGTGAGTCTTGAAGGCGAGGGACTCGTCCTGCGCCTCGAACCCAATCCGCTCCTGGTCGCCGACCTGACGCACCTGCACTACGACACGTTCGTGATCCGATGGCGACACGCGTTCTCGTGGTTCGACGAAGGGACGGCGCATTTCACGGCCGATGCCCGCGGCGTCTTTCGACAATTGGAACTCGATGTTCCCAACGACGACCTCTGGTTCCACGAACTCGAACTGAAACGCCGCAAGTGAATTGGTCAGCGCCGCCCGACACGGCGCCGGGAGGGACGAGGCGGATAAGGGTCGCCGTTCAGCGCTGCACTTGGAACGCCGCGGGATCGGCCCCGTCCTCCGCGACAAAGACGCCGCTGACGGTGTTCAATCGCGCGTAGTCAAAGAACTCACCGACGATTTTCTTGTCCCGAGTGATTTCGAAGATCTGGGGCTGCTTGCCGATATGTCCATGCCCGCCCCAGTTGCAAACGAGCGTATTGCCGTTGGCAAGTCGTTGCATGCCGGCGATGAACCGCAGTGGGTTGCCGGCCAATTCGTTCTCGGTGACTTCCCACACGACTCGTCCGTTCCGATCGACTTCGAGAATCCGATGGGCGTCTCCCGACGCGATCAGCGTGTTGCCGTCACTCAGGCGAATGCCGACAAAGGCCATCGGCTGGGCGAATTCCCGAACGATCTTGCCGGATCCGTCATACTCCCGGACCACGCCATCTCCGAACTGGCCGACGAGATAGTGGCCGTCACTCAGTTTGCGCGCGCCGCGCATCTGAAGGTGCGTGCGGTCGGTTGCCGTCGTGAGTTTCACCTCGTGGGTCACGCGGCCTTCGCGATCGACTTCGATCAGCCGCATGGGGCCCGACTCGGCCACCATGACCTTGCCGTCCGGCAACGGCTGGCACGCATGGACCTCGTTCTTTTCCGCGGTCTGGTATTTCCAAACGACCTGACGGTCCCGCGTGACCTCGGTCGCGCCCCCGACGTGGGAGAAAAGCACGTTTCCGTTTTTCAGGATCCAGATGTCCTGCGGTCCATCGGCCGGGTACTCCCACGTCACCTGGCCCTCGGTGTCGACAAGGCACACCCGCTTTCCGCCGTAATCGGCGCATGCGAACGGCCGTCCGAGGGTACGACGAGAGGTCGCCGGATCGGTTGGTGCATCGCCGCGAAGTTCGCCCCAGATCGCGAGCCGCGTCATCGAAGCCAGGACCGCGCCGATCACGAACGCGCGTGGGGAACGAAACGTCAACCCTGCCATCGGTTGGGCACTCCAGTGTCTCCGAGGTTTCCCGACCGTCTCCCAGGGAGGCCGGAAAGGCGGAGGCACGGAACTCAAACGTCCGCGACATTCTCGCCACACTCGCGGCCGCGTCGTACGACGGGCGCGGATCGCGGCGCACTCGCCGATAACGCCGCGAATCCCCGCACTTCGGATGCCGCGTCCGTCGACCTCGACCTCGTCGCGATTATAGCGGCCTGACCCACTCCCCCGCCAGCCATCCGCGCCGGCGTGATCGCGCTGGTTCGCGCCGCGGGAGTCTGACAAGCGTGCTGTGGCGTAAGCTCCCAGCTTGCATTCCCGAAGGTCGTTCGGGCGACGGAGGCATCCGACTTTCGGTCCCCGTCGCCAGGCGACGGTCCCATCAAAGTCCGAGGCAAGCCGACGCGGGTTTTGCAACGCGGCGGCGCCGCCGCGGGTGGATGCCCGCCGCGCGCTCGGAAGCCGCGACGCGACGGCCCTATCGGATGCCATTTCGCACGTGACGCGGTTATGTCAGCCGATCATCGAGTCGCCCGGATCGTGAAACCCGAAGCCGACGGCGTCCGCGGCGCGAGCCGCGGATGCCCGGAGGCGAGGATGTTCCTTCGCGCGCGGACGGTAGCTGGCCATTCTACAAGAACGGGCGTTGGTGGAAATCGGCGGGTCGGTTATCAAGTGGGGCATGGATGAGAAGTCACTGGACAATCTGCGGGAGGAGATTCGGCAAGGTCGGCTTGACGCCGAGCACCTGCTGTCGGTGATTGGTTCATTGAATCGGCGGCTCTTGGCGGCCCTGCAACGGATCGAGGAACTGGAGCGGGAAAAGGGCGGGGCCGGGAAGGTGGAACAGCCGTTCTCCGTGCGGGAGGAGGAAAAACGCCAAGAGGCGCGGGGGCGAACCCGGAAGCGAAAGAGACCCGGCAAGGGAGTGCGGTAGCGATGCCGGACGTCGGCGGCGCGTCGACAAACTCCAGGACCGCGTTGTGGACCTGTGTGGCGGCGTATGGGGCGCCGAACTGCCGACACTCGAGGGTCCGGCGAACGATTTCCGTTTGTTGTGCGAAGAACGGATGCGGCTGCTGATCCGGAATCGGTTGCTTCCAAGAGCTGTTGAATCAACTCACCGGCCGTCACGGCGGCGATTCCGACCGGGCGTCCCGCAAATCCGTGCTTG
Source organism: Planctomycetota bacterium (assembly GCA_016872725.1). Classification (GTDB taxonomy): domain Bacteria; phylum Planctomycetota; class Planctomycetia; order Pirellulales; family Pirellulaceae; genus VGZC01. The sequence continues at coordinate 42,477 of VGZC01000023.1, forward strand.
ACGAACGGCTTCCTGTTCCGGCCGGCTAGCGACGCCGCTCGTCGGCCGGCTGGCCAACGAGCGGCGACCTTCTTCCTGGAACGCTTCCTGGTCCGCACTCCTCCCGTATCGCCATCCCACCGGCGCCTTGCGACATCGCTCCACCCGCACAGTCGGCACCGGCGTCGGGCCGCGCGGCCTTGCGCGTCGTGAGCCCGTTCCATCGCAACGCCGCGCTTGCCGCCCATCGTCTGACATCCCGCAACCATCCGCTTCGCGGCGCTTGGTTCCATCATCGCCCCCTCTCCATTCGAGCACGAGCACGAGCACGAGCACGAGCACGAAGGCCCCCCCCCTCGAGATCATCGCCGAACGCGGCCATCGGGCGCCAGGCCTTCCTGACGGCGCCGTAGAATGGACCGCTACTGCGGCCTCGGTGATGGAACTCCGATGCGACAGCGGGGGGGCAGTTTAGCGCGCCCACCTGGGCTATCACGCGAATTCCGGAAAAAATCCCGAGTGTTCCTTGAGGTCTTCGTTGTCGCTGGTTGTTTGGGGACCGCGCCCCCGCGCCTCCGCGTCGCGAGCCTGACGGCTCGCAACGCTCGGCTTCGGGCTTCACGAGGGACGGATCGGCCTCGCCGCCGCGCGAATCCCATTCGCAAACCGCGCCGGAACCGGGAAACCCCCAGCGCCTTCGCGCCGCGGCGCCTCATTCGACTTCCCTCGGAATGGAGCCGCGCGCCAAATGCGCTCGTTCGTGACGATCAGCCACGTCCGCCTGCAGGATCTTCGCGGAGCGCTGGCCGGCGTCCCGGTGGTGTCGGGAAACGCGACGACTCCCTCGGCGAACATCTGACCCGCGGGGCGCAGCACAAAGCGCAGCCGTCAGGGCGCGAAATAGCGCCGCGCCGTGCGTCGGCATGCGAATCGATGGCTGCGAATCGAGCCGACACGAAAGGACTCGTCCCGGCCTGAACTCGCGACGAATCGCGGGCTTGGACGAAGAAGTGCGACGCCGTACGGCGTCAGACCAGAATGCGGAGGGCACGGGATTCGAACCCGCAACCCCTGACGGGGCACCACATTTCCAATGTGGCCGCTAGCCATTCGCTTACCCTCCGTTCGCCGACCCGGGGCGGTCGACGCAGCGCCTTGGATCCTGTCGAGCTCCGCCGAGCGATTCACCAAGGAAAACGGCCGCGTTCCGCCGCCGTCGTTCCCCAGTTCTTCCCCAGTTCTTCCCCGGTTCTTCCCCGGTTCTTCCCCGGTTCTTCCCCGGTTCTTCCCCGGTTCTTCCCCGGCGTTCACGGGGGTCTCGGCGGCTTCATCCTCGCCATGCCCGCGCGCCGAACACCCGGCAACGAACCGCTAGTCGAGGGCCGACGAGCCGCTGATCAGCTTAATGAATTCGCGGTTCGTCTTGAAGCGTCCAAGCTGCTTGGTGAGCTGTTCCATGGCGTCGACGTGGTGCATCGACGTCAACGTGCGCCGCAGCATGGTCACCGCGTGGTACGTTTCCGGATCGTGCAGCAGCTCCTCGCGCCGCGTGCCGGACTGCGTGATGTCGATCGCGGGCCATACGCGGCGATCGGCGAGCTTCCGGTCGAGCACCAACTCCATGTTGCCCGTCCCCTTGAACTCCTGGAAAATCAACTCGTCCATCCGGCTCCCCGTATCGATGAGCGCCGTGCCGACGACGGTGAGCGATCCGCCCTCCTCGAACGCGCGGGCCGTCGCGAAGAGCTTTTTCGGGATGTCCATCGCCTTGATGTCGACACCGCCGCTCATCGTCCGGCCCGTATTGCCGACCCATTTGTTGAACGCGCGGGCGAGCCGCGTGATGGAATCGAGCAGGAGGAAGACATCGCGGCCCATTTCGGCGAGCCGGCGGCACCGATCGAGCATCAACTGCGAGATCCGCACGTGACTCTCGACGTCCTGGTCCAGGCTGCTCGCGACCACCTCGCCGTCGACGTTGCGGCGCATGTCGGTCACTTCCTCGGGCCGCTCGTCGATCAGCAACACGAACAAGTTCACGTTCGGATAGTTCTGCGAGATTCCGTGGCTGATATGCTGCAACAGGATCGTCTTGCCGCTGCGCGGCGGCGCGACGATCAGCGCGCGCTGGCCTCGGCCGAGCGGAGTCAGCAGATCCATGACGCGCGTCGTGAGCGGAGCGGGCCCCGTTTCAAGCCGGTACCATTTCTCGGGATTGATCGGCGTCTTCTGATCGAACGTCTTCACCTCGACGTACCGCTCGGGCGGAATCCCATCGACGTCGACGATCTCGCGGAGCCGAGGTCCTTGCTGTTTCCGCGCGTGCTGCACGAACCCGCGGATCATCACGCCTTGCCGCAATCCATAACGCTCGATCATCGTGCCCGGCACGAACGGATCCATCCGCTCCCGCGAATATCCGTTCGCCGGACTGCGCAAGAATCCGTATCCGTTGGGATGCAGTTCGAGCAAACCGTAGCCGGCTTCGATCGGCGCGTCGGACGGATCCATCGGCTCCCGATCGAACGCCACGCCCCGCCGAGGCTCGTTGCCCATGCGGCGCCGATTCCGATTCCCTCGAATTCCCCGTCCGTTCATGTTCGGTACGTGAGGCCCGCCCGGCTTCGTCCGCGGCCTGCGCTTCTTACCCATGCGATTCCACCTGATCGGAGACTACGAAAACGACCGCGTGTCCGCGTGAATCCGGCATACGACGACAACCGATCGCCGAACTCCGTTCGGCCATCGATCGGACTCGCCTTTTTTCCAGGATTCCTCGATGCGATCGAGGCAACTTCATCCACGGCTCGAATGCGACGGCTTGAATCGCCGCGGAGCATCATCCGCGAATCGCCGATATGCGGCACGCGGTTCCACGATTCCGGCCAAGCCGTACCCCGCGCACCGGCGACCAACCACCGCGCCTCGCGGGATCACCCAGAGCCGCCTCACCCCAGCGACATTCCCCAATGCCAAGGACACGCATGCCAAGGACACGCATGCCAAGGACACGCATGCCAAGGACACGCATGCCAAGGACACAAGCCCAACGTTCCGTCGTGCGAGGAATCTCGGAAGGTGCCCACCAGAAGTTGAGCGTGGGCAAGCAGCGCCTGCTTGTCAGGCAGGTCGTCACAAACTAACGGCATCTTACTCATCTCTTCGGTCCTGTCAAGCGCAGTCTCCAATTCAAGTTGGGAAATCTGAAGCGAATTGGCCGGATGGGCGTCGCTCGCCGCCGCCTCCCCGCGATCGGCTCGATCGGCAACGGCGGAACAACCGGTATTTTTGCTGCATTTTGCCCAATCGGACGGCCGATCCTAGGCATGACGGGAGGTACCATGTCAGCGTCATCCGCGTTCCACGCACGCCGCCGTCGCGGCTTCCTGGGCCTGGGATTGTTCGCCCTGTCGGTGCTTGCCGGCTCCGCGCCGGCGCGGGCGCAGATCGAATGGCTCGGCTCCATCGAGGAAGCGCGCGACATCGCGTCCCGAACGCATCGACTCGTCCTGGTGCATTTCTGGTCCGAGTCGTGCGGGCCGTGCATGAAACTCGACCAGACCGTCTTTCGACAGCGCGCGTTCTCCCAGTCGCTCGGCGCCAACTACGCTCCGGTGAAAATCAACGTCGCCGAACATCAGGACCTCGCCCGGCTCTACCGCGTCGAACGGATTCCAACGGACATCATTCTGACACCCGACGGCCGCGAGGTGCATCGGTCGATCAGTCCGGGCGAAACGAACGGGTACGTGCGGATGCTCGACCAAGTCGCGGCCCATGCCCGCGTCGCCATGCGTCCTCCGAATGAGCCGTCCTCCGACGCCGCGGGCGATTCGGTTCCGGTGAACGGCCTCGAACCGGCCTGGGGCCCGAACGCCGTTCACTCCGCACCGCGTCCGGCGAATCCGGCTCAGGCGTCGGGCCGCGCCGTCGAGAATCCGTTTGTGGTTCCAGCTCCGCGGGTCGAATCCCAGCCGCGCGCGCCGGTAACGCAATCGGCCGGCGGACCTGGGCCCGGCCCGAGCGCGGACGCGTCGCGATACGCCCCGTCACCGGAACCGAACGACCCGCGCGCCTCGGCCGCGACCCGAACCATGCAGGACCTCGACGAACAGCCGATGCGGGCCGCGCCGCCGGGTTCGCCGAGTCGCTATTCGATATCGGCGCCGCCGCTCGATGCACGGCCCGCGTCGCGTGGCGGCGCAACGGCGCCCCATGGCTTCCAGGCCGATCCGTCACGTCCCGGCGCGGACCCGCGGACCGGATCGGCGCCGGTCGCCGCGTCCCCGGACGCGCCGCCCGGCACGGGCGGCGCCCCGCCGGGTCTCGAAGGATATTGCCCGGTTTCGCTCGTCGAAGAACGCGCCTGGAAAGCCGGGAATCCCCAGTGGATCGCAAGCCACGAAGGGCGGATCTACTTCTTCGCGAGCCCCGGCCACCAGCAGGCGTTTACGCGCGATCCGCGCCGCTACGCGCCCGCGCTCGCCGGATTCGATGTCGTCCTCCATCGCGAACGCGGGATCCTCGTACCGGGCCAACGCCGGCACGGCGTCGCGCACCGAGGCCGCTACTATTTGTTCGCCGACGAAACGACGCTCGAACGATTCTGGCAAGCGCCGGCGGCCTACGAAAGCCCGTGAACTCGGCGAGCCGCGCATTCCGCATCCCGTGAACGCGGCGCGAACCACTTCGCTAACGGCCTTCCAACGACCGCTGCAGATAGTGAATCTGAGCTCGAACCGACTCGAGATTGGGGTTCAGCTTGAGCCCTCGGCGAAAACACTCGAGCGCCGACACGAGGTCGTCCAATTCGAGATAGCATTGCCCCATCCCGATCGCGGCCGGGAAATGATACGGGTTCAATTCGAGCGTTTGTTGGCAATCATCGGCCGACGCGTCGAACTGGGCCATTTGGAACAGAGCGATCGCGCGCTGATTCCATGCCTCGGCGTACCACGGACATTCCTCGATGAGCACCCGCGCGGCGTCCGCCGCCGCGTCGAATTGCCCGCATCCGTTCCATCGCACGACGACTTCGAGCCGCTTCTGGTGCTCGTCCGCGCCGTCCCGCTTCCAGATATCGCGGATGGCGTTTTCCGCGATCAATCGGACGCCGCGATCGCGATCGAGCAGCGCGCGGCCCATCGTGGAATTGACTTGGTAGTCACCGAGGTAGCCAAGCGCCATCACCGCGGCGCGGCGAACCGTGCGATCGCCCGCGCCGGCCAGCCGCGCGAGGGTCGGCGTCATGTAATAATCGGCCACCGATCGGATGAACCGCGCCGAATCCTCTTCGAGCAAGTAGCGGTGATAGAGCCGAACAAGGCGAGGCACCCGCGGCATGGAATCCGTCACGGATTTCGTTCCTCATCCAAGGCATCGCCCAACCACGGTCCGCACCGCGCCGCGGGACTCCGCGCCGCCATTTCGAGTGAACGTCCCGTCGCCCGCCAGGCAATGCCCATATCCTCCGAGTGTAGTTGGGGTGCCGGAATCCCACAATCAGTTGGCGCGCGTGCGTTGGCATCCCGCCGCGACTTTGAGCCCGATCGGCAGTAAACTGAAACAATGAGTCAAAATGGGAGGACTCCCGTGGCGGATATGAGACGCGTTTTCGTCGGGTTCGTCGTCGCCGCCGCAATGTCACTCGGCCACGTTCCCGACGGATGGCCGGGCGAACCGGGGCAGGGGACGCCGCCTCGATCGGGCGACTCCTTTCGCCGCCAACTGCTCACGCCCGCAACGGTCACCTGGACCCAAAACCCGCTCCGCGACGCGCTCGGAGAACTATCGCGGCAAGGGTCGATCGCCGTGTGGCTGGATCGTCGCGTCGATCCGGATCAGCGTGTCGACTTCGTCTCCCCGCGCGACGCGACACTTGACGCGTTGCTGCATGACCTCGCGCGCCACATCGGACTCGGCGTCGCCTACGTCGACTCGGTCGTCTACGTCGGCCCGACCGAGACGGCGTCCGTCCTTGCCACGGTCGCCGAAGCGCGGCTTGACGCGGCGCGGCGGGACCGGCTCGCGTTCCTTTCCCGGAAGGCCCCCTTGTCCTGGCCGGAGCTCACCGAGCCCAGATCGCTTCTCGCGCGGATCGCGGACGGGAACGCGTTCGCGTGGTCGAACCTGGACGAAGTGCCGCACGATCTCTGGCCGGCCGCCGATTGGCCGGCGATCCCGCGGACGCACCAATTGACCCTCCTGCTCGCCGGCTTCGACCGGTCGTTCGAATGGACGTCCGCATCGCAAACGCTGCGGATCGTCCCCGTCCCCCGCATCGAGCGGATCGAGCGGAATTACGGGATGCGAGGCGACAGCGGCGAGAAACTGGCCGAACTGCGCCGTCGTTTTCCCGGCGCCGAATTGACGCCCTCGGGCGCCCGATTGCGGGCTGTCGCGTCGGCCGAAGACCATTTCTGGATCCAACGGACCTTGCAAGGCCTGCCCTCGCTCGCGCCGCGCGGCGACACGCCGCGGGAAGTGCGCTACACGCTGCGCACCACGGCGCCGTTCGGCGGCCTCGCCAAGGCGATCGCCGATCGATTGGAACTCCAACTCGATATCGACCCGCGACTCGAATCCCAGTCCGCGCGCAACGTCATGCTCGACGTCAAGGAGGTCACGCGTGACGAGTTGCTTCGCATATTGGCCGACGCCGTCGGCGCGACCTATGAGGTCCGCGACGGTACACTCATCATCCGCCCTCGATGAACCTCGACGCGTGCGCGGGGCGGTCCCCCGTTCCGGCGGCGATCGCGTGCCCCGTGGCTATGCGAGGGCCCGTTTGAGTTCGGCGGCGAACGACGACTCGATCTTGCCGCGGAAGGCGATGGCGGCGAACGGCAACTGGCCCGCCAATCGAACGGACGACTCATCGACGTCCAGTCGCCCCGTGATCTTGAACCCGTAGGTCGACATGACGAAGTCGAGCGAATCGCCGCTCCACGCGCCTGTCAACTCGCTGACCTGGTTCTTGTAGATTTCCTTCGCGCGATCGAGGAAATCGCAGAGCCGCCGCCGCGCTTCGTCGCGCCCAAGCTGGTGTGGAACCTCGACCTGAAAACCGGGCATCTTCGTTCCTTCCCCTGCCGAGCGGCCTCAACGCCTGTCTCGCCCACCAACGGCTCGATCCGCACGGCGTCTGCCGACCGCATCTCCATTCGCTCGCCAAGATATCGACGTTATAATCGAACCCTCCCGTGGATGTCGCGGGGGGGAACAGGGCGGCCGCCGGTCGAATCGATCGCATCGGCCGGCTGAGGGTCGGACCGAGCCTTGGCTTCCCGTCGCCGACGTGCGAGGAAGACATGTCATTGCCGCGAAAAACCATGCCGAGCTCGCGAGCGCCGTTCGCCGTCGTTTCCTTGGTCGCCGCACTCGTCCTCGCGGGCACGGCCACCCTGCTGACGCGCCCCTTCTGGTATCTTCCGCACCCCGACGACGCGGGCCCGAACGATCTGTTGCGGTGGATCGCGCTCCGCGAGGTGGACCAATACCCGCGCGAGCTGCAGGTCCATCTGATCGATCGCCTGGAATCGGAGGTGGACCCTTCCGATGTCGCATCGACCTCGAAGGCGAGCGGCCTGGCACGCTACTTCACCGAGCGGATTGATCGGAACTGCCGGCTGCTCACGCGTGTCTGGTTCGAGACCCGGTGCGAACGGTACGCGGAATGCGACCATGGCGAGCGGGTGGGATACCTGTGCGACCAGATTCGGTTTCTGCTCGACTGGGGAGACGCCATCGGTGGGCGGCGGGCGTCGCGTTCCTCGTCGGCGGGCTACCTTGACGCGTTCATCGCCGACGTTGAGCGTTGGACCGAGGAATCGCCCGAGGCGGCGCGCGATCGGATGCGGGACACGGTACGGGACGCCGTCATCTGCTGGCTCGCGACCCACGACCTCGATGCGGAGCCGCTCGGAACGCGCCGGACGATGGCGCGTGCCGTCTGCGATCACCTCGGAAAACCCCAAGACGGCCTCGACGCGCCGCCCCTCGAGCTCGACAACGACCAATGCGCCCGGTTCCGTTCGAACGCGATAACGCTCGCCAGGACATGGCTCGAGGAGCAGGCCGTTCGGTTCGCGGGCGCCGCGGCGCCGGAACGGGAGCGCGTGTTGGACGAGTGCGTCGAGCGGCTCGACGCGCTGCGTGCGAGCGGCTATCTCGCTTTGACGCCGCCGTCATCCGCGTCGCGCGCGTCCGCTGCGTCGATCTGGACGGAAATCCCCCGCTGGATCGCGTCGGTCGATCCGAATGACCAAGCGTCGCTCTCCGCATTCATGGCCCAACTCCAAGCGCGATTCATGACGCGGTGGTGGAAACGCGTCTGGTCCCAAGCGACGGCGCCCCGAACGGGCTGACGCGCCGCGCGAGCTTCCAACGAAACGCCCCGTGGCGGCGATGACCTCGTGAGGAGGACCTCGTGGGGATTTCGATGGCGACGAGCGTCCGCCGAGCTATCCGGACATGCGTTCGTCGTTGAATCCCTCGATCGTCCGCCGGTCGCGCGGGTGCCACAAGGGGAGCCCCTTGGCGACGCGCTGCGCCAGCACGGTGATCTTCTCAAGCGTTCCGGGCATCGCCTGGGTCGCGGCGAAATGCGCCGCAGCGTCCGACTCGGGTTCGTAATCCCAAATGCCGAGCTTGATGGCGTCCAATACCGAGCCGGGGAAGGAACTTGGTTCGTTGAGCATCTTCGTCATGATCGCGACTTCAATTCCGAGCGGTCCAAGCGCGAATGCGCGGAACGACGGGCCTACCAATCCATGACGTGCGATGACCTCCCTGAGGATGCAAGTGCGATCCGAGTATCGGACCGCGTTCAACCGAAGTCAAGCGCGCCGGATCGGAAGCCGCGCGGATTGCGTGTCGAGTCGAGCGACCCACTCTTGACACGGGCGGAAAACGCGCGCACGCGCTGTTCGTCGACGATTCCCTCGCGGCCCCGGGAACAGACCGCGCCGCGCACGGCGATCCAATCGGGATGGGCGTCGAGCGCGGCGTCCACGATCGATTCGGTCAGCGAACCGGCGATCGCGACGCGCATCCCCGCCTCGCGCGCGGCGGCGGTCCATTCCTTCAATTCCGAAGGAGAGAGCCAGTTGGTGAGGGGGCCATCCTTCCGCCACGTGTCGCACAGCGCGGCGGCGCATCCCAGTTCGCGACCCGCGCGCAGCACGTCGAACGGATTGGGAGCGTCCGCGCGCCGCCAGTCGGCGTACGCGACCGCGACGGTCGGCGCGAACGGCGCGAACGGCGCGAGCGATTCCCTCCACCGCGCGATCCAGTCGGCCTCCCGCGAGATGCCCGCCAGGCCAAGCTTGACGAACGCGAATCCGTTCAGGTCCGCGGCGCGCGGGGCGTCACCCGGCTCATTCCATTCGCCGAGCGCCGCGCTGAGCGCGGCTTGGTCCCCGACCCGCGCGCGGATGGAACGCCACGCGTCGACCGACGCGCGCCCGAGCGGGCCGCGGCCGGGTTCCTTGATGTCGATCAGATCGGCCCCGCCTCGAACGGCCGCCGCCGCCTCGTCCGCGTCACGCACGCTCACCAACAGACGGGTCATCGGGGCGCACTCCCGCGCGGCATGGACCGCTCCCGCTTCACAGCGATCAACCGGTCGTTGAGCCGCTTCAGCAGGGAGCCGTCGATCGGTTCGCACCATGTTCCCCGGATCAGAATATGGCTTTCACGCCACTGCCCGAGCGCGGGATGGACTTGCCGGTCCCGGAGTTCACGGGCCCCTTCGGCGAGCCGCACAAGGACGGCTCGCGTCGGCTCCTTGCCGCCGCGCGCCAGTCCGCTCGGCCCTTCCGCGAACAGAAAACACTCGACCGCCTCGATCGGAACGCGATACGGCATCGAGGAACGCAGATAGACGAGCAATTCGCCGCGCGAGTAGGCGAGCCGAGGCGTCCGCCAGAGGACGACCAGCGATACGCCGAGCACGGCTCCGAGTCCAAGGAGTACGGAGGCGGCCCACCGCGCGGCGGCGCCCGCGGCGCCGACCCAGATCCCGCCGCCGAGCACCATGCACAGCGCGGGAACCACCAGCGAGACGGCCATCGCGCGCCGATTGCCCTGCAGCCAAACTTCCCGCATGACCCTCGATCGATCCCCCCACGCGCGCGAACGAAAACGAAAACGGTCGTGATGAACGCCCGTCCCTCCGCGCGACGGAAGTCCGTCACGCCGTAGTTCCGCCACCATGCCGACCACCATCGGCCCGCGGAGTGTTCACGGGCCCGCGAGCTCATCGTAGTGATCCAGGCCTCCATTGGCCACGGGGCCCAGGAACGCCGAACGCATGGACCGGACGTCCCGCAATGCGAGGGAAGCTCGGAAGGGCAGGGGGGGGAGTCACTCGTCCGAGCATTCCAGGAACGCGAGCGGTTGTTCGGAGAGCGGATCGGCGATGCGGACCGCGGATCGGCCCAACAGGAGATCCTCCATCCGTCGTCCAACCACTTCCGATCTCCAGCCGTGAGCCAAGGCGGGAGGCTCCGCCGGCCGCGGTTCGAGATTCAGCCGAAAGGCGACAAGGTCCCTGACGTCTTCAGCGGAACCGACGAGCGGCGCGGCGATACGGGCCTCGCAACAAATGCTGCCCAGCGCCGTCGCAAGGAACTGGCCCACAAGATTCAGAGGAGGCCGCGCGGTCCGCTCGGACCGCGTCGGCAACATGTCGTCGGGCAGATGGAGGGCCGCTTCGATCCGATCGGCGATGATCGGCAGGAATTTTTGGAGGTGTCGGTATTCGAGGCCCCGCACGGCCCGAATGCGCTTGGGATCCGACGACTGGCGCCGCGCGAGTTCGACGAGCAGGTCGTCGCGCAGCAGGCGCCGCGCCGGGATGTTCTGACGCTCGGCCTCGGCCTCCCGCCATCGCCACAGCTCGCGCGCAATCGCGAGACTGCGCACGTTGAGTCCGGCGATGCCCGGCAGGCGGCGCCACCACTCGGTTGTCTCGGCGAGCAGGATCGACTGCTGCCATCGGTCGAGTTCATCGCGGACCCAGTCGGTCCGTCCGAGCCGCTCGGTTTCCGCATGGAGTCTCTCGCTCAGCGCCTCGAGGTGCACGACGTCCTGCAACGCGTATTCGATTTGCATCGGAGTCAACGGGCGTCTCCGCCAATCGGTGCGGGTTTCTCCTTTCGCGAGGTTGACGCGGGCGAACCGGGAGACCAACGTCGAATAGGCCGCGGGATACTCCAATCCGATGAAACCCGCCGCGATTTGCACGTCGTAGACCTCGTTCGGAAACCGGCTGATCGCGCGCCACGAGAACCGCAGTTCCTCGCGTCCGGCATGCATGAGCGTGAAATGGCCTGGCGCCGCGAGGCACTCCCAAAGCGCGGTCATGTCGGGAACGGCGTACGGATCGACCACGTAGAGCTTTCCGTTCGCCGCGACCTGGACGAGACAGAGCTCCGGCCGGTAAGTATGCTCCGATACGAACTCCGTATCGAACGCAATGACCGGGGCTCCTCGCAGTTCCGCGATCATTGCGTCGAGTCGTCGCGCGTCGGTGATGCTCTCATATCGCATTACAGGATTCGATCGAAGGGACGACGATCTCTAACGACGCGTGGCCCCGCCCGAACGGGCCGTTTCCACCGGCTCGTCCCCGAAGAACCGCGTCATGTCCTCGGCGGTCAGCTCGGTGTCCGGATCCTCGCACTTCACGACGGCGCGGAACCGGTGATTGCCCGCCGATTCCGCCTTCGCCACGATCCGCAACACGACCTGCTGGCCGGCCTCGACACGCGGCAGATCGCGGAACAGCACCTGCCCCGGCACCAGTTCGGCGGGGGATCCTTCCGCGCGGATCGGTTCGACGCCATCGGAAAACTGCCCGACGACATGGACGTTCTGCGCGGCCTTGGTGCCCCGATTCACGACGCGTATCTCGAAGACGACTTCCTCTCCGACCGTCTTCGGACCCTGCGGATCATTGACCTGCAATTGGAGGTCTGCGAGCGCTTCGACCTTGGTCGGGCAGCTCGCGGTCGACGCGAGCTCCCCGGCCATGGTCGTGATGACTTCGCATTGAAGATCGCCGGCTTTCTCAAACGCCACCTCGATCGCGACCTTGCGCGCGTCGTTCGGCGCGATCTCCTTGACCTTCCACGCGAGGCGGCCGGCCGTTTCGGACGCGTTCTCGACACCCCCGACATATCGCGAGCCGGCGGGCAACTTCACCGAAACTTCCACATCGGACGCCGACGCATTGCCCGTGTTCTGGATCGCCACTTCGTAAGTTCCCGTCGATCCGGCGAATTTGAGTCCGGGCCCGCGGATCTCGACGGCGAGTTCGGCGCGGCGCACGAGCACCGTGCGAGCCGCCTCGTCGCGCAGACCATCGCCGTGGGCCGTCGCCTTGATTTCGAGCGATCCGGATTCCCGCGCCACCAGCTCCATGCGGATCTGCTCCCGCGCGCCGGCCGCGAGCGTGCCGATGCGCCGCGCTTGGCCGTTGCCGCCGGTCGACACGTCGAGGCTGACGTTTTCCGCGGGACCCGTTCCGGGATTGCTGACCGTGATCGTGTAGATCTGCCGCGTTCCGTACAGAATGTCCTCAGGCCCGCCGACTTGCACGTCGAGCGCGGGCTTCAAGACGGGGATCGAGGCGGTCAATTCGGGCGAACGCATCGTCCATGTGACCGAAATTCCCGCCGGTTGATCCGAATTGGCCGTGATCTGGAGCTCAAGCTGCTCGCGAGCTCCGCCCGCGAGCGCCGGAATCCGCCACTCGATCGAACCGCCCGTCGGCGCCGCGCCGCGCGCTTCACCGGCCGACGCCGCCATGCCGTCCACGGCGACATGCCCCGGTACGGCGACTGCCACAACGACTTCTCCCGCGCTTTCCGTCGATTCGTTCACCGCCGCGATCCGATACGCCGCCGGCTTGCCGAATGAAATGGCCGCCGGGCCGACGACCTCAACACGCACCCGCGCCGATTGCCCGCGAAGCGACAGGGACTCGGCGACCGACCCGGGAGCCGGACCGCTCGGCGCGATCCCACGCGGCGCGATCGGACGAGCCGCCGGTTTCCGAGCCGTTTCCGCCGGCGCCGGAGACGACAGGGCCGGTTCGGCGACCGGTTCCATCGAAGGGCGTCGCGATGACCCGGCATCGCGCGCGCCTTGTTCCTTGTCGCTTCGATCCGCATCGCGTTCCGCGGCCGTTTCCGGGCCTCCATCCGATGCCGTCGACTCGGGTTCGACCGAACGCCGTTTCAATACCGACTTCAATCCGTCTCCCGACGCGGCTCGGCTCTCTTCATCGTCCGTCGGATCGACGGCGCCCGCCGGACTCGTCAATCGATCGTCGATGCGACGCTCCGTTCCCTTCGCCTCCGCGCTCCGCCAGCGACTCGGCACTCCACCGTCGCGAGGAAGTACGGGCGCCTGCAGCACGGGCACCTGAGCGGGGCGCTCCTGAGCTCCGACAATCCCCAGGACGGCCGCGAGTCCCAACCCGGCCACGACAATGATAAGACGGCGTGACATGGCTCTCCCCATGCGCAACGATCGAAAGACCCCGAGTCGTTGCAAGCTTATCGGTCGCGCAGATCGGGAATAATTAGCCGTCTTTTCCTGTTTATCCGACTAAACAAGATAGGCAAGACAGGCACCGCCTCGGCCGCGGAGTGGCCGGCTTATGCATGGAACCGGAATGCGGATGGCCTGACGACGCTTCTTCCCCCCTGCCATGAGTGGATCGTCATTCGTGCGATTCGTGTCATTCGTGGTCGATCCGTTCGTGCGGCACTAGGGGGCCGGGCGAAAGGCCGTCGGATTCGTGGCGCGTGATCCGGAACCCCAAGTCCTCGATCATCCGATGGTCGGCGTCGGGGGATTGCCCTTTGGTCGTCAGATAATCGCCGACGAAGATCGAATTGGCGGCGTAGAGGCCGAGCGGCTGAAGGCTGCGCAGATGAACCTCTCGGCCGCCGGCGATGCGCAGTTCGCTCCGCGGATTCGTGAAACGGAACATGGCCAGCGCGCGCAGGCAGCGCTGGGGAGTTAGCGCGCGGTGCTCGGAGAACCGCGTGCCCTCGATCGGGATCAGGAAATTCACGGGAATCGACTCGACGCGCATCGCGCGAAGCTCAAGCGCCATGGCGACCATATCCTCGGACCGTTCGCCCATCCCCACGATGCCTCCGCTGCACAGTTCCAGACCCGCCTCGCGGACCACCCGCATCGTTCGGAGCCGATCCGAAAACGTGTGCGTCGTGCAAATCGACTCGTGGTATCGTTCGCCCGTGTTCAAGTTGTGATTCACGCGATCAACGCCGCACGCTTTGAGCCGAGCGGCTTGGACCGGGTCGAGCAAGCCAAGACACGCGCAGATACGGAGAGGGAAGCGGTTCTTGATTTCGGGAACGACGGCCTCGATCATCTCCAATTCGCGATCTCGAGGTGATCGGCCGGAGATCACCATGCAATAGGTCTTGGCTTTCCGATCGTGCGCGGCGCGGGCTCCCTCGAGCAACTCCTCGCGACTCAGCATCGGATAACGGGGAATCTCGGCCTCGGAGATCCGGGACTGCGAGCAGTAGTGGCAGTCCTCCGAACAGATGCCGCTCTTGGCATTGACAAGAAAATAGAGCTGCACTCCCGTCCCGAAATGGGCGCGGCGGATCCGAAAGGCGGCGGCAAGCAAATCGAGCAGTTCCTCGTCGGATGAATCGAGAATCGCGAGCGCCTCGTCGCGCGACGCTTCGTGTCCGGCAAGAACGCGATCGGCGAGCGTTCGCCATCGAGCGGCATCGGAAGACGGCGGCGCCGCCGCGTCGAATTCGGAAACCGAAGCCATACCCATGCGAGCCTCGCGGGAATCGGGAATCGCGCGCGTCGAGGGGACGCGCGGCTCTTGATGTCGACCTACCATTCGATCCTGAGCAGTCGTCCGGCGGGAGGCGATCCCTCGGCGGCCGCCCCCAGTTCCGTAACGTACAGCGTTCCAGCCGGATCGAAAACCAGGGCGGTCGGCCGCGTCAGCCCGATGATCTTCTTGGCGGCCGAGCCGGACTTGTCGTCGGCCTTCGCGACGATTTCGTAAAGGCCCCCCCGCGCCGGATCGGCCGACGCGAAATCGACGGCGAGCAGTTTGCCGCGTCGAGGATTATCGGCGACGGGAGGGAAGTAGGCGAGCCCCACGATGTCGCGGAGTTCGGTCGTGAACGACGCTTCGAGCTTTCCCGACTTCGCGTGGAAGAACGCGAGCAAGCTGTCGGTCATGTCGCCCCGTTCGCCCGCTTGCCCGACGACCAAGTTGCCGTGCCCGTCGATCGTCAATCCGGCGGGCCCTGCGGCGGGGAGAGCATCCTTCGTCGCGAGGAACCGGGCGAACGGACCGAAACTGCCGTCCTCCTTGAGTTCGCATTTCCCGATCCAACCCTTCGCGAGGTCTTTGCGTCCGACCGCGAATACGGCCGTGGGATTCGCGGCGAGACAAGCGAAGTCGCCTTCTCCGGCCGCGTTGTCGATCGGCCCGAGCGTGAACCCGCCCCGCATCGCGTCCGCGGCGATCGCCGATCCATCGGCCGGAAGATCAAATACCCGGAGTTGATCCTCGCCGGCCGGTCTCCCGCCTTCGCCGACGATCAGCACGTTCTTGCCGGTGAAGGCGAGTCCCAGCGGGCCGACCGGAAAACCGAACGCATCGGGGCCTTCCGCATCGGGAGCGACGGGGAAGCCCGTAATCACATCGGCGGCCTTGCCATCGGCCCCGACTCGAATCACTTTTCCCGCGCCGCTCTCCGAAAGGAACACGGTCCCCGTTTCCGGCTGAACGGCCAACGACATCGGCGCCGCGAGCCCTTCGAGGATCGGCACGATCTTGGGCTCATCCGCGATCGCGTTTCCCACCACGACCGCGGCGAAGCCCAGCAAGACAACTCGACCGATCGACTTGCGCATGACCGTTCCCTCCATCCCGCGCCGCGGCGGACATGGCCGTCGAGCCTTGCCGCGATGCGCTGTGTGCATCGTACGGTTTCCGCGCGGTGACCGCGAGGTCGCGTTCGCGGCTAGGTTCGAGCGAGTCGATCGGCGTGCCGCCGTTCGTACGCCTCGATGCGGGATTCGCTCCGCAGCGTTTGAGCAATCTCGTCCCGCCCGGTCAAGAGCGACTGCCGAAGGGATTCGTCGACGGTGAACGCGATCGACAGCCCGGCAGCGTCGGTGATGCGGCACGCGTCCAGATCGACGGTCAGTTCATAGCGCCCCTTTCCCGCTCGACGAAACAGTTCGTCCATTGAAGATCCGTCGAGCACGATGGGGAGAACCCCGTTCTTGAAGCAGTTGTTATGAAAAATGTCGGCGAACGACGGCGCGATGACGCATCGGATGCCGTAGTTCTCGAGCGCCCAGACCGCGTGTTCGCGACTCGACCCGCATCCGAAATTGCGTCGAGCCAGCAGGACTCGGGCTCCTTGCGATTCGGGCCGGTTCAATTCGAAGTTCGGATCGGGCTCGCCGTCCTTCCCATACCGGCAGTCGAAGAACAAGTAGTCCTCGAATCCCGTCCGCTCGATCCGTTTCAGGAACTGCTTGGGGATGATCTGATCGGTGTCGACATCGGCCCGGTCCAAGGCGAGCACGGGACCGGTGATTTGCGTGAATGGCTGCATGGTTCGCGCGTCTTTCAAGGGGTATCGCCTATCGGAATGGCCAACTTCGCACGTCGACAAAGCGGCCCGCGACGGCGGCCGCGGCGGCCATTGCGGGCGAAACGAGGTGCGTCCTGCCTTCCTTGCCTTGCCGTCCCTCGAAATTGCGGTTGCTCGTCGATGCGCACCGCTCACCCGGTTCGAGCTTATCGGGGTTCATCGCGAGGCACATGCTGCAACCTGGTTCGCGCCAGGAAAAACCGGCGTCGAGGAAGATCTGATCGAGCCCCTCGCGCTCGGCCTGTTCCCGCACGAGGCCGCTTCCGGGAACGACCATCGCCTGAACTCGCCGCGAAACGCGGTGCCCCTTCGCGACGGCGGCCGCCTCCCGCAGGTCCTCGATCCGGCCGTTGGTGCACGAGCCGATGAACGCGCGATCGATCGAAACGTCGACCATCGGCGTTCCGGCCTCGAGCGCCATATATTCGATCGCCCGCTCGGCGGAACGGCGCTCGGCCGAGTCCTCGATCGCCCCCGGGTCGGGAACCCTTCCGTCGATCGGCACGACCTGACCTGGGTTCGTGCCCCAGGTGATCTGCGGAGAAATGTCGTCGGCATGATAGGCGTGCGTCGCATCGTAGCGAGCGCCGGGATCGGACCGGAGCTCGCTCCAGCGCGCGGCGGCCGCGTCGAAGTCGCGCGGCGCGCGGGGCCGGTTTCGAAGGTAGGCGATCGTCGTGTCGTCCGGCGCGATCATCCCCGCGCGGGCACCCGCTTCGATCGACATGTTGCACACGGTCATCCGTTGCTCCATGGTCAACCCGCGAATCGCCTCGCCCGTGTATTCGATCACGTGGCCCGCTCCGCCCGCCGTTCCGAGACGGCCGATGAGGAAGAGGATCAGGTCCTTCGCGGAGACGCCCGGCGCGAGCCTGCCGTCGACGCGGATCTCCATCGTCTTGGGCCGCAGTTGGAGCAGCGTCTGCGTCGCCAAGACGTGCTCGACTTCGCTCGTTCCGATGCCGAATGCGAGAGCTCCAAACGCGCCATGCGTCGCCGTATGGCTGTCGCCGCAAACGATCGTCATGCCCGGAAGGGTCAATCCCTGCTCGGGGCCGATGATATGCACGATTCCCTGACGCGGATCGTGAAGGTCGAAAAGGTCGATCCCGAAATCGCGGCAATGGTCGCGCAGCGTCTCAATCTGCCTGCGCGAAATCGGATCGGCGATCGGCAGATCGCGGTCGGACGTCGGAATGTTGTGGTCGGGAGTCGCGATCACGAGATCGGGCCGACGAACTCGGCGCCCATTGAGCCGCAGCCCCTCGAACGCCTGCGGGCTCGTCACTTCATGGACGAGATGCAGATCGACGTACAGCAGGGTCGGTCGCCCCGGCGCCTCGTCCACGATATGGTCGTCCCAAATCTTCTCAAACAGCGTTCTCGGGCGCGCGCTCATACGAACCTCGAACCGGTTGAACCCGCCATCATCGCTCCGCCCCCCCCAGTCCGCCGCGAGCGCCGCCCCGCGGTTGAGCCAGTCCATCGGCCAAACCCGTCCGTCGGCCGCTGAAACCGGGCACTGGCGAGTCGTCGATTATAAGAGACCTTCACCGGTTGAAAAGGCAACCCCCGCGCCCGTTCGCTTTGCGTCGGTCCACCGTTCTCGTCGCGCCCGCGGCGATTGCCCTGGGGATGAAAGACGGCAAGCAGGGTGCTTGCTCCACGGACGGCAAGCAGGATGCTCGCTCCACCACGCCCGCGACGATGCTCGGCATGCGTTGCTTTGGGGACGATCCCCCCTCGCCTCCGCCTTGCGAGCCTGGCGGCTCGCAAGGCTCGGCTTCGGGTTTCACGAGGTCGCTTCCGCCCTCACGTTACTGCATAGTAGTTCCGGTACCAGGCGACGAATCGCGCGATGCCCTCGGAGATCGGCGTGGCGGGTCGGAACGCGACGTCGCGCGCCAGGTCGTCGATATCGGCGTACGTCGCCGGGACATCGCCCGCCTGCATGGGCAGGTAGTTGCGGACGGCCTTGCGGCCAAGGCACGTTTCGAGCGTTTCGATGAACGCCTCCAATTCGACCGGCTGGTGGTTTCCGATGTTGTAGACCCGGTACGGCGCGCGGCTCGTGCCCGGATCGGGCCTATCGCCCGACCAGTCCGGATTCGGCTGGGCGGGGTGGTCGGCGACGCGGACCACGCCTTCGGCGATGTCGTCGATGTACGTGAAATCGCGGCGCATTCGGCCATGGTTGAAGACGTCGATCGGCCGTCCGTCGAGGATCGCGCGCGTGAACAGGAACAAGGCCATATCGGGCCGCCCCCACGGCCCATAGACGGTGAAAAACCGCAGTCCGGTCGTCGGCAATCCGTACAAATGGCTGTAGGTATGGGCCATCAACTCGTTGGCCTTCTTCGTCGCGGCGTACAGGCTGAGCGGATGGTCCACATTGTCGTGGACCGAAAAGGGCATCCGCTGATTCGCGCCGTAGACCGAACTGGACGACGCGTACGCCAGATGGCCGCATCCCGAATGGCGGCAGCCTTCAAGCATGTTCAGGAAGCCGACCAGGTTGCTGTCGACGTAGGCGTGTGGGTTCTGGATGGAATAGCGCACACCCGCCTGCGCCGCGAGATGGATGACGGCGGGGAACCGCGTCGAGGCGAACAGATCGGCCATCGCCCGCCGGTCGGCGACGTCGGCTTCGATGAACCGAAATCGATCGCGACCGATCAATTGGGCGAGTCGATCCCGCTTCAGGCGAACGTCGTAGTAGTCGTTCACGTTGTCGACGCCCAGGACGTGGTCGCCCCGATCGAGCAGGCGTTGGCTGACGTGGAATCCGATGAACCCCGCAGCGCCGGTCACAAGGTATTCGGACATCGAACCGGTTTCCCCCCTGGATGCCGGAGCGGTTCCGCGGCGCGCGTCGTCCGCGCGCTTCGGCGCCGCTCGATGCGTCCGATCACGCGGCTCGGCGCCGCGCGAACCGATCGTTCATATTCTCGGAATCGACCGGCGCGACGGCCATGATGCTGACCTTCGTCCGTTCGAGTTCTTCGACGCGTCGCGCCAATTCCATGACCAGTCCGACCAGTTCCTGTCCGGCGGGCTCTCCGATCTGCACGGCGATCGCCTTTCGTGTGGTGGCGCTCAGCTTCAATTGCGGTCCCGGCATACGAGCGACTCCTTTCGACTTCGTGATCGAAAAACACGCCTCGATCCGCGGCGTCATTCGACAGTGACGCTCTTCGCGAGATTCCGCGGCTTATCGACATCGCATCCCCGCAGTACGGCGATATGGTAGGCGAGCAGTTGCAGCGGGATGACGCTGACGATCGGTTGGAAACAATCGTCGATCATCGGGACGTGGAGCACGTCGTCGGCGAGCCGCGTCACTTCGGCGTCGTCCTCCGCGCAGATGGCGATGACCGGTCCTCCGCGCGCCTTGACCTCCTGCAGATTCGACAGGACCTTTTCGTAGACCCATCCGCGCGGAACGAGGAAGACGCTGGGAGTCCTCGCGTCGACCAGGGCGATCGGGCCGTGTTTCATCTCGGCCGCCGGATACCCTTCGGCGTGGATGTAGCTGATTTCCTTGAGTTTGAGCGCCCCTTCGAGGGCGGTCGGGAAATTGTAGTGCCGCCCCAAATAGAGGAAATTCTGGAATTCGCAGTATTTCTCGGCGATCGCCTTGACCTGATCGTTGAGCGCGAGGGTCGCCCGCACATGGTCCGGGAGCGCCCGCATGGCGTCGATGATGCGCCGACCCGCCTCGTAACTGACGTGGCGCAACCGGCCGAAGTAGAGGCCGAGGAGCGCGAGGACGACGCATTGCGACGTGAAGGCTTTCGTCGACGCGACGCCGATCTCGGGGCCCGCGTGCAGGAACACGCCTCCGTCGGCCTCCTGCGCGATGCTGCTGCCCACGACGTTGCAGATCGCGAGCGTCGAATGCCCCTTGCGTTTCATTTCGCGGAGCGCGCCGAGCGTATCGGCCGTCTCGCCGCTCTGCGACAGGGCGAAGACCAGCGTGTGCGGATCGACCGGCGGATTGCGGTACCGCAGCTCGCTCGCGTATTCGACCTCAACCGGTATCCGCGCCAGTTCCTCGATCAGGTACTCGCCGTACAAACCGGCGTGCCAGCTCGTTCCGCACGCCGTCAGGATGATGCGATTGATGTTGCGGAGCTGCTGGGGAATCAGATTCAGCCCGCCGAACACGGCGGTCGCGTCGTCGTCGCTCAGCCGACCCCGCATCGCGTTCTGAATCGTATCCGGCTGCTCGAAAATTTCCTTCAACATGAAATGCCGATAGCCGTCGGTCGTCACCCGGTCGCTCGCCGCGTCGAGCGTTTCGATACTCGGCTGGATCTGCCCTTGCTCGCGATGCGTCAAATGCAAACGGTCCGCCGTGATGAACGCGACTTGATGGTCGGCCATGTAGACGATCTTCTCGGTGTAACCGACGAGCGTCGACGCGTCGCTGCCGACAAAATGCTCGCCCGTCCCGATCCCGATCACGAGCGGGCTGCCAAGCCGCGCGGCGACGAGGCAATCGGGGTAGTCGCGGAACGCGATGACCAGACCGTAGGTTCCCCGAAGCTGGCCGAGCGCGGCGCGTACGGCGGGAATCAGGATGTCGCGGGGCGCGGCCTTCCGACCTTGAAGCTGCACGAGTTGCTTGTCGACCATCGACGAGACCAGATGGGCGATCACCTCGCTGTCGGTCTCGGATCGAAACCGATACCCCTCGGCCTCGAGGGCCGCTCGGAGCGACTGGTAATTCTCGATCACGCCGTTGTGGACCAGCGCGAGCGACTGGTTCCCGCCGACATGCGGGTGCGCATTGCCCGGTGTCGCCGCGCCGTGCGTGGCCCAACGCGTGTGCCCGATTCCAATCGCGCCCTGAAGATCGGTCTCCGCCACGATCGCGGCGAGGTTCTCGATCCGACCAACGGCTTTCGCCAGAACGATCCGGCGGTCGGCCGTGATCGTCGCCACCCCCGCGCTGTCGTAACCCCGATATTCCAATCGGCGCAGACCTTCGAGAAGGAAGTCGATCGTCTTGCGAGACCCGACGTAACCCACGATTCCGCACATGGCCCGATTCCCCTGCGACGGACAACCTGCCGAACCCGACAACCGGGTCCGCGCGCCCTTTGCGCAATGGTACTTCCGATTACGACATTGTTCCGACAATCGGGGCCGCGAATCGTACCAACGGCCGACCACCGGCCGAAGGCCAGTTTCCGGTCGTTCCGCCCCCATTTTTCCATTTTTTTTCGATCGGCCCCCGAGCCGTAGGGCGGCGTCCACCGCGAGCTAGACTAAAATGTAGGTCAAACCTGGGGTCAGGCATGGGAAACCCCGCGGGAACCCGCCTCCCCCCCTTCGAGGAGTCTCATTCGATGATGCTGTCCGCGACGGTTCCTTCCACCTATTCGGGCCTATTGGGGATCCTCCAGGATAAGACGGCGCGCGTCGGCGTCGTGGGTCTGGGGTACGTCGGCCTTCCGCTCATCCACGCATTCATTGACGCGGGTTTCAAGACGATCGGATTCGATGTCGACGGGGAGAAGGTCGCCCGATTGAAAGCGGGCGAGAGCTACATCAAGCACATCCCGTCCGATTGGATCGGCAAGTGCGTCGGAGAACGCGCGTTCGAGCCGACCGCCGACATGGGCCGATTGGACGAGGCCGACGCGATCCTGATTTGCGTTCCAACGCCGCTCAGCGCGAGCCGGGACCCCGACCTGAGTTTTGTCGAGTCGACCGCGCGGCATATCGCCCGCGTGCTTCGGAAAGGCCAATTGATCGTCCTGGAAAGCACGACCTATCCGGGCACGACGCGCGACGTGGTCCGACCGATCCTCGCCGAATCGGGGCTCGACATCGGCAACGACGTCTTCCTCGCCTACAGCCCCGAGCGTGAGGATCCGGGCAATCCGGACTTCTCCGCGCAGCGGATCCCCAAAGTCGTCGGCGGAATGAACTCGCACAGCCTTGAGCTCGCCCTGACGCTCTACGGCCATGCCGTGGTTCGCACGGTTCCCGTCTCGAACTGCGAAATCGCCGAGGCGTGCAAGATCCTTGAAAATACCTATCGTTCGGTCAACATCGCGATGGTCAACGAACTCAAGGTCCTCTTCGATCGCATGGGCCTTGACGTCTGGGAGGTGATCGACGCGGCCAAGACCAAGCCGTTCGGTTTCCAGGCGTTCTACCCCGGTCCCGGTCTCGGCGGACACTGCATTCCGATCGATCCGTTCTACTTGAGCTGGGTCGCGCGGAAGCATGAACTTCCGACTCGGTTCATCGAGCTTGCCGGTGAAATCAACTCGGGAATGCCGGCGTACGTCGTGCAACGCGTGGCCGACGCGCTCAACGACGTCGGCAAAGCCGTGCGGGGCAGCCGCATCGGCCTTCTAGGCATGGCCTACAAGAAGGACGTCGACGATCCCCGCGAGAGTCCGTCGTTCAAACTGCTCGAACTCCTGACGCAGCGCGGCGCCGTCGTGAGCTACAACGATCCGCATATCCCGCAACTTCCCGCGATGCGGCACTACGACGTTCCTCGGCTGGCGAGCGAGGAGCTCATACCCGAGTGGATCGCTCGCCAGGACTGCATCCTGATCGCGACCGATCATTCGGCGTACGACTGGGACTTCATCGTGCGATACGCGCGGCGGATCGTCGACACGCGCGACGCCACGCGCTCGGTGACGTTCGGCCGCGACAAGATCTACAAGGCCTGAACGATTTTCGCGGTCCGTCGCCCAACGCGTCGGTCGGTCACGCGGCGCGCCCGGCGCGTTCGAGCCGCTGGGCCTGCTCGGCGAACGCCCGAACCTGTTCGAGCGACAGCCCGTCATACACGGGTCCCTTGTCCGTCGATCGCTCCACGAAGACGCGCGATTGGCCGTGGAGCATGCGAGGCATGTAGAACCAGGCTCGCCGCATCGACTCGGCGTCCTGGTCGGCGTGCACGAGCAGCAGGTCGGTATCGAGCAGCGTGTTGGCGAGCCGTGAGAGCACCATCCACGGATCGCCGGGCGCCAATTGGATGCGCGCCTCGGGAAACTGCAGCCGTTGATGGGCGTGTTTGAGCGTGAGTCCGGGCCGATCGGCCGGGCGCGATTCAAACAGGTCGATCCCCGTATAGCGGATCTTCTCGCCGCCCGCGTTCCGGGACGCTTGCTCGAGCAGCCGTCGAACGCGGCCGCCGTCCCCGACTCCCAATTCAACGATGCGGCGGCATGACCACTTCGGGAGCCCCCGGTACAAGAACCGTTCGCCGGCGGGCTTGGAAAAATAGGACAGATAGAGGTGTCTCAGAAGGCTCAACGCCGCAATCCTTCGCGCATGTTGAACAAGAGTGGGACACCATATCCATTCGGCCGGGGCCGCGCGCAAAGTCAAGGAAATGTCCGGGGAGCGGCGATCCCGGTCGCGCGCCCGCGCGTACCGGCGCGCGTTGACGCCGCGACCGGCACAATCCGCGAAGGTAGCCCAATCGCGCGGCACGTCGGATCGGCATGACCTAGGCTTGCAATGCCCCTACGAAGCCGAGGTTGGAAATGAGTGATCCGGGCCGCCGTCCCGCTCCGCGCTCCGCGCGGTTCGACACATTTGAAGAGCGATTGGTGCTGTCCGCGCACCCACTGGCGGCGGGGTGGATCGACGCGGCCGGATCGCGGGCGCCCGCCCATCCTCCTCTACGGCACTTCGACGAGCTCGCCCCTTCGCTCCTGGCTTCCGCGCGGTCGGCGCCGACGCTTGCGAACGTCCATCAGACCACGGGCGTCGCCGACGTGCGCGGAGCGTACGGATTCGACGGTTGGGGCCAGACGGTCGCGATCATCGACAGCGGCATCGCCTACGACCACCAGGCGCTCGGCCGCGGGTTCGGGTCCGGCACGCGCGTCGTCGGCGGATGGGACTTCGCGGAAAACGACGCGAATCCCTTCGACGACGGACCCGCCGGTTTCCACGGAACGCACGTCGCCGGTATCGTCGGTTCGTCGGACCGCGCGCATCAGGGCGTCGCCCCGGGAGTCGACCTCGTCGCGCTCCGCGTCTTCGACGACAACGGGGCCGGCAATTTCCAATGGGTCGAACAAGCCCTGCAATGGGTCCACGCGCACCGAAACGACTATCGATTCCCGATCACGACCGTGAACATGTCGATCGGCACCGATTGGAACGCGACCTCCGTTCCGAACTGGTCCACCATCGAGGACGAATTGACGCAGCTCGAGCGCGACGGCGTCTTCGTCTCGGTCGCGGCCGGCAATTCGTTCAGCCAGTACCGAACACCCGGACTGAGCTATCCGGCGTCGAGCCCGCACGTGGTGCCCGTGATGAGCGTCAGCGCGAGCGGCACGTTGAGCGCGTTCAGCCAGCGGCATGATCGAGCGATCGGCGCGCCGGGTCAGAACATCACCAGCACGGTTCCCGATCACGTGCTCGGCGCCGACGGCGTCGCGAACGACTTCGCATCGGCGTCGGGAACGAGTATGGCCGCTCCCTATCTCGCGGGAGTCAGCGCGCTCGTGCGCCAAGCGATGCAGTTCGCCGGTCGAACGGCGATCGATCGGTCGGTGATCGACTCGCACCTGCGCGCGACCGCCGACTCGTTCGTGGACTCGGCCACGCAAGCGACCTACCTTCGCGTCAACGCCGGGCGTGCGATCGAGTCGATCATGCCGTCCGACGATTGGGGAAACTCCGCTCCAACCGCGGGCAACCTCGGAACCCTCTCCCGATCGCTCACCGTCTCCGGCACGATCGGCCGGTTGGACGACGTCGATTTCTTCACATTCACCGCCGGCATATCGGGGCGCGTGCGTGTCGCCGCCACATCGACCGGGCGAATGGCCCCGCGGCTCATGCAAGGCGAGGGGCCAGCCCCCGGCGCGCCGTCCGATTCAATCGCGCTCGACGTGGAAGCCGGACACGCCTATTCGCTCGGCATCCGGTCCGCCTTCCACATCGGACACTACCAATTGGCGTTCACACTCGAAGGCCAAGCCGAACCGCCATCTCCCTCACCGCCCGTTCCGCCGGAACCTCCCACCCCGCCGGTTCCACCCGCGCCGGTTCCCCCCGCGCCTCCGGCGGCCATCGATCTGGGCCGCGTGGCGCAGCGGACCGTGAACGATCTCGACCTGAATGGTTCGGCTCGGCGATTGGAACTGCGCGCGGAACGCGACGGCATACTCACCGTCGAAGGCCTTTTTGATGCGGCCGATGGACCGGTCGCGATCGAGGTTCAATCGGCGTCGGGCGAGCGGCTTAGCGTGTCGGCCCCGGACTCGGGCGGACTTCGGCTCGATCTCGCCGTTCGTGGAAACGAGTCGTATGTCGTGTGCCTTTCGGGCGCGAATCGGAACGTCGATTTGCGCATTACGAACCTGGTGGCGGTCACCGGAACGGAACTGTTCGTTTATGGCACCGACGGTGACGATTCCTTCGACCTCACGTCGGGCGATTCCGGCCGCGTGTCCGTCAACGGAGTCGCGTATCCGACCGCGTCCCAAGCGTATTCCCGGATCACGGTCGACGGGCAGGCGGGCCGTGACGCGGCGAGGATCCAAGGCTCGGGCGCGGCCGAGCGGTTCATCCTCGGCGCGGGCACGTTCACCGCGTCGTCTTCGGCGCCGATGGTCGGAAGCAACATCGAGGATGTCACGGTCGATGGAGGGGGAGGCGCCGATACGGCCTATCTGTACGGCACATCGGGTGACGAGCGGTTCGTGGGCGGCGCGCGAACGGGGACGCTTCAAGGTGACGGGTTCCGGACATCCGTTTCCGGTATGCGACGGATCATGGCCTACGGCCGGGGCGGATCCGATTCGGCGACCCTCGAAGGCGATTCGGGACCCGATATCTTCTTCGGGCACGCGAATCAAAGCTGGATTGTCGGCGTCTCGGGTTCGACGTTGGTCCACGGTTTCAAGACCGTTACCGCGGACGGATCGGACGGAACCGACACGGCCTACCTTTACGATTCGGCGGGTGACGACCGATTCACGGGCGCGCCGACGTACGCGAGTCTTGAAGGAGGCGGATTCTCGAACCGCGTCGAGTCGTTCGAACGCGTGCATGCGTTCGCCACGGCCGGGCGCGACGTCGCGAGGCTCTATGATTCGCCTGGGAACGACCGGTTCCTCGGGTACGTCGGCAACAGCCGATTGGTCGGCGCGTCGTTCCTGCTGCGCGCGGTGTCTTTCGACGAGGTGCACGCCTACGCGACGGCGGGCGGATCGGACGCGGCGTCACTCTATGGCGGAGGCGCGGGAAGCCGTTATACGGTCATGGGCGGCCACACCCATTCGCTCGCGTTTGGCACCGCGACGGCGACCGCCGAGGGATTCGAGAGCACGACGGTCTACGCGGCGCCGGGCGGCGGGGTCCTCCGCGCGTCAACCGCATCGGCGGCGTCCGCGCTCAGCGCGCATGCCGCGTCGCTGGACGCGGTCCATCGCAGTGGGGCATTCCGTCCCGACCTCCTCGATTCGGGAACCCGATCCCTTGCGGCGTCCCGGTGCGCCGCGCCCCGGATGGATGCCGTCGACGCGGCCATCCACCGCCTCGCAACCGCCGACGACGCGCCGCACTCCGATCTTGACGAATCGGCGATCGTGGACGCGCTGTTTTCGAGTTTCGGGGAGTAGCCGCGCGCAGCGAGCTCCGTTCATGCGGCGCGGCGGTCCGATCGGTCGTCCGATTCCGATCGGGGGGACGCCGCGAAGTCCGGCACGATCTCCGCAATCTCGCGCACCACGTCGTCCTCGGGTCCGTCGGCGATCCGCCTGAGGGCGTTCAGCCGCTCCAGGATTCTCGGGAGATCCGGGCGCGGCCCCTGCGCCACCAGGATCTTGGGATGCGGCGTCGCGCCGATCCGTTCCGCGATGCCCAACAGCTCCTCGTCGAGCTTTTCACCGGGCCGCAGTCCGGTGAAGTCGATCGCGATGTCCGGTCCCTCACGCAGGCCCGAAAGGCGGATCAGATCGCGGGCGAGATCGACGATGCGGACGGGCGTTCCCATATCGAGAACGAAGATCTCGCCGCCGCGCCCCATCATGCCCGCCTGCAATACGAGTTGCGAGGCCTCGGGAATCGTCATGAAGTATCGGCGCATCTCGGGATGCGTCACGGTCACCGGACCGCCCCGCGCGATCTGTTCACGAAAGATGGGAACGACGCTTCCCGCGGAGTCGAGTACGTTGCCAAACCGCACGGTCATGAACCGGCACTGCGATCGGTTGGCCTGCGCCTGGACCCACAATTCGGCCATCCGTTTGCATGCGCCCATCACGCTCGACGGACGAACGGCCTTATCCGTCGATATCATGACGAACGACTCGACGCCGTGCTGGTTCGACAGGTCGACGAGGCTGCGCGTCGCGAGGGTGATGTTCTTGACCGCTTCGCCGGGATGCCGTTCCATCAGCGGCACATGTTTGTACGCCGCCGCATGGATGACGACCTGGGGGTGGTACTCCGAGAAAATACGGCTCATCCGAATCCCGTCGTTCAGATCGCCCAGCACAACGTCGACTTCCGTTGTGGCGTCGAGCGGCGACAACTCGCGTTCCAGGAAGAACTGACCGCATTCGGACCGATCGACGGCCACGAGCCTCGCCGGCCGGTATTGCAGAACCTGCCGGCAGATCTCGGACCCGATGCTCCCCGCGCTCCCGGTGACCATCACGATCCGATCGGAGAGCCATCGATGGAGTCCGTCGTGATCGAGTCGCACGGGTTCGCGTCGCAGAAGATCCTCGATCGACACGCTCCTCGGCCGCACGTCGACTCGGCCTTCCAGAAGCTGATGATGGCCGGGAACGACCTTCACGCCGATTCCGCGCCGGGCTCCCTCCTCAACAAGTCGGCGAACGACTTGCCCCGGCAGATCGCCGGCGGCGATCAGGATCTCGCGGACGCGCAGCCGTTCGGCGACCTCGCACGTCGCATCGAGGTTTCCGACGACGGCGAGCGGGCCGACGCGCCGCACGCCCGATTCGGCCCGATCGGCGATGAACCCGACCACGTGATAGGGCAGCGCGGAATCCCGGCAGATCGCGCGGAACAAGGCCTCTCCGGCGTCGTTCGCGCCGACGATCAGCGCCCGGACCGCTCGACGTCCGCGCGCCTCGCCCAGGCGTGCGACCAGTCCCCGCTCGCGGGCCCAGCGCGCGGCGGAAAGCAAACCGCCGAGCACCATGATCGTCGCGCCCCAATCGGCCAACAGGACGCTCCGCGGGACGGTGAATCCCTCCGCGATGAGATAGTCGGCGATCGCGAGCGCGAGCGCGGCGCCGGTCGCCGCCTTGACGATCACGAGCAAGTCGTGGAACGTGACGAAATCGCGGGTCCGATGGGGAATGCCGTAGCGACCGAACGCGAGCAGCTTGACGAGCACGAAGAGGCCGACCGTGCGCCGAAACAGCTCGAAGGCCTCACCGCGCGGCGGGCCGTCGAAACGAAGCCAGTACGCGCCGACATGTACGGCGGCGAAGAGCCCGGCGAGCGCGGCGCAGCGCGCCGCGCGGCGGGCGAGACCCGGCTCGCGATTCCGATTCCGTTCATCCGTCATCACGCCGTCCCACCCACGCAGCGCCGAGAAAGTTCATTGCCGCCGTCTCGAATTCGGCCGCGCGGCGATTCACGGGCCGTTCGATTCCTTCGTTCCCGCTACCGGACATCGGTGCCGCCGCCTGTTCCGTTTTCGACCGGGCGCCGCGAGGCGACGAGCCTGCGCTGCTTCTCGCATCGTTCGAGATCGGTCTTCAATTCCTCGTCGAAAGGCGCGCGCCGAGCGCACCAGCGAAGTTGCTCAACGGCGAGTTCGTATTTTCGGAGCGATTCGGCCCGTTGCGCGAGGAGGCGCCGCGCGGAAAGCCGGGTCGGCGCGGCGTCGACGGCCGCGCGGACGAGTTCGATCCCGCGATCCTCGCGGCCCGAGTACCATGCGATGTCGCCCGCTTCGATAAGCAGTGCGGCCCGCTCCGCGCCAAGCGCCTGTTCGGCCGCTTGAACAAGCAACGGTTCGAGACGGTCGCCGATGAAGACCGCCTCTTCGGTCCGCTCCTTGGATTGGTACAACCGAAACAGTCTCTGAAGACACTCCCGGTCCGGCGAGAAAGCCAGAAGGAAGACGACCGGACCGACGCGCGGAGCGAGGACATCGACGAGTTTCTCGCGGAGCCCGCGGTTGGCGCGGAATATCGCGCGCCATCGCGCGAATGCCTCGTCGACGCGTCCCTCGCGCACGTCGAGCATCCCCATCGCGAATACGACCGCCCCGTCGTACGGGCGCACTCGGTTCGCCTGAAGCAGGAGGGCATCGCGCGCGTCGGGATCGGTGGTGCGGACAAAAGCGAGTTCCGCGAGGTACAGATACGCTTCGCCGCGCCACGGCGAGAGTTCGGCCGCCCGCCGCGCGCAATCCGCCGCCAGATCGAGGATCCGCATGTTCGAGCCGATCGCCGTCCGCATCCAGGAGCGGGCCGCATCCTCGGACGGGAACCGCGACGCTTCGACCGCGTCGCGCAATTGGGCCAAGTCGATCGAATTCTCGGCGCCGCGCTGTTCGAGGTCGAATCGCCGCATCTGGAGCGCGGCCATCCGGGACCAGGCCATGGCGTGATTCGGATCCCACCGCAGGACACGCCCCACACGCTCGATCATCGCGCGTACCGAGCCGAGCGCTTCGTCCGAGTCTTCGAGGATCGCGTCATTCCCGTCCCTCGCGGCGCGAAGGCACTCGTTCCACATCAGCGACGCGCCGGCCGCGCGAACCGATTGGTGCGCCATGAGCACGGCGAGCGGAATCACGGCGACGGCGCCGATTCCGGCCGGGATCCGACCCATCCGCCAAATTCGCCGTTCGGAATCCGCGATTCGAGACGCGGATTCGCTCGGCAGCCGCAAGAGGACCACGACGACGGCGATGGTGAGCGTCATGCACGCGGGCACGTACCAGGGGAAGTCGAACGCCGCGTGCGCGAGACTCGCGGCCACGCTCCCGCACAGCGCGGCGGCGAGCGTCGCGTCGCTTCCCGAACGCGTTCGCCGAACGGCCGACCAGCACCAGGACGCGACCAGTCCGACCGCGAGCAGCATCAGGCCCGCGCCCGCGATTCCCGTTTCCAGCAGGATCTGAAGGTAACAATTCTCCGCGTGCGTGAATCGCACATGGAACTGCTCTTCCAGATATCGCGGGTGGATTTCGGCGTGCGTTCCCGCTCCGGTTCCGAGCACGGGGAAATCCCGCGCGGCCTCCCAATCGGCCTTCCACAGCGCCATCCGCTCGGGCGACGGCCCCGCCTCGTGGCCCGTGGGAAACACGGCTCGCCACCGGTTCGCGATCGGCGCGTATCCGTGGACGCCGACCGCGGTCGCGAGGATGCCGACGCACACGGCGATCGCGGTCCACTCGCGGCGTCCCAATTGATGTCGCGCGCAGCCGATCGCGGCGTACGCGGACAGCGCGACCCCGAGCGCGAGCATTCCGCCTCGGGATAGCGAAAGGAGCACGGCGAGCGCCGCGAGGCCCGCTCCGCAGACGGGAACCACAAACGCGCCGCGCCCGGTCGCCCGCCGGTCCGCGCACGCGGCGTGCGCCGTCCAAATCAGCGGTCCCATGCCCAAGACGAGGAATTGCGCGAAGTGGTTCTGGTTCGCGAAGCTGCCCGTCGCGTGGCCGTGCGGCGTTCGCGCGGGGTGCTCGTACCACCACAAGAACCGATCCGTTCCGGTGAGGAACTGCGCGAGCCCGAGAGCGGCCATGAACGCGGAAGCGGCGGCGATCTGGCGGGCCAGTCGCCTCGCGTCGCCCGCCGATCGGATCCGCTGGGCGAGACAAACAAAGAGCATCGCGTACGCGAGGAACACGACGAGCGCGTCGCGCGTCGCGCTCGGAGCGAGCGACACGGTTCGCCATTCCCCGAACGCGAAGCCGCTGAGGCCGTTCTGTCGCCAGAGCGGCAGACTCTCCCCGATGGCGGGAGACAATCGATCGAGCCACGCGGTCGGCCATTCGATCAACTGCGCCAGGACGAGCGCGGCGCCCGCCGCGAACAGCGGTTCGGCCGACGTCCAAGCCCATGCGGGCCGTTTCGCCAATGCGATACGCAGCGACGAAACGCATGTCGCGGACGCGACGAGCGTCACGAAGACGGCGCGGCCTCCTTCATAACGGCCGCCGAAGAAGAGCGGCGCCGCGAACAACAACAGGACGATGTGAAGGTCGAACAAGCCGCGCAGAAGGCCGTCGGTTGGGGAACCGCCGTCGGTATCCCGCAAGTCCCTCGCTTTTCCATCGGACGCCTGCGATTTCACCACACGCGGATTCCCGTCACGCGGCGCGCCGTCGCACGCCCTTGGTCACCGGAAGCGGCGCGGCGGGCGGCTCCTGGTCAAGTTCGACACCACCCGAATCGCGAACACCACCGATCACGGGCCGCGGTCCGTCCGCGTCCGGCTCCCGCGTTTCGCTTTCCGGATGAGCGCCACCCGCATGCGATTCGCCGTAGCCGTATCCGTAACCGTAGCCGTACCCGTAGCCATATCCGTATCCGTCCTTGGCCGCGTTCGAGATCCGATTCGCGACGATGCCGACGAGGTTCGCGCGGATCGCGGCGAGGCTCTCGACGGCGCGCAGCACGACCCGACGGTGGTTCTTGGGCGGTTGGACCACCAGCACGACACCGTCCAATTGGCGACCGACGATCGCCGCGTCGCTGGCCGCCATCACCGGCGGACAATCGACGATGATCTGGTCGTATTCCGATTCCGCCCAGGCGATGAGATCGGCGAACCGATCGCCGCTCAAGAGCTCGGCCGGGTTCGACGGCTTCGGTCCGCACGGGAGGATGTCGAGTCCGTCAAGGCCCGTCTCCCGGACCAACTCCCGACAGAGCGGCGCGACCGTGTCGCTCGATCGGAGAATGTCCGAAAGGCCGGCTCGCTTGCGCATGTCGAATAAGGTCGTGAGCCCCGGCCGCCGCAGATCGGCGTCGATGACCAGCGTACGTCGACCGGCCTGCGCGCAGACGGCGGCGAGGTTGCTCGATACGGTCGTCTTGCCGTCGCCCGGTTCGGCGCTCGTTACGGCGAGTCGGTGGAGTTCGATTCCCGAGAACGCCAGCGTGGTGCGCAGCGTTCGGAACGCTTCGCTCTCGACCGACTCGGGCGATGTATGGACCTGGATCGCGGCGAGGCCCGTCGCCGTTTGGGCCGGGAGGTCGCGAATCATGCCGAGGAGCGGCACGCCCAATTGGGCTTTCAGCTCCTCGGGGGAACGGAACCGATCGTCGATCAGGTCCAGCAGATAGACAACGAACGCGCCGCATCCGAGGCCCGCCGCCGCGCACATCACGGCGATCAGGAAGCTCTTGGGCGAGATCGGACCTCGCGCCGCCGACGGCTGACTCAGGACGGCGACCCGCACGTCGGCATGGTTCTGCTTGAGGTCGATGCTCGCGATGCGGTCGAGCAACGTGTCGTGCAGATTGCGGAGCCGCAAGAGGTTGTTCTCGAGGATCTGAAGCTCGGCCATCCGGTCGTTGAGCGCCACCGCCTCCCGTTCGGCGACCTCGTACTGGGACCGGAGCTGCGCTTCATGCGAGCGGGTCTTGGCCAGTTTCTCGTCGATGAACGAAAGCAGCATCGGTCCCAATTGGCCCTCGCGCAATTGTTCCAGCCGCCCTCGGACGTTCGATTGATAGTCGGCGAGATACCGCTCGTTGTTGGCGAGGCTCTGCTCCTGTTCCACGATCTGCGGATGGGTGGGTCCGTAGTGTTTTCGGAGCACGGCCAGTTTCGCCTGGCCGTCCATGATGCGGCGTTCGACTTCGCTCGCGATGTCCGCGAACTGCGGGTTCAGCCCCATGAAACTCATCATCAGTTCGCGGCCGACGATCGGTTCGATGGCGAGCAGGTGTTCGCGGAGATCGCCGTTCGACTCGATCGCGCGCCGGATCGCGCCCGCGGTCGCGTCGAGCTGCAGGCGTTCCTTCTGAACGTCGACATAGGCTTCATTGAGATTGACGGCTCGCTGGACCAGCGGATGGACGACCGTCGCGCCCGAGCGGAGGCCGAGGTCGCCGGCGCGCCGCTGCACCTCGAGCAGCCGATCCTGCGTGGCGTCCAGCTCCCGCTCGTTCTCGCGGAGTTTGTCCTCGAGCAGCTTGACGTATTCGACCGAGAGGTTGCGGTGGTTCTTCTCGATGAACTCGAGGTACGACTGGACGATCGCCTGGAGCACGCATTCGGCCGACTCGGGAGAAAGCGACCGGAGCGACAGATCGATGATGTTCGTGCGCCGCGCCGCGCTGACCTGCAGATTGTCACGAAGCACGCCGACCCATCCCTCGCGAGGCGCCGTGTGGAAGTCGATCCGCATCGGCTCGGGCTTGTCCGCGAGTTCCTTGAGCGCGCCTTCGAGCACGATCGGGTAGAGGAACAGCTTTTCGAATGTGGGAATGCCCGCTTCGCGTCCGCTGTCGGTCGTCAACGACGTGTTCCAGGCATCGGCGCCCGACTGCGTCACGAGCACGGCGGCCGTCGCCTGGTAGATGCGAGGCGCCGTCGAAAGATAGATCGCGCCGATCAGACCGGCGACCGACATCGAGGCGACAAGGTACCAGCGACGGTGGTTCAGGAGCCGCACGAACCGCATCAACGCCTGGACGAGCTCGGCGGCGGCCGGCCTTTCGAGTACTCCCGAGCGTGGTGGCGCGTGCCCGTCCATGTCGCAAACCGTTCTTGACGCCGAAGTCGATCAGAACCCTGGAATGGCGCTTGTGAAACCGAACCGCACGAACTCGCGGATCGTGCCGATGACGAACGTCGTGGGTGTCTCCTCCACGGTGAGGACGTCCCCCGGAGCCAGCCGGAGATTCGCCGCGCCGTTTTGCTTCGCGTCGCGGACCGATGCGATGATGACGGCCGGCTCGCCGCCCTGGGACGTCTGCCTCACGATCTTCACCTCGTCGGCGATCTCCATCGTCCTCCCGCCCGCGAGCGCGAGCGCGTCGAGCAACCGCAGGTCCTGCTCGTCGGGCAACTCATACCGATCCGGTTTGCGGACCAATCCGTTCACGAAAACGAATCGCGACTCTTTCGGACGGACCATCACGGTCGCGCCGTCCTCGAGCCGCGTGTCGCCGGGAATCGCCGGACCGATCGTCAAGTCGATCGTATCGGTCCTTCCAAACGGCGCCGCGGCCGCGGCGGGCGTGGCCCAGGCGCCGACGGGACCGGTTCCGTTGGGAAAGCCCGGCACCGGTCCACCGAATCCCGCGAACGCGGAATTCGGCGCGGGATGGCGGACCTCGATCACGGTGCCCGCCTGTTCGGCCAGCCCCTCGGCCGCCACAAGCGCGGCGAGAATATTGCTGTTCGTCGCGGGCAACCGATACGTTCCGGGCTTCTTGACCGCGCCGACAACCGTGACGCGGTGCGAACGGGGTTCGAGCATCATGACCGACACGTTGGGGTCCACGAACTTGCCCCGCCGGACACTCTCGTCGTGGATCACACGTTCGGCCTCGGTCGGCGCGAGCCCGGCGATTGCGACCGGACCGATCAACGGAATGTGGACCGCGCCGTCGTCGCCAAGCCTCAGGTTCCAAAGCACGGGCTCTTCGACTTCGAGTCCCGTCGCAACGGTGATCTTCACGAGATCGCCGGGCTGGAGGATGTTGCTGTCGGGAACATGCGTCGCCAATCGGGACAGGTCGACATGGCGAAAGCCCTGCGCGGGGACGGCCATCAGCGCGGCGGGGAGCGCGCCTGCGCGATACTCGGGGCTGTTCCCCCGGCATCCGCCGCACGCCAGAACGCAGCCGCAAACGACCGCGCGCAACGCCCCGGCCCATCGCGGCGACCGACGGATTGTCATCGTTCCAGCCAAGTTCAAGACACCCCAGGGCGAACCCGATCCCGCAGTACCCACGATCCCAAGCCCGCCGAACACGCTCTTCGCGAACCGTCGCCTGTTCGCGGGCCCGGGTCGACCGATTTCACGCCTTCCGTCAGCTTCCGTCGTCGCCGGAGTTGTGGACGGCAATGGGGATGGCGATCGCCGCGGCGATCGCCGTCGCGATGACCAGCGGATTCGAGATCACTTCGCAGAAAGGACGTTGGCCGCGAGCCGTGTCGCGGCCGGAGACAAGCAACGCCGCGTCGCGAGCCTGGGGCGGTTCCGTGCGGGGAGCCCAAATCCGGCAGACCACCGATGCGTCCGCGCCGCGCAGCTCGTAAATGCCGCCGGGGCGGCCGTCGAGCGTGAATCGGAAGAAACCGTCGCGATCGGTGAGCGATTCGGCGACCGATTGCCCGTTCCTCCACGCACCGACGCGGGCCTCCGCGATCGGCCTGCCGTTCGCATCAACATATTGCCCGCGCACCGAGCGCGCCGCATCCGTGCGAAGATCCAGAACCGAAAGTCCGCTCGGAACCGGCCCGTCCGCGCGGAGGGCTCCCGGCACAATCAGATTCCAACATGCCCCGGCGATACATGCCGCGCGCAATCGTCCCAGTCGCCGCATGGATCTGGTCCTTTCCTCCCTGACCGCACTCCGTCACCTCGTCGCCCGCCGCGCGGCGGCGCATGAGGCCTCACCCAAGCGAGGCGGGAAGGTAGTGGAATCGAACGGATCCGTAAAGGCCAAACCGAGGCATGTCGATCTTGGACCGTGGACCGTGGACCGTGGACTGTGGACTGTGGACGACCGTGGACGACCGTGGACGACCGGCGCGGTTTGCACACGATCGGCGACCGCGATCCCAAGAGCCCCACAACAACAATAAAGGCTCCCGGAGTTGCCTCCGAGAGCCTTGCTGTGAATCCCGCCGTGTATTCCGCGGCCCCGCGGGGCGTTGGTTCAGCTCGCGTCGTCGTCGTCAAGCGCCAAGGGGATGGCGATCGCGGCCGCGACGATGCCGCCGAGTACCCATGGATTGGTGATGAAGTTCATAAAACGGCCGTCCTGCCCTCGCGCGACGTCCGAGCCGCTCGTCAGCACGACCATCGATTCGGCCGAGGGAGGCGCGGTGCGCGGCATCCACAGCCGGTACGCATCGGAAGCGGTCCAGGTCGAAATCCGGTAGACACCGCCGCGAAGCCCCGCGACCCGGAAATTTCCTTGATGATCGGTCGACGTGTTCGCGACCGCCGATTCGCCTTGAAGGACGCGCACGGGCACACCCGCTTGAGGCTGCCCCGAGGAATCGGTGACGCGTCCCTGGAGGACTCCACCTTCATGAAGCGCGATGTCCACCATGTCCGACGTCCGCGCGCGAGGCACGTTGCCCGGCGCTGCCAGGACCGTCGAAGGCAACAGCATCCCAAGGGTTGCCAAAGCCGCGGCGGCACGCTGAAGAACAGGCATTACCTTCATGGTCCAGTCCTTGATTGGTGGGAGCGCTCACAATATCCATCCATGCGAATGCGATGGCACGACGCCTTCGCGTTACGTATCGGCCGACGACCTCGTCCGACTGTAGCGAATCCGTCAAGAACGCCGGCGTTCGCGGAATGTGGTCCTTTCACCGGCGCCAGCTCGCGGAATGCGCGGCATTTCCGGGTTTGAGAAAACTCCCCGAACCGCCGTGCCGTGCCATGACCGCGACTAGCTCGCGTCGTGATCGCTCACCGCGACCGCGACGATCGCGCCGATGCCGCCGAGCACGGCGAGGGCGCCGACGCCATACGTGTCGACGAGCCGTTGGCCGTTCGTCGCATCGCTCGAGGCGACGACAAGCAGGCCGCGCGTCGCCGAAGGCGGAGCCGTGTGAGTCGCCCAAAGGCGATGACCACCGACGTACCCACCCGACCGCACCACGTACGTTCCTCCGCGCAGCCCGGCCGCTCGGAAGAAACCTTGTTCGTCAGTCGCCGCCGTCGCGACAACCTGCCCCCGCGTCTCGATCACGACCGATACGCCTCGCATCGGAGCCCCTTGGCCGTTCACGACTTGCCCATGAAGAACGCCCGCGTCTTGGAGGGCCACATCGCTTACGACGACCGCTTGGCGGGTGGAAGCCGCATCCGTCGCGGTCGACACCCGAGGGCTCGGAACAAGCAAGCCGCAGGTCGCCAATGCCGCGGCGGCGCCGCGAAATAGCCGAGCGATGTTCATATGACGTCCTTCCCGAACGAAAGCCGAACCATCCGTGGAGCGACCACGATCTGCTTCTACGTATCGGAGACGTCGCGGCGCGGATCCAGAAATGTCCGAATCGACCGAAAACTGGGGCTAATCGTCATCGGCGATCCAGATCCCCCAAATCGTGAGGTCGATGGCGGTTCGCTCGATCCCCTTCACGTGATTCGGGGCATCCGCGGTCAATCCCGCTGCCAGGCGCGGAAATGGGAGAGGAACCGCGATTCCAAATCGG
>VGZC01000024.1 GCA_016872725.1 Planctomycetota bacterium
TCGGTTGAGCGACTTGTCCCTGGACGATTTCCGACGCATCGACCCGTCGATCGATGCGGACGTCTACAACGTACTCGGCCCGGAAAACGCCGTGGCGGCGTTCGTGAGCGAGGGTTCGACGGCGCCCCGCGACGTGGACGAACAGATCGAGCGCTGGCGGAGCCGGCTTTCCCTTCCCGCCGTTCCGGCTCAACCATGCGGTGCATCACGATGCTGAAAAACGGTTCCTTTCCGCTCGCCTTGACGGTCACCTTGACAGTCGCCCCGTGCCTGCTCGGGCCGGCGGCCGTGTTGTCCCAGGATTCGAAACGGCCCGATCCGATCGTGGAGGCGATCCGCGATTCGAATCCCCAGACGGCCCGCGAGCTCGCGCACGCCGCCCGCATCCTGCTCGACGCGCGGCGCGACGCCGATTGCAAGGCGTACCTGAAACAGCTCGCCGAACTCGGCGCCGACGACGCGGGGCTCGCCGACCTGCATCGCGAGTTCGGTCCGGCGTTCTTCCTGTCGCTCGCGCGCCGGGAGGAGCTGGCTCCCGAGGGGCCGGCGCTCGCCGAACAGGTCCTCGCGGCCGCGCGGCGCGTGGCGGAGGACCCCGCGCGGCTGGACGCGCTGATCACCGATCTGGCGGACCCCGAACGCCGCGCCCGGGCGTTCGCCGGACTCCGCGAAGCCCGCCGCCCGGCGATCGGCCGGTTGATCGGCGTGCTGGCGGACGAGGGGCGTGCCGACTTGCACGTTCCGGCCGCCGACGCGCTCGCCGCGTTCCGATCCGACGCGCTCGAAGGCCTCCTCGCCGCGCTCGAAGCCGACAACCCGCGTCTGCTCGCCCGGATCGCCGCGATCCTCGCGGCCGGAAGTGAGTCGTCGGCGGCGCCGGCGTTGGAACGGCTGATCCACCGGACCGATCTGGACCAACCGACGCGTGGCGCGATCGCGGGGTCCTTGCGCCGCGCCGGGATCGAGCCGCGGCCGCGCGAAGCGGTCGAGCGATCGGCGGCCGCCGCGTTTCTCGGCGCGTTCCGCGTGAAGGCGGACGCCTTGCCGCCGGACGGCACGGCGGAACCACGCTGGGTTTGGGACGCGGAAGGCGGGACCGTCGTCGAACGGCCGTTGACCGAGGCGGCCCGCGCGCAATGGGCGTGCGTGCGTCTGGCGCACGACCTGGCCCGCATCCGGCCCGAGGACGCGAGCGCCGCGGTCCGGGAACTGGCCGCTCGATTGGAATGGGAGCAGTCGCTCGCGGGAATCGACGCTCGATTGCCCGCCGATCGCGGGACGGTCGCCCGGCTCCCGACGCTCGGTGCCGATCGCCTTCTCGAAGTGCTCGATTTCTCGCTCGATATGGGTCGTTCGGCGGCCGCCGTCGCGGCGACCCGGGCGCTCGGCGATTCGGCGACCGACGCGCAGCTCGCCGCGCGAGGCGAACGCGAATCGCCGCTGGTCCGCGCGCTCAACGACATGAACCAGGATGTGCGGTTCGCGGCGGCCGAGGCGATCATGCGGATCCACCCGCTGCGTCCCTTCGCGGGAAGCGCGCGGTATTGCGAGACGCTTGCGTTTTTCCTGGGAAGCACCGACGCGCGGCGCGTGCTGATCGGCAACCCCAAACTCGACGAAGGCCAATCGTGGGCCGGTCGGCTTGGAGAAATGGGCTTCACCGCCGACCTCGCCGCGACGGGCAACGCATTGCTCGACCAATTGCGGACTCGGCCCGACTACGAATTCATCCTGATCGTCGACGCGTTGGGGCAACCCGATCCGGCTGAACTGATTCCCTGGATCCGTTCGGTCCCTGGATTCGCGCGCATGCGGTGCGTGGTGGCGACCCAGGCGGGGAACCAGCGCCGGACGGAGGTCCGTTTGTCGGAGGAATGGGGAGTCGCCGTCGTACCGCGTCCTCACTCGGCCGAGGCGATGCGGTTCGTGATCCGCGCGGTCGAGCGGCTTCCGGGGCAGCGGCCGTCGCCGCCCGAGACGCGAGCCGCGCGGGCCGTCGCCGTCCTCGATTGGCTCGCCGCCG
Source organism: Planctomycetota bacterium (assembly GCA_016872725.1). Taxonomy (GTDB): domain Bacteria; phylum Planctomycetota; class Planctomycetia; order Pirellulales; family Pirellulaceae; genus VGZC01. Next base: position 2,024 of record VGZC01000024.1, read on the forward strand.
CGTCCGATTCGCCCGATGCCGCGTTTTACGACCTGCTGCGTCTCGAGGATTCGGTCATCCCCCTCCTGTCCGATCCCCGGTTCGCGCCGCGCGCGGCCCGCGTCCTCGGCGGATTCGCCACGCCCGAGTCGCAGCGGAAGCTGGTGGACACGGCGAGCCTCGTGGCCTTTCCGATCGAGGCGCGGAACGCGGCGGTCGAGGCGTTCGTCGCGGCGGTCGGGAAACGGGGCGTCCTGTTGACGCGGGGCCAGATTCTGCAACAGTACGACCGTTACAATGCCGCCGAAACGCTCGACGGCGAGACACAGCGCGTGCTGGGCGCGATCCTGGACGCCATCGAAGGGCCGAGCCGCGCGGCGCGACCTTGATCCGCCTTGGATGGCGTCCGTCGTCATGATCGGATCCTGACCGCGGAATGCCCGACGTCCCATGCCCCGTCACGGTTCAGTTCCCGAATCCGGCCCGCCGATCCCCGGCATCATCGGATCGTCGCCCGCCATGGGGGTGGTCTACCGACTGACGCGGCGCGTCGCCCGCACGAACGCCTCCGTCCTCCTGCTCGGCGAATCCGGCACCGGCAAGGAACTGATCGCGAACGCGATCCACCGCCTGAGCCCCCGAGCGACGGGTCCGTTCGTGAAGGTCAATTGCGGCGCGCTGAGCGAGGGCCTTTTGGAGAGCGAGTTGTTCGGCCACGTTCGAGGGTCGTTCACGGGCGCGATCGCGAACCGGACCGGCCGATTCGAGGCGGCGCATACCGGCACGATCTTCCTCGATGAAATCAACTCGACCACCCCCCATCTCCAGGTCAAACTGCTCCGCGTGCTCCAGGAACGCGAGTTCGAGCGGGTCGGCGACACGACGACGATCCAGGTCGACACGCGGGTGATCGCGGCGAGCAATCGCGATTTGCGGGACGAGGTGCATCGCGAACGGTTCCGCGAGGATCTCTATTGGCGACTCAACGTCGTCCCGATCGAATTGCCGCCGCTGCGGGCCCGTCGCGAGGACATCGCCGAACTAGCCGCGCATTTCCTGAATGTTTACAACGAAAAGAACGACCGGTACGTGGTGCATATCGAACCGCGGGCGATCGACGTCCTGCAGTCGTACCATTGGCCGGGCAACGTGCGCGAGTTGCAGAATTGCGTCGAGCGGGCGGTTGTGATGGCGGAAGGGGACGAGCTGACGGCCGACCTCCTGCCCGCGTCGGTGGTCGGCGGCGAATCGGTGCGGCCCCGCGAGATCGGCCATGTGAGCCTGGACGCGCTGATCGGCGAGGTCGTCCATCGCGGGCTGGCCCAATCGGGCGCCGACGCCGCGAACCTGCACGCCGAAGTGGTCGATCGCGTCGAGAAGGAACTGATCGTGCAGGTCCTCGCCGCATGCAACGGCGTTCAGACGAAGGCCGCGTCGATGCTCGGCATCAACCGCAACACGCTCCATAAGAAACTCAAGGACTACGACCTCGAACGATGAACCTCTCCGGCGTGACGATTACCTGTTTCGCGGCGAGCTACGCGCTGGCGCTGGTGCTCGAGGGGACGCGCCTGCTCGGCCGTCTTCCCGCCCGCCATCCGCTCATGCTGCTCATCGGAGCGGCCGGACTCTTCGCCCATTCGGTCTATTTGGTCAACCTGGCGTACCGCGAGGCGAGCGCGCGGGAGGGCGTGTTCGCGAGCTGGTACGATTGGTCGCTTCTGACGGCGTGGATCCTTGCGGCCGCCTATCTCGCGCTGGCCGCGCGGAGACCGGCGAACTCGGTCGGCATCTTCCTGCTTCCGTTGGTGCTCGTGGCGATCGGGCTGGCGATGGCGACGCGCCGGCTTCCGCCTTTCGCGGCGTCCCGCGCGCTCGGGTCTTGGCGGATCGTCCACGGCGGCGCGCTGCTCGTCGGAACGGTGGCCGTGATCCTCGGATTCGCGACCGGCCTGATGTACTTGCTCCACTCGTACCGGCTCAAACACAAACTGCCTCCGCGCCCCGGACTGCGTTTGCCCAGCCTGGAGTGGTTGCAGCGGTTCAATCGCGAAACGCTGTGGATCTCGACCGGTCTCCTCGCCGTCGGACTGACGGCGGGCATCGTCATGAACGTGTCGCCGACCGGCCCCGACGTCCTTTGGACCGATTCGGTCGTACTGAGCTCGGGCGCTCTCTTTCTCTGGTTGGTGGCGGTGACGCTGTTCGAGGCGGTCTATCATCCGTCGCGCCAGGGCCGCAAGGTCGCCTACCTGACGCTCGCCCATTTCCTTTTCCTGGCGCTCGCCCTGGTGCTCGTCGTGCTCGGCGGCCACGCGAGCCGTCCGCGCGGGGGCACCGCCGCCGCGCCGCGCGCCGCGCGGGCCGATGTCGAGCCGCGGCTCGAAACCGCCCGCCCATCGGACCGCGCCGCCCGGTCGGCGACGGGCCGGGGAGGCCGGTCATGAAACTGCGGATGATCGGCTGCAGCCACCAAACGGCGTCGGTTCGAGCCCGCGAACGGGTCGCGTTCACGACGGCGCAGGTCCCCGAGGCGCTTGAACGGTTTCGGAACCGGTTCCCGCTTTCCGAGGCCGTCCTGCTCTCGACGTGCAACCGGATGGAAATCTACCTCGCGGCGCTTAACTCCGATGAATGCCCGTCGCACCGGGACATCGTCGAATTCGTCGCAGGATTCCATGGGTTGGACGCGGTCGACATTTTCGAGGATCTATTCGAGCGGACGGGCGAGGACGCCGTGCGACACCTGTTCACCGTCGCCGCGAGCCTCGATAGCATGGTGCTCGGCGAGGCGCAGATCCTCGCGCAGGTCAAGCAGGCGTATGAGCTGGCGTGCGCCGGCGACCACGCGGGCGCGCTGCTCAACCTGGCCTTCCAGAGGGCGATCCGCGTCGCGCGCCGCATCGCGAACGAAACGGCCGTGAATCAGAAACGGGTGAGCATTCCGAGCGTGGCGGTCGCCGATTTCGCGTGCCAGATCTTCGAACGGTTCGACGACAAGCGGGTTCTGGTCGCCGGCGCCGGTGAGATGGCCGAGGAAACGCTCAAGTACCTCGCCCAACAAGGCGCTCGACGGATCACGATCGTCAATCGAAGCTCCGAGCGCGCGAGGGCGCTGGCCGAATCGTTCAAAGCGAGGTCCGAACCGTGGGATCGGTTGCTCGACTTGATCGTCGAATCCGATCTGATGATCAGCGCGGTCGGCGCGGAACGACCGATCCTCACCGTCGATCAGTTCCGGACGATCGCGGAAAACCGAGCCCAGCGCGCGCTGTTCCTGCTCGACCTCGCCGTCCCGCGCAACATCGAGCCGGAGATCGGCGGATTCCAAGGGGTCTATCTCTATTCGATCGACGACTTGTCGGCGGCCTGTGAACGGAATCGGAAATCGCGGGAAAAAGAGCTTCCCAAGGCGTCGCGGATCGTCGATGAGGAATCGCGGCGATTCATGGCCGAACTGCGGCACCGGGCCACGGGACCCACCATCCAAAGGCTCAAGGAGCGCGCCGAGGAACTGAAATCGGACGAGCTGTCCCGGCTGCTCAAACGACTCGGACCGGTCGAGCCGCATGCGCGGGACGAGATCGACCGCGCGTTCGAACGGCTCGTCAATAAGCTCCTCCACCCGCCGCTCGAATCGCTCCGCGACCACGCCGAACGCGGCGCGGCGCATGGGCTGTTCGACGCGTTCGTCCAGTTGTTCAAACTCAAGGACTAGGAACCCGGGAGCCCGATCGTGCGTTCGACGAGGTCCACTCCACCGGCGAGCCAGCTCCACAGCGTCGCCGTCCGTTATGGGCCGGCGCTGCGGCCGCGCGGGGCGGCGCGACGTTGTTCGGCCGTGTTCACGCCGCGCGTCCCGGCCGCGGGACGCACCTCCCAGCGCCGCCCGGCACGCGAACGGGCGACCCTCGTCCGCGACGCCCGCGCGCAGCGGCTCGAAGCCGTCCTGATTCTGGCGCGCGAGCCGCTGTCGAGCCGCAAGCTCAGCGAATACGTCCATCTGGCCGACGGAACCGAGGCCCGGACACTCGTCCGCCGGCTCAATCAAATGTACGACGCGGCCGGCCGCGCGTTTCGGGTCGAGGAGGTCGCGGGCGGTTTCCAGTTGCTCAGCCGCCCGAAGTTCGCGCCCTGGCTGAGACGCCTGAAACATGTTCCTCCCGAGGTCCGCCTGTCCGGACCCGTCCTCGAAACGCTCGCCGTAATTGCCTATCGACAACCCGTATTGCGAGCCGATATTGAAGCCATTCGCGGCGTAAACTGCGGGGAAATCGTCCGCCAATTGATGGATCGCGATCTGGTTCGGATCAGCGGGCGAAGCCGGGAACTCGGTCGACCCTACCTCTATTCCACGACAAGACGGTTCCTGCGGGTCTTCGGTCTGACACACATTGACAAGCTACCCCTTGCGGAAACCCTCCGAAACTTGTCCCATGGTGGCGGCTCCGCGAATGACCGCGGCGATCCAGGCGACGGACCCCATCGCGAACCGGCCCCTGTGCCGGATTCCGCGGAAAGTCCTCGGGAACCCAACGATCCCAATCCGATGACGCGAGAAATGGAGGAAACTCAGGTGACCGTCACGATGCGGAAAGAATTTCCAGGGGACGACGTCCTGGAACTCGATCCCCCATTCCCCACGCCAAACGTGCGCGCCCACGACGATGACGAGGGTGCCGAGGATATCGACGAAGGCGACGAGGACGACGATTTCGACGACGAAGAAGATGACTTCGACGACGACGACTTCGACGATGAAGAGCTCGACGATGAAGAGCTCGACGACGAGGAAGAGGATCTCGACGAGGAGTGGGAGGAAGTCGAGGACGATGAGGCCGACGACGAAGACGAGGAATGGGACGAGGAGGACGACGAAGACCTCGACGATTGGGATGATGACGACGAGGAGGAGGAGGAGTCCGAGGAGGAGGACGACGAGGACTGGGAATAGGACGAATCGGGAACAAAACAAGAGGCTCGGCGGCCCGGAAACGGCGGTGGATGGGGAATTCGGCGCGATCGTCAGGCCGCGGCGCGATGCGCATTCGGATCGGTGGCGGAACACTCAGCGATTCGCGGCGACTTGAGAGATCGTCTCGCGCGCCTCGCCGCACATCCGGTTCGCCTCGACGGCCGTCCGCGCTTCCGCGATCACGCGCACGATCGGTTCCGTGTTGCTGCCTCGAATCAGAAGCCAACGATCGCTCCAATCCAGGCGCAGTCCATCCTGCCGGTCCGAGCGGGCATCGGAGAACGTCGATTCGAGTCGATCGAGGACGGCGGCGAGCCGGTCGGGCGGAAGGGTCGCCTTGGTCTTTTCGATCGCGTAGCGGGGAAGTTCGTCGGCCCAGGCGCTGAGCGGACGGCCGTGTTGGGCGAGCGCGTCGAGGATAAGGGCCATTCCGACGAAGCTGTCGCGGACGTATCCGACGCGCGGATCGATCGGTCCGCCGTTCCCTTCGCCTCCGAACACCGCGCCCGACCCGATCATCGCGTCGGCGACATGCGCCTCGCCCACTCGACTCCGGATCAGCGGCACGCCGAATTGGTTGGCCAGATCCTGGGCCATGCGGCTCGTCGCGCAGTTCACGACGATCGGACCGGCGCTTTGCGAGAGCCGATGCCGCAGGCACATGGCAAGCGTCGATTCCTCGCCGACGTACCGGCCCGTTTCATCGAGGACGGCGAGCCGATCGGCGTCGGGATCCTGGCAGAATCCGACGTCGGCGCCGCGCGCGACGACCTCTCTTCCGACCGGTGCGACATGCTCGGCCGTAGGCTCGGGCGCATGCGCGAATTGTCCATCGGGCGTTCCGCCGAGCGTGCTGAGGGCGCAGCCAAGCGATTCGAGGAGGGCGGTTCCCAAGAGGCTTCCCGCGCCGTGGTTCGCGTCGAGCAGGACGCGGAATCGGCGGGCTCGGATCCGTTCGACGTCGACCGTCGCGAGGACGGCGTCGCGGTGCGCCGTGATCGTGTCCTCGACCGACTCGAATCCGCCGATGTCGCGGGAAGCGACCCACGCGACCGGATCGGCGTCGCGGTACCGGCGGGCCACTCGAGCGCCGATATCGGCGGGCAGGACGCGACCCTCGGATCCGAACAGCTTGAATCCGTTGTACTCGATCGGGTTGTGGCTGGCCGAGATCTGGATCGCGCCGGCGGCGCCGAGCCGGCGGACGAGCAGGCCGACGGTCGGGGTCGCCATGACGCGGCCGTCGAGCACATGGCGGCCGAGTCCCCGCAGGGCCGCCGCGATCGCCTGCGCGAACATCGCGCCGCCCGCGCGCCCGTCCCGTCCGATGAGCACGGAACCGGGAGGCGACTCGGCCGAGAACGCGGCCGCGTAGTCGACGGCGACGCGGGCCGTCAACGTCTCGCCGACGATGCCCCTCAGTCCCGATACGCTGATGATCAACTCGCTCACGCGTCTTCCGTTCGTTCCGTCCGTTCCCTTGGAACGACACCTGCTGTCCGCCGCTCGATCCGCCCCATTGTGACGCGGTCCGCGGCGCTCGACCACCACCCGGCTCACCGAAACCGCGGGGACCGGTCGGATCGGCGGGATCGCGGCGGCGCGACGCTTTCGACCCGGATTTCCCCGTGGACGGGCGCGCGCGGGTCGGATAGAGTCTTGTTCGGCGCTCGCGATTCCGGACCGTTCGCGGCATTCGCCCGGCTTCCGATGGGAGACCTTGACTGATGAACTCCACCGCGCTACCGCACCGCACGCTGTTCGGCCATCCGACCGGACTGTTCACGCTGTTCTTCGCCGAAATGTGGGAACGATTCTCCTACTACGGCATGCGGGCGCTACTCGTCCTGTACATGATCAAGGGCTTCCTCAAATACAGCGACGGCGACGCCTATACGGTCTACGGCGCGTACACAGCCCTTGTGTACATGACGCCGTTCTTCGGCGGCATGCTGGCCGACCGATTGCTCGGCGCGCGCCGCGCCGTCGTTTTCGGCGGAATCCTGATGGCGATGGGCCATCTGCTCATGACCAGTGAACAACCGGCCGCATTCTATGTCGCGCTGGCGCTGATCATCTGCGGTAACGGCTTCTTCAAACCGAACATCTCGGCCATCGTCGGAACGCTCTACGAGGACGAACGGCTGCGCGCGAAGCGCGACGGCGGTTTCACGATCTTCTACATGGGCATCAATCTCGGCGCGGCCATGTCGCCGTTGCTCTGCGGCTACATCGGCGAGACCTACGGTTGGCACTATGGTTTCGGGCTTGCCACGATCGGCATGCTTACCGGGCTCGCCGTCTTCGTCGCGCCCACGTTCGTGACCCAAGTCATGATCGCGGGCTGCGCGGCGCTCGCGGCGGTCGGCCTGGTCTGGTTCCGGCCGAGCAACTGGTTCTCGCTGGGAATCAACGGCTTCACCGCCGCGTCGCTGGTGGCGGCCGCCGCCGTCGCCTGGCGCGCGCTCGATCGGGGCGGATTGCCCGCCGAGTCGGGCCAGCCTCCGGACATGGCGAAACTCAAGAGGCCGATCGCCGGACCGCTCACCGCCGAATGGGCCGTCTTCGTCGGAACCATCGTGCTCATCCCCGTATTCGCCCTCCTGGTCTCCGGTTTCAGCATCCTGCGATCCGACGGCAAATCGGTCACCGTGGTTCCCGAATCGGTCATCGAGAAACTCGAATCGAACCCGAGCAAGATGGCCAAGATCGGCGCGGTCGTGCTCAAGGAAAGCAGCAAACCGGCCGGGTTGATCCTCGTGCTCTCCGGGATCGTCGCGTTCGGTTACCTGGCCGTCGAGACCGCGAGGCTCGATAAGGTGCCTCGCGAACGGATGTACGTCGTGCTGATCCTCATCTTCTTTTCGATGCTCTTCTGGTCGTTCTTCGAACAGGCGGGCAGTTCGGTCAACAATTTCACCGACCGCAACGTCGATCGGGTTCGCGAAACACGTCGCATCGAGGAAAAAGAGGTCGGCTCGCGCATCCGCATCCAACCCACGCAAGAGCAACTCGGCTATCGCAACGGCAACACGCTCTTCACCATATCGAAGCTCGATGAACTCCGCGCCGCGAATGACGAGAACCCGAACTTCGAAGTCGATTGGACGGTGAATTCCGACAACGTGGGGATGGGGATCGCGCAGCGCGTGGACGAGATTCCGGCGAGCACGTACCAGGCGGTCAATCCGATCTATATCCTCGTCTTCGGCCTCGTTTTCACGCTGTTATGGGCGTATCTCGGCAAACGGGGGCTTGAGCCGAGCACGCCGTTCAAGTTCGCGCTCGGCCTCCTGCAATTGGGGCTCGGCTTCACCTGTTTCTATTACGGAGCCGTTTCGTCCGACGAACGGGGTATGGTGGCCGCGCGGTGGCTATTCATCGGCTACCTCTTCCAGACCACGGGTGAACTCTGCCTGTCGCCGGTCGGCCTGTCGATGATCACGAAGTTGTCGCCGAAGATTCTGGTGAGCACGGCGATGGGCGCCTGGTTTCTGGCGACGGCGTTCTCGCAGTTCCTCGCGGCCATTATCGCCCAGTTCACGGGTGTTTCCGAGGGCGACGGCGGCCAAGTATCAATCCCCGTCCCGAGCGAGACGGTCGATGTCTACGGAGGCGTATTCGGCAAGATCGCGATCGCGGCGATCGTGTCGGCGGGTATTTGCTTCCTGCTCGTTCCCGTCCTCAAACGGTGGATGCACGAGGAACCGGGCGCGGCGGCGGCGCGGTCCGGCCACTAGGGGCTTGTATGGAGTCGTCGCACGACGCTCCGCGTCGCCCCGGAACGAGGTCCGCGACGGGACGGCCAAATCGTCTCGCGTCGCGCGTCGCGGCACGGAGTGCCGCGCGACGATCGAGGAACTTGAAACATGAGCGACGAGATTGCACCGTGCGCGCGCGGACCAACCAAGGCGTTCGTCGTAATCCCCGCGCGGCTCGGCTCGACGCGCTTGACCGAGAAAATGCTGCTCGCCGAGACCGGCAAGACGCTCGTCCAGCACACCTACGAGTCGGCCTCGCGCGCGACGCGTCCGTCCGGGGTCCTCGTCGCGACCGACCATGAGCGGATTGTCGCGGCCGTGCGGTCGTTCGGAGGGCGGGCGGCGCTCACGAGCGTCGACGCGCGGAGCGGCACCGACCGTATCGCCGAGGTCGTTGCGGAGCTGACCGACGTCGACGTCTTCGTCAACGTGCAGGGGGACGAACCCGATATGGAGGCGTCGGCCATCGATCGCGTCATCGGCCTGCTCGACACGCATCCCGAAGCGAACATCGCGACGCTCGCGACGCCGATCCGCGATCGCCGGCTGCTCGACGACCCCTCGTGCGTCAAGGTCGTGTTCGCGCACGACGGCCGGGCCCATTACTTCAGCCGAAGCCCGATTCCCCACGCGCGAAACTGGAGCGACGGGCTCTTGGCGGCCGAACCGGCCCTCTTCCATCAGCACCTCGGGGTCTACGCCTACCGGCGCCGATTCCTCTTGAACCTGCGCGACGTGCCCGACAGCCCGCTCGAACGGCTCGAATGCCTCGAACAACTCCGCTGGTTGCAGGCGGGCCACGCGATCGTGGTCGGCGTCGTCGGCGCGCACGCGAAGGGAATCGACACGTGGGACGATTACCGGGCCTTTGTCAGTCGGCGCGCCACTTGATATGATGCCCGCAGCGACGGATCCTTCGTTCCGCGAAATGCGCGCCCGCACATGACCAAACAGATCTTCGTGACCGGCGGCGTCGTCAGCTCCCTAGGAAAGGGACTCACCAGCGCTTCGATCGGCATGCTGCTCGAACAACGCGGACTCCGGGTCAAGATGCAGAAGCTCGACCCGTACATCAATGTCGACCCGGGGACGATGAGCCCCTACCAGCACGGCGAAGTCTACGTTCTCGACGACGGCAGCGAAACCGATCTGGACCTCGGCCACTACGAACGGTTCACGCACAGCCCGCTCACCCGCGATTCGAACTACACCACCGGCCAGATCTACCTCGCCGTGATCGAGAAGGAGCGGCGCGGCGAGTTCCTGGGAAAGACGGTGCAGGTCATTCCCCATATCACGAACGAAATCAAGGCCGTCATCCGGAAGCTCGCCGATGACCGCACCGACGTCGTCATCACGGAGATCGGAGGCACCGTCGGCGATATCGAGAGCCAACCGTTTCTCGAAGCGATCCGCCAATTCGCGCTCGACGCCGGACCCGAGAATTGCCTCTACATCCACCTGACGCTCGTCCCCTATCTCAAGGCGGCCGGCGAACTCAAGACCAAGCCGACCCAGCATTCGGTCGGCCAGCTCCGCCAGATCGGGATCCAACCCGATGTGCTCATCTGCCGCACCGAACGGCCGATCAGCCGCGAGGACCGCGAGAAGATCGCCCTGTTCTGCAACGTACCCCTCGAAGCGGTCATCGAGGAGCGCGACAAGGATTTCTCGATCTACGAGGTTCCGTTGAGCCTCGTCGAGAATCGGCTCGACCACCTGATCGTCAAGCAGCTTGGCCTTTCCGCCGAGCCGCTCGACCTGACCGACTGGCATGAACTGATGCACCGGCTTCGGAACCCGAAGCACGAGATCAGCATCGCCGTCGTCGGGAAATACGCCGAACATTTTGATGCGTACAAGTCGATCTACGAGGCCCTCGATCATGCGGGCATCTCGCACGAAACGCAGGTTCGCATCGGCCGCGTCCAGAGCGAGCGCATCGAGGAAGAGGGTCCCGAGCGGCTGCTCGGAGGATTCGACGGCGTTTTGGTTCCGGGCGGGTTCGGCGAGCGGGGCATCGAGGGGAAGATCCAGGCGATCCACTTCGCCCGCACGCGGCAGATCCCGTTTTTCGGCATCTGCCTCGGCATGCAATGCGCCGCGATCGAATTCGGCCGAAACGTCGTCGGCCTCGAACGCGCGAACTCCACCGAATTCCACAAGGACACGCCGCACCCGGTGATCTGCTTGCTCGACGAGCAGCGGAACATCACCGACAAGGGCGGCACCATGCGGCTCGGCTCCCAGCCCGCCGACCTGGACACAATGAGCCGATCGTTCGCGTGTTACGGGACCGAGCGGATTCACGAGCGGCACCGGCACCGGTACGAATTCAACAACCTGTATCGTGGACAATTCGCGGCGCACGGCATGCGCGTGGTGGGGTCGAGCCCCGACGGAAAGCTCGCCGAAATCCTTGAACTCCGGGATCATCCTTGGTTCGTGGCCGTCCAGTTCCATCCCGAGTTCAAATCGAAACCCACCGCCCGGCAGCCCCTTTTCGCGGGTTTCGTCGGCGCGGCCCTCGTTCGCCACCTGTCGCGAGGGGATGCGCCGACCGGCGAATCGATCGCGCTGGAGGCGCATGCCGCCGAGCCGTAACCTTCGCGGAGGCTTGAACGCGATGTCGAGCGGATCCGATGCCAATCCGGGACCACGACCCAAGATCATCGTCGACGAGGATTGGAAGGCGCGCGTCGAGTCGGAACGGGAGTCGGAACGTGCGCGGCGCGAATCGGGCGGTCACGCGGCCGAGGACCGTCCACCGGCCGCTCGACGTCTCCCGCCAGCCACGTTTTTGACACTGTGCCAGTCGCTCGCCGCGCAGGCCTCGGCCGCATTGGCGGAATCCGCGCGGCTCGCCCACGCTCGGTCCCGCTCGAATATCGAAACGTCCGGGATTTCCGGTGATGCGACCTCGCCGCAACCCGGTGACGAATCGGGCGGCGATCCGCGCCTTCACCTCGAGATCGCGCGGCACGTGATCGATACCCTGGCGATCCTCGAAGAGAAAACCGCCGGGAACCGAACGGAGGCCGAATCCATGTTCCTCGGCTCCGTCCTCCACGAACTGCGGCTTGCGTTCGTCGCATTTGCAGGGCCGGGCGTCGAAGCCTCCTCCCCGTAGCCCGTAGCCACCATCGACCGTAGCCACCGTCGACCGGCGGGATCGGCCGCGCGCAAGCGTCGGCCAACTACGGTGCGAGCGCGGACATCGACCGGAAGAACGATCGGGGACGATCGCTCTACGTAGGACGACCGTCCCGGTCGTTCCAGAAACCGCGACAGAATCAAGACAGGACACCCAGGTTCGGAACCCAAAGCGAATCCGGGTGTCCTGTCTCGGACCGGAGACGCCCACGTCCGAGATGCTGGCGATGCTCGGCGCGAAGGCCTATCATGGGCTGGCTTGCGGCGCGGCGGCCGCAACGCTCGTCGTGCTCATCCCCGGCGCGCGGTTCCGCCGCCGCGAGGATGAGGAATCGCGAACGTCTTGCCCGCGCGTTGCGGCGCGCTCGGACGTTCGCCGAGAAGGACGTCGCGAACGGTCGATCGACGCGGTGCTGACCTCGATGACTTCGGACCATCCACTCACGCAGCCCCTGGACGACGCCGCGACGACGCTCGCCGAGCGGCGCGGCGCACCTCTCGTCGACCCGCACGACTTGGCGATGGAAGCGGACTGGGGTGACATGGTGTTGTCACCGGAGGCGTCCGCCGCGCCGTTCGGTTCGAGCGGAGTAGAGAGGTTGGACGTAACGCCGATCGGTCCCCCGATCGCGACCCGCGCCGATGAGCCATGCGTCGGGGCGGCATTAGCTCGGCGGCGGGCCGTGAGGGCCGCGCGGAGAATGGTACCACCTCGGCCGTCCGCGCGTTCATCGGCTTGGCCGTCCGACCGATCGTTTTGGCGTTGGCGTCTTCCGTTGGCCGCCGTATTGATGACGGTCAGCGCCTGGTTCGGTCTGTTGGCTTGGAAAACGGATTCCGGGCCGAACGCGCGTACCGGGACCAATCCGGCAAGCGAGTCCACCGCGTCGCCGTCGGACTGGGCGCTGACGACGTACACGAAGTCCATCGAGCGGGTGGCGCCGGGTGAACTGGTTCCTGAGGACCGTTTGCATGGCGACAACGACCTGACGCTGGGCATCGTCGTCGATCCTCCGATCTGGCGTCGGATCGTCCTGCGCTGTCCGAAGACCGATGGAAGCCACGCCGACGGCAATTTGCTCCGGCCTCTCTGGTGGCTCCGGGAACAGCTCGACGCCACCCGCGCGGAGGATCGCGGCGCATCGCGCGATCCGGCGCCGCTGACGCCCGACGAGATACTGCGGCTCGAACGCGACCTGGTGGGGGCCAAGTTCCACATCGCCGTGCCGGAATGCGGCGTCGATGGTTTGGCGGAGGTATTGGAGGTCCATCCCTGCCCCGCCATCCCGCGCGTACCGGGCACGCGGGTGGTGACCGGCACATGGCGGCACCACTCGGCGCGGGTGATCGATCTTTGGATCGAGGGTCTCGACGGGCCGATCGGGACGACGGTCAACCATCCGTTTTGGAGCGAGGACCGGCTCGCGTTCGTGCGGGCGGATGAACTTCAGGACGGTGAGCGGCTGCATTTGCTTTCCGGCGGCGCGACCCCGCTCGCGCGTCACGCGGCTCGTCCGGGCCTTCACGAGGTGTTTAACCTTGAGGTCCAGTGCGACCACGTCTACCACGTCACGTCCCACGGCGTCCTCGTGCACAACGGCGTCCTCGCGGGTAGCGACTTGTGCCGGATGCTGGCGGGAGGAGGGAAGGCTCCAAAGAAGGGAACGTTTGGGCCGCGATCCGTTGGCGCCGCGCAGGTTCCCGAACCGAAGGTTCTTCAAACCGGTGAGCGTACGATTACGAACCGCACTCGTAAGGCGCTTGGTCTAACTCAGGACGAGGCAAAACGTGCAATGGAAGGTCTGAAGGACGAACTGCTGCAACGACCTAGCCACCATCAGCACAAAATCCTGGACAATGGCGACGTTCTCGACTCGAACACGGGCGACCTACTTGGGAACCTCTTCGACTATCTCTCTTGAAACTCGAATTGCGAATATGACTACGAACGCCAATCGAACACGACGCATTGCCACGGGAATCGACTTTGGAATCCGTGGTGATTCGCTAATCCCGGCAGATATCTCTCGGGCACTTGGTATCAGCCCAACATCGGGGTTTGAGAAGGGCCAACCATACGTAGGGCGACACAAAAAGGGATCGGAAATAGCCACTGTTGATCGTATTCGACCGTTCGGTGTTTGGCACTTCTGTACGGCAGAATACTTGGATTCCAACGAAGTCGAAGCCCATGCAGAGTACCTAATCGAGACTCTGACCCCTGCGAAAACCCCGATCAGCCACTTGATTGTGGACCCTGCCTACTACTTGAAGATTACGATTTGGGTTCTGGGATACACATTTGATGTGTCGTCAACGCGACTTGCGGGGCTTTTGCCGTTTGCTGAGGACTTCACAATAACTTGCTGGGAGGAAAAAGACGACGATACCCAATAGGTTGTAGCCCCAAAGGGAGCAGGTGTCGTTGACGATGCACTCACAAACCGTATGCCGATCGAGAATGCCGCACAGCAACTGAGAAACACAGAATTACCGCGCGGACTGGGTGGACGTACGATTAGCGCTGCCGAACGCGCCGAGATCAACGCTTTTGGCGACCGAGCGCGGGCACTCGGACTCGTTGAGAATCCGCACCGCACTGGAAGTTGGGGCCGATTCAACCGATTCAAAAGATACCAAAGCGCCCACCGGGTGTGGCGTCCCGGATTCCCCGGTCGGCGCCGCCGCGTCGCGGAGCCTTTGCGACGCCTATCGGGAGACCATCCAAGAGAAGGTCGACCAGGGGCTGACGGCCCAGCGGATCCATCAGGACCTGTGCGCGGAGCACGGCTTCACGGGCAAGTACAGTTCGGTGCGGCGTTTCGTTCGGGGTCTGACCGAGCGTACGGAGCTGCCCTTCCGCCGGATGAGAATCAAGACAGGACACCCAGGTTCGGGCCCCAAAACGAATCCGGGTGTCACGGTCTTGGACCCAAGGACCTGATAGGGCCGCCGCAGTGCGGCTGCCGCGCCCTTCGTCGACGCCCACCCCGGGGCGGCGCCAACGCTCGGCAAGCTCGCGTTGGCTTGCCCCGGGCTTTGATAGGTACGTCGCTTCGCGACTTGGACCCGGCGCGATGGAAGGTCGGATTCGTGGTTCCGTAGACGCGATAGGAACAGGACACCCAGGTTCGAAACCCGAAGGCGAATCCGGGTGTCCTGTCTTGGACGGCTACGACCGATCTAAGGGATGGCGAATAGCCCCAAAGTGTCTCGTCCGGTTCCCCGCTCGCCTCCGCGATTCGAGCCCGCGGGCTCGAATCGCTCGGCGTCGGGTTTCACGAGAAGCCGACCACCGTAAGCGTTCTGTGAACACAATGGACGGCTACCCGCCACGCTCTGGCGAGCGTGGCTACGGGGCGACTGATCTGGACAAGGACCGGAAAGCCGGGTATTTGGTACGCTCGGCACGGAACCGTCCCCGGGGGGAGCCGCCCTAGACCGAGGGCAAAGACGCAAGGATGCGCATCATGGACGACCGGATCGTCGTGACGGGACTTGGTTTGGTCACCTCGCTCGGGCTCGACCGCGAGACATCGTGGCGGGCGATCCAGCGCGGCGAGACCCGCTCGCAACGTGTCGTCGGCATGCCGTATTTTCCCGACGGGGAGTTGCTCGCGGCGCGTGTCGACCTCGAGCCGCCCGAGCCCGGCATGCTCAAGGTGATTCCGATGACGGAGCGAGCGGCCGCCGAGGCGCTCGACGACGCGCGGGTGCGGTGGACCGATATCGACGCGACGCGGTTCGGATGCTCGATCAGCGCCCATATGGGCGACACCCGGGCGTTATGGCACGCGCTGGGCGATGCGGCCGCGCTTCCCGCGGGTTCGGTACGCTGGACGGACCAGTGGTTTCCGAACACGGCCTGCGCGCATGTCGCGAACCGGTTCGGGTTGACGGGTCCCCGGATGGCCCACTCGACCGCCTGCGCAAGCAGCCTGGTCAGCGTATTGGTCGGAGCCCGCATGATCCGTGACGGGCAATGCGATGCCGTGCTCGCCGGAGGCGGCGACTCGCTCAATCCCCTTTTCTGCGCCGGATTCCGGCAACTCGGCGTACTCGCCCAATCGGACGATCCGGCGACGGCGTGCCGTCCGTTCGACCGGAACCGATGCGGTTTCATTCTGGGCGAAGGCGCCGCCCTGCTCGTGCTCGAACGCGAACGGCACGCGCTGGCGCGGGGAGCCCGGATTTACGCCGAGTTCCTTGGCGGCCACATGCTGGCCGAGGCGCACCATGTCACGGGCCTCGATGCCGAAAGCGACGCGCTCTGCGAGCTCATCCGAATCACGCTCCGCAAAGCGGGGCTCGATCCGACCGATGTCGGATATATCAACGCGCACGGCACGGCGACCGAGCAGAACGACCGGGTGGAAATGCGGGCGATCCGAAGCGCGTTCGGTTCCCACTGCCAGGACCTCTGCGTCAGCTCGACCAAGTCGATGCTCGGACACCTGGTCAACGGGTCCGGCGCCGTCGAACTCGCGGTGACCCTGCTCGCCATGCGCGACGGGTTCGCTCCGCCGACAATCAACGTACGGTCCCCTGATCCCGAGTGTTCGTTCGATTGCCTGCCGATCCACGGGCGCAAGAACCGGTTCCAACAGGCGTTGAAACTGTCGGTCGCGTTCGGAGGCCATCTTGTCGCGGCGGCCATGCGCCGGTGGAACCGGTCCGATTCCGGATTCGCCTATCCTGGCGACGGTGGAACCGTCGAGCGCGCGGCTCGGGCCGCGTAGTTCCTCGTTCTCCCATCAAATGAAAAAAAGCCGGCGTTGTTCCCAACGCCGGCTTTCGTGTTGTGTCGGCCTAATCGCGCGACGTCGATGCGATCACCCGCAGACGTCCGGCACGACGTTGGGCGTTGGCTATCGGACGATGCCGCCCGAGAGCACGCCACCCATCAGGGTCAGGGATTCCGTGTCGCCGTCGTCCATGCTCGTGTAGGACTGCGCTTCCCAGCCGATCCGGCCGAAGACCAACCCGATGCCGAGTTCGCGAGCCCACTGGGCACCGAGCTGGAGCTCGAACACGTTGCCCAGGCAATCCGCTTCGACCGTCCCATAGTCGTTACCGTTCCCCGCGAGAAGCGCTTCGCGGCCGAACGCGTAGAGCGAAAGGCGGTCGTTCACATGCCGCATCAACTCGGCCGACACGACCGGACCGAGTCCGTACCGAGCATACCCGTCGTCCGGGTCCGGGCCGCTTCCGACGAAGTAATCGAGGTACCGAATGCCGCCGCCCACCGTCAGGTCCCACTGGCCGTTCGCGACGAGCAGATCGAACACTTCGAGGTCGATCGAGTTGATGTCGACGCGCGCGTCGTTGATGTCCCGTTGGAAGTAGTCGAACGTGCGGAGCCGAACGCCGAGGCCGTCACCACGCTGATAGCCGAACCAGCCGCGGTAACCGGTTCGATAGTTGAAGTCGTCCCAGTTGCCTTCCGATTGGAACGGTTTGAGGAACAGCAGCTCGCCGCCGCCGGTGATCGTCGGGCAGCCGCAACCCGAGTCGCAACCCGAATCACAATCGGTAACCGAACCGTCGCACGACTCGTGACCGATGAGCTGGACGGGGAAGGATGTGTTCGATTCCTGGCTCGCCAACCGAACGATATCGTTCTCGGAAGCGTACCGGATTTCCTCGGCGCTGATCGACGCGTTGGCGAACGCGAAACCATACACCATCGCGAGTGCCGCGGCCATCGCGCGCACCAAGTTCGTCTTCATGATCGACCTCGAATTTGTGGATTGTTGGGGACTGATCGTTCGCGTACGGCGCGTTGAAACTGGTCCACCCGTCACACGTCTTATCGGATGACTCGGCGGGCGATTTTTTCCTTTTCCGAATCCCCGTTTCGGTCCGCGCAGAACGCCCAGTTTCGCGCCCGGGCTGGTGGAGACGCGCGGAGCCCGAAAACGGTCTGAATGCCGCGCGTATTCGCCTCGATGATCGAACCGAAGTCGCTTGCGACGCCGTCAATCGATGAGCGGCACGACCCAGGGGGTCCCGAAGACCGGGTGCGGGAGCACGCGTGCCCGGATGCCGTAGACGTCGGCGATCCGTTCGGCCGTCAAGACCGACTCGGGCGGCCCGTCCGCGACCACGCGCCGTCCATGGACGAGGACCATCCGATCGGCGCAGGCGACCGCCTGATTGAGGTCGTGGAGCGTCACGATGACGGCGAGTCCGTCGCTCGCGAGTTTGCGAACGTGGGAGAGAACGTCCAATTGGTGTTTGATGTCGAGTTGGGACGTCGGTTCGTCGAGCAGGAGAACGCGAGGTTGTTGGGCGATCGCTCGAGCCAGGACGACGCGTCGCCATTCGCCGCCGGAGAGCTGCGTCACCGGGCGGTCGACCAAGTCGCCCAGATCGAGCCGCCGGATCGATTCGTCGACGATCGCTTGGTCCTCGCCGTTGAACGGACTAAGCCAGCCGCGGTGGGGTACTCGGCCGAGCCGTACGGCCTCGCGCACGGTGAGCGGCCAGTCGCGGCTTTCGTTCTGGGGCCCGAGCGCGGCGAGTCGGGCGACGGCGCGCGGCGCCATCGACCAGATGTCGCGGTCGTCGAGCAGCACGTGGCCGGAACGCGGGGGGAGGAGTCGCGCGAGGGCCCGCAGCAAGGTCGTCTTTCCCGCTCCATTGGGCCCGAGGAGGGTCACGACTTCCCCGGATCGCGCGCGGAACGCGACATGATCCACGACGACTTGCCGGTCGTACGCGCACGTGAGATCGCGGGTTTCGAGGATCGTCATGCGCGGCGCTCCAATTGCCTGGGCCGCATGCGCATCAGGTAGAGAAAAAAGGGGCCTCCCAGGAGGGCCGTTACGACGCCCACGGGAAGTTCGCCTTGGGGGAGGAACGACCGGACCACGTCGTCGGCGAGGACCAGCAAGAGTCCGCCCGTCAGACCGCTCGCCGGAATCACGACGGCGTGCCGCGATGTGCCCATGAGAAACCGCGCGGCGTGGGGGGCGATGAGTCCGACAAACCCGATGATGCCTCCCGCCGCGACCGCGGCCGCGGTGGCGAGCGATGCGCCGAGCACCACGGCGCCGCGCACGTGGTTCAAATGGAAGCCGAGCGACGCCGCCGTCTCCTCGCCGAATGCGAGACAATCGAGCGGGCGTGCGAGCAGCCAAAGGGCCGCGCACGACACGACGATCCACGGACTCGTTCCCCAAAACGCATGCCATCCCCGCGCCGAAAGGCTTCCCATGAGCCAGCCGAAGATGGCGGCGAGCTGTTGATTCTGGACGAACATGATGAGCGACACGACGGCGCCGACGAAGCTGCTGACCGCGATGCCGGCCAACAACAGGGCGATGGTCGGCGTCTCCCGGCCGACGCTCGCGATCGCATAGACGACGGCGACGACGCCGAGCGCGCCGGCGAGCGCGGCGGCGGCGGTCGCGTCGAGATACCCCCAGGTCATGGACCAGCCGAACGCAATGGCGATCGTCGCGCCGAGCGCCGCGCCGCTCGACGCTCCGATGACGAACGGATCGGCGAGCGGATTCCGAAAGAGACCCTGGAACGCGGCCCCCGCGCATCCCAACCCGGCTCCGACGACGACGGCGAGCGCCGCGCGCGGCGCTCGGATCTCCCATAGGACTTTTTGGATGGAGGTCGGCAGGTCCGATCCTCCTCCGAACGCCGACGCCATGACCTGGCCCGGCGCCACCCGCACGGCGCCGACCATCAAGCTGGCCGCCCAGGCGACGATCAGCGCGAGGACGAGTGCGGCAAGACGTATCGTCGCGCGCGTCACGGCAACCTCCCCGTTCCCCGACCTTCGGAGACACCGCCCTCGTGCAGTCGCGCCGCCATGGCTTCCACGGCCTCCGCGATTCGCGGGCCCGGTCGCGAAACAAGATCCTCGTCGATCGCGTGGATCCGGCGCGAACGGATCGCCTCGATCCGCTCGAAACCGGGCCTCGCGAACAGTTGGTCGAGGTCCTGGCCCTCGCGGCGCGGCAGAAAGATGACCTGTGGGTCGGCCTCGATCAGCGATTCCTCGCTCACCAGCGGGTATGCTTCCTGAATCGTCCCGAATAGGTTGCGGCCTCCCGCGGCCTCGATCAAATGGCCGATGAACGACGCGGCGCCCGCCGTTCGCAGCGGTCGGTCCCAAACCTGATAGAACACGCGGGGCCGTTCCGCCGGTCCCTTCGACGCGAACCGCGACCGGATCCGTTCGAGGTCGTCGGCGATCCGCGACGCCACCCGTTCGGCTCGACTCGCTTCACCCGTGATCCGTCCGACCAATCGGATATGCCGCAGGACGTCGTCGAGCGATTGGGGCTCGATCGCGACCGTCACGATATCGAGTCGCGCGAGTTCGTCGATCAGATCGCGTTGGAGGGAGCCCGATGAGAGCACGAAGTCGGGTTCGAGAGCGACGAGCTGTTCGACGTTGATCGTCTCTCTCGAGAAACCGCCGACCTTGGTGATCGACGCGACTTCCGGGGGGTAGTTGTCGAACGTCGTGACGCCGACGACGCGATCGCCCGCTCCGACCGCGAAGAGGATCTCCGTGCATGCGGGCGCGAGTGACACGATTCGGTCCGCCGGCGACGGAATCACGATCGTCCGTCCCAGATCGTCGACGATCGCGATGCCCGACTCGGCCCGACCGCCTTCAACGGACGACGACCCGCCTCCGCATCCTCCGATCCCCAACACGAGACACACGATCACTCCAAGTCGCGGTCGTCCGCGTGGTCGGCTTGCGTGCGTGGCCGGCGGACAGTCCATCGACGAGCGTTCCCCCCGATTCGAGCGTGTGCGATCGCACCCGAACGAGCCGCGTCG
The DNA here is from genome assembly GCA_016872725.1 of Planctomycetota bacterium. Taxonomy (GTDB): domain Bacteria; phylum Planctomycetota; class Planctomycetia; order Pirellulales; family Pirellulaceae; genus VGZC01. Next base: position 22,706 of record VGZC01000024.1, read on the forward strand.
CGCGGAAATCGTGGAGTTCGCTCGGGTACCCGGCCATGGTATCAGGTTTCGAGCGGTTCGGGCGAGTCTCGTGCCGGGCGATCGAGCCGGTTAGCGGGACTCGGCGCCGCTCGTCCCCGACGACACGGCGGCGCCTTCCCCGCGCGACGCGGGAAAGGGGAGCCTGGCCGACCGGATGCGGTCCTCGAGGCGCTGTTGGATGCCCGAGGCTTCGAGTTTCTCGTAAATGTCCGACGACTCGATCTTCCTACGAATCCCCGAGGATTCGATGACCTTCCTGAGCGGGTCGATCGCTCCCGTCGCGGCCGCGACCTGTTGCAGTTCGCGCAGGACTTCCTCGCCGACGTTGAGCTGCGCGAGGACCTTGTCTTGTTCGTGTCGGATCTTCTCGTCCAACTTCGCGATTTCACGGGCGACCTCGACATGCAGCCGTCGAACGAGCGCGTCGCGACGTTCGGCGAGCTCCCGTCGGGCCGCATCCTCGATTCCCTCGACCAATTCGGGGCCGAGATTCGCGCGGACCGTCCAAAGCGGTTTTTCGATCGGGCCGCGAAGATCGACCTGCGCGTGCAAATGCGTCGCGCGCGCAAGCGCCGTCGAGAGGAATCGGGCCGTTCGCGGACCACCCAGTTCCTCCGCGACCGATGCCCCGAATCGGATCTCGTCCTGCTTCCAGACGATCCGGCCGTTCACCTGGCGGTCGGCGAGCTCCACCCGCATCCACAACCGCGCGTTGCCTTCATCCAGCGTGACGAGCACTCCGTCCGCCTTCCCCATCGCGCGGCGCCCCAAAGCGAGCGACGGGCAGTCGAACGTGACCGTGTGCTTCAACGATCCGTCGCGGTTGTCCGCCACCGCGTCGAATCGAGCCGGATGGAGGCCCTCGATCCGCGCCGAGAACCGGGTCGGTTCACCCGTGATCGACTGGCGATTGGTGAGTCCGGTCAGCACGCCTTCAAACGCGGTGGGCCGATTGCCGAGCGACAGTTCGCCGGCGACCGCGATCCGCTGGATCCACCAGTCGGGCGCGGGCGGAACACAGGGAAACTCGATATCGCGGCCCCGCAGCCGAGCGGGCCGCGGCGGATCCCCCGCGACGTCCAACCATTCCTTGCTCCAACGAACCCATTCCACGAGATCGGACGCGTAGGGCGCCAATTCGGGGCCGAGCAGGTATTCCGTGACGCGCTCCGCGTCCAGGCTCGCGATCTTCAACGCCTGTTCAATCCGGTCGATATCGGTTCGGCGCGCGAGTTCGACTCGCTTCCGATCCTCGTTGGCCCGGACAACCAAATCGTTCGCCTTGAGCCTCAGCCGCTCCAAGTCCCCGCGGATCGTCGCGACATCCGTGACCACGCGCCGCACGGCGTCGAGATGATCGAGCGGCTTGTGCCGCGCCTCCTCGAAGTTGGTCCGAAGCGTCCGAACACGTTGTTGCACGTCCTTCACCTCGGCGGCCGCGGCCTCGTATTCCCTTGGCCACCGTTCCATCAACTCGCGAGCGACAACCACCGACCGCATTTCATTGACGACCGGATCCCGCAGAAGTCGCTTGAGATCGGCGAGCCATTCGACGAGCGGCTTTCCGCTTAGCGCATCGGTGGTTCGTTCGTGTTGGGGCAGCGCGCCCGATGTCGCCCGTTCCCCATCGATCCGCAGACCGCGAACCTGCCCGTCGCGAACGACGAACCGGCCCATGAGGAGCGACCGCGTGTCGAACGACAGGTCGGCCTCCTCGATTTCGAACCAGTTTCGATCCGGATGATTCGGATTCGCCACCGCGATGCCCCGTACGCGGACGTCGCCCGTCCGGAAGGTCGACCGCCACGAATCGATATCGACCTTCGCGCCGGTCATTGCCTGCCCCGCTCGGATCACCGACCATTTCACGAACGGATCCAAGCCGATCGAAACGGCGACCACCAGCGCGGCGGCGACAAGGAGTCGAGGGACCAGGTAGGACCACCGAATCATGCGGCTCGCTCCGTTCGGGAGAGACGGTCGATTTCCGCGACGAACTCGCGAAATCGTCGCCCGTTCACGACGCGAAGGCCCTCGTCGCACGCACGGGAAACGGCCGAGTCGTCTCGAGGCCGGCTCATGACCGAACCGACCGTCGATTCCGTCTCGGGCGCGACGGCGGCTTCTTCCACCCCACCCGGCCGACGGCGAGCCGACCTCGCTTCCGCTCGGGCCGTCAGCTTGCGCCGAAGATCGCGGAAGACGGGAAGCGAAAGCCAATAGGCCGGATAGGCGACGGCGAGTCCGAGAACCAGGCTGCCGAGCACAATCGTGTTGTTGAACCCCGTCCATGGGACGATCGGCGTATTGGAAAGGCGAACCCACGTCGTTCGGAGCCCCGGATGTTCCAGAAGGCGCAAGCCGATTTCATGGGAAATCGGATCCAACCAACCGCTCGCGAATCCGGCGCATGCCGCCGTCAAGACGGCCACCGGCAGATTCAATCGCAACGAGAACAGGATGGTTGCGACGAGCGGAGCCAGAAGATTGCCCTTGGGAATGAGCCCGATCAGAAGGCCCGCCGAGAAACCGGCGGCAAGCCGGCGCGGCGAGTCCTGCGTGCGCAACAGCAGGAAGTAATTGCTGAATTGATAGGAAAGCCAAGTCAGCATGCTCGTTCCGCGCTTTCGAATCCCGGGAACGCGGCCCGATCGCGCGGCCATTCGATGCGCACCGCGCGGACGTGCTCGCTTTCGTGAACGGACATCAAGCTCTATCGGCGCGACATCACCGGAAGATTCGGCACAGTTGTCTCATTCGGAAGAGTCCGCCTAGATTCCGCGGCTTCACTCACCCGCCGATCCACGATGGGGCGCCGGTCCGCGAGGGTCCATATAGAGGTCGAAGCCGAGCCACAGGCTGCGCGCGTACCGGAAGAACCAAAGCGGGAATGCAAGGCAAAACGCAAGGCATCCGGCGAGCAGCGCGTTAGGCGATCCCCATCCGGAAAAGAGCAGGATTGGGTAGAACACGGCGACGAGCAGCGCGGTGAGACCGTAGTTGAAATAGATGGAGCCGAGGAAGAACCCGGGATCCCGCTCGAAGTTCGCACGACAAGCCTCGCAGAACGGTTCCATGCGGACCCAATGCCGGAACAGGCGCCCGATTCCGCAATACGGACATCGGAGCCGGATCGCGCGGTAAACGAGAAGTGCGAACCGCCGATGCGGACTTGGATCCCCGCTTGGATTCGAACTTGGATTCGGGTGTGGTGAGGCGGCCATGCGGGATGGTTCGCCCGATCAAGGACGGCACGACGGCGTCAGGCCACATCCGGTCGCCAACCCACATCCGAAGTCCGGCGTTCGAGGGGCCAGCGACGGTGCCGGGATCGACAAGGGCCAGGGCCGGAGCATCCCCGGTGGAAGGACATTGTAGTGCAGGACGCTGCGTACGGGCTGCCAGGGCATTTGGCAATCGGGACATGGTCGCCTCGGGTGGCAGCCGTAGGTCGGAGGCGGTTCGAAGTGTCGAGTGATTACCGACCAATTGCCTGCGAACGCGGTCACCGTCGCCGAGGCGACAAGAAATCCCGTGATCAGAAAAGCGAATCGGCGCCGCACGCGCATCCTTGCACCTCCTGGCCGCGTTCCGTCGCGATCATGCCGAATGTTCCCCATCCGGCCAACGCGCCGCCCAATCGTCATCGTCCATTGGATCGGCATCCGGTGAGTCAAACCCGTCTTCCCGAAGCCGCCGTCGCCGGACGGCCGCCGAACGGCGCGGCGCGGATACCACGCTTTGGCGAGCGTGGCTACGTGTGAACGGCGTAGCGGACGATGCAGTAGAGCGCATTGCCCAAGTCGCGCAGTCCGATTTTTTTGCCGTCCCGATAAGAACGCGGCGCGTATCGCACGGGCACCTCGCTGAAACGGCATCCGCTCCGGGCGAGTTTGGCCGTGACTTCGGGTTCGAACCCAAACCGATCCTGGCGCAGGTCGATTCCCTCAACAGCGTCCTTGCGAAACGCCTTGTAACACGTTTCCATGTCGGTGAGACGAAGTCCCGTCAACAGGTTGGAGGCGGTGGTGAGGGCACGGTTTCCGAGCCGATGGACGAGGGATCGGTCGTGGGGCGCTCCGTCGAGGAACCGCGATCCGTAGACGACATCCGCGCGGCCCTGGACGATCGGTCGGATCAGGTTGGGAATGTCGCGGGGATCGTATTCGAGGTCGGCGTCCTGGACCACGAGGATGTTCCCTCGCGCGGCTTGGAATCCTGTCCGCAGCGCGGCCCCTTTTCCCTCGTTCCTCGTTCTCAACAGAAGCCGCAGCCCCAATTCGGCTTCGAGCCGCCGCAAGATGGCCGCCGTTCCGTCGCGGCTGCAATCGTCCACGACGACCATTTCCTTGCGCATCGGCAGCGCCGCCACGCGCCGGACGACCTTCTCGATCCAACGCTCCTCGTTGTAGACAGGAATCACAATCGAGGTGAGCCAAGTCCCGGGGATTTCAAAGTCGATCGGCTCGACAGCCCAGTCGTCGTCCGCCAGCGCCGATTCAACCAGCCGTTCGGCTCGCCGCAGTTCACTGTCGATCACGGAAACGGAATCGCATTCCAACTGGGGGAACGCGGACGTGGTGGAGGTCGATTGCTGGGCGGGCTGGGACAACATGGATGGGCTCGTCGAATCAAGTGTTGGATGGATCGGCGGGAGAGTCCGCGGAACGCGGCGCCGCGAGCCGGTTGCCTGTTTCGGAACGCGTGCGATCGGGCAGCGCCGGCCAGGGAACGGTCCCGACTTGGAGTCCGTCCCCCACGCGCCGCGCGGCGGGATCCATGTAGTGAGGTGACCGAGGGTCGTCATAGATGGATCTGCGGCCCCACAGCTCGGCGATCGAATCCGCATACAGGAGTACCCAATCGTCCGCGTTGCCGCGCAGGACCCTTGCGGGGCGGGTTTGCGATCGGTCGATCAACACGAGGTCGGGACGGCCTTCGACCAAGATCCGGTTCGGATCGACGGGCGGCGCGCCGAGGTCGCGGTACCGCATACCCGGCTCGTCATCTCCGATGGCGAAATCAAAATACATGTCGACGACCTTCTGCGGGTAACAGGTGCGGAATCGACCGTCGAACGCGAGTCGCATGGCGCGGTCGTCGTCGAGCGGTCCGAAGGCCATCAGCGCGTACTGGGCCCACTTGAACCGAGCGACGAGTCGCCCATGCAGACCGTGCTCGGCGATGAACGCGAACGCGCTGACGGGATAGCCGTCTCGCGGAACGGGAATCGCTCGATTCTGCGCGACCAGCCCGGCGGAGATCGCCATGCCGAACAAGAGCGCGACACCCGTCGCGGCGAACCGGGCTCGTCGCGTCCAACCCGCGCCGAGCGGCGGATCGCCGTCGGTCGCGGCGAACCGGCGCCAGGCCGAATCGACATGGGGCAGGCCCCAAAGCGCGAACAGGATCGCGAAGAACGGAATGTGCCGTTGATGGGCGATCGACTGCCATAGCACGGCGGCCAACAAGAGGCCGTGCACCGGATCGCGACGCACGCGGCTCGACGCGAACGCCGCGACGCTCGCGGCGACCAGCAGCCACCACTGCCACCATACGATGCTGAACAGCTCGGGCGGTCGCCATTCGAGAATCTCCGGGCGGGGCGAGCCGAGCGCGCGGGTCAGCCAGGCGTGCAGGCCCCATCCATAGGGATTGACCACGGACGCGGCCAGCGCCAGGCCGGCGACGGCCGCGAGCATGGGGACGCGGCGGCAACCGGCCGACCCCCATCGGGCGATCGACTCGATCCCGCGCAGTCCGAGATAGGCGAAGAGAAAGAACAGGCCGAGCACGAAGCCGCCGTGGGTATTCGCCCAGAGACCGATCAGCAACGGAACGCCCCACCAGAGAACCCGATCGTGGTACGCCGCACTCGAACCGTCCGCGCGCCGCCAATCCGCGAACGCGCGATCGAGCGTCATGACGAGCAGCGCGAAGTAGATATAGGAGAAGAGCTGCGGCCGGAGGCTCCAGAAGAACATCAGATTCAACGCCGTCAGCAGGACCCACGCGACCAGCACCATCCCGCGGACGCGCCGGCGCATCCCGCGGACAAGGATGCCCGCCATCAACAGGCCCCCCGCGATCGATTTCATCCAAAGCAGGACCGAAGGGCCCCCATGATCGACCGTCCATGCGAAAACGAGTTCGGCCAGGTTCTCATGGTTGATCCATGGGAACGCGAGCCCGGTGTACGTGTAGGTCGCCGTCAACGGAAGGCCGTCGCGCAGCGCGTCGCGCCCGTATTGCACGTGGCCCCAGAAATCGGGATCGGCGTGGTTCCTGGATAGGACGAGCGCGCATGCGACGAGCAGCACGCCGATCAGCGCGGCGTGCGCGCTGGTCGTTCCGCCCGTTCGTTCGGCCGTGCCCGTCGACGCCATGCGAATTCCTCCGGATCGGTCAAGTGGATCGGCTCATCGCGCGGCCGCCAACGTCCCGCTCGCCGCCGAATCCGGTTTCGCCGGCCACGTCACGGTGCCCGCCTGCGCGGCGCCGGCGAGCCTCCGCGCCGACGGCGGGATGTACTCGGGACGGTTCGGATCGTCGAACCGATCCGCGCGGCCCCACAACTCCGATACGTCGTCCTGGTACAACAAGACCCATTCGCCGCCGCGCTCGCGCATCACGCCGCGGGCCAGGGGAAGCCATTTCGCGATCAGGACAAGCTCGGCGGGCCCGTGCGGAGCGGAACAGAGTGACAGGATCTTGTCATCATCGTAGCGCCCGGAGCCCGCGTCGCGATATCGGACGTCCGGGCCGAAATTGCCGAGCGCGAAGTCGAAATAGGCGTCGATCACCGACTGGGGATAGCACGTGCGGAACCGGCCGTCGAAGGCGAGCCGAACGCCGAGCTGGCCGACGTCCCTTGCGCCGAGCGCGTCGAGCACGTATTGGGCCCAATCGAAGTGCGCCACGCAGTTGCCCTCGATACGCCGCTCCGCCATGTACTCCACCGCGCCCACCGGAAACTCGGCGCGGTCGACCGTCAAATCCGAAAGCCGGCCGGCCGTCGACCAGCCGATGGCGAGGGCGGCCGTCGATGCGGCGGCGAGCCCGAGCGAGCGGGCCCAGGGCCGCGCGTCCCATGCCCGCAGCCGCGTCCACTCGTGCGCGTTGAATCGGCGCAGGAACGAGTCGACGTGCGGCAGGTGCCAGAAAGCGAACCCGAGCGTCACGAAGCAGGCGTGCCGCTGGTGCGAGCAGGCCTGCGCGATCAGAAGCGCGGTGACCGACAGATGCGTGAAGTCCCGCGAACGTCGCGTCATCGCGATCGCGATCAGCGTCGCGCCGAGCAGCAACCAGAACGGGGCCGATGCCGGATCATCCAAGTGCGGCGGGTGCCACTCCGCGATCTCCGGGCGGGGACGGCCGACCGCCGAACGGAGCCAGAAATGCAGGCCCGGCCCATAGGGATTCACGAACGTCGCAAGCCACGCCGCCGCGATCGCGAGGCCGAGCCTGCACGCGACTTCGCGGCGCGCCGCGCCCGCGAACGTCAGACTCTCGAATATCCGGCAGCCCAGATAGGCCGACCAGACGCAAAGCCCGGCCACGAACCCTCCGTGCGCATTCGTCCAGACGACGAACAAGGGCACGCACCACCACAGGTGCCTGAGCCGCGCCGCGGAATAGGATGGAGCCGATTCGGCGCCCCACCGCTTCCACACGATCGCCCAGCGGCCCTCCCAGCCTTCAAAACACCATGCCAACAGGGCGAGCATCCCGGCGAAAAGGAAGTAGGTCATCAGTTGAGGCCGGATGTTCACATGCGGCGTCAGGTTCACCGCGATCACCAGCAGGCATAGCGAAAGCGAACCAAGACCGACTCCCCGCCGAAACGCATGGCCGATCACGAGCGCGAGGATCACGTAAACCAGGAGCGACTTCCCGACGACCAGGCCCACCGGTCCAAGAGTCCTCGCCACGACCGCCATCGCGACTTCCGCGAGATTTTCGTGGTTGATCCATGGGTAACCCTCCGCCGTGTACGTGTACGACGCGGTGGATGCGATGACGCCCTGTTCGAGCAGATCGCTGCCGTACCGGACATGGCCCCAAAGATCGGCGTCCGCGCGATTGGTCGTCACGGCATGGACGGCGACAAGGAGGACGACGAGGAACGCGGCCGTTTCGAGTGGTCCGCGCCGCGCGCCCGGTTCGGCGGAAAGGGACATGGACGTTCGCGCCCTTGCGATCGAGGAACGGACGGCATGCGGCGGCCGACCAAGACGGCCGCGTCGCACAAGTCTAGATCACGGTCCGATTCCAAGGCGCGGCGCGGCGCGTTCCGGTTGTGCGGATTCGATCGGCATTTCCGCGCCTCGCGATTCCGCGATGCGGGTTTCCGTTCGGCCGACCTCCCTCGTGAAACCCGAAGCCGAGCGTCGCGAGCCGCCAGGCTCGCAACGCGTGGGCGAGGGGGCGTCGCCGTCGAACAACCCATGCCTCGGCCGACGCAAGCGCCGAGACGGCAAGCCGGGAGCTTGCCCCACGTCGGCGTATTGCGGAGCTTTGGAGCTCGTCATACGCTTGGTGGCACGGCGTTCCCATCGCGTCACCTCGTTCCACGACGGCATGTTCATGCAGAGGCGGATCACGATCGACGGCGTTCATCTCCAGCTGGGCGCGCCGCACGAGGCGCACGTCGAGTGGATCGGTCAGCGGGAGACGCTCTCTCAACTGCTCGCCTGTTGGCTGGTGGTCGACGAGCGGGACCTGCCGCTCGCGCCGCGCATCGTGGGCGTTCCGGGAATCGGCAAGACGGCGCTCGCGATGGCCGGCGCGCGGGTCCGCCGCCAACCGTTGTTCCTCTATCAGTGCACGGCCGATACGCGCCCGGAGGATCTCCTCGTCACGCCCGTGCTCGCGCGGAACGGGCAGATCGCCTACCATGCCTCGCCGCTCGTTTCGGCGATGCTCGAAGGCGGCATCTGCATCCTCGACGAGGGCAACCGGATGAACGAAAAGTCGTGGGCCAGCCTCGCCCCGCTCTTCGATCAGCGCCGATACGTCGAGTCGATCGTCGCGGGGATCACGATCCCCGCGCACGGCGAGTTCCGGTGCGCGGTGACGATGAACGAGGACGAATCGACGTACGAGATTCCCGACTACATCCTGAGCCGCCTGCAGCCGACCTTGCCGCTCGGGTTTCCCAACCGCCAGGACGAGCTCGCCATCCTCAAATACCATCTTCCGTTCGCCGAACCGGAGATGCTGGCGATGACGGTCGAGTTCCTCCAGAACGCGCACGGATTGCGTCTCGATTTCTCGCCGCGGGACGGCATCAACGTGCTTCGGTTCGCGATGAAGCGGCTGAGGCAGTCGGGCGACCATCCGGCCGCTCGGGACCAAGTTTGGGGCGAGGCGCTCGAACGGTGCCTCGGCCCCGACGCGCTCGATCTCCGCGCGCTGGCCGAACGCGAGCGCCGCACGATCGGCGGCGACACGATGCCGCTCGGGCTGGGCGACTTCTTCCATTCGCCCGACGACCCGTTGCACCCGGACCGCGACGACGACGACGAATCGTGATCGCGCCGGCATCGCCGCCGATCAGCGATCCCGGACGATGCGGATCTCGTAGACCTTCGCCCAGTTCTTGCCGGTGACGAAGATCCGTTTGTGTTCTGCGTCGTACGCGATCCCGTTCAGGACTTCCTCTCCGGTCCAGGTCGTGCCCGAGCGCAGTCCGCGCAGCGAGACGGTTCCGGTCACCGCGCCGCTCCTCGGATTGATTCGGACGATGTGGCTTTCGCGCCAGACGTTCGCGAAGATCTGTCCGTCGATGAATTCGAGTTCGTTGAGATTCGTGACTCGCTCGCGCCCGTCGCGAACGGTGACCTGGCGCCGGACCTGGAAGGTCTCGGGGTCGAGGAACCGCAGTACGGAAGTCCCGTCGCTCAGGATGAGCGAGTGGCCGTCCGCGGTGAGCCCCCATCCTTCGCCGGCGTACCGAAACGTCTTGCCGGTGGGCTTCAGCGTGTTCTTGTCGTACTCGAACGCCGTGTTCTCGCGCCACGTGATCTGGTAGATCTTATCGCCGAGCAGGGCGATTCCCTCGCCGAAGTACTTCGTGTCCAGATCGACCTGCTCGACGACCTCACCCGTTTCAAGGCGAACGCGGCGCAGCGACGATTGCCCGTAGCGGCCGGTGCCTTCGAGGAGCATACCGTCGGCGAAGACGAGACCCTGGCAATAGGCGTTCGTGTCGTGCGGGAACTCCTTGACGATTTCATAACGGAAGCCGGTGCCTTGGGCCGCATGCCAGGACCAGGCGGCGAGCAGCGGAGCGGCGACCAGAACGGCCGCTCCGAAGATCCATAGCCGGCGCCCCGATCGGACGGGGATCGATGTCCGAACCCGGCCGCCCGTCGCGCCGCGGCGTTCGTGTTCCGCGCCGGCATCCCCCGTTTCCGTCATGACCGCCGGACTCGGCGGCCGCTCAATACTCGTGCGCCGCATCGCCTTCGTCCGAAACGGGGGTTATCGTGGTCTCGACGACCTGGCGGATCGCGCGGTCATCGACTTCCCGCCGCAGTTTTTCGATCGCCCGTTCGACGGGCATCGCTCCCAGGTCGCCGGTCATCCGGTCGCGCACGGCGACCGCGCCGGATTCCGCCTCCTTGGGTCCGACGACGAACATGTAGGGGACCAGTTCGAGCTGGGCTTCGCGGATCTTGGCTTGGACTTTCGCGTTGCGCAGGTCGATCTCGGCGCGGAATCCGGCGTCCCTCAACCGCGCCGCAAGGCCCTCGGCGTACTCGTTCGATTTCTCGCTCAGCGGCAGCACGCGGACCTGTTCGGGGGCGAGCCACAGGGGGAACGCGCCCGCGAAATGCTCGATCAGCATGCCGACGAACCGTTCCATCGAACCGAACGGCGCGCGATGGATCATGACCGGGCGGTGCGGCCGGTTGTCGGGACCGACGTACTCAATCGCGAACCGCTCGGGCAGGTTATAGTCGAGCTGCACGGTGCCGAGCTGCCATTGGCGGCCGATGCAGTCGCGCACCATGAAGTCGGCCTTGGGACCGTAGAAGGCGGCTTCCCCGAGCCGTTCGTCGAACGGCAATCCGGATTCGACAAGCACGCGCCGAAGCGACGATTCGGCGCGCTCCCAATTCCCGGGGCTGCCGACGTATTTGTCGCTCGCCGGATCCCGCAGCGACAGTTGAACGCGGTAGTCGCGGAATCCGACGCTGCCGAGCACGAATTGGGTGAGGTCGAGCGTCGAGCGGAACTCGTCTTCGACCTGCTCGGCCGTGCAGAAGATGTGCGCGTCATCCTGCGTCAACCCGCGCACGCGCAGCATGCCGTTCAGTTCGCCCGTCTGTTCGTGACGGTACACCGTGCCGAATTCGAAAAGGCGCAGAGGCAGATCGCGGTAACTGCGCGGCGCCGACTTGAAGATCTCGACATGGTGCGGGCAGTTCATCGGCTTGAGCAGATACCGCTCTTGCCGCCGCTCCCAGTGCCTGAGCACGCCGATCTTCTCGTCGGCCGTCGACGCGGCCGCGTAGTCCGGAAGATCGCAGCCGAGAATCCGAGCCGCTTCGATCAGGCGACGTTCGCCTTCGGCGTCGAGCCGATTCTCGGCGAGCCGCCGGATCCAGGCATCGACGAGCTGACCCGATTCGGCGCCGAAGATCGGAGGAAACTGCGCGTCGCGATAGTAAGGGAAATGTCCGCTCGTCTCGTACATTTCGACCCGCCCGATATGCGGACTGTAGACCGGCTGATAGCCGCGCCGCAGCAGTTCGCTCCGGATGAACTGTTCGAGGAGCGACCGCACCGTCGCGCCCTTGGGCAACCACAGACAGAGCCCTTGTCCGACGCTGTCGGGATGGATGTGGAAGAGGCCGAGCTGTTTCCCGAGCAGGCGATGGTCGCGGCGCTTCGCTTCCTCGACCTGCTTCAGGTGGGCGTCGAGATCCTTCTTGCTGAACCAGGCCGTTCCGTAGAGCCGCTGCAGCCGGCGGTTCCGCGCATCGCCCTTCCAGTACGAGCCCGCGACGGTCAGCAACCGGAACGCCTTGACTCGACCCGCGCTCGGAATATGCGGACCGCGGCACAGGTCGATGAACTCGCCCTGGCGGTAGAACGACATCGTCGCGTGATCCGCCAATCCTTGTTCGATATGTTCGACCTTGAGCGCCTGCCCGAGCCCCCGGCACAATTCGATCGACCTGGCCCGATCGTATTGGCACCGCTCGAACGGTTCGTCCGCCTCGATGATCCGGGCCATCTCAGCTTCGATCGCCGGAAAATCGTCCTCGCGGATCTTCGTCTCCATGTCGAAGTCGTAGTAGAATCCGTTTCCGGTCGTCGGTCCGAAGGCGAGCGAGACGTCGGGGAAGATCCGCATGACCGCGCGGGCCATGATGTGCGCGCAGGAGTGGCGAAGGACGCCGAGCGATGCGGGATCGCGGTCGGTCAGCAGCCGCACGGGCACGGGCCGCGCGTCGGTCGCTTCGGCGAGCGGCCGCGCCGCGTCGACCACCGCTCCGCCCAAATCGGCCGCGATCACGGCGGCGGCGAGTCGAGGCGAGATGGCAAGCGCCACGTCCATCGCCGTCGCCTGGTCGGCGACGGCGAGTGTCTTTCCATCGGGCAACAGCACATCCATCGGCGTTCCTTCCGTTCGAGCCTCCGTCATGATTCCGCGCGGGTCCTCCCCTTGCGACAAGACGCGCCGCGCGATCCCCTGTCATTCCCCGCCCCGAGGATTCACGGCGATTCCCGCTCGGCCCCACCGTTCGCGTCCCCCTGCCGTTCGAAATCGCCCTGCGATCCGGTCGCCGCGATCGGGGAAACGGGTGACGCCGAGCTCGCCGGATCGTCGATCCACTGCTTGCGCTGGCGCGAGCTGGGGATATTCATCTTCTGGCGGTATTTCGTGATCGTGCGTCGGGCGACATTGAGCCCGGCCTCCTTGAGCTTCCTGACCAGGTCGTCGTCGCTCAGCGGATTCCTCTTGTCCTCGTGATCGACCAATTCCCGCAGCTTGATCCGGATGCGGTCCCACGCCACATCCTCGCCTTCGTCGGAACGCGTGCCGCCCACGAAAAACCGTTTGAGCGGATAGATGCCGCGCGGCGTCTGGATCCATTTGTCGTCCACCGCGCGGCTCACCGTCGTCACGTGCACACCGACCTTCTCCGCGATCTGCTGCATCTTGAGCGGCTCGATGAACTCGGGGCCGTCTTCCAAGAACTTCGATTGGTAGTCGACGATCGACTGGGCCACCTTCATCAGCGTGTTGCGCCGCTGCTCGATCGACTCGATCAGCCATTGGGCCGAGTTGATCTTGCGTTTCAAGAACTCCTTCTCCTCGGCGGTCGCCGTACCGTCGGCGAGCCGTTTCCGATAGAAGTCGCTGATGAAGAGCGTCGGCAACCGGTGATCGGGCATGCGGATCCGATACACGCCGTCCTCGCCCCGCTCGACAAACAAATCGGGCGTGATCGTCGGCACGAACGTGTCGACGAATTCCGACGCGGGTTTCGGATTGAGTTTGCGGATCCGGGTCCACGTTTCATAGATCCGCGGAATCGAGATCCCGGTCGCCCGTTCGATGACGTGCAGCCGATTGTCGCGCAGGTCCTCGAGATGGCCGCGGATGATCGCCTCCATCTCGTCGCGAAACGGCATGTCGGGGCGGAGCTGGAGCAGAAGGCACTCGCGCAGGTCCCGCGCGCCGACCCCCTTCGGCTCCATGCGGTGAACACACCGCAGGGCGCACTGCGCCAGGGCGAGCGTCTCGGGACCGGCCGTCGGCGGAAGCAGGTCCTGGAGACTCGATCGGAAATAGCCCCCGTCGGCCGCGTCGAGCGTCGAGATGATCCGCTCGGCGATGCGGGCGACCTCGGCGTCCGTTTCCATTTCGCGGAGCTGGTCGAGCAGATGATCCTGGAGCGACGGAGGACGCGCGGTCAGATTGGCCATCGCGTCGTGCTGCCGGTCCCCCTCCTCGTCGATCCGATTCGCGGACCGCCGAGGCGACTCGTCGAAATAGTCCGGCACCTCGCGATCGAGATTCAAGAGCCGCTCGAAGTCGTCCTTGTTGTCCCCCTGCTCGGTGACGACCAGCGGCTTCTCGTCCTCGGTCGGCGAATCGGGATTCGCCCGGTCCTCCGGCTCGTCCGGCAGGTTCGGATCCTCCTCCGTCATTTCGAGCACCGGGTTCTCGTTCAATTCCTGCTCGATCCGCTCCTGCAACGCCAAGATCGGCAACTGGAGGATCTCCATCGACTGGATCATCCTCGGAGCCAGTGTCTGCACTTGCTTCTGAACTTGTCGTTGGTCGAAGCCAAGGCTCAGTCGCATGGCGCGTATGCCGCATCTACTTCTTGGTGGAGAGCATGTCTTGGAATTGTTGGAGCGAATCGCCGAGCCCGGCGAGGTCGAGCCCGCCGGCCGCCGATTGGAACGCGTCGGCCTGCGCCCGTTTCGATTTTTCCAGCGCGTCATTGATCGCCGCCGGAGCCAGCGATTCGATCAGATCGCGGTCACCGACGAGCTTCTCGTCGATGCGCACTCGGACGACTTCGCCGAGCCCGTTGACATCGACGCAAACCAGGCCGCCACCCGCCGAACCGGTCAGACGGTCCGCCTTGAGTTTCTCCGCCACCGCACCCATCTTGCCCTGCAGTTCCCGAGCGCCCTTCAAGAGCGAGGCGAAGTTGGCAATCCCTCGAAACATGGTTGATCCCGTTTTCCGGCCCCAAGAACTCTTGCCCCATCCCCTCACGGAACACCGACCACCAAGAAACTGAAAACTGAAAACCCCTCACCGCCCGTCCTCAGGGCGAACCGGCCCATCGACCCGCACGATTTCCGCGGCGAACAGGTCGCGAGCCCGAGCCACCAGCGCGTGGCGCTCGGTCTGCTGGAGCCGCTGGCGGGCCGTCGGTTTGGGCACTACCACCTCGCCTCCGTCGGCCATCGTCCGGAACTCAATACCGACCGGAACGCCCACGAGCTGCCGTAAAGTGGTTTCCATTTCCGACTTACATGCGGCCCGCTCGCATCGTTCCTTTGCCAGATTATACTTCGCGGAAAAATAGGCGACCAGACGATTTGGCGCGATAATTGCTACATGATCGACGCGCGACGCGGCGTCCGACAGCAAATCGCTCAACCGATCGACGGTCGCCGTCCAAAAATAGTTCGCGTTCTCCGCCGTCAGGATGCCCGCGGCGGGCTCCCCGCTCCCGTCATGGATCGGCTCCCGGGCCTCAGCCGATTCGGTCGCGGTCAGGTCGGAGCCCGCTCGGTCGGAGCCGGTCGAAGGTTCAGGCTTTTTTTTTTCGGACGTCGGAGCCGATGGGGGCGGCGTCGAAGGGGCCGACGAGCGTGCCGACGCGATCGGGGCCGCACTCTCCGACCGCGAAGGAAGTGCGGGCACGGCACCTTGGCGGAGGGTGTCGACGAGTCGCGCCAGGTCGTCG
Source organism: Planctomycetota bacterium (assembly GCA_016872725.1). Taxonomy (GTDB): domain Bacteria; phylum Planctomycetota; class Planctomycetia; order Pirellulales; family Pirellulaceae; genus VGZC01. The sequence goes on from VGZC01000024.1 coordinate 38,179, forward strand.
AGCCGGTCGAGGGCCGTGATCCGGATGAGGGCCAATTCGAGCAGGATGCGGCCGTGTGTGCTTTGCCGCATGCGGATCAGCGTATGGTCGAGGATCTGGCTGATCGCCAGGAGGGTCTCCATTCCGAGCGCGCGGCCTTGGGCGGCGAGCTCGGGCCAGGACTGCGCTTCGCATTGCAGGGCGAGCGACGGATCGCCCCCGACCGACGCGACCAGCATGTCGCGGAACGCCGTCAGCAATTGTTCGGCGAGGTGTCCCGCGTCGATGCCCAGCCGACTGGCCCGTTCCAAAGCCTCCATCGCGCCGGCCGCATCCCGGGCGATCAAGCGATCGACGAGCCCGGTGAGCGTCGAGGGATCGGCCGAACCGAGCATCGCGTAGACGTCCTCGGCGGTGATCGTCGGGCCACTGAACGCGAGCAATTGTTCGAGGAGCGATTGGCTGTCCCGCATCGAGCCGGCCGCGCGCCGGGCGAGGATGGCGAGCGCCGAATCGTCGGCGTGCCGGCCTTCGCACCGAAGCACGTAGCGCAGCCGTTCCACGATCTCGGTCGCGTCGATCGGAGCGAAATCATAGCGCTGGCATCGCGACAGGACGGTGATCGGGATCTTCTCCGGATCGGTCGTACAGAAGATGAACTTCACATGCTCGGGCGGCTCTTCGAGCGTCTTCAGCAGGGCGTTGAACGCCTGCGTCGTGAGCATGTGGACTTCATCGATGATGTAGATCTTGTAGGGCGATCGGCTCGGGCGGATATGGATGTTCGAGCGGAGCTGCCGGATCTCCTCGATCCCCCGATTGCTGGCTCCGTCGATTTCGATCACGTCGATATCCTCGCCCGCATCGACGCTCAGGCAAACATCGCACGTATTGTCCGGCTCGGGACTCGGCCCCTTCTGGCAATTGAGCGCCTTGGCGAAGATGCGGGCCGCCGACGTCTTGCCGACGCCGCGCGCTCCCGTGAACAAATACGCATGCCCGACTCGATGACCCGTGATGGCGTTCGCGAGCGCGTGCGCGACGGGACCTTGGCCGACCAGTTCCTCGAACGAGCGCGGGCGGTACCGCCTCGCGACGACCAGATATTGGCCGGAATCCGGTTCCCGCTCATGCCGATCGTCCGGCGGACTGTTCATGATGGGAACACCCCTGTCGCCGCGGAATCGTCGTCCGGACGGAAAGAGACCCTCGCACAGAGGTACACCGCTTAGGGCTGCTCCGGTTAAGGCCTGACCCGGTTCACAGCTTCCCCTCGCAAGGGTCTCTTTCCGTCCGCGCGGTTCCGTTCGGACCCGCACGCTCCATCCCTGTTGTACGGTCTGGCGTTCCGGTCGTCAAAGGTGGTCCGGCCTCCGGATCCGATCGGCGGCGAGCTTCTGGGAACGGCCGTCGCAGACGCACACGACGTTCGGTCCGATTTCCTGGGTCTCGTTCATCGCGCGCAGCCGGGCGACGCGGTCGGCTCGGCAGGCCGAGCACGCGCGGAGCCGCTCGATGGCCCACAGATCGGCGAACGCGCGGCCGCGGCCCAGTCGGAGTGACCGTTCGAGGGCCGTCTCGAGCGACGTGAGGCGGGGCGGTTCAAAAAGGCCCCGTTCGGCGAGCCGATCCATGATGCCGTTCCCCGCCCGCGTCGGAATCAGGACGACCGTATCGGCGGCCGATTCGAACGCGAACTCGGCCGAGCGCACGGCCCATTCGATCCCGGCGGCCTCGTCCAGGCCGGGCGGCCGCACCAGGATAAACGCGCGCACCGACGCGCCGTCGCTCCGCAGCCATTCGGCCGATCGCCGGAAATCACCGGCCGTCATCCCCTTCCGAAGCGCCCGGAGCGAGGGAGCGTGGACCGTTTCGAGCCCCATGGCGACTTCGAGCCGAGCGGGTTCGATCCGTCGCCGGAACGCGCGGAACTCGGGGATGCGGCATTTCGGGTGGTTTTCCACGACGACCGTGCGGAACGCCCGCACTCGGTCCGCGATCGGCCCGTGGTCCTCGATCGGTATCGACGCCCTATCGAGAAAACTGCCGCTGTTGTAGAGCTTGATCGACTCGGCCGGCTCGAGCCGTTCGAGCGCGTAGTCGATCTGCGCGGGGATCGCGCCGCGGGGCGTTGGACCGGGTAGCGTGTGCCGCCACAGATCGCACATGAGGCACCGCCGAGCGCACTCGCGGGCGGCGAGCAACAGGGTCGCGACGCGTTCGAGCTTCCCTTCGCGCGCGTACTCCCCTTCCACAAACATGCCGACGGGCCGTCCCGGATCGACATCGATCCGAGGCGGCCGATGCGCCAGAATGTCGCCGGCACGGATCGACGCCAGATCCATCGAAACGGTCACCTCGCGAACAGGTCCTCGTACGCGCGCCGGTACGCCGATTCGCGCGCGGGAAAGACCTGCTCCCAGCGGTTGGGCCCGAGCGCCCCGTGTTGGAACCGGCGCTTGGGATAGACGGGCATCGTCAGCCCCGTCACCCGCTCGACCCCGCGCCGCACGATTTCGCCCTTGAGCGCATAGAGGCGCCGCGTGTCCCATTCGGTCAGCGCGACGAACGGGATGCCCTCGGCGACTTCAATCACATTCGGGAGCGCGAACGGACTGAACCCATGGAATCCCTCGAGCCGGGCCGGAGCGTACGACCGCACATGCCCCCGGCTCAGCCCGCCGCTGTGGACAAGCGAGTGCTTGATCGCGTCGACGCCCCAACCCTCGTGGTAGAGCATCCGGTTGTTCAGCACGCTGCGGATCGTCAGCTCCGCGTTCTCCTCGATCGGATAGTCCTTCAGATTCTCGTCGCCGCCGTCGCCGTCGACGAGGAACTTCCAGTCGGCGTATCGGGCGCGGATGCCGCGGCACAGAGCGCGGGCCATCGCGGCCGCCTGGACGTCGAGCGGTTTGTAGTCCTCGATCGTCCGGATCGCGTCCTCGATCCGAATCGACTCGGCGTTCGTTTCGATGACTTCGAGCAGGTACGACAGATCGAGGGCGTCGAGGAACGCGGCGGCTTGTCCCGCGTCCTCGCCGCCGTCGACCGACAGCGTGAAGGCCTTCAATCGAGTCGGCGCGGCGCCGCGCGCGAGCAGCAGATGATGGAGGACGAGGAGCACGCATCCGCTGTCGACGCCTCCCGAGAACAGTACGCCGATCGGCTCGCGGTCGTCGATCGCGTCGAGCCACCGGTCGCATTCGCGGGCGAGCGAGCCGACGTAGGCCGCTCCGATCGCGTCCAAGTCGGGCGGCAATCGATCGCGGAGCGGACTGAAGAAGCGGGTCTGCGCGGGATTCGGATCGGGACACCCGACCAGCGCGATCTCGACCAGATAATGCGCGGGCGCCATGCGCGTGTACGAAGGATGGAATTGGTCGAGCAGTCCGTCGCGTTCGAGTTGTTCGCGGATGGCATCGATCCGTTCGGCGACGATGAGGCACGGGCCGTCGACCTGTTTGGCAAGGAAATACCGGAGGGGGCGACCGAGCGACCGGGCCATCCGCACGATGTGACCGACGCGGGCCGCGATCGCGAAATGGCCGTCGAGCGCCCGTACGCGGCCCGGGTCGCCCGACGCGACGGCGGCGACCGCGTCCTCGTACGTCGCCCCGGTGAGCGCGTTGGCGGTCGGATCGAGCAGGTTGACAACGCGTTCGACCGTTCGATGCGCCACCATGGTCGTCATCCTCCCTCGCTCTTGAGTTCGCGGCCCGTGTTCAGTTTCGCATGCAGGCGCCTTTCCGCCAATTCCATGTCCATCCGATCGAGCTGGACTTGCGCCCGCTCGGCCTCACCGACCGCCAACCGAACGGCCGCCATCGAATGGGGCCGGAGCACGGGGTCTTTTCGAAGGAGTTGGTCGACGAGCGCGTCGAGCCAGATCGGGCAATCGAGGGCCCGCGCGGTGGCGCGTTCCGGACGCTCGGTCGTGTGCGCGTGTTCGAGCGCCTCGACCGTGTCCCCGCGGAACGGCGGCGATCCGGTCAGCATGGCATGCAGGAGGCAACCGAGCGCGTACATGTCGACCTTGGGACCGATGCGCGAAGTCATGCGGTCCGTTATACCATACGACCCGCGCCGGTCGGGCCCCGCGATCGGATTCACGCGCCGCGCCACTTTTCGCCGACGACGACGACCGGCCATCGGCTGACATACCGCGCGAAGGCCGCCGATTCGTCGTCGGCCGTGAAGACGAACGCCGCATCATCGGGCACGCGCGTCAGGTCGATCGACTGGGCGACCCGCCATTCCCGTTCCTCGCTCCACGCGCATCGCCCCCGCGTCGTCGCCGCGCGCTGGAAGAGGAACCGCTCGCCCGGATCGAGCCGATTCCAACTCGCGTCGTCGCCGTAGATCACCGGTCGCGCGCCGATCGCGCGAAGCCAATCGCGATCGAAGCCCATGCCGAAGGGCGCGAAATCCCACCGTCGCCGGTGCGCGCGGTAGCGATGAAGGCCACCGAGCCGCGAAAGGGGAACGTCGGTGAGGCACACGACGGGGACCCCGCCGCGGATTCCGTCGGCGGACGCCGTAATCCCGCGCGACGCGAGGATGCGGAGCAGCGCGGCGAGCGCGCCATGGTCGGCGCTCGGCCGGTCCCAGATCAGGTCGTCGCGGTAATCGTCGATCGACTGGCCCGGCCAAGGTCCGCGTCGTTCCCGCGTGCAATGGATCAGCGCGCGGTCGTGCGAGCGGCGCGCGACGGACCGAACGCGCGGCACGCGCGCCGCGCGAAGAACCCTCCGGACCGGTGAGGCCGGGAACGAGCGCCAGACGGCGGCTCCTTGCGCGACGAGCTCGTTCGCGACGTCCGGAGGCACCAGTTCGGGGCCGATCGCGAGCCGCAATTCGGGTGGCGAGCCCGAAGCGAGGTGTTCGCGCACGAGCGGCGCGAGGCGTCCGCGCGGCCGCAGCTTGAGCACGAAGCAGACGCCCGCGATCGCGAGCACGCACGCGTCGGCCTCGCTCACCAAGCCGCGTCCGCTCCCCGCGATCGGCGGCGAAACATGGGCTCGGTCGACCCGCCGGTCCACGCTCCAGCGCGATACGGTATCGACGAGCCAGCGCAGACCGCGCGGCCCCGGATCGCCTCGCCCGACGTCGACTTGGAAACACGGCCGGCCGGTTCGATCGGCCCAGTGCGACGCCCACGGCGCACACGTGGCGGAACGCGCGACGACAAGCGGGCCGGACGCCTCCATCGCAGCGCGCATGCCTTCGAACCAGCGCATGGTCCGATCGGGCGCCGAGCCGAGATGCGAACTGAGGAGCCCCACGCATCGGGTTCGCAGGAGACTCGCGGGGGCGAGCAGGATTCGCCTTCCGATCCGTTCGGCGTGCACCGGACACTCGGGCCAATCGGCCACGCACAGTCCCGCGTCGATCGCCCGGTCGATCGCGTCGATCCGCCTCGATCGGAGGCACGACGATTCGCGAATCCGTTCCGCGAGGGCATTCCAAAACGTCTGGCGCCGCTCGACGGCGCCCGACGCCGGCGGCACGGCGATCTCGAAGTCGATCTCGAAGTCGATCCTCGGCGCGGGTCCGCCTCGCGGTCCTTGTTTGGCCATGTCCGCTCCCGACCGCGCGGCGCATCGCGCTCTTTCTTCCCTCCATTCATTGTCGCTCGACCCGCGCCCGTCAATGGCCGACGGGGGCCTCGCGGCGTTCGCGTGTCCTATCCCTGTCACCCGAGCCCGCCGCCCGCGCGGCTTGCGACACGTGGCGGCAAGATCGAACAACCGCTCGTCGCCGATTGGCGCTCGAAAGGCGACACGTCCAACATCCGATCCGGCCACTGGATTCCAGGCCGCTTCTTTCGTACCCTGACCGAGGGCGCGTCCTCCGCCGCCGCCGTGGGGCGGCTTGAGGAAGTGGAGACGTGGCATGCGAAGGTCAACCGGGCCGAGGCGACGCCCGAATCGGGCGGTCGAAGCGAATCGTGCGGGGACGGTCGTTGGAGCGGGCCTGCTGTTGGCCGCCGTCGCGGCGATCGCCGGCTGCGGCGGCGCGGCGCCGCCTTATCCCGCTCGACCCATCACCATCATCTGCCCTTGGGCGGAGGGCGGAGGGACCGACCGCGTGGCCCGGTTCTGGGCCGAATCGCTCGCGCGCGAATTGCGGGTTCCCGTGATCGTCGAAAACAAGACGGGCGGGGCCGGAGAAACGGGCCATCGCGCCGGCGCGGAGGCGCCGCCCGACGGGTACACGCTCACGATGATCACGTTCGAGTTGTCCACGATGCGCGCGATGGGCGTATCGGAGCTGACGTATGGCGACTTCGAGTGCCTGCTTCAGGTCAACGCCGATCCGGCGGCGATTATCGTCCGCAAGGACGCGCCGTGGGGGACGCTGCGCGCCTTGCTGGACGCGGCGCGCGCCGCGCCCGGCACGATCAAGATGTCGGGCACCGCGCGGGGCGGAGCCTGGGATCTCGCGCGGGCGGGCCTCTTGCTGGCCGACGGGCAGACGGCCAACGCCGTCGCGTGGATTCCCGCGCAAGGCGCCGCTCCGTCACTCGGCGAACTCGTTCAGGGGAACATCGACGCCGTCTGTTGCAGCCTTCCCGAGGCCGCGCCCGCCGCGGCCGACACGCGCGTGCTCGCCGTCATGTCCGATGAACGCGTCCCTCAATTCCCCGACGTGCCGACGGCTCGCGAATCGGGGATCGACTGGACGGCGACCGGATGGCGCGGACTCGCCGCACCCAGGAATATGCCGCCCGAAATCGTCGACCGGCTGCGGGCCGCCTGCGGCGCCGTGGCCGCGTCCCCCGTTCATCAAGCGTTCATGGAGGACAGCGGATTCACCGTCATGGTGCGCGAGGGACCGGAATTCACCGAGTTCCTGGGCCGACAGGACGTCCAATGGGATCGAGTGATTCAAGCCGCCGGGTTCGCGGCGAAACCGTGACGCGCGAAAGGCCTGAAGCGATGGAAGGTCCATCGAAGTATCGGATCGACCGAGTGGATTCCATTCCGTCACCGGCCTTGATCGTCTTCCGCGATCTGGTGCGGCGGAACATCGAACGGATGATCGGCGTCGCGCGCGGCGCCGGCCGGCTGAGACCGCATTGCAAGACGCATAAGATGGCGGCCGTCGCGCACATGGAACTCGAACAGGGCGTGACGCGGCATAAGTGCGCGACGATCGCCGAAGCCGAGATGCTCGCCGAGGCCGGCGCCCGGGACATCCTCATCGCCTACAACATGGTCGGGCCCAATATCGAGCGGATCGTCCGATACCGGAGGCGCTATCCCGGCGTCGAGCTCGCCGTGACCGCCGACGATCCGGGAGCGGCCCTCGCGCTGTCCGCCGCGACGGAAGCCGCCGAATGCGCCGTCGGCGTGATGCTCGATGTGGACACGGGCATGCATCGCACGGGTCGCGAGCCGGGCCCCGCCGCCGAGGACCTTTACGCCGCGCTGTGCCGCGCGCCGGGCATCCGACCGGCCGGATTGCACGCGTACGACGGACAAAACCACCAGACCGATCTTACGGAACGTCGAGCTGCCGTCGATCGAACGTGGAATGCGACGCGGGCGCTGCGCGATCGGCTCGTCGCTCGGGGATTCCCCGTGCCCCGCATCGTCGCGGGTGGAACCGGCTCGTTCCCGATCCTCGCCGAAAAAGAGGACCCGGCGCTCGAACTGAGCCCCGGAACGGTCGTGTTCCATGACGCCGGATATTCGGCCATGTTTCCGGACCTCCCTTTCGAGCCGGCGGCCCTGCTGCTCACGCGGGTCGTCAGCCGGCCTTCGAGCGGACGGCTGACGGTGGACTTGGGCTACAAGGCCGTCGCCGGCGACCCGCCGATGGGGCGCCGCGTGTCGTTCCCCGAATTGCCCGACGCGCGGGAAGTGTTGCACAATGAGGAACACCTCGTGCTCGAAAGTTCGCTCGGCGACCGGTTCCGGCCCGGCGATCCGTTGCTGGCGATCCCGAGGCACGTTTGTCCGACGACCGCGCTGCACCAATCGGCGATCGTCGTCGCCGACGGCGCCGTCGTGGACGAATGGCCCGTGACGGCCCGCGATCGGTTCCTGCACCTATGACGCGGGGCGGCGGGTCTCTCGGTGATCCGATGGGGACTTTGAGGAGTATCACGCCATGAACGATTCGGATTTGGACTTGGGTTTGGGTTTGGATCGACGCGCGTTCCTCCGAGCGGGCGCCGCGGGCTCGACGGCCCTGTTGGCCGCGACCGCCGCGCGCGAAGGCCGCGCGGAACCGGTTTCCGACGACGTCGCATCGATCGGCAAGACGCCGCACACCCGATTCGCCGTGAATGTCGAGATGTGGTGGACGAAGGTGCCGTTTCTCGACCGCATCCGCCGCGCCGCGGAGCTCGGCTTTCCCGCCGTCGAAATATGGCCGTATCAGAACAGGGACGTCGACCGGATCGCCGCCCTCTGCAAGGAACTCAAGATCGCGATCGCCCAGTTCACCGCGTGGGGATTCACGCCCGGGATGAACCACCCGGACAATGAGGACACGTTCATCGCCGCGATCGAGGAAGCGTGCGGGATCGCTCACCGGTGGAACTGCGACAAGATGTGCGTCGTGGCGGGAAACAACCAGCCCGGCATGACCCAGGAACAGATGCTCGCGCAGGTCGTCAAGGCGCTCAAGCGGGCGGCGCCGATCGCCGAACGGGAAAAGGTCATGCTGATCCTCGAACCGATGAACGGACGCGTCGATCATCCGGGGCATTGCCTCTACGGGAGCACCGACGCCGTTCGGATCTGCCGCGAAGTCAACTCGCCGTTCGTCAAGATCAACTGGGACCTCTACCACATGCACATCAGCGAAGGGGACCTGTGCGGCCATTTGCGCGAGGGCTTCGATCAGGTCGGCTACCTGCAGTTGGCCGATCATCCGGGGAGAAACGAACCGGGAACGGGCGAGATCCACTACAACCGCGTGCTGCGCGAGGCGCACGCGCTGGGTTATCGCGGGTTCGTGGGGCTGGAGTGCAGGCCGAGCGGCGACGAGGTCGACGCGGCGCGGCGCGTGGCGGCGGCCGACGTCTGGTGACCGGGCGGTCCGCCCGTCACGCCTGCGGGACCGCTTCCTTCTTGCCGACGAACACGTAGTAGGGCGATCGCAGGAACGGCAGGTAGGGCACCTTGCTCCTGCGCTCCTCGAACCGCAGCGGCGCGAAGTGCCGATGCAGGTAGGGGATGTGGTCCGGCGATAGGAAGACGTTGTCCGTGCCGAACCAAATCGGCCAGAACGATCGCGTGAAAAGACCGTGGCGCCGCAAACCGTCGGAGGGATACTTGCGCGCGACGTAGAAGTCGACGGCGCCGAGCAGTCCGCCGGGTTTCAGCATCCGCCGAGCGTTCTCGAGCGCCGCGAACCAGTCGGGGATCATCGAGAGCGAATAGGAGAACGTGACGATGTCGGCCGGACCGTCGGGAGGCTGGAACACGGTCGCGTCCGCCTCGACCGGCACGACGTTTCCCCACCCCCGCGTCTCGGCGCGTTTCCGAAGGACGGCGAGCAGCGACGGCGAGAGATCGACGGCGTAGACGCGCGACAGATCACCGATGCGGTCGCCGAGGAACTCGAGGTTGGCGCCGGTCCCCGCTCCCATGTCGACCCAGACCGCTCCGGAAGGCGCATCGAGGGCCGCGACCAGATCGCCGCGCCCCTGAAGCAATCGGCGGCGGAAATCGTCGTACGCGTCGGCCTGTCCGGAATAAAAGCTCTCGAGCCGCGCGGCGTGGTCCTTGCCGCGGATCGGCTTGACCGTCATGTGGTACAGGATTTTGAGATCCGACAGCAAGCCCATGCGCGACCCGAGGTGATGGAACGGAGTCGAAAAAGGACGTTCAAGTGGCCAGATCGGCGATATAGAAACTGCCGTAGGTGTGCACGCGGTCCCGGCGATGCAGGTCGTTCGCCAGATCCGAATGGTAGGTCAACATCGACGAAACCGGACGCATCCCGCCGATGACGCGGACTTGGACCCGATCGATGAAATCGGTCCGAAGGCCGCCCGACCGCCAGATGAGCCGGGCGTTGGGGGTCGCCCGTTCCACGATCGCCTGCCATTCGGCCTCGAGCAGCGGGAAGAACCGGTCGGAGAGCCAGTCCATATGATCGAGCAGCACGAAGCGGGATACGGGGCCCTCGTGCTTTTTCAGGAATCCCTGCACCGAATCGGTGTGCACGCTCAGCCGGTCGGGCACGTCGCTTCGAAGGGCCTCGAAATTCGATTCCTTCAGATACTCGGGACAGCACGTCCGCGTATACCGGCCCGTGATATAGACCCGCCAGAAGTAGTTGTCGGAGAGCGGCAGTTCGCCGAAGACCGTGTCGACGCAGTCCTGCACGTACTGCACGATCCCTCCGTCGTATTGGTTCTCGATCTGCCGCCGCTGGGCGGGAGGGACGCCGAGGAGTGACAGTGTTGTGTCACGGTTCAGCGCGAAGCGGAGCTTGCGGGACCAGAGCTTGTCCCGGACCTCGCGCCGGTAGATCGCTCGCTGTTCCTCGAGCGATTCCGTCTTGAGGATCGCGTCGACCTGCGGCCGGATCTTGGCGATGCGGTCGATGTACAGGCGGATCAGTCTCGCGAACGCGCCCGACGTGCCCCGGTAGTAGAACGATTTGCGGGGGTTGTCGAAGAATTTGATCCACCGGTCCCAATAGTCGCGTGGCCAGTCCGAAAGGCCGGGCCTCAGCTTCTGTTCGTAGATCGATCGGATTCCGGGCAGTCGGCCCTCGCCGAACATCCGGAAAAAATCGCCGTACTCGAGGTTCCGCGCGGCGGCCAGTTTCAATTCCAACAAGGCGTTTTGCCGCGGGTTCATGTCGACGGCGTAGACGTGGTTGACGCCGGTGAGCGTGTAGTCGATCGCGTTGCAGCCCGCCGACGTGATCACGACCACATTGTCCGACGGACCGAAGGCGAGCGCCTCGCGATCGAGCCGCGGATCTTCCCAGCAGGTGTTGTAGACGAGATTATTGCCGTGCACGAACGTGAAAACACGCCCGCTGATCCAGTCGAGTATGGCCATGCCGCCCTTTCTCCGAGCCGCGTCGGCCGCCCGAGGGTCGAGTTCGCGCCGTCGCCCTTAAAGACACCGATTGTACCCCCCGACCCGCCGCGCACAAGCGTTCCCGCTCGGCCGCCCCGCGCCCGTCCGAAACGGTCCCGACCGGCGACCCGCGCCGCGTTTTCCGGCCGGGCCGCGTCGCCTCCGGCCATCGACCTATCGGCCGTCCGGGGGCGCGTCGAGCTGTTCCGGGTCGAGTTCGACATGCGCGACCCGGCTCCGCTTCCACGTATAGGTGACATGGATGCGTCCGTCCGAGGCCTGGATGACCGCGGGATACGAAAACTCGCCGGGCTCCGATTCGAGCGTGACGGCCGTCCGCCATGCCTTGCCGTCGGTTGACAGGGCCACGTTGAGCGGCGAGCGGCCGCGGGGCGTGTGGTTGTAGACCAGAAGGTGGCGTCCGTCGCGGAGCGTGACGCCGTCGATACCCGAGTTCGGGTTCGGAAGGCTCGTCGGACCAAGGGGCGACCACGTCGCGCCGGCGTCGCGCGACCACGATTCGAGCACGAACCCGGCCGATCGCGCCCGGAAGAGGGCCTGCAGCGCGCCGTCGGCGTGGCGCAGGATCGTCGGCTGGATCGCTTGCGGCGCGTCGCCCGGGTTCAGGTCGTTCGACCTCGTCCAGGTCCGACCCTCGTCGGATGTCCATTCCATGTGGACGCGCCAACCGGCATGTTCGGTGCTCGATCCGGCGAGCAGCCTGCCGTCGTCGAGCATGACGGGCTTGTTCTTGATCGGGCCGAGGATCGACTCGGGCAAGGCGCGCGCCGCGCTCCAGGTTCCTCCCTGGTCGGTCGATTCGACGACCATACCCCACCACGCGCGCGGGCTCGGGCCGACCTTGTAGAAAAGGGTTAGTCGGCCCGACGGCATGGCGACCAGAACGGGATTCCAGCAGGGATAGCGGCGGCCATCGGAATGCGCGCCCGTCGCGATCTCGCGCGGCGGGCTCCAGCCGTCCGGGCCTCGACGCGCGAACCAGACGCCGACATCGGCATGTCCCTCCTCCGTGCCTCCAAACCAGGCCGCGACCAAGCCGCCCTTCGTTTCACAAATCGTCGACGCATGGCATTCCGGAAACGGCGCCTGTTCGTAAAGGTACTCGCGGCGCACGACGGCCCGCCCGTCCTCCGCGCGCGCGGAGCCGGACTCGACGATCCCCGCCCCCGTGCAAAAAGACTGGAAAAACAGAGGCACGAACCAGATCGGAGCGCCGCTCGGACGGCGCGCGCGACGCGTGGGCGTCCCGCCGATCGAACCCGACCGAACCATCAGGATCTTCCGTCGCGTTTCCCGCATTTCCATCCCCTTGTTCCGAGTGGCCGGTCCGCGCGATTCTTCTCGGACACGGCCGTTTCCCGCGGAAGTCGTATTGCCCCAAAGGGCGATTTGCTTACAAATCTATCCATTGGCCCATCGTACGCAACCTGCGCGCGTATGCCGTGAGCATCGGCATGCATGGAAGCAGACCACTCAGCCCCAGGAGACGCCGATGCGACGCGCCTTGATCGCGACTCTCGAACAGTTCTTCTCCGAGGCCGACCGCGAGGAAGGTGATCGACTCGAATGGGATGACGGTGTCGTGACCGTCCATAGGCTCCCAACGTCGATTACGGCATCGATCCGTGACGGCGGCGCGGAGCATCAGGTGTTCATCGACACCGGGCTGATGGAGTCGGCGGGCAAGGTCCGCGTGCATTGCACGTGCGGGCGCGGGAAGCGGCCGTGCCCGCACGTCTGGGCCGCCTTGCTCGCCGCCGAACGACACGACACCGGGGCCCTTCTTGGATCGAGCGGCGAGGCCGAGGCGCCTCCGGATCCACCCTGGCGGTCGATTCTCGCGAAAGTCGAGCAGCGGGTCGCGACCGAGCCCGCCGCGCCGCGCCCCGCGGAAACGGCCCCGTCCGTCATTCGACGGATCGACTGGATCATCGATTTGGGCCGTTCGGTGGCCGACAAACAACTGTCGCTGGTGATCCGCCAACGCCAACTGCGCCGCGACGGAACCTGGGGTAAGCCCGCCGCCGTCGATCTGGATCTGCTCGCCCGCTCGCGCGACGCGCAACCGGACGACGCGCGGATCGCGGAAATCCTCAATCGGTGGTTCCGCGGGAATCCGTACGAGGGCGGCTACGGGTATTACGGTTGGTCGGGTTCCCGCAATCCGCGATGGACGGCGATCGTTCCCGAACAGCTCCTCGACGTCGTCCTTCCCCTTCTCGGACGGACCGGCCGATGCGCTTTGTCGGTCACCCAGGACCACCATCCGGACGATGCGAAACCGGTTCGCGTGGATGAGCGGGCCCATCGGCTCCACGTGCGCGCCGAGGCGGACGAGGCGGCGCGGAAGTGGCGGATCGAGGCGTCCCTTCGGGCGGACGAGGACCGGGCGGGCGAGGACGGCGCGCCCGGTTCGCTCGAAACGGCCCTGATGTGGCTCGGCCCGGCGTGGGTTCTGCTCGAGGACCGATTCGCTCGGATCGCTCCCTCGGACGCGCCTTGGGTCCAAAGCCTGTTCCGCCAACCGCCGATGCACGTGCCGTTTTCCGATCGCGACGAGTTGATCGGGCGTCTCGCGGGAATGCCCGAGCTGCCTCGACTCGAACTGCCCGACACGCTGCGATGGGACCGACAAACGGGCACGCCGTCGCCGCGCCTCGAAGTCGAATCGCGGCCGTCGCGGAACAACCTGCTCGCTCGGATCTGGTTCGACTACGGCGAGCGGCGGAGACGCGCCGACTCCCCATTGAACGGCTGGTACGACGCGACGCTCGGCGCGCGGATCGAGGCCGACATCGCGGCCGAGAACAGCCTGCTCGAACAGGTTCGGGAATCGGTCGGAACCGAATTCCTCAGCGACTTCCCCCCACCCGACGCCGATTTCGAGATCAAACCCACGCGGTTGGCGCACGTCGTTTCCGAACTCCGGAAGAAAGGATGGTCGATCGAGGCGAACGGAAAGCCGCTCCGGCGCTCTGGAAATCTCACGATCTCCGTCCGCTCGAGCGTCGATTGGTTCGATCTGGACGCGATGGTCGACTACGAGGGGAAAGCGGTCCGCCTCCCCACCCTGCTCGAGGCGCTCCAACGAGGCCGCAATACGATCGTGCTCGACGACGGAACGCTCGGCGTCGTGCCCGAGGAATGGCTCAGGAAATACGCCGACTGGGGACGCGTCGCCGAAAACAAGGACGGCGTGCTCCGATTCAAGGCGTCCCAAGCCCTCCTGCTCGACGCGCTCCTCGCTTCGGAGGCGTCGGTCGACGTCGACGCGAAGTACGACGAGATCCGGCGCCGGATGTCCGAATTCCGCGGCATTGAGGCGGCCACTCCCGGCAAGGCGTTCCGCGGCGCCTTGCGGCCCTACCAGGGCGATGGACTCGGCTGGCTGAAATTCCTCGAGGAATTCCGGCTCGGCGGATGCCTCGCCGACGACATGGGACTTGGCAAGACCGTCCAGGTGCTCGCGCACCTCGCCTCGCGATCGAAATCGACCGAGGAACACAAGCCGTCGCTGATCGTCGTGCCCAAGACCATCGTTTTCAATTGGATCGAGGAGGCCGAACGGTTCGCGCCGAAATTGCGGTTCGCGAACTACACGGGCCTCGAACGGGCCGCCCTGCGCGATCGGCTCGGGGAATTCGACGTCGTCGTGACGACCTACGGCACGATGCGCCGCGACATCGTCGAGCTCCAGAAAACGCCGTTCGACTACGTGATCCTTGATGAATCGCAGGCGATCAAGAACGCCAACGCGCTCGCGTCGAAAGCGACGCGCCTCCTGCGGGCCGACCACCGGCTCGCCATGACCGGCACCCCCATCGAAAACCATCTCGGCGAACTCTGGTCGCTCTTCGAGTTCCTCAATCCGGGCCTGCTCGGCCGCAGCGGCGCGTTCGAGACGGCCGTTCGGAATCCCCAACCGGACGACGAGACGGTCCGCTTCCTTTCGAAGGCGCTCGGCCCGTACATCCTGAGGCGCACCAAACATCAGGTGCTGAAGGAACTGCCGGAAAAGACCGAGCAGACGATCTACTGCGACCTCCTGCCCAAGGATCGGAAGTACTACAACGAACTGCGGGACTACTTCCGCGCGGGCCTCGAATCGGCCATCGAGGACCAAGGCCTCAACCGATCCAAGATCCAGGTGCTCGAAGCCCTGCTCCGTCTGCGGCAGGCCGCATGCCACTCGGGCCTCATCGACGCGAAGCGTATCAACGAACCGAGCGCCAAGATCGAGGCGCTGCTCGAACAGGTCGCGGCGACGATCGAACAAGGCAGCAAGGCGCTCGTCTTTTCCCAATTCACGTCGCTGCTCTCCATCGTCAAGACCCACCTCGATCGACTCGGCATCCCCTACGAATACCTCGACGGACGCACGCGCGACCGGAAGGCGAAAGTGCATCGGTTCCAGACGGAAGCGGACTGCCGCCTCTTCCTGATCAGCCTGAAGGCGGGGGGAGTCGGCCTGAATCTGACGGCGGCCGATTACGTATTCATCCTCGATCCGTGGTGGAATCCGGCGGCCGAAGCGCAAGCGATCGACCGCGCCCACCGAATCGGCCAGACGCAGCGCGTCTTCGCGTACCGGTTGATCGCCCGCGACACGGTCGAGGAAAAGGTCGTGCAATTGCAGGAGTCCAAACGGGGGTTGGCGGAAGCCATCATCCGGGCCGACAACGGCATGATGCGGGACCTGACCGCCGACGACCTCCGACTGCTGCTCGGCTGAACGCCGAGCTGGCGGCGGACGGCCTCCGACCGTCCGGGCCGATGAGGGTCCTGGGCAAGGCTCCGCGCGCCCTGGGGCCGATGCGCCGACCGCCCTCCATCGCCGCGAATCCGGTTGACGCAAACCCCGCCGGTCGCCGATACTCTCAACACCGTGCCATGTGCCGGGGAGGCGCCGGAATGTCCGGCGTCGCCGGCCGCGCCGTTGTTTTTGTGAACGAGGGCCCAAGCAATCGAACGCATTCAAGTCCGGATCAATGAGCAGATCCGCATGTCGCCGATCCGTGTCATCGGCGCCGACGGTCAACAATTGGGGATTATTCCGAGGAACGAGGCGCTGACGCGGGCGCGCGATGTGGACCTGGACCTGGTCGAGGTGGCTCCGAACGAGCGTCCGCCGGTCTGCCGGATCATGGATTTCGGCAAGTACAAATACGAGAAGAAGAAAAAGGCCCATCAGCATACGCACCACACCAAGACCAAGGAAATCCGATTGCGTCCGAAGACGGGCGATCATGACATCGGGTTCAAGGTCAAGCAGGCGGTCACCTTCCTGCAACAGAAGGATAAGGTCCAAGTCTCCGTGATGTTCAAGGGGCGCGAGCTGGCGCATGTCGAGGAAGGGCGGCGCATCATGGAAACGGTCGTCAAGGAACTCGCCGAAATCGGCAAGCTCGAAACGCCCATCCAGCAGCAAGGCCGCCGCATGGTCTGCACGATCGCTCCGAAGTGATAGGCCGCCGAGCCCCGGTCCGGGACCGCGCGGCGCGGGCCGCCCAGAGAACCGATGCGGGGAACCGATGCGGGGAACCGATGCGGGGACGGCCGAGCGACGCCGTGACGCTCCGCGGATCCGCGGCGCGGTATGAGGGACGACATCATGTTGAACACGGTCTTGCATCGGCGCGCCGCCGAACGCGCGCGTCGGCTCATCGCCACCCTCCTGTTGGTGTGGCTCGCCGGAATCTCGCGCGCGGAAGACGGCGCGCCGCTCGATATCGCCTGGAAAAACAACTACCTCACGATCGAGGGCCCGTCGGTGCCCGGCGGGATTTCGATCCATTACCTCGAAGCGTATTGCCGCGCGGGTTCAACCGATCGCGACTGGCACGAGACGGTGATTCCGCACCGGGCGGAGCTCGTTGACAAAGGCGGGCATGCCGGAGATGGGCGCGGTCCCGAAATCCGCCTGCGGGATACGCTCGCCGACGGAGTCGTCGTGGACCATGTGATCCGCGCCGAGTCCGACAACGTCCGATTCGAATTGACAGCCCGCAATCCGACCAACCGGGCCTCGCAGGCCCATTGGGCTCAGCCGTGCATCCGCGTCGACAAGTTCACGGGCCACGGAGTCGACGACGCGCGCGACGTGGTTCCGGCGTATGCCCGAAAGTGCTTCCTGTTCGTCGACGGCCGCCTGACGCGCATGCCGACGGAGCCATGGGCGACCAAGGCGCGTTATGTGCCCGGCCAGGTCTACTGCCCGCGCGGCGTGGACCGCAACGATGTGAACCCCAGGCCGTTGAGCGCACTGGTTCCGTCGAACGGGTTGACCGGCTGTTATTCGGCGGACGAGCGAACGATCATGGCGGTCGCGTTCGAACCGTACCAGGAGATTTTTCAGGGCGTGATCGCGTGCATCCACAACGATTTCCGGATCGGCGGGTTGCAACCGGGCGAGACCAAGACGATCCGCGGACGGATCTACATAGTGCCGGCGGACGTGGACCGGCTGATCGAACGTTACACGCGTGATTTGGGCCCGGCGCGGTAGGCGGACCGTCTCGGCCTGGATCGCCTCCCGATGGATATGCGGAGCGCGGAATGCGGACGCGGCGCGTGCCGCGGGGAGGCGAGGTCCGGGCGGATGGCGTCGCGCGACCAATCGCCTTCAAGGGGAGTGGCCGGATGGGAATGTTCCGATGGGTCGCGGCCCTCGCGATTCTGTGCTCCTGTTTTCCGCAAGCGCGCGGAGCGGGCCAGGATGGACCGTTCCGCGCGGGCGCCGCGACCGTCAACATCACGCCCCCGCTCGGACAACCGATCGTCGGCGGATTCAGTCCGGTACCGGCGACCTATGTCCGCGATGAACTGCACACGCGGTGCCTCGTGCTCGACGACGGTCGGCGGAAGCTGGCGATCCTGTTGAGCGACAATGTGGGGATCCCTCGCGAAGTGCACGACGCGGCGAAGGCCTGGATCGATGCGGAGACGGGCATTCCGCCCGGCGACGTGCTGAGCGCGTCGACGCATACGCACTCGGCAACCTCGGCGCGGGGCGAAAACAAGGTGGTCGCCGCGAAAGAGTTGACGGAGTACCAACGGTTCGTCGCGCGCCGCATGGCGGACTGCGCGCGGATCGCCCTGGGGAATCTCGAACCCGCCAAGATCGCGTGGGGTCGCGCCGAGGAGCCCGAGGAGGTTTTCAATCGACGATGGTATGTCCGCGACGAAAGCCTCCTTCAGAACCCGTTCGGAGGAATCGATCGGGTGCGGATGAACCCGCCGAGAGGGAGCGAGGCGTTGATCGAGCCGGCTGGACCCGTCGACCCGGAGATCGCATTCGTGAGCGTTCGGTCGCGCGACGGGCGCCCCATCTGCCTGCTCGCCAATTACTCGCTCCACTATGTCGGCGGGGTCCCCTCGGGTCATATCTCGGCGGACTATTTTGGAGCGTTCGCCCGGCGCATCGGGCCCGCGATCGGAGCCGAACCGCACGAGCCGGAGTTCGTGGGAATCCTGTCGAACGGGACGAGCGGCAACATCAACAACATCGATTTTCGTTCGGCGGGCGAACGGACGGCTCCGTACGAGAAGATCGAGCGTGTCGCGTCGCGCCTCGCGTCGCTCGTCGCGGAATCGGAACGCGGCGCCGCGTTTCACGACCGCGCGACGCTCGACGCGCGCCTTGTCGAAGTGACGCTCGGAGTCCGCAAACCGTCTCCCGAGCAGATCGAATGGGCGAAGGGCATCCGAGCCAAACTCGCGGAAGGCCAACCCAAGGTCTCCGATCGCGATCGCGTGTATTGCGCGCGGATCGAGCAATTGGCGTCCGAGTCGCCGGACGAGATCCGCGTTCCGGTCCAGGCGATCCGGATCGGCCCGTTGGGGATCGCGGCGTTGCCGTTCGAGGTCTTTGTCGAGACGGGCCTTTCCCTCAAGAAGGAACGGCCGATGGACTCGGCGTTCACGATCGAGCTGGCCAACGGTTCGTTCGGCTACCTTCCCACGGCCGATCATCATGCGCTTGGCGGATACGAGACGTGGATCGGGACATGCAACGTCGAGGTCGGCGCGGCGGCGCGGCTGGAACAGAGGGTTCTGGAACTGTGGCGCGGCATGCGGGAAGCCGACGGGAACCGGTGAACGGGCGCGAGGCGTCCAAAACGGCCTTCCGCGCGCGGTGAGGCGCGCCGTATCGTCCGACGCACGGAGCACAGCATGGGTTCGCTCAGTCCGCTCGACGGGTTGGTGATCGGCGCCTACTTCGCGGCCGTCCTGGGAGTCGCGGGGTACGCGACGTGGGTCGAGCGTCGCGGCAAGGAGACGTCGTCGGACTACTTTCTCGCGGGACGCAACGCGGGCTGGCTCATGATCGGCGCGTCGCTCTTCGCGTCGAACATCGGAGCCGAACACCTGGTGGGCCTCGCCGGGACGGGCGCGGCGAGCGGAGTGGCGGTGGGCCACTTCGAGGTCGAGGCGACGTTGATGCTCCTGATCCTCTGCTGGGTCTTCGTGCCGTTCTATTTGCGGAGCGGCGTCTTCACGATGCCCGAGTTCCTCGAACGCCGCTACGCCTCCGCCGCGCGGTGGTATCTCGCCGTCGTCTCGATCATCGGCTACGTGCTCACCAAGATCTCGGTGAACATCGCGGCCGGGGGAATCGTCCTGCAAAGCCTCGGCATCGACTTCTGGACCGGCGCGCTCGTCATCGTGACGGTGACCGGGATCTACACGATCCTCGGCGGACTCCGCGCCGTGCTCTACACCGATTTCCTGCAGATGATCGTCTTCGTCGTGGGTTCCGCGTCGCTCATTGTGCTCGGCCTGCGCGAGACGGGCGGATGGAACGGCATGGTCGAGCTGGCCGGTTCCGACCATCTCTCGATGTGGAAGCCCTGGACCGATGCGACGTTTCCCTGGACGGGCATTCTGTTCGGCGGACCGATTCTGGGGATCTGGTACTGGTGCACCGACCAGTACATCGTGCAGCGCGTGTTGTCCGCGCGGAACATCGACCAGGCGCAGCGCGGCTCGATCTTCGCCGCGTTCCTGAAACTGCTCCCGCTCTTCCTCTTCGTCATACCGGGGGTGATCGCCTATTGCCTCGCGAAGACGGGTCGCTTCGCGCTGGAGGCTCCGGACGACGCGCTGCCGACGCTGATCCGCGAGCTGCTGCCGGCGGGCCTCCGCGGACTCGTCGTCGCCGGATTGCTCGCTGCGATCATGAGTTCCCTGTCGAGCGTATTCAATTCGTGTTCGACGTTGGTGACGTTCGACGTCTACCGCAAGCTGCATCCGTCGGCGACCGACCGGCAACTGGTCGTCGCCGGACAGTTTTTTACGGTGGTCATGGTCGTCGCGGGCCTCGCGTGGATCCCGTTCATGAAAGACGTGAGCCGCGAGTTGTACCAATACCTGCAGAGTGTGCAGGCGTACATCGCGCCGCCGATTTCGGCGGTGTTCGTGTTGGGGATCACCTGGAAGCGGGCCAACGCGCACGGCGCCATGGCCGCGCTCGTCGGCGGCTTCCTGCTCGGCGCCGCGAGGCTCGTCATGGAACTCAACAAGGACCACCTTCCGGACGGGCTGGCGATGCGGTACGTCGAGATCAACTTCCTTCATTTCGCCTGCCTGCTGTTCCTTGTCTGCGTCGCGGTCCAGGCGGCCGTGAGTCTCGCGACACGGCCGCCAAGTGACAAGACTCTGTCAGGTCTCACGTTCGCGACAGCCCCAAATGCGACAGCCCCAAATGCGACAGCGCCGAACGCGAAGGCCGCCGAACGCACCGAACGGACGGTCAACATCGGCCTCTCGTGGCTCGCCGCCGCCGGCGTTGTCGCGTGCTGGCTGTATTTCCGGGGGTAGTCGCGGCCGGTAAGCGCGGGGGGCGCCGCGCCCGCACGACCGAAGCAACCGGGCCGTTCGACCCAGGCCCGTCCGACGGATCGACCGGTCCGCGCCGCGAAGCTTGACAGGGTCCGGCGGACGGTCCATACCTAGATAGGCCGTGGCCCCTGCGTGGAACGAACGTCCCGGTCGTTTCGCCCCCAAGAGGACCCTACGTGGAACGAGCGTCCCGGTCGTTTCGCCCCAAAAGGACAGCCGTATCGTGAAGCGTCTCCTGGGTGTCGGCCTGATCGCGGGTATGGCGGTCGCCGCCTACGTGTTCCGCGCGGAGCTGACGCGGTGGATCCGGCCTCAATCGGAACCGCCGGTCTCCGATCCCGCGCCCGCCGCGTCCGGCGCGGCGCCCGAACGCGAATCGGTCTGGGCGCTCGGCCGCGTCGCGCCCGCCGACGGACTTGTGGATCTCCACGGCACGCCCGGCGACCGGCTCGTCGATCTCCTGGTCGTCAAAGGCCAATCGGTCGATGTCGGCTCGCCGCTCGGCCGATTCGAAAGCGAGTTGCTTCGCGCGGCCGAGCGGGACCTATTGAAGGAACAACGGCGGGAGGCCCGCGATCGGCTCGAGGCCGAGACCGAAACGGCCCGCGCCAAACTCGCGTCCGCGCGGCTCCTCGTCGAACAAGCGCGCGAAACGGCCGCGCTCGGCGAACGGGTCATCGAGCGTCGGATCGAGGCGCTTGAGGCGGTGGTCGAACAGTCGGAGCGTGACGTCGAGCGTACGACGGTGCTGGTGCGCGACGCGCCGCAACTTGTCTCGATGCGGGAGCTCGAACAACAACAGCTCCTGCTGCGCAAGGCGCAGGCCGAACTCGCCGCCGCCGAGGCCGAGCGGGAGTCCGAACGCGTGGCGGCCGACTACCGCCGACGCGTCGCCGAATCGCAGTACGGCGAGGCCGAACTGGCCGTCGCGCAGGTCATGAAATCCGATCCACTCGATTCACTCGAACTCCAGGAACGCGAGGCGGACGAGCGTTGGAAGCGATCGACGTTCCGGTCCCCCGTGGGCGGCCAGGTGGTCCGCGTGTTCGCGAAGGCGGGCGAACGGATCGGACAGCGCCCCCTTTTGCAGGTCGCCGATCTGTCGCGCATGGTGTGCGTCGCGGAAGTCGCCTTCGATCAGGTCGGGCGCATCGAAGTGGGGCACGAGGCGCGGGTGCACAGCCGGGCCTTCGGCGACGGCGGTAAGCCCGTACCGCTGCGCGGAAAGGTCGTCGAGGTCGGCGCGCTGGCCGCCACTCCCGAACTCCGGCAAATCGATCCGTTCGCGGCGACCGATCGGCACACGTTCGAGGTGCGTGTCGAGCTGGCGGCGGAGGACTGCGCGAAAGCCGCGCGGTTCGTCAATCTGCAGGTGGACGTTCAGTTCCTCGTGGGTAAGCCGGCCTCGATGGCGCCATGAGAATCAACCTCGCCTGGCGGAATCTGGCGCACGAGACGGCCCGCACGGCCGTGGCCGCGGCGGGCGTCGCATTCGCCGTTGTCCTCATCTTCATGCAGCTCGGCTTCTTCCGCTCGCTCGAACGGAGCGCCACGCTGCTCTACGACGCGCTCGATTTCGACATCTGCATCCGGTCGCGGGACTATTTGCGTGTCGCCGAGGCGCGTCAGTTCCCCCGGGCGCGCCTCTATCAGGCGCTCTCCCATCGGGCGATCGCCGAGGCGAATCCGCTCCATGTCGGTATTTGCATGTGGCGAAACGACCGCACCGGCGAGAAGAACGGGATCCTGATGCTCGGTGTTCCGCCCGGAGCCGGAGTCTTCCGCCAGGGCGCGCTGCGCGGACTCGCCGCCGGGCAATTGACTTCACCCGAGCGCATCCTGGTCGACCGGCTTACGAGGCCCGAGTACGGCCCGGTCGACGGCGTGATGTTCGGCGACGCCGATGTCCGCGCGGGAGCGAAGGCGACGATCGCGGGACACGATGTCCGGATCGTCGGGCACTATGCGATGGGAGCCGGATTCGCGGCCAACGGATCGGTCATGGTTTCCGAGGACGGTTTCCAGGAAATATACCCCGGCCGGACGGTCGACGACGTGACGCTCGGACTGCTTATGCTCGACCCGGCCGCCCGCGCATCGCCGGAGTCGACGGCCGGCGAACTGCGTCGATCGTTGCCGACCGACGTCGAGGTGCTCTCGCGGGATGAGATTCTGAGCCAAGAACGGGACCAGTGGGTGACCAAGACGTCGTATGGCCTGATCTTCCAGATCGGCATCGCCGTCGCGTTGCTCGTCGGCACGGCGATCGTCTATCAGGTCCTTTCGAGCGACGTGGCGAATCTGCTGCCGGAATACGCGACCTTGAAGGCGATGGGATACGGCAACGCATTCCTGGTTCGGGTCGTCGTCCAACAGGCCTTGACGCTCGCTCTGCTCGGATTCGTTCCCGGCTACGTCTGTTCGCACGTACTGTACGTGATCACCGCGGCCAACACGCGCATGCCGATCCACATGACATGGTTCGATGGGTCGCTCGTCTTCGCGCTGGCCGTGGTGATGTGCGGCCTATCGGGGATCGGCGCCGTGTCGAGGCTCTTCCGCACCGATCCCGCGGCCCTGTTTTGAACGAGGTGAACGGCGACCGATGAATGAGCGAACTCCCCTCGCCCTGAAGAACCTCACGCACCGGCCTCGCCGGTTGCTGGTCGCCGTCGGCGGCGTGGGGTTCGCGGTGCTTCTGATCTTCATGGAGCTGGGGTTCCTCGCCGCCCTGCTCGACAGCACGACCGCGGTGATCCGCCGAATCCGCGCCGACCTGTTCATCCTGAACCGGTCGACATCCGCGCTCGTCGCGCGGGCGCGATTCCCCCGGCAGCGGATCGAGCAAGCCCGTGCGGGCGGCGACGTGCGGGTGATTCCGATCCATATCGAGAACGCCGTGGCCGTCCTTCGACCGGCTCGCGACAAGGGGTATCCGATCCGCGTCCTCGCGTTCGACCCGCGGCAACCCCTATTCGACCTGCCGGGCGTTGAATCGGCGGCATCCGAGTTGTTGGGGCCCGATACGGCCGCCTACGACACGACGTCGAAGGCGGAATACCGCTTTCCCGGACCGACCGAACCGCCTGGCGACTTCACGGGCGAATTGTCCGGGCGGCGAATCCGGCTCGTCGGGCGGTTCGCGCTGAGCACCGACTTCGCGACGACGGGAACGCTGATCATGTCCGACCAGAACTTCGCACGGTATTTTCCATGGGGCGCGGGCGGCGAGGATCCGCTGAGCGTTGTCGATATCGGCGCCGTGCAGGTCGGACCCGGGGCGTCGGTGCCCGAGGTCCGCGCCAGGCTCGAACGCTTGCTCCCGAACGATGTGAAGGTTCTGGACAAGGCGGAATACGAGCGCAACGAGCGCGCGTTCTGGCTGCTGAATACGCCGATCGGCTATATCTTCGTCGCGGGGACGATCATCGGATTCGTTGTCGGCGTCATCATCTGCTATCAGATCATCTACGCGAGCCTCGACGATCATATGGGTGAATTCGCGACGCTCAAGGCGATCGGTTACGGGCGGTCGTATTTCGTGGGTCTGGTCGCGTGCCAGTCGCTGTACCTGTCGCTGTTCGGTTTCGTGCCGGGCGCGCTTGCGAGCATGTTCCTGTACGCGGGCATCGCGAAGGCGACCGGTTTGATGGTCGTTTTCCGTCCCTGGGTCGCGGCCGTCGTCCTCGGCTCGACGCTTCTCATGTGCACCGTCTCGGGCATCTTGGCCATGCGTCGCCTGCTGGCGGCCGATCCGGCGTCGCTTTTCTAGGCGGGATGGGAATCCAAGCGATGATGAGTTCCACCGAGGTCATCCGAGCCACGACGTCGAGGCGGTTCGTCGGCGGAACATCCGGCGACGACCGGGGTGTGGTGGTTCGCGCGCGGGGTGTGCAGCATTACTACGGCGAGGGCGACCTGAGGAAACAGGTGCTGTTCGACAACAATGCCGACGTCTACGAGGGCGAGATCGTCATCATGACGGGGCCGTCGGGTTCGGGGAAGACGACGCTGCTCACGCTGTTCGGCGCGCTCCGGACCGTCCAGGAGGGGAGCCTGACTCTGCTGGGACGCGAATTGCGGGGCGTGACGGCGCGCGACGCGACGCGCGCGCGGCGCGAGATCGGCTTCATTTTCCAGGCCCACAACCTGTTCCAATCGCTGACCGCCTTCCAAAACGTCCGCATGGGCCTCGAACTGTTCGGGCACTCGCGCGCGGAGATGAAGCGGCTCGGCGAAACCATGCTCGCCCGGCTCGGCCTCGGCCATCGGATCCACTACAAGCCCGAAGCCCTGTCGGGCGGCCAGAAGCAGCGGGTCGCCATCGCCCGCGCGCTTGCCCATCGACCGAAACTCGTGCTTGCCGACGAACCGACCGCCGCGCTCGACGGCGCGTCGGGACGCGAGGTCGTCACCCTGTTCCAGGAACTCGCCAAGGAACAAAGGACCACGGTCATCATGGTCACGCACGACAATCGGATCCTCGACGTGGCCGACCGGATCATCAGCATGGTCGACGGGCGAATCAAGTCGAATGTCATGCCGCAGGAATCGTCGGTGATTTGCGAATTCCTGCGACGCGGTTCGGCCTTCGCACAGCTCACGCCCGGAGCGTTGAGCGACGTCGCGGACAAGATGATCGTCGAGTCGTTCCCGGCCGGCGCCGCGGTCATTCAAAAAGGAGACGCGGGCGACAAGTTCTATCTCATTCGTGAAGGCGAAGTGGATGTCCTGGTGGGCGGCATCGACGATCCCGGCACCAATGTCGCGCTGGGGACCGGCGACTATTTCGGTGAAGCCGCCTTGTTGACGGGAGCCCCGCGCAACGCGACGGTGCGCGCCCGCTCGCCCGTCGTTCTCTATTCGCTCGGAAAGGACGATTTCCAGGCGGCCATTGAAGCGAGCAAGCCGTTCAAGGAGGAACTGCTCCGCATGCTCTTCATGCGCCAGTAATCGGCCTCTTGGGTTCGGCCGACGCGCGGCGCGCTTCGATGGGCCGCGAACGGGACTCGGAACTCGCGTCGCGGTCGGAGGATTCCCTGGGTTCGGCCCGCGCGCCGCCCTCGGAATCATCGTCGGCCTTGGAAGGGCCTCCCGGTCCGAACGCCGAATCGCCGTCCAACAGGCTCGTCGTCCCGTTCGATGGCGGATCGCCGAAGCCGCACGCGATCGCGAGCAGGCCTTGAACGCGGTCCAACTCGACTTCCGCGCGCCGCAGCGACGCGACCTTGCGGCGAACGTCCGCTTCCGCTTGGATGCGTTCGACCTCGGCGGAAGCCAGTTCCCACACCGACGCGGCGCCGGCGCCGCGCAGGATCTTGAGTTCCGCGATGCGCCGGTCGAGGCTCTCCAACCGATCGCCGCTCCGAGCGACGCTCCCCAGCGCGGCCGCCAGGTCTTGCCACGCGCGGCGCACCTCATCCGCGACGGCCGTCTCATGGTAGGCGAGCCACACGTCGATCTGATCGCGGCGAACCGGCTCTTCGCAGGCCAGGCAGTCGCAAACGGCGCGGCGCCACAATAAGCCGGTCGGCATGGTCGGCGTGCCCAACTCGGGTCGCACGCCGGCGAGCACCGATCGAGCAACCGACACCGTATCCGTATCCAGGCCGTCGCGCACGCGCCGCACGGCAATCAAGTCCGCGCGGCCGACCGAAGCCGTTTCGAGCGCCCGGTCGAGCGGCGGGAGCCGAGCGCGGATGGTCCACGAGACGTCGGGCCAAAGCCGCATGGCGCCGTCCGGCGGCAGGCCGATCGCGGCGGCGAGTTGGCTGTTGAGTTTCTCCGTCGCCGGGATGAGCGCATCGCGCTGTTCGCGGAGATCGAGCCGTTTTCTCGCCAACGTTCCCTCGTCCATTCCAGCCGCGACGCCTTCCTCGCGGAGTCGCCGCACGTCGCGGATCGCGTCGTCCATCACGCGGATCGCCCGATCGAGGGCCTCGGCGGCCGATTCGCCTTCGGCCAATCCGTAAAGCGCATGCAGGGCTTGAGCCGCCGCCGCATTGCGGTTCTCGCGCGCTTGCAGAACCAGGAGTTCCCCATGCAACGACTCGCCGCACGACCGACTCGGATCGCACCAACTCGCGACGCGGAGCGCGTCCTGTTCGGATTCGAGCAACCGGGCCAATGGAGCGTGCCTCGCCGCGCGGCACGCCGCCTCCCTCGGACCTATCCGCCGGTATTCGACGTCTGTTCGAGTCGCATCGAGCAATACGGCATCGATCTCGCCGTCCTCGGGCAGGACCGGCGCGGGAAACGCCCGTTCCGATTCGCTCAATGCGTCAAGTTCCGACCAAGCGGCGGACGACGGTCCGAGTGACGACGTATCGCCTGCGCAGATGCCTGGACAGCCACCCCGCCGGTTAGCACATCCCGCAAGCACGAGGGCGAGCAAGGCGCACGGGACGAACGAAACGCGAAAACGCACCATCAGGCCGGGTCCTTCTCCGTCTCAAGGCGCGGACCGGCACCGACCGGTCGTACAACCGCTATGGAAGTTATCGCCTGCCCGACCGGCACACTTGGGGAAAACCGGCAGAGTCGTCTGCGACGGGACTCTCTGCGACGGGACTCTCTGCGACGGGACACCCACTTCCTGCCAGACCGTCTCCGACTGGTCGCTCGGTGAAGCAATTAGCAGTAAATGCGCAATTTGGGTTATTTGCGACAAACGACGCAACTACGCAAACATGAAAAAGGACACCCAGGTTCACACGTCGGGCGGGGAAGTTGGGTGTCCTGTCTTGGATCCCTGTCTTGGATCCGGGGTGTCCTGTCTTGAGTCGTTTCCGGCGCACTGAGTGATCGGGGACGTCTATCCGACGTGGGCCCATTCGCGGACAAATCGAGTCCTGGGTAGAATGGCGGCGGTCATGCGCCGTCGCTGCGGAGACTGAAGGAGGTCGCGTTGCGCGTCCTGCATGTGATTCCGACCCTTGATCAGGCGGGAGCCGAGAAACAGCTCGCCTTGCTCGCCTGCGGCCTGGATCGTCGCGCGTTCGACGTGCATGTGTGCGCGCTCACGAGGCTGGGCCCGATGGCGGGCCCCCTTCGCGACGCGGGGATCGACGTCGCGTGCGTCGAGAAGGCCTGGAAAGTCGATCCGGCGGCCTATTGGAGGCTTCGGAAGGCGATCCGCCGGCTCGCACCCGATCTGGTCCAGACATGGTTGTTCGCGGCCAACAGTTACGGGCGACAAGCCGCCCGGTCGGCGGGTGTGCGGCGCATCGTCGCGAGCGAGCGCTGCGTCGACCCTTGGAAATCGTGGCATCAGCTCGCCATCGACCGTCACCTGGCGAGGTTCTCCGACCGCATGGTGACGAACAGTTCGGGCGTTCGCGACTTCTATGCCGGGCACGGCATCCCCGCCGATCGGTTCACGATCATTCCCAACGGCGTCGCGTTGCCGTCGGACGGCGAACCGGTCGAATCACGGTCCGACTGGATCGCCGCATTGCAGGGCGAATTGCGTTGCAGGGAGGATCTTCCCGCGAACGTGCGGTTCATCGGCGCGATCGGCCGATTGTGGCCGCAAAAGCGTCATAAGGACATGATCTGGGCTTCGGACCTGATCGCCGTGATCGACAAGAACGTCCACGTGCTCGTCCTGGGAGACGGTCCGGAGCATGAGCGGCTCGAGCGGTTCGCCGAGAAGATCGAATCCGTGCCCCGTGTCCATTTCCTCGGCCATCGGGCGGACGCGGCGCGGTTCCTGCCTCATTTCGACCTGTTTTGGAACGCGAGCGGATATGAAGGCCAATCGAACGGGATGATGGAAGCCATGGCGCGTGGGATTCCCGTCGTGGCGTCGGACATTCCCGGCAATCGCGACTTGATTACGCATGGGGAAACGGGCTGCCTATTCCCCGTGGGCGACCGCGCGAAGTTCGCGCGCCATTCGCTCGAACTGCTCAACGACCCAGAGCGGGCCCGAGCGATCGGCCGAGCGGGACGGGAGCGCATCGGCCGGGAATTCTCCATCGAGGCGATGGTCGGGCGGTACGAGGCGCTCTACCGCGAACTCGAATAGGCTAACATGGGACGCATCGTGGGATCCAACACGCCGCGCGGCCGCAACGCGGAATCGGATGAGGTGACGCCGTGACGCATGATGAAGCGAACGTGAACGAACCGATCGAACCAGGCGCGCGGGCCAGCAGCACGGCACGGGGCGCGGCGGGGGTTGGCGGACGTCACGGTGATTCGGACCGGTTGCCGGACCGCGCGACGCGGCGGGGTTTTCTGGCCGGAGCGATGGGCGCGTCGGCCGCGATGGCGGCCGGTTGTGGCGGGTCGCCGGACAAGGCGGCCACGGGAACGGGACCTTCCGATCGCAAACCGCTTCGAGCCGCGTTCTCCAACGCGGGCCTCCAAAGCACGTGGTGCGCGCTCGGCAAACAGACGGCCGAATTGTGGGGCGGCCTGCTCGGCGTCGACGTCCAGTGGTTCGACGGGGAATTCGATCCCGAAAAGCAACGCAACAAGATCGATCAGATCGTCGACCAGGATTGGGATTTCTGCTGTTTTCAGGCGGTCGCCATCGACGCCCTCGCTCCACCCGTCCGGTATCTCAAGGAGCGAGGCGTCCCGGTCATTTCGATGGATACGCTGGTTGTTCCGATGGACAAGATGCGCGAGACGGGGGTCTGGATGGAAGTCACTCCCGACCACGTTTTCATGGCCGAGAGCAGCACGCGCGACATGATGCGGCGGATCGGCGGCAAAGGGCGCGTCATCCATATCGGTGGGCTCAGCGCGCACAGCGGAGCTCGCGATCGACGCCGAGGGTTCGAACAGGTGCTGCGCGAATTCCCCGATGTCCAGGTGGTTGGTGGTGGAGTCGTCTGGTGCGATTGGGAAAAACAGAAGGCGCGGGATGCGTTCGAATCGATGTTGCAGCAGGAGAAGGAACCGATCGCCGGCGCGTTCTTCCACAGCGACGACATGGCGCTCGCCTGCATCCCCGCGCTCGCCAACTCCATCCACAAGGACATGGTGATCACGGCCGTCGATGGGCAAAAGGAGGGACTTTTCGCCGTGCGCGACGGGACGCTCGCCGCCACCACCGTCAATCCGGTCTGCCGCATCCACCGCACGGCGCTGACGATCGGCCAGTTCATCGCGCGGAATCGGGAGTCGATCGACGAGGTGCCGGAGCTGGTCATTACGCCCGGCCCGTTGGTCACGAAGGATACCGGCAACCTCGAGGCCATGCTCTATCTCGCCGATCCACGCCACGGCATTGTCTGACGGGGATCGCGCGATGCTGCTCGAGTGCCGGGGCATTTCGAAACGGTTCGGCGGTTCGGCCGCGCTGGACGGCGTGGATTTTGAGTTGCCCGCCGGCTCGGCCCATGGGCTCGTCGGCAGCAACGGAGCCGGCAAGAGCACGCTCATGCGCATCCTCGCCGGCGCGCTGCCGTCGTTCGAGGGCCGCGTTGTGATCGACGGGCGGCCGGCCGACCTGAGCAGTCCGCGCGCGGCCTCGCGGCACGGGATCGCGATGGTCCACCAGGAGTTGTCGGGCATCGGATCGCTCAGCGTCGCCGAGAACCTCTTTCTGGGGCGCCAACCGGTCGATCGGTTCGGTCGAGTCCGATGGGGCTTGATGCGCGCGACGGCGGCGGCGTACCTCGCCGAAATGGGGATCGACATCGACGTGCGCCGAAGGCTCGATAGTTGTCCGCTCGTCCTGCGCCAGATGGTCGAGATCGCGCGGGGGATCCACAGCGGCGCTCGGATCCTGATCCTGGATGAACCGACGAGCGCGCTCAGCCCTCCCGAGACGCGCGGGCTTTTCGGACTCCTTCGCGAGTTGCGGCGTCGGGGGGTCGCGATGGTCTACATCAGCCACTTCATCGAGGATGTTCTCGATATCTGCGATCGCGTCACCGTGCTGCGCGATGGGCGCCGCGTCGGCACATTCGACGCGGGCGCGATGACGAAACATTCGATCGTCCACGCGATGCTCGGGCGGAACGTCGAGGATGAGGAAGCGGGCTACGAACGGGCCATGGAACTGCCCGAGCGCAGCGCCGGGCCGACGGTCCTCGACGCGCGCGGACTCACGCGCGAGCCTTTCTTTCGGGAGATCTCGCTGCAAGTCGCCGCCGGCGAATGCGTCGGCCTGTACGGATTCGTGGGAGCCGGACACCAGGAACTGGCGCACGCGCTGGCCGGCGCGCTGCGTCCGCGAACGGGCCAAGTGCGACTCGAAGACCGCTCCGTTCCGCTCGGCGATACCCACGCGGCCGTGCGGCGAGGGCTCGTGCTGGTGGCCGCCGACCGCGCCGCGACCCTCGTGCGGTCGGCGCCCATTTTCATGAACGTCACGCTCGCGCATCTCCGTTCGGCCGTCGGAGCGTGGATCACGCGGGCGAAGGAGATCCGCGCCGCGTTGCCGGTCCTGGATCGAGTCGGCTGCGTACCCCGCGAACCGACGCGGCCCGTTCGATCCCTATCCGGCGGAAACCAACAAAAAGTCGTGCTCGCCAAATGGCTCCTCGGCCCGATCCGCGCCCTCGTGATGGACGAACCGACGCGCGGCATGGATGTCGGAGCGAAGCAAGAAGTCTTGAAGCTTGTGCGGGAACTGCGCGATCAAGGGGCGGGCGTCCTGATCGCGTCGACCGAACCCGAGTTGCTGCTGGCCCACTGTGACCGGATCCTCGTCATGCGTCGGGGGACGATTGTCCGCGAGTTCGCGGGCGAATCGGTCGATCGCGGTCAACTCCTGCGTTCAGCCTAGGCGCGGCGCCCCCTCGTTCGTTTCACCGCGATTGCGTTCGGCCGCGTATCGGATTCCGGGTTCCTATTGGGAGTGGACGACAGCCGTATGACCACCGACGTACCGCGCGACATCGAAAGGGTCTTGAAAACGGTCCGGCGAGGCCGATGGTGGGGCGAACCGAGTGACTGGGCGCCGTTCGTCACGTTGGCCGCGATCGTCGTGTTCTTCGCGCTGACGACGCGCGGGTTCCTCCAGCCCGGCACGTTGCGACTCGTCCTCCAGCAAGGCGCTGTCCTGGCGATCGTTTCGGTCGGCTTGACCTTCGTCTTGATCTGCGGCGAGATCGACCTGTCGGTCGGCATGGTCGCCCTGTGGACGGCCTGCGCGTGCGGAGTCCTCTTCGAGTGTCCATTCGCGGCCGGCGAGGGAGGGGACGGACCGGTGAGCTGGTGGGTGGTTGCGGCCGTCATCGCGGCGCCCCTCCTCTCGAGCCTCTTATTGGGACTCGCGTCGGGGGTCGTGACGGTGGGATCGCGTTTGCCGAGTTTCATCATCACGTTGGCCCTGATGAACATCGCCGACGGGATGGCCCGCTGGATCACCAACAGCGAGAAATTCGCCGTGCCCGGAATCCTCAAGCGGATCGGCAACGACCGGATCCCTTTGGGCGGCGGTTTCTCGCTGCCTTACAGCGTATTTGTCGCGGCGGCCGTACTCCTCGCGGGACACCTCACGCTCAAGCACACGCGGTTCGGGCGCTTCGTCTACATGACGGGCGGCAACCGCGAGGCCGCGCGACTCGCCGGCGTCCGCACGTCGCGCATCGTTGTTGCAGGCCTCGCGATCTGCGGGTGGACCGCGGGTATCGGCGGACTCGTCAACGCCGGCAGGCTCGAAAGCGTCACCCTCGATCAAAACGCCGACCTCCTGCTCAGCGCCGTCGCGTGCGTCGTCCTCGGCGGAACCAGCCTGTTCGGCGGCGAAGGCGGCATCGGTCGCACACTCATCGGCGTCCTGACCTACAGTGTGCTCCAGGTCGGACTCAATGCGCTCGTCGTGCAGCTCGAATGGGACGACCGGATCCGCCCATTCCTCATGGGCCTTGTCCTGCTCGGCGCACTCGTCCTCAACGGAATACTCGCTCGGCGAGGAGATTCCTAGAACATTTCCATAAAACGGCTTAGGGCCGGATCCCGCGTTCCGCGGATCGGCCGGGCCGTCGTGAATCGGCCGCATGCCGTGACCTGATCGACGGTTGTGCGGTATGATTGGGAGAAACCACAACCACAAGGAGACGAACCATGTTCCACGTCGACCCGCGATACTTCATCATGGTGGTCCTTCCCGGGCTGATCATCGGTGGGCTCGCCAGCTTCCTGGTGCGGACGCGTTTCGCGCGTTATTCCCGAGTCCGTTCGCGGCATGGTTTCTCGGGGGCGGAGGCCGCCCGGGTGCTCCTCGAGCAGGCGGGCATCCACGACGTGAAGATCCGGCCCGTGAACGGCTATTTGACCGACCACTACAATCCGGTCTCGAAGGAACTTGCCTTGTCCGAGGACGTGTATGCGGGCCATTCGCTGGCGGCGATCGGTGTGGCGACGCACGAGGCCGGGCACGCCATCCAGCACGCCCGGAATTACGCACCTCTGTGGATACGCAGCGCCCTCGTGCCGCTCGCCGGCATCGGCTCGAATCTAGGCTGGATCGTCATGGCGGTCGGCTTGGCGATCAGTCCGTTCGTCGTCCTGATCGGCGCGGCCCTCTTCAGCGCCGTGCTCCTCTTCCAACTCGTCACGTTGCCCGTCGAGTTCGACGCGAGCGCCCGCGCCAAGCGGCTCGTTGTGGAAGCCGGCATTGTGGACATGGATGAGCGGTACGCGATCGACAAGGTGTTGAACGCCGCCGCGCTGACCTATGTCGCGGCCGTCGTCACGACGGTCCTTACGATCGTCTACTATCTCATGCGGGCCGGTCTGCTCGGCAATCGCGACGAATGATCGCCGGCCGATCGGCACACTCGCCGTGCGGTTTGCTTCCGTCCCGTTATTTGCCGTACAGAATGTAGGCAATGACGCCAGTGACGACGAACAGCAGCACGGTGATTCCCGCCAGACCCAACAATGTCTCGCCCATCGCGGTGAACTCCCCAGAGAGGCCCGCCGGGGCCTTATCTTGCGGATGCCTTGCCTTCCGATGCCGTTATTCTGCAGAACGGTCCGTATCGCACAATGGGGCCGGCTCCAAGAACGCGCGTTGCGGATGAAATCGGGAAACGCGGAGGCAATCGTCCTATTCGGCCGGAGGAACGATGTCGGTCTGCAGGATCGGATCGGCGGCGGGTATGTGGGTTGTCTCGAACCCGAGTTCCTTTCGCACGATATTGCATCCTTGCGCGATCGACGCGGCCTTGTAGAACGCGATTTCCCGATTGCAGCCCTGCCGGCCGAAGCCGCAATCCGTCGAGACGACGAGTTTCTCGGGAGGGATATGCTGAAGGGCCGCGCGAATGGCCCGGGCCACATCTTCGGGACGATCGGCCTGAAGCGACCGGTGGCTGACCGCGCCGACCGCGATCTTTTTCCCCGAGTCCTTCACTCGGGCCAGCAGTTCGATGTCCTTGAAGTTGCGGTCCTTCATTTCCACCGTCCAGACGTCGCCCTTCGCTTCGTTCAGGTAGAGTTCGACGGAGGCCGCGTAGCTCGTATCCTCCATGACGCGTTGCATGTTGGGATTGCCCCAGCAGGTGTGGATCCAGATTTCCACGTCATCGAGGCCGTCGACTTCGCGATTGAATGCCTCGACGAGGAACTTCACCTCCTCGTGCTCCGCCCCGAGCGTGTTCGCCATGAAATGGAAACAAGGTTCTTCGATCTGGATGCACCGGCAGCCGGCATCGCGCAGATCGAGGAGTTCCTTGTTCATGGCGACGGCCATGTCCCAGACGACTTCCCGCTTGTCCTTGTATCGATCGGTCCGGATATCGAGAAACAGGCCCATGACCTGTGAGGCGCACGTGCCGAAACGCACCGGCTTGCGGGCTTTGGCCTGGCACATCCGCCAGATCTTGGCGTAGTCCAACGGACAATGCTCGATCTTGCCGACGACACGCGGCCAGCGCCAGGCGGTGTAGATTTCGTTCAGCAGCGTGCCTGGCGGATACCGGAGCCACTCGCTGCGCGTGGCGTCCGACTGCGGATGATCGCCCTCCAGACCGGCCCAGCGCTGGAGCGGGTAGTGGTGCCACGACCGGCCCGCCATATCCTCGTCGCAGTGAAAATCACCGTGCGAGATAATATCCAAGCCGGCCCGCTCCTGCTCGTTCACCACGACGGCCAGTGCGTCCTGGAATTTCTCGCGCCAACGGACGTCAAGCATACAGGTGTCGAGCGGCTTTCCCCACATGCTGACGTCGAACCAGCGCGGCCGAGGCCAAGATCCCGTGATGGTGGCGGGCAAGATCACGTTGTCGGTGAGCGTGAACACACATGGCTCCTTGGCAAGAGGTGAGGAAAACGGTGATTCGTCTTTCCGTCACACTCCCGCACGGAGTTCCGCGAACGAAGCGTCGCGAGGCCACGGAGTTCCCGGACGGACGAATCCCTCCGAGATCTTTGTGGTGAAACGCCCCTTGGCAAGGCCATGGCCGACCTAGGGGCCTGCCTTGAGATAGAGAAATCGGCGGACACCGTCCTGGGCGATTCGGAGGCGAATGCCCTTGCCGAGCGTTTCGGCATTCACCCGCTCCCGATATTCGGCCGGCGTTCGCAGCCGTTGATTCGCGGCGGAGACGGAAGGCGGTCGGTCAGTTTCGATTGGGGTCCGACCCGAGCGCGGCCCGAGACAGGAACGACTCGAGCACCCGCCTGCCGACACGCCGGATCGAAGTGGACCATAGATCGACGTCCCACGCGAAGACCGCTCGCGCGTCCGCCGGAAGGACCATCCAAACGCCTTGCCGCACCTCCCGCGCGATCTGCTCAGCGCTCCAACCCGCATGGCCCACAAAAACCCGCAGGGGACTGTCAGGGGATCGTTCGACGAGCTGCCCGACATGGGATGCGTTCGACGCGACAAAGAGGTTCGCGCCGAGCCGGTATTCACCGAGGGACTCGTCTTGATGGAGGGCGACGAGGGGACCGGCGATGGGACCACCGAAAAAGACGGGCCGGTCCGGCCGCTCGCCCTCGATCCCCACATGCTTCCAGACGGCGTTCCCTAGGGGACCCAATGGCCGATTCAGAATGATGCCCTTCGTTCCCTGCTCGCGGGCCCGAACGACGAGGACCACGGTCCGCGCGAAATGGGTGTGCGGAACGTAGGGTGACGCGACGAGCAACCGGCCTTCCAGGGACTGAGGTGTGGGCGTATTGGGTTCCGACATGGCTCGTCGATCTCGGACACGGTGGACCAACGCCTCGACACGCGCCTGTCAATTCGACCGGCGCGGGGCTCGAATCACCACGCAAGAGCAAACGGCGCGCCAAAACTCGAAGTCGAGGAAGTCGCTACGGGCTGGTAGCCACGATGGTAGCCACCGTCGCCAGACGGTGGCCGAGACGCGCTTTGATTCGGCCACGCTCGGGCGGGCGTGGCTACGGGCGGGCGTGGCTACGGGCGGGCGTGGCTACGGGCGGTCCATCGTGGCAAGATTGACAGGCCCGAGGCTGCGGATTTTAATCAACGTTCCTGGATTCCGGTCGGGGAGGAGGTGCTTTCCGGCCCACGGTCGCATTGGGACATAGGATCGAATATTGAATTGTCGGGAGAACCGTTCATGAACAGGTTTGTCGTCGGCCTTGCGGCGGGCGCGGTGGTTTTCGGGCTGGGGTCGTGGGGCGGATCTTCGAAGGTCGAGGCGCGCACGCAATATCTCAAGGCGTTCACGGCCACATACGAGAAAGTCAAGGAGCAGGCGACGACCGTGAAATGCGGCGTTTGCCACGGCGAGAAAGGCAAGAACAAGAAAACGGTCAGCGCCTACGGCAAGTCGTTGAAGGAGGCGTTGGGCAAAAAGAACGAGAAGGACATGGCTGCGATCAATGCGGCGCTGGCCAAAGTCGGCGCGATGGAATGCGGGGACGGCAAGACCTACGCTGACCTGCTCAAGGCGGGTCAACTCCCACCCCTCGCGGAATAACGGGCTCTCGAACCGCCATGGTGATCGAAATCAAGTATACCGGCGATGCCCTTTGGGAGAGGATTGAACGAGCGGTGGAGAGCGTAAGGGATCGCCTGCGACGGGTGACTCGATCTCTGAATTCCGCCGGTATTCCCTATGCCGTGATAGGTGGAAACGCCGTCCAGCATTGGGTATCCCAAGTGGACGAATCCGTCGTGCGGAACACGCGTGACGTCGACATCATTCTGAACGAAGCCGATTTGGAGCGCGCGATAGCGGCATTGGAGGCCGAGGGGTTTATCTATCGCCGCTCGGCCGGAGTGACGATGTTCCTGGACGGCCCGGACGCCAAGGCACGCGATGCCGTGCATGTGGTTTTCGCGGGCAAAAAAGTGCGTGAAGACTACCCGGAACCTGTTCCGGACCTCGGCGAAACCGAATGGATAGGCGACGCCCGAACCTTGCCGTTCGAGAAGCTCGTCCGGATGAAGCTGACGTCGTTTCGCCGTAGGGACCAGGTCCATCTCCTGGACATGATTTCCGTAGGCCTGATCGACGCCAACTGGCTGGGCCGGTTGCCGCCTCCACTCCAAACGCGATTGGAGGAGTTGCTCAACGATCCGAACGACGGTGGCTGACCGCACGGCGGATGCCGTCCGCCGGTTGGAGGGATTTCTCGGTTATTGAGGCGGGGGGAGCGGAAAATGCGTCTGCCTTCGAAAGGGTCGTTTTCGTTCCTTCTGACGCTGGGTGTCGTCATGCTGCCGCCCCATCTGGCCGTGTGGGGCCAACCCGCCGACGCGAACTACGACGAGTCGAAAGTTCCGGCCTACACGCTGCCCGATCCCCTTGTCCGGCTTGACGGGAAGCGCGTGGCGACCGCCGAGGAATGGAAGACGGAGGGACGGCCCGAGCTGTATCGGCTCATCGAAGAGCGGATGTTCGGGCGCGTGCCCGAGCGGGCGGAGGCCGCCGCGCGCGGCGCGGTCTGGCAGGAATGGGACCGCGACGATCAGGCCCTCGGCGGCAAGGCCGTTCGGAACCAGCTCGTTCTGCCGCTCGGACATGGCGTCGAACTCGACCTGCTGATCTATGTCCCCAAACGAACCGGGCCGGTTCCCCTTTTCGTCGGGCTCAACTTCGGCGGAAACCACACGGTCCACGCCGACCCGGCGATCCGCGTGTGCCGATCCTGGGTCCGAAACGACTCGGCGCACGGAATCACGGACAACCGGGCCAACGGGTCCTCGCGCGGGACGGCGAGTTCGCGATGGCCGATCGAGGCGATTTTGGAGCGGGGATATGGCGTCGCGACGATGTACTACGGCGACATCGACCCCGATTTCGACGACGGATTCCAAAACGGAGTCCACGGCCTTTATTGCGAGCCGGGCCAGACGGGTCCGAAAGCTGATGAATGGGGATCGATCGCCGCGTGGGCCTGGGGCCTTTCGCGCGCGATGGATCATTTCGCGACCGACGCGCGGATCGACGCGGCGCATGTCGCCGTGATGGGCCATTCGCGGCTCGGCAAGACGGCCCTGTGGGCCGGCGCGCGCGACGAGCGGTTCGCGCTCGTCGTTTCGAACAACTCGGGATGCGGCGGCGCCGCGCTCAGCCGGCGCGAGTTCGGCGAGACCGTGCGGCGGATCAATACGTCGTTTCCCCATTGGTTCAACGACGTGTTCCCGACCTACAACGAACGGGTCGCCGAATTGCCCTTCGATCAGCATTCGCTCATCGCGCTCATCGCCCCGCGCCCCGTGCTGGTGTGCAGCGCCGACGAGGACCGGTGGGCCGATCCTCGCGGCGAATTCCTGTCGGCGCTCGGCGCCGACGGAGTCTATCGGCTCTTGGGAACCGACGGGATCGCGGTCAAGGAGATGCCAGCCCTCAAGGAGGTCGTTCGGAGCCGCGTCAGCTACCATATCCGGCCGGGCAAGCACGATGTGACACCGTACGACTGGCAAACCTACCTCGACTTCGCCGACGCGCAGTGGTTCCGCGAATAGGCCGGCCCGCGCCTCCGGCCGCCTCTAGAACTTGAGTGTCCACTGCGTGTAGAAGAAGTTGGCGTTGCCCGTGTACGGCACCCCGGGCGTGAGGGCGTAGTAGTCGCCCGCGAAGAAGTGCGAATAGCAGAATTCGAGATCGCTTCGCGGTGTGAGCTGGTACGTCGCGAGCAGGTCGATTTCCTGGCCGAGATCGGCGTCGGCGGGAGCGACCGCGGAATGGAACGGCGCCATCGTTACGCTGTAGGGCGTGTCGTTCTTGTTTTCGAGGAAGAAATAGTAGTACCAGACAAGCAACTGAAGACGATCGGTCGGCTGAAGGGTGAGCAGCACGTTCGGGGTTTCGATGTTGCTGCGGCCGTAGATGTCCATGAAACCAAGGTAACGGTGGCCGAGCGGGAGGAGATGGTGCATCCCATTTCCCGCCCCCCGATCATCGGTTCCGCTCGCCCAATCGTAGTAGCACCAAAGCGTCGGCTTCCAATGGCACGCGCTCGCGCGCCGGCCCAGGCCGACCGTCGCGAATCCGGCCGAGCGATCGGATCCGTCGGTGTTGAGTCCGAACTGGACGCCGCCTTCGGTCTCCCACAGCCAGTCGTCCTGCTCGCCTTTCCACCGCCCGCCGATCGTCTCGATCTCGCGGCTGTTCGGCGCGAGCTTGTCGTAGAACCGCAGGTAATAGACGTCGACCGTTTCCTTCTCGAAGCCCTTGTAGGTTCCAAAAACGCCCATGAGCTCCTGGTCCCGTATGGGGCTGTCGAAGTTGTGGGGATCCACGCCCACCGGCTGTGTCCAGAACGCGTCGATGTTCCAGTCCTGTCCCTTCCAGAACAACTTGGCGCCGTCGAACGTCCGCCGCGCGTTGGCCCACAGCGGGAGCGTAGATATCAGCCGCTGGGAACCATAGTTCAGCTCCTGACGACCCACGCGGCCCCAAAGCTGTCCGGTATCGCCCTCGAAGACCTGGTAGTCGCCGAAGAGATTGAGCATATCGGACCGGTTCACTTCGATGGCGCGCGGCGCGAAGTTCTCATAGTTGCTCTCCGCGTCAATGTACTCGGCGTATGCCCGGAACCGGCTGCCGACTTCCGCATTGGCATACACGCGGGTCTGGTGCAAAAGGAACCGATCGTCGCGACCCGTCAGTCCCAGTCCGCGCATGTTCGTTTCATGATGGAATCGCGCGCGGTACTGACCGCCGAAATCGAGCGTCACATGGTCGCCGACCGCGAGTCGTTTCCAGTTATCGCCCAGGTGCCAACCGTCGTAGCACGGATCGCACAGATAGCTGAAGTCGTTGTCGTAGAAGACCAGCTTGTGGGCTTCCTTGACGGCCTTCGCGAGGGCCGCTTGTTTCTCGCAGCCGCAACAATCGCCGCTGCCGCACGCACACGCCGCGGGAGCCGCGTCCCGTTCGTATTCGACGGCCGCCTCGTATCCGATAGGCCATGCCGGGGCGTCCGATTCCGAGTCGTCGGGCGCCGTGTCGAGCACGGTCGCCCGAGCCTCCTTCACAACGGGCTGTTGGCCGACCGCCCGTCCGTTGTCGATCAGCCCGATTCCGAGGATGCATGCGAGCCCGGTCGCGACGGCGACCATTCGTGACTGACCCATGGCGACGATCCTTTCCATCGTGAGGCGTCGGAAGTGAACCATGCGATTAGGATCGGTACCCCGATTCGGCCCGCTGGAACGAAAGAACCGGTCAAAACGGTCGCACCCCCGTTCGCCACTGGGGTATCTTGGTAGACTTGAACGATTCCGAAGGAAGTCCGGTTTCCGTTTCTCGAACGAACGGTCCGCAGGGCGGCGGCAGGGCGGGTTCCCCGGCGCACGCGAGGCACGCAAATGGCGCGCGGAAAAGGCAAAAGGAAACACAAGAACCGGGGACCGGGCGGCCTGCTGTCGCAGGTCTC